>NC_013922.1:1875929-2501238 GCF_000025625.1 Natrialba magadii ATCC 43099 | reverse complement strand
GCACGGTACAGAACGCCAGCCTCGCTCGACACTCGTCTCCGGTACGTTTATAGCCTCGTCACCGAACGGTAGGAATATGGCAGTCGATCTCTCCGAGTTTAACCATCCGTCCTGGATCACCGCGGTCGGCACCGGTATCGGCTATCTGTTGATCCTCGCGGTGTTGACCGTGGCGCTGTTCATCGTGCCGTGGCTCGTGTTTGCGACGCTGTAGACTCAAGCCGATGTCCATGTTCGGAACGGTAAAAACGAACAATCAATTGTTTGAATATTATTTCATCTACAAATTGGCTGAGACCGAAAGCAATTTACACTTCTAGCAAAAATTTTAGGCATGGGTTTCAATAGAAGAAAAATACTATCTTCAGTTCTTCCCATCTCGGGTATCCTGGCTGGATGCTCTTTTCGAAATGAAGTACGTACATTCCAAGTAAACGTAATAAATCACACGAATGAGCCCATGAATGTGAATATCAAAATATATGGTTCTAATGAAGTACTTTACCATCAAAATATTGACTTACCTGATGAAGGCCAGAACGGATTGAACCCATCATCAAAAACCACTCTAGAAATAGAAAGAATATCAAAGAATATGGAATTAACGGGTGCGATAGAAGTCGATTCTGGATTAGAAGAAACAACCAATTTCGAGTTAGATTGCTCACAAGACGAAGGAGATGCTATTAGTTTCAGAATTCACGATGAATATATTGACTCAAGATCCGAGTGCGCTTCATTAAGTTAATTCATTTACCACCTATGTTGTGTGTTCATTAACTAATTTCACCAAATAAACTGCAGACAAACATAACTAGGATGGTCTTTGATATCCTTACTTTACTGCTGATAGCCTACTTCAGTCCACATGCACAGATTCGTACAACGCACTCCACGCTATGTTGGGTCCTATAGTTTTGTATGCGGCAATTGGCATGGCGTGGAAACAGTCACATGAATTACTGTCTGCATAGTGGAAAGTGTATTGTGGATGGAATGAGACGAGGTAGGGTGAATCGTCTGGATGCAGTTCGTTGTGTACTCGGAGAGAGAATTGGGTTGTTTGAGCTTCATTAGACAACTCTCTGGGAAGATCATCATACTCTCCATCCAAATCAACGTCGAAATTGTAAATTGCACCACCCTGTTCGTAGTTAACTTCCGTCGAGCTGCCCGACCCTGCCATTACATAGTCCGCAATACTCGCACCAATCTCAGTAAGACGGCCACCAGCGGCACCGATAATGTCTAAGGCCAAACCGACTTCATCATTACCGCTTTCTCCATCTCCATCATCTGGTTCAGGATGTGAGAAGTAGAGATCGTTATAATGATTTTCATCGTGGGGTTCTACGTGGAGGGAATAATTGCTTGGGTGAATGAAGTTTGCTGGATCACAGCTATCTGGAAAGACGTCGTCTGGACGCTCCGAGAAGAACACCCAGAATCGCCATCTGTTTGACTGACTAAATCCGATCTCATCGTAATCGTAGGCTGTCGCATCATCTGCCGAAACGCCCATCCAATACTCCATATTTGACTCTTCACAGTTACCCTCGAGATCATCGCTGACAGTACGGATCTCGTGAATATTCCCTGCGTCTTCATCAGCCTGTATGCGGAAACTCTCTTGATCAACGAAATCGTCATTTTCTTTGTTAGCTAGCTCATTAATCAGATCTTCGGTATTATATTCGATTCTCTTTTGCTCAATAAATCGAGCTGGACTCGAATCTGTAGGGAGACCTTTTTCCGGCACATTAAAGCCCAAGGTATGATCTTTCCACTTAGAATCAATAGACATTATATCTATGTTAAAACCTTCTTGTATGCCATCTATATCTAACAGATAGAAACCAAGATGACCAAATTCACCGCATGGACGACTTAGCATTCCGGAAATCGACTGTCCAAATTTGACTACGTTCACCTTTAGTGGAATTTTGTTCTCAGAGGTTTCATAAACGTAATTCTCCCCATCAAGAACACCAACTCTCCTTATGTCAATGGATCCATTTTTCTGGTTCAGTTTCTCTAACTTACTGAGTTCGATGTCAAAACCTGCAACGCTAATGGTTCCAGTAAGATCGTCTTCGTTGATTCGCCCTCTTACCTCATGACCCGATGCATGGGTGAGAGTATCGTATGTATAGCCAACATAACTGTTGGAACCCGTCGCTGAACCGATGACTGGGACGGCCGTAAGGGCAGCCCCTCCTCCACCAAAGGTTTGGAGGATTTTTCGACGATTAATTCTACTATTCACCTGGCGGTTTTTACCATTCATTGCAATTGAAAGTAATATTATAGGACAATTTATATCTTTCTGCGAAAGTTATATAATGGTGAATATTTATTATATTACATCTGTCTTCCGGGGGTGATTATTGATACTGTTCAGCTATCGCTGTGGAATTGAAGAGAGCAAGGACACGGCGTCAGCGGTGTCAGTTAGGCATGATTCTGCTTGGTGTGCTTGGATCGGAATCGGTCGCAGCGGACCTGTTGCAGAAGATTCACTGGCGTAACGGTGTTACTTGCCCTCGCTGACGTTCTGACCGGTAATGAGCGAGAAGGAGCCACTAGCAGTCTATACTGGCAGATTCCGAGCATACGACCCACTTAGAGAAGGACGACCATTCAACCACGAATACGCCGTCCACGGCGACGGTGAATATGCCGATGAAAACGTCCATGTCAATACCTGCGAGAGCCACGAATCGCTGCTGCAACCGTGACTCTCTCCCCCATCGAGATATTCCAAAAGACGAAGTCATGCAGTATTTCCGGGCGTTTCAACTTCGACGAAAGCTACTGCGAAAACCGGGAAGAGTAACACTCAAACACGCTATCAAAGCTACGCTTCGAGATCAACAAAGTACTACACAAGAGCGAACGAACAAAACTGAGATGAGCCGACTGGAGTGATCGATTCAGGCGAACGTCTTCGAGACCTCTTGGGTCTCGTCGGATTCGGCCTGAACCTTCTCCCACGCGCCCAGGAAGTCTTCCATCTGGATCTCGGTGCGCTCGTCGCGGATGGCGAACATCCCGGCTTCGGTACAGATCGCCTTCACGTCGGCACCGGAGGCCTCCTCGGCTTCGGTAGCCAGTTCGGCGAAGTCGACATCGTCGGCGACGTTCATGCCGCGGGTGTGGATCTCGAAGATGATCTCGCGACCCTCCTGGTTCGGCTTGGGGACCTCGATGAGACGGTCGAAGCGACCGGGGCGAAGAATCGCACGGTCTAACATGTCGAAGCGGTTGGTGGCGGCGATGATCCGGATCTCGCCGCGGTCTTCGAAGCCGTCCATTTCGCTCAGGAGTTGCATCATCGTCCGCTGGACCTCGGCGTCGCCGGAGGTCTTCGACTCCGTCCGCTTGGCCGCGATGGCGTCGATTTCGTCGATGAAGATGACGGCTGGCTCGTGTTCGCGGGCGACCTTGAACAGGTCACGGACCAGCTTCGCACCCTCACCGATGAACTTGTGGACCAGCTCGGAGCCGGCCATCTTGATGAAAGTCGCGTTGGTCTGGTTGGCGACAGCCTTCGCGAGCATCGTCTTCCCCGTGCCCGGCGGACCGTACAGCAGGACCCCACTCGGCGGGTCGATGCCGACATCGTCGAACATCTCCGGCTTCTCGAGTGGCATCTCGACGGTCTCGCGAACTTCCTGCATCTGCTCTTCCAGACCGCCGATATCCTCGTAGCTGACCTCGGGACTCTCGGTGACTTCCATCACACGGGCCCGGACGTCCGTCTCGCTAGAGAGCGTCTTGACGATAGAGAGGGAGTTGTTGACGGCAACCCGGGCGTCGGGTTCGATCTCCTCGCGCATCTCGTCGGTGACTTCGGTCAGCGCTTCCTGGTTGTTCCCGTGCTGTTTGATGATGACGCCCTCGTCGGTCATCTCTTGGACGGTGGCGACGAACAGCGGGGACTGCTTTAGCTTCTTGTTCTCGTGCGTGAGCCGCTCAAGCTTCTGCTGGTACTTGTTGTTCTCGGCGTTCGCATCGAGGAGCTTGTCTCGCATCTCCTCGTTTTGCGACTCGAGGATCTCCAGCTTGTCCTCGAGTGCCTGGATTTTCTCCTGTTGGGACGCCTCGTCCTCGTCATATGGGAGGTCGACGTCGTCCACAGTGTCAGTCATCACCCGTCCCTTGGGTATTGGCTCATAAGAGGCTTCGGGTCACCCACCCAGACTGCAACCGCCAGAACCGACAGATTCACCCGTCTGTACCCGGCTCACCGCGATTCGACTAACGTCTAGATCAACCGCTCGCTACTCGAGAGTCCGTTCTGGCTGACTGTCACGAAAACCCGGACAGTCCGCCATATAACTGCTAGGCATTATATGAAACAGAAAATATTATTACCTCGTATTTGCTAAAGGGTATACGATGAGCGCGTCAGAAACGTTTCGACAGGAGTCCGAACAGGAACGAGGAAGTTGGGATGACGTCCGAGAACTCCCACCAAGTGCGAAGCTAGTCGCGAAGGTACTCGAGTACAACGATACGATGACGCAGCAAGAGATTGCAGACGAGACACTGCTGCCGGCGCGGACGGTTCGGTACGCACTGAACCGCCTCGACGAGGAGAACGTCGTCGACTCGCGGTTTTCGTTCTCGGACGCGCGAAAGCGTCTCTACAGTCTCGATATCGACGCCTGAGTTCGCGAGGTCGTGAGGTTGCGAGGTTGCGAGGTTGCGAGGTTGCGAGGCTGAGGGTCCAGGAATTCAGGTGGTTACGAGTCTGCGTTCGATTCCGGAACCGACCGTGTCGAAAAACCGGGCACAGGAATTGGGGCGACGACAACTCTCTCGCTGCGACAACAGAGCGGAGCCATATCTGCGGGTCGATCACGGGAACCTCTCAACGGGGACTACTTTCACTCCGGTCGCGGAACCACTTTAGGGCCGCCTGTCTAACGACGGGACAATGACACGGGTGATACACACGGGCGACACCCACCTCGGGTACCAGCAGTACAACTCGCCCGCCCGACGACGAGACTTCCTCGAGGCGTTTCGCAACGTCGCCGAGGACGCGGTTTCAGCGGACGTCGACGCCGTCATCCACGCCGGCGACCTCTTTCACGATCGTCGGCCTGGACTGGTCGACCTCCAGGGAACGATCGACGTCCTCCGAACGCTCGCGGACGCTAACATCCCCTTCCTCGCCGTTGTCGGCAACCACGAGGGCAAACGCGACGCCCAGTGGCTCGACCTCTTCGCCGACATCGGCCTCGCAACGCGCCTCGGTCCCGACCCCGAAGTCGTCGGCGATGTCGCCTTCTACGGCCAGGACTTCGTCCCCCGCTCGCGACGCGAGGGACTCGAGTACGAGTTCGAACCAGTTCCCGACGCCGCGAGTCACGCGGCGCTGGTGAGCCATGGCCTGTTCGAGCCCTTCGCCCACGCCGACTGGGATACGGAGCGAATGCTCGAGGAGGCCACAGTCGAGTTTGACGCCGTCCTCCTTGGAGACAATCACAAGCCAGACACCGCCGAGGTGTGCGACACCTGGGTGACCTACTGCGGGTCGACCGAGCGTGCGAGCGCGAGCGAACGCGAAGCGCGAGGGTACAATCTGGTCGAGTTCGAGTCCGCGGCTGACGATAGTGAGGCCACGAGCGAGGACGCCAGCGATAATGCGGTCGCCATCACCCGCCGCTCACTCACCGACACCCGCGACTTCGTTTTCGTCGACGTCGAACTCGAGGAAGGGGAGGGAATCGACCGCGTCCAGGAGCGTGTCCGCCAGCACGACGTCGAAGACGCCGTCGCCATCGTCACCGTCGAGGGCGATGGCCGGCCGATCACTCCCGCCGCTGTCGAGGAACTCGCACTCGACCGCGGCGCACTCGTCGCCCGGATGAACGACCGACGCGACATCCCCGACGAGGCCGAGGAGGTCTCGGTGAGCTTCGCCGACCCGGACGCGGCCGTTCGCGAGCGAATCCGTGACCTCGGGCTCAGCGACGCTGCGCGCAGTATCGACGAGACGGTCCGCAACGACGACCTGCCCGATTCGAACGTCCGGGAGTCAGTTGAGCGCCGTGTTCGCGACCTACTCGAGGACGACCGGTCTGCGTTCGAGCCAGCACCGGAGCGCGCGCCGGAGGACGAAGATGTGACGACGGTTGCGGATCAGCTCTCGGCGGCCGCCGCTGACTCGGGTACCGGAGGCACCGAAGACACCAAAACGTCAGCTGCTGCCACAGCAGACGATGAACACCCGATAGATTCCGAGGGTGACACAGACGAGCGTAACACAGCCGAACGTGAGACAGCCGAACATGACACAGCGGGCGAGGCAGAATCCGACACGGAGCCGGACCGAGACGCCGACCACGCCTCACTGGGTGATTTCGCATGAGAGTCGACCGCGTCCGCATGCTGAACTTCAAGTGCTACGGCGACGCCGACCTCACCTTAGAGCGCGGCGTCACCGTCGTCCACGGGGTCAACGGCAGCGGGAAATCGACGCTGCTCGAGGCCGTCTTCTTCGCCCTCTACGGCTCGAAGGCGCTCGACGACCGCACGCTCGACGACGTGATCACGACCGGCGAGAACGAGTCGGAGGTCGAACTCTGGTTCACCCACGACAACCGCGAGTACCACATCGAACGCCATCTCAAACTGCGCGGCGACCGCGCAACGACGACCAAGTGCGTCCTCGAGACGCCCGAAGACACCATCGAAGGCGCGCGCGACGTGCGTAAGACGGTCACCGAACTCCTGCGAATGGACGCCGAGGCGTTCGTCAACTGCGCGTACGTCCGCCAGGGCGAGGTCAACAAACTCATCCACGCCTCGCCGAGCGAGCGCCAGGACATGATCGACGACCTCCTGCAACTGGGTGCACTCGAGGAGTATCGCGAGCGCGCGAGCGATGCACGGCTCGGCGTCAAGTCCGTCCTCGACGGCCAGCGGGAGGTCCTCGATGACGTCCGCTCGCAGGTCGAGCAAAAAGAGGAGCAGGATCTCCACGAAACGCTGAACACACTCGAGAAAGAGCGCGACGAGCTCACGGAACAGATCGACCACTACGAGGCCCAGCGAGACCAGGCCGTGGAGACGCTCGAAACGGCCCAGGAGGTGCTCGAGCGCCACGAAGAGACCCGCGAGGAGATCGAGACGCTCGGCGAGGAGATCGACGACCTCCAATCGAAGATCACCGAGACCGAACGCGACCGCGAGGACGCGAAAGACGAGATTCGGGAGCGGAAAGAAGCGCGCGAGGAACTCGCCGACGAACGCAACGAGTTGCTCGCAGATCTCGAGCGCGAGGTCGACCCCGGCGCAGATTCCGGTGCCGAGACGAGTGTCGAACAGCATATCGACGACCTCGAAGAACGAGACGAGGAACTCCAGGATGACCTCGCAGACGTTCGCGTCTCGATCCAGACGAAAACGGAGACCGCCGACCGGCTCCGAGAGGAGGCCGACGACCTCGAAACACGGGCCGACGAAGCGCGCACGGACGCCGACGAAATCGAGAGCGAACTCGAGACGACCGAGTCAGAAATCGGCGATCGCGAGGAGAAGCTCTCGGAGCTCGAGGATGAGATCGATGAGCTTCGAGGGCGGTTCGTTGGCGGAGACAAAGACGAAGACGAAGACAAAGACGAAGACGAAGACAAAGACGAAGACGAAGACGAAGACACAACGGACAACCTGACCGTCGCGTTCGGCGAGGCCGAAACACGGCTCGCGGAACTCGAGTCCGACCGCGAGGACGCAGTCGCCGAACGCAACGATCTCACCGCCGATCTCAGAACCGTCGAAAACGCCATCGAGGAAGGCGAAGCGCTGCTCGAGGAAGGCAAGTGCCCCGAGTGTGGCCAGTCCGTCGAGGACTCGCCACACGTCGACGTCCTCGCCGAAAAGCGCGAGGAAGCCGAGGAACTCGAGGCCGAGCGAGAGACACTCGCAGCTGAGATCGAAGCGCTCGACGAGCGAATCGAGCAGGTCGAGGACCTACAGGAGGCCGAACGCCGCGTCGAACGGCTCGCAGACAACCGCGACAACGTCGAGCAACTCCTGGCCCAGAAGCGCGAGACGATCGCCGACCGGCGCGAACAGTGTACCGAGTTGCGCGAGGAGGCCGACGAACTCGAGTCCGACGCCGAAGCGAAACGCGAAGAAGCGAGCGAACTCGAGTCGGAGGTCGACGAGGTCCGTGTCGAACTCGGCAAGATCAACGGCGAGCGCAGCGCGATCAAGGAGACGCTGCAGGCGCTGCGACGACTGCGCGAGATCGCCGACGAGCGCGCCGAACTCGAGCGCCAGATCGTGACGCGCCGTGAGCGTCGTGCCGACTGGCAGGAGATGAACGAGGAGCGCCGCGAGACGCTGTCGGCAAAGCGCGATCGGAAGCGCGAACTCGAGGACGAATTCGACGACGCTCGCGTCGAGGCTGCCCGCGAGGACCGCCAGAACGCCGACACCTACATCGAGCAGGTCGAGGAGAAACTCGACGACCTCGAGGAACAGCGCGACGACGTGCAGGGGACAATCGGCGGCGTCGAGGAGAAACTCGACGAACTCGAGCGCCTGCGCGACCGACTCGTTGCAGTCGAAGAAACATGCGAGACACTCGAGTCGCTGTACGACGAGGCCGAGACGCTGCAGACGACCTACGGCGAGTTGCGCTCGGACCTGCGCCAGCAGAACGTCGAGACCTTAGAGCGATTGCTGAACGAGACGTTCGACCTGGTCTACCAGAACGACTCCTACGCGGCGATCGATCTGGACGGCGACTACCAGCTGACGGTGTATCAGAAGGATGGCGAGAGCCTCGATCCCGAGCAGCTCTCGGGAGGGGAGCGAGCGTTGTTCAACCTCAGTCTGCGGTGTGCGATCTACCGGCTGCTCGCGGAGGGCGTCGAGGGTGCTGCGCCGATGCCGCCGCTGATCCTCGACGAGCCGACGGTGTTTCTCGACTCCGGCCATGTCACCCAGCTCGTCTCGCTGGTCGAGTCGATGCGCGACCTGGGCGTCGAACAGATCGTCGTCGTCAGTCACGATCAGGAACTCGTCGGTGCGGCGGACTCGCTCGTCAGGGTCGAGAAGGACGCGACCTCGAACCGCTCGCGACTCGAACGCGGCGAGCCGCCGGAGGCGGCGCTGCTGGCGTCCGAGTAGGCAGGTCGGGAGGGGCGCGGTCAACAAAACTCGTTTTTCACCGGAGTCTGTTTCAGTTCGACTCGAGTGAGCCTGCTGGTTCTGGAGTCGAGGTGGATGTGGAGGTGGATGTGGACGTAGACCTCGACGGAGCTGCGGACGCAGCCGAATCGGACTCAGAAGACGCGTTGTCGTCGGAATCTGGATCGGGCGCTGCCGCCGACTTATCGAGATCGAATCGGATCGTCTCGAGTGCGGCGTCGCAGGTGTTGGTGAGACGGTACCCACGCTCGCCGCCGACGTCGGTTTCGGCGAGCAGGTCGGCACCCTTGAGGATGGTCAGTCGGCCGTGGAGGTCGCTTTCACAGAGGGTGGTTCTGTCGAGAATCGTGCGGATGTCGAGTGGACCCTCGTCTGCGAGGGTGATAAGCAGACTGAGGGTGGCTTCGTCGTGGACGGTCGTAAGCAGTGTCCGAACGGGACTGCTGACCGCCTGTGCGACCGGGTCGAGTTCGTCTGCGGCGTCGACGGAGTCGAGTCGGTCGTTCTGGACGTAGCATTCGTCGCCTGTCTGTGGGTCACGTACGAGGCTCGCGTGCTCGGAGCGCTTGAGAAGCAGGTATCGTTTCCCGGTGTCGTCTTGGACGGTTGTCATAGTCGGTCAGAGTCGTCCGGTATCCGTTCTTCGGCGTCAGTCCCTGAAGTACTTTTGCCGGCGTCAGTATTGGCGGTCGGAGTCGTCCTGCTGTAGTGACTCGTCGCGTTCGGACCCAGTAGTGTCGCTCTCGCCGATGTCGTCGTCTTCCTCGTCGGCATTGGTACTGTTCTCCGAAGCGGTGTCGTCATCGTCGTCGCCCTCACTCAGTTCGTCCGCGTCCTCGACGGTGAACTCGTTCTCTTGGTTCCGATACGACCGGTATCGGTAGTACGCGAAGCCAAACAGGACGAGACCGCCGGCGATCAGTGTGAGAGCCATCTGCGAGACGCCCTCGAAAATGATGAACAAAAGACCGAGCGCAACGGCGAGTATCGCCGCGTTGAGAACGAGCACGATCCCCCAGAACAGCTTGAGGAGTTCTTTCGGCACGTCCGACTCGGCTGTCGACACTTCCGGGATGGTGACCGAGTCGGCCTCGAACTCGTGTTCGTGTTCGTGTTCGTGCTCGGATTTGAAATCGGACATGAACGTCGACCCCGCATCCTCAGTCTCGACTCGCGGAATCGTCAGCGAGTCGGCACTCGAGTCCCGGTACGATGCTTCGGGATCCCACTCGCCCGGTGGGGAATCGTCGGGAGTACTCGCGTCTTTGTTGCGAGCGGTGGACTCGGATTCGGAGTTGGCAGTGGACGCATTGGCGGTGGCGGCGTCGGAGGAGTCAGCGGCTGTGCCGTCGGTGGCGGCGTCGGAGGAGTCAGCGGCTGTGCCGTCGGTGGAAGAATCGGCGGCAGCGGTGTCGCTGGCGGTATTGTGGTCGCCATCTGCGTCGGTACTGGTCCGATCAGTCGTCACGGGTGAGCAGAGAGCAACCACACGCAAAAGGATTCGCGTTTCGGGTGCGAGTTCGGGAGAAAAGGGGCGACAGCGGCAGGGTGTTCGTGGGTAGATCAGCGTCGGTCGCGAGGTCGCACGGGTATCGACTTAGGCGACATCTTTGAGGACCAGTGTTCTGGTCGTTTCGACCCACGCGAGCGGGTTCTGGGCGTCATAGAAGACGACGCCGTCGTCCGTCTCGTAGGACTCGATCGTCGGGGCGTCTACAGACTCACTACGATCCGTCGCGTCGTCAGGAGTGGTGGACATATCGGTCACCTGATTGCGTGTTATGTGTTACCACATTATATGTCTTTTTGCTCCTGCAATATCAGATCAGAAGACGGAATCGAGAGAGTCCGACTCACAGCAATGCCGTCTCCGATTTCCGGAGCGGATTGCAGGGGTTTTTATTCACCGGCTACAAAGCCCGATACCATGACTGAGGCGGGCCAAACCGGACTCACGGAGTTTTCAGACGAGTCCGCACAGCGGCCGGACGAAGAGGCTGTCGCCGTCGCGGGCAACGGCGGGACCACTACGGCCGAGGTGATCGACGTCGTCGAGGAAACGCTGCCGGAACCCGAGAGTGAGGCGGTCGACATCGCGGTAATGCAGGTCGACTACACCGTCGCTGGCTACGGCGACGAGGAGCGACCGATCATGCACGTCTTCGGACGCACCCCGGAGAACGAACTCGAACACGTGCAGGTCGTCGGCTTCCGACCGTACTTCTACGCGCCGACGGAGACACTCGAGCGCCCACCAGAAGAGCAGTACGACCGCCTCACCGGGAGCGAGACGGAAGACGAGAACGGCGAGCCCTACGAGAGTATTCGCGGTGAGAAACTCACCAAAATCTTCGGGCAGACACCGCGCGACGTGGGTCAGATCCGTGACGACTTCGAACACTACGAGGCTGACATCCTGTTCCCGAACCGGTTTCTCATCGACAAGGACGTTCAGAGCGGCATTCGCGTCCCCCAGCGCCGCGCCGAGGACGGCTCGCTCGTCGTCCCCCACACCGAAGTGGAGGCCGTCGATGTCGACGCCGATCCGCGCGTCCTGACGTTCGACATCGAGGTCGAGGACCGCCATGGCTTCCCAGAGGACGGCGAGGAGCCGATCGTCTGTCTGACGAGCCACGACTCCTACCGCGACGAGTACATCATGTGGGTCTGTGCGGCCGACGAGGGCGACGGCGAGATCCCCGACGAAATAACCGATTACGAGCCAATCGAGGGCGAGATTGACCACGAGATTCGCGCCTTCGACGCGGAGGAAGCGATGCTTGAGGCGTTCGTCGACTACATCGCTGATCGAAATAAGGCCGACCCAGACATCATCACTGGTTGGAACTGCCTTCCAGCGGATAGCGATGTCCTCATGGCGGACGGAACCGAGAAAGAGATACAAGAGATCGAGATTGGGGATTCGGTAGTCGGTTCCGACTCACAGCAAACAAGCGTTGCAGAAGTAACGAACAAGTGGGAAAGCGAGAAGGAGATACGTGAATTTTCGTTAGCTGATGGAACATCCCTCCGATCGTCAGCCGATCATCGGATAATGGTCGGGGGTGACGATGCCGTGGACTGGAAAGAAGGGAGCGAAATCGAATCGGGTGATTACGTGCTCAAACCGCGGAGACTCTCCGTCGAAGAGACGGCCACTCCTACCCTTTCGGACCTCATTCCGATAGAGAACCAACGATACGCCGACAAACAGTCGGTCTCAGAATTCAAGACGGATCTCCCATACGGTGCCGTCAGTGAGTTAGCCGATCAGTTTGATGTCACAACCGGAACCTTACATCACCCACACACGAGTGTCTGGACACCGAAACGCTGCCGAGATGCAGCGAGCCAGTACGACGTTCCCGTTCCAGATGGTGGCGTCGAATATCGGGGAACGGGTGTTGCTCTCGAACGAAAAATAACGCCTGAAGAACTCTATTACGCTGGGCTGATCCTCACGGACGGGTCGATGTCGACAGATGATGGCGTTCGGTTCTACAACACTCGAGAGGAACTCCATCGACAATTCCCCGGCGAGAATCATTTAGAACCGGACGGAAAGGGATGTTACAAACAGAACGTGCTGGACTATGCGACGATGTATGCCTTTCACGGACTCGGTATTCCGTTTGGGAATAAAAACGACGGTCCAGTCGATCTCTCGACGATTTACGAAATGCCGTCCGAATACATCGGTCGCTTCTTAGCGGGTGCTATCGATGGCGACGGAAATATTGCGCAAAGCGGGATCACAGTTGCTGCCGAGAACCGGTCGATCGGTACGTGGTACGTGAAGCTATTCAAGCGCCTTGGGATCTACGCGCAGCAACGAGAGAACGTCGTTAGAATTCCCGATGCGAAACGCGACATCGATCGACTGAAGGACTGCGTGCTCCCGTATATGAGCCATTCCGAAAAGAAAGACGCCCTCACGGAATTCGAGGGCGGCAAGAGTGGTCAAACCGAGAACATCCCATACGCGTTGTTCGAAGCAGATGTCGGGTCTGACGCAAAGCGGATCGGTAACGACAAACATCGGCGCGGTATTAACCTTAAACGTCACGAGACACACTCTGAGGAGTGGGAAGAGTACGTCTTCGTTGAGGTAACGGACGTTTCGGTAACTGGCACTGAGACGACCTACGACATCGAAACGACGACGCACAACTTCATCGCTGAAGGGTGTTTGGTCCACAACTGCGATGATTTCGACGCACCATATCTCTTAGATCGCCTCGAGGAGCTTCAGGGCCCACACCACGACTACGACCTCGAGATCGACCAACTCTCCCGAGTCGACGAAGTCTGGCGCAGCGGCTGGGGCGGTCCGGATATCAAGGGGCGGGTCGTCTTCGACCTGCTCTATGGCTACCAGCGGATGGTCTTCTCAGAACTCGACTCCTACCGGCTCGACGCCGTCGGCGAGTCCGAACTCGGCGTCGGCAAGGAGCGCTACGCCGGCGACATCGGCGATCTCTGGGAGGACGACCCCTACCAGCTACTGGCGTACAACCTCCGGGACGTGGAACTCTGTGTGGAACTCGATCGCCAGCAGTCGATCATCCCGTTCTGGGACGAGGTGCGTTCGTTCGTCGGCTGCAAGTTAGAGGACGCTCCCACGCCCGGCGACGCGGTGGACATGTACGTCCTTCACCAGGCCTACGGCGAGTTCGCGCTCCCCTCGAAAGGCCAGCAGGAGGCCGGAGAGGAGTACGAGGGCGGGGCCGTCTTCGAGCCGATCACGGGCGTCAAGGAGAACGTCACCGTGCTCGACCTGAAGTCGCTGTACCCGATGTGCATGACGACGATCAACGCGTCGCCGGAGACGAGGGTCGACCCCGACTCCTACGACGGGGAGACCTACGAGGCACCCACGGGGACACACTTCCAGAAGGAACCCGACGGCGTCAACCGGACGATGATTACCGAACTCCTTGCCGAGCGCGAGGAGAAGAAAGCACTGCGAAACGAGCACGAACCCGGAACGCCCGAGTACGAGCAGTACGACCGCCAACAAGGTGCGGTAAAGGTTATCATGAACTGCTTCACGCCGGATACAGAGGTGTTGACTCCAGACGGCGTGCGCGATATTACTGATCTTGAGGTCGGTGACGAGGTGTATTCCCTTGATCCGGAGACTGAAGCGTTAGAGGTAAAGCCCGTCGTCGAAACCCACGCCTATCCAGAGTACGACGGGGATCTGGTCGACATCGAGACTAACAAGATCGATTTCCGCGTCACCCCGAACCATCGGATGCTCGTCCGCAAGAACGAAACGAACGGAATTACTGAAGACGAATACAGTTTCATCGAGGCCGGTGATCTTGATCGGGCAACGAACTACGAACTACCCCATGATTGGGACGGGCCAGACGGAAACGAACTCGATACAGTCGATCTGACGGAGCTAATCGACGGTGAGTACGAGGTGTGGGTTCGGCCGTCTGTTCACGGTCATACGTTCACCACAGAACTGGGCTGGAAACCGCGTCGCGTACCAAAAGCAGACGTTGGGAAAACTGGCTACGTCTTCACCGCCGAAGAATTCGAGGCACACCGAGAGTACATCGAAGAGGTGTGTGAGACGAGCTTTATTCATCGCGACTCTGGACGGAAGTGGATTCCACGGACATACGATGGAGACAAGTTCCTTGACCTGCTCGCGTGGTTCGTGACAGAAGGGAACGTGTACACCTCTGAAGACAAGCAGTTCGGCGAGAATTTCCGCGGCTCTGCGACGACAGTGAAACTGGCGCAGGACAAACTACCGATTGCCGACGGCGGTCTCGGTCATCACGCGACGATCGGTGAACTGCTCGATGAGATGGGATTCGACTACTACGTCGACGACCGTTCCTACACGGTCACGTCGAAACTCCTCGGGAATTTCCTAACATCGTGCTGCGGTGATGGAAGCTTCGAGAAACGGATCCCTGAACTCGTCTTCGAGTGTAGTCACCGACAGAAACGCCGGTTCCTTGAGGTGCTTATCGACGGCGACGGTGACCGACAGACAAACTCCTGGCGGTACACGACCTCGAGTAACCGTCTTCGGGACGATGTTCTTCGGCTTTGTGCACATCTCGGCCTAACAGCGAACTACAGCCGTGACAGCGGAACGTGGCGAATCTACGTGACTGAAGGATCAAAGAACACGCTTCGAATGCATCGAAGTTCGACCCAGAGTACTGCCGACAACGGAGTCTACTGCGTCACCGTCGAAGACAACCATACGCTACTTGCAGGCCGGAACGGGAAATTCCAATTCGTTGGCCAATCTCTCTACGGCGTGTCGGGTTGGGAGCAATTCCGCCTCTACGACAAAGAAGCGGCGTCCGCAATCACGGCTACCGGGCGCGAAGTGATCGAGTTCACCGAGACTGCTGCGAACGAACTCGACTACACGGTTGCCTACGGTGATACCGACTCCGTCATGCTCGAACTCGGACCTGATATCTCAAAAGACGAGGCCTTAGAGCAGTCGTTCGAAATTGAGGAGTACATCAACGATCGCTACGACGACTTCGCGCGCGACGAGCTCAATGCTGAGTTCCATCGGTTCCAGATCGAGTTCGAAAAACTCTACCGGCGGTTCTTCCAGGCAGGCAAGAAGAAGCGCTACGCCGGCCACATCACCTGGAAGGAGGGCAAGGACGTCGACACCATCGACATCGTCGGCTTCGAGTACCAGCGCTCGGACATCGCGCCGATCACCAAGGAGGTCCAGCACAAGGTCATCGAGATGATCGTCAAAGAGGGTGACGTTGAGGGCGCAAAGGAGTACGTCAACGGCGTCATCGAGGACGTTCAGGAGGGCGACATCGCACTCGAGGAGATCGCCATTCCGGGCGGCATCGGCAAGCGACTGGACAACTACGACACCGATACGGCGCAGGTTCGTGGCGCGAAGTACGCGAACCGGTTGCTGGGAACCAACTTCCAGCGTGGCAGCAAGCCAAAGCGGCTCTACCTGGATCGGGTCGGCCCCTCGTTCTTCGAGCGACTCGAGGAGGAAGAGGGCCTCGACGCACGAACGGATCCGATCTATGGCGCGTTTAAACGCGATCCGGACGTGATCTGTTTCGAGTACGACGACCAGATCCCCGAGGAGTTCGAAGTCGACTACGACACAATGTTAGAGAAGACACTGAAGGGACCGATCGAGCGGATTCTCGAGGCACTTGGTGTCTCCTGGGAGGAGGTCAAGAGCGGCCAGGAGCAGACCGGTCTGAGCAATTTCATGTAAGGAGTGGTTCTGTCAGCGTCCAACACACCTTTTTGCCTCGGTCTTGATACCACAGACAGAGTCGACACACGGCCTACTCGCATTTTATGGGCCGTAAGAACAGGACTCCGTGAGCCCGCCCGCGGGAGCACCCTGAACGCGTAGGTTCCGGTTCCGGAAAATTATCTTTCGTGTTCGAAACCGAATAGGGCCAGAATACGAAACCGTTATCAGTCAGACGACCCACGATTCAGACGACAGAATACTATGGCACGCCTCGAACTATCCAACCTGCACGCAGAAGTAGCAGATGGCGACGAGAAGATCCTCGAGGGCGTCAACCTCGAGGTCAAGTCGGGCGAAATTCACGCCCTGATGGGACCGAACGGCTCCGGGAAGTCGACGACCGCGAAGGTCATCGCCGGCCACCCGGCCTACGAGGTTACCGAGGGTGAGGTCCTGCTCCACCTGGAGGAGGGCGAGTTCGGTGACGAAATCGAGATCGACGACGACCAGCGCAGCTGGAACATCCTCGATCTTGAACCGAACGAGCGCGCCGCGCTCGGTATTTTCCTCGGCTTCCAGTACCCAGCCGAGATTGAGGGCGTCACGATGACGAACTTCCTCCGCACGGCGCTCAACGCCAAGATCGACGAGCGCGAAGAGCTCTTCGAGGACGAGGACGCCGACGAGGACGACGAAGAGGACGAAGGCTTCGAGACCTCGCCGATGGAAGGCCCAGCGGACGAAGGCGAAGTCGGCGTCGCCGAGTTCCAGCAGATCCTCCAGGAGAAGATGGAGGAACTCGACATGGACGAGCGCTTCGCACAGCGCTACCTCAACGCCGGCTTCTCCGGCGGTGAGAAGAAGCAGAACGAAGTCCTTCAGGCCGCAATCCTCGAGCCATCGATCGCCGTCCTCGACGAGATCGACTCCGGGCTCGACATCGACCGCCTGCAGGACGTCTCGAACGGCATCAACGCCCTTCGAGACGAGCAAGGCACCGGTATTCTCCAGATTACCCACTACCAGCGCATCCTCGACTACGTCGAGCCAGACCACGTCCACGTCATGCTCGACGGTCAAATCGCAAAGAGCGGCGACGCCTCGCTCGCAGCGGAACTCGAGGACAAGGGGTACGACTGGGTTCGCGAAGAAGTCTACGGCACCGCGTAACCGAATTCGGCTAGAACAACCGTAATAACGCCAGAGCCGTAAACACCACTACATACAAACCATGAGTTCCGAACAAGATCACCTCAAAGAAACCGACACCGAGGCGCGCTTCGAGTTCAAGAAGGAGCAAAACGCCGCCGTCAAGTCCGACAAGGGCCTGACCGAGGAGGTCATCCGCATGATCTCCGAGGACAAGGACGAGCCCGACTGGATGCTCGAGCGGCGTCTGCGCGCGCTCAAGCAGTACCACAACATGCCGATGCCGACGGACTGGCCCGGGCAGCCGGATCTGACCGAGCTGGACGTCGAGGAAATCGTCCCCTACATCCGCCCGGACGTCGACAAGCGCGAAGGCGTTGACGACTGGACGGAGCTGCCAGACGAGATCAAGGACACCTTCGACAAGCTGGGCATTCCAGAAGCCGAGAAGAACGCCCTCTCGGGCGTCGGCGCCCAGTACGAGTCCGAAATCGTCTACCAGAACATGCAGGATCAGTGGGAAGAGAAGGGTGTCATCTTCATGAACATGGACCGCGCGGTCCAGGAGCACCCTGAGCTCGTCAAAGAGCACTTCATGACGACCTGCGTCCCAGCAAGCGACAACAAGTTCGCCGCACTCCACGGTGCCGTCTGGTCCGGCGGCTCGTTCGTCTACGTCCCAGAGGGCGTCACCGTCGAAATGCCGGTCCAGGCGTACTTCCGCATGAACTCCGAGGGGATGGGCCAGTTCGAGCACACGCTCATCATCGCCGAGGAGGGCTCGGAAGTCCACTACATCGAGGGCTGTTCCGCACCAAAGTACGGTGTTCACAACCTCCACAGCGGCGGTGTGGAGGTCTTCGTCGAAGAAGACGCTCACGTCCAGTACTCGACCGTCCAGAACTGGTCGAAGAACACGTTCAACCTGAACACCAAGCGCGCCATCGTCGAAGAGAACGGGACGATGGAGTGGATTTCGGGCAGCATGGGTTCGAAGGCCACCATGCTCTACCCGTGCTCGATCCTCAAGGGTCGCGGCGCGACGGACACCCACATTACCATCGCCTTCGCGGGCGAGGGCCAGGACATCGACACCGGCGCAAAGGTCTACCACAACGCACCCGAGACGAAGTCGACCATCGAGTCCAAGTCGATCTCGAAGGACGGCGGCCGCACCAACTACCGCGGGCTCGTCCACATCGCCGACGGTGCCGAGAACTCGAGCACCGCCGTCGAGTGTGACGCACTGATGTTCGACAACGAGTCCACCTCGGACACCATGCCGTACATGGAAATCGAGGAGTCGAAGGTCGACGTTGCCCACGAGGCGACCGTCGGCAAGATCGGTGACGAGGACATCTTCTACCTCCAGAGCCGCGGTCTGGACGACGACGACGCCAAGAAGATGATCGTCGCTGGCTTCATCGAGCCGATCACGGAAGAACTGCCGATCGAGTACGCGGTCGAACTCAACCGCCTCATCGAACTCGAGATGGAGGGTAGCCTCGGATAATATGAGCGCAGCAACGCACACAGAGGTACACGCCAATCTGACGGACGAACAGGTACGCCAGATCTCCGACGAGCTGGACGAGCCCGAGTGGCTGCTCGAGACCCGTCTCGACGCGCTCGAGGCACTCGAGTCCCTCGACATGCCGGACGTCATCCGGACGCCGGGTCGCGACTGGACGAACCTCCACGAACTCGACTACGAGTCGCTCGTGGATCCGCTGAACGCGGCGGAGAACAAGGACCAGGTCGGCCCGGAAGAGGCCGAGGTCCTCGCCTGGAGCGAGGCCGTCAACGAGCACGAGGAGCTCTTGAAGGAGCACTTCGGCAGCGTTGTCGATCCCCAGGAGAACTACCTGACGGCGCTCTCGACGGCGCTGTTTAGCACCGGAACGGTCATCTACGTCCCAGAAGGTGTTGACGCCGAGGGCGTGACGGTCCGGACCGAGCAGAACTCCCGCTCGCTGTTCAACTACACGCTCGTCGTCACCGAGGAGTCGAGTTCGGTCACGATCCTCGAACGCCAGTCGACCGGCGAGGAGCAGGACGAACAGTACTACAGCGGCATCGTTGAAATCGTCGCCGGCGAGAACAGCAACGTCCAGTACGGCAGCCTCCAGAACCTCTCGGAGGAGGCCTACAACTTCACGCTCAAGCGTGGCGACGCCGACACGTACGCGACGATCGACTGGATCGAGGCCAACCTCGGCACCCAGCTGACGAAGTCCGGCGTCGAGACCGAACTCAACGGCGACGGCTCCGAGAGCCAGATCGTCGGTGCGTTCTACGGTCACAACGACCAGCACTTCGACATCGACGCGCGAGTCTGGCACCGCGCCGAACACACGACGGCCGACCTCGTCACCCGCGGCGTCACCGACGACGTCGCCCGCTCGGTCTACGAGGGCGTGCAGGACGTCGGCCGCAGCGCGTGGGACACCAGCTCCTACCAGCGTGAGAACACGCTCATGCTCTCCGATGAGTCCGAGGCCGACGCCTCGCCGAAGCTGATCATCAACAACCACGACACCGAGGCTTCCCACAGCGCCACGGTGGGTCAGATCGATCAGGAAGACCTCCTGTACATGACCTCGCGCGGCGTCCAGCCACGTGACGCGCGGAACATGCTCGTCGAAGGCTTCTTCGTGCCGGTACTCGAGGAGATTGCCGTCGACGAACTGCGCGACGACTTAGAAGAGCTGATCGCAGCGCGGCTCCGCAAGCGCGACTAACGACTGCGGGCGACGGTTCGGTTTTTTCGCTCGTGCTGTCTCTGTACTCTCACCGACTAATTCTCGTGTCGCCAGCAACCAGTGCCAGCGGTGGCAGTAGTGGGTTGTTCGGGGGAGAAAAGAGAAGGTGGCGAGGAGTAGGGACGATTAAGTAGCCGCGGCTCTGACGCCGTAGCATGAGCCTGGGACAGCGTGTCTCGACCGACCGGCAGCTCACACGACTCCTCCAGATCGGGGTCGTGCTGGAGGAGGTCGTCGAGTCGCGTGCCGCCCACCACCTCGAGACGCTCCCGCCAGAAGAGCGGGATGCCGTCGACGAGGAGGTACGTGCGTTACTCGTCGATGCCGCCGAGGAGTCCGCCGACCACCGTGACCGCCTCGAAGACCTGATCGCAGATCTCGATGCGGAGACGGTCCCCTACGAGGAAATCAACGCGCTGGTCGACGCGCAGTACGGGCCGCCGGAGGACACGGATGGCGTGCTCTACGACCAGCTCGCAAACGAGGAGACGGCCTACAAGTTCTACGACGATCTGATCGAGGCGATCGAAGCTTCGGACAGCGAGTTCGCAGTCGACCGCGAACGCCTCCTCGAGACGCTCAGAACGCTTCGTGAGGAGGAAAAGGAAGGTGCCGAAGAGGTAACCGAAATCATGGAGCGCAGAGCATGAGCGGAGCACGGACGGTCGTCGCCAACCGCTTCGGTGGACGGACCGAAACCAGCAGTGACGGAGGGACGCAATGAACACGGCAGACCAATATCTCAAGGCGATCTATCTCGCACAGCGGATTGAAGAGGGCCCAGCCTCGACCGGCACACTCGCGGACCTGCTCGAAGTCAGTCCGGCGAGCGTCAACGAAATGATCGGCAAACTCGAAGACCAGGGCCTCGTTGAGCACGAGAAGTACAAAGGTGCCACGCTCACGGACGAGGGGCTCGGGCGCGCCCACGATGCGCTCCAGACCTACTGCATCATCGAGCGGTTTCTCACCAACGTCCTCGAGGTCGAGGAGTTCCGCGACGAGGCACGCGCGTTGGAGAGCGTCATCGACGATACGGTCGCCGACCGTCTCGATACGATCATCGACCGGCCGGACGAGTGTCCGGACTGCTTCGATCCCGAACTGGATCACTGCGAGCGACTCGAGAGTCCCGGCACTGGGACGCAGTGTGATTGAACGCCAGGAGTTCGACCGTCTCACGCCCAGAGCGCCACCGGTCACCGAACGGGTCTCGTTACCGTGATTTTTCCTCCGGTTTCACTCTCTCGGTCTCGTCACCGAACCGAATGTATCGCCGACCGACGAGCGCTGCGAACGCGAGCGCGAGCAGTACGATGACGACCGTTCCCAGCGAGAGCGACCAGGAGTCTCCCTCCCAGTCCGTATCGAAGACGGCTGCGTAGTACGCTGCTGCCTCCGAGCCGTGCAGAGCGAGCATGACCTCCCGATTGTTCTCGAAGGCGTTCTCGTTCCAGTTCGCGCTGCCGACGACGGCAACCTCGCGGTCGATGACGACGCCTTTGGCGTGAATCTTCTCGAACCGGTCAGTGTCGTCGACCAGTCGAACGTCGATCGGTAACTCCTCCGTCTCTGCCAGTTGCTCGAGATCCGCCGCCAGGGCCTCGTTGTCGTCCTCGTGGTACCACGTCGAGTCGAGCAGGATCCGAACGTCGACACCACGTCGCGCTGCGTCGACCGTCTCCTCGAGTAGGGACAGGCTTGGATCGATGCTGGCCTGTTTGAGGAGAATCTCGTCATCGGCGTCGGCGATGAGCGTCTGGAGTCGGGGCTCGGCGTTATCCGGCGCGACCAGTAACTCAGCGCTCGTCGTCGAGACCCCTTCCGCATCGTGTTCTGTCGGGTACGATGGAGAGACATCCGCACCGAAACCATCGTCGTCTTCGACGAACGAGGTATCAGCCAGATACGCCTCACCGGAGACGGTGTCCCAGCCGTCGAAATCCGCCTCGAAAATGTCCGCCAATTCGGCTGCGAGCGTTGGGTCCTCGAGTACCACGCCCCAGCCGCGACTCGATTCGCCACCGACGCCCGACGGCCCCCAGTTCTCGGTCGTCACAAGCACCGTGTCGTCCGCGACAGCATACTTCGGGTGATGGAACCGGTAGCGTGCGCCCTCGCCACCAGTTGCGCCAACGTCGACGTCGCTTTCGAGGAGCGACTCGAGTACCGGCTCGCTCGCGGCCGGCGTGCCGCCGACGGGGCTGGCTTCGATCAGGACGGCCACCTCGACGCCGCGCTCGGCTGCGGCGACGAGTTCGTCCGCGATTTCGCTGGACGTGATCGTGTAGCCGGCGAGCAGGAGTCGGTCCTCAGCGGATCGGATCGTCTCGAGTGGGACGGCAGGCTCGTCAGGAAGGACGAACGCGGTGGCGGTCGACACCTTGCTGTTGGTCGGTGGGACGCAGGTTGCGTCGTGGGGCCACCACTGGCCGTTGGTGTCGGCGGGTTCGGTGCTGTCGGCGGTACCAGCGGTGACGCTGGCGTTGGCGTCGGCAGCGATGTCGGTGTCGCTGTCCGCCGTCGACCCCCGATACCACCGCTGTGCCAGCGGGGCGCGGTCGTACTCGACGGTGTCGACTGTGGTCGATCCGTTCCGTAACTCGAGTACGTCGCCGTCAGCAGCGAACCGAATCGAGCCCTCGAGTTCGATGACGGGGTCGTCGGTCAGGTCTGTCGTCGCGTTCGGGGCCGTACTCAGCGCGGTACGCCCCGAAACGGTCTCGTTGGGCAGCGGTGCAGTCGTGTGGCCGTCGGTGAGCGTCCAGTTCCCGACGTGGGTTTTGGGTGGCGTCTCGAGGACGACGAACTCGCCGACGTTCTGGTCGGTGGTCGGGTTGGGTGCGACTTCGACGAGTCGAGGCTGTGTCGCGTCCTGCGTGGTCGGCGAACGGTGGTCAACGGGGCAGGTGACGCTGTCAGCCGGCGTGGACATGGGTGGAGAGCCGGACGGGCCAGCCGAACTCACTGACAACGGCGTCGCGGCAGCAACGCCCCAGATACCCACAGTGAGTCCACTGAGGAGACTACACGCGAGGAGTGCACAGAGCGCGATTGCCCGTCCCGAACTGCCGGACATCAGGGAGTCTGGATGCGTATTCGTACTTAAACTACGGGACGAAGGGAAGCGGACAGTGGCGAGTGTCGGGCGAAGTAGGTGCGAAACGCAAACCCAGTCGTAATCGAGAAACCAGGCACCCAGACGCAGCGTCACAAAGAAGCGGTGGGAAGGTACTCAACCGGTTCAGGCGACAGGCTCGAGATCCGCGTTCTCGGCTTCGGCTTGCACGAGATACGCTCGGTCGTCGTCGTACTCGGCGACGATCTCGAGTGCATCGGCCGTGCCGATCTGGTTGAGCGCCCAGGCGGCGCTCGCGCGAACGCGGTCTTCCTCGTCGTCTGCGAGCACGTCTGCAAGCGGGTCGATTGTGCGGGTGTCACCGATCATCCCGAGTGCGCGGGCCGCCCAGCTACGGACGTCTGCGTCGTCGGCGGCAAGCTGTTGGGCGAGGGGCTCGACTGCGTCCTCGGCACCCAGTTCGCCGAGTGCACGGAAGGATGGCTTCTGAAGTGCCGGGTTCGAGTCGACGTAGTCGACCAGCGCGTCGACGACCTCGTCGCTTGCGACGCCGATCTTGCCGAGGATGCTGATCGCGTGTTCATCACGCCGGCCGGCCTTCTGGACCATCGTGTCGATTGCCTCCTCGGGACCCATGCGTTCGAGCGCCTCGAGGCAGTGTTTCTCCATGAAGTCGGAGTCGAGGCTGTCGTAGGCGAGCAGGATCTGCTCGACGTTACCGCGCTTCTCGTGGACCTTGAGGGCGTGCCACTCCGGCGGGAAGTCCTTGATGTGGTCGAGCACGTCATAAAAGCCCTCGCGGCGGAGCTGTTCGCGGACTTCGAGATCGGTCCACTCGGTGGCGTCGTCGACCTCGCTCTCGAAGTCGTCGGTCGCCTCGAGGAGGCCGGCGATCGTCTCCGCATCGTCGTCCGCATCGAGGTCGGCGTTCTCGACGGCTGCAGTCGCCTCGTCGAGGGCTTCGTCCAGCTTTTCGGGGACGTTGCCCTCTTCGTCGCCCTTCTCGCCCAGTTCGGCACCGCTTGCGGGTTCGAGGCCGGACGGGAGTTCGAGACTGGTACCGAGCAGGCCGTTCACGTCCGCGAGGAAGGCGTCGGTCGCCTCGATCAGTTCTTCGTCGCCTTCAAACGTCCAGCGGGTGCCCGTAATCGTTCCGCTGACGCCGTCGATTTCGCTGACGACATCCTCGCCGTAGGGACCGCGCTGGTCTTCCAGGTCGGACTCGAGATCCGAAAGGTCACTCTCGATGTCGTCGTAAGTGTCCTGCAGTTCCTCCTCGCGCGCGGGTTCGTCGTCCTCGTCGTCTTCGTCCTCCTCGTCCGTCTCAGGTGGGTCCGGAATTTCGACGGACTCGAGTTCGGTCCGGAATTCGTCGAGGTCGGCTTCGACGACGTCAAGGTCGTCTTCGGTCTCCGCTTCCTCGAGGTCGTTCTCGAGTGCCTCGATGTCTGTTGCGAATGTCTCGAGATCGGCTTCGATGGCGTCTAAGTCGGCGGATTGCTCTGGTTCTGGCTCTGGTTCCTGTACGCCGTCTCCGTCCTGCGGTTCGTCGTCGCTCATACTCCCACCGTCCCTGGGGCGGGACGACGCCGAGACGTACCACTGTTCATACGCTACGGTCGTGTCAGGAGCGTCCTAAGCGTTTCCATGCGTGGTCGTCGTCTGGGAGCCGGCGTCTTCGCGGTCGCGCCAGTAGAACCACGGACTGAGTGTCATGTAAGCGATTCCAAGCGTCAGGAGCGCGTACGGGAACGTGCGGCCGGCGAAGTTCGGAATGAGGATTGCGAGGACGTGGATGACGCCCATGATTCCAGCATCGCGGGCGAGAAGGTCCGGGTAGGGGATGCGCGAGACCATCAGGTAACAGAACGCACCCGTAACCGCGAGGACGAGCCAGGGGTCTGCGACGCCCGCGAGGATGGCAGCACCGATGACGGTCGCCGCGAGCGTCGTCTGGACGCCCTCTGTGTAGTCGTCGGCGGTGTCGTAGGCCGTGTACATGCCGAGCCGAGCGACTGCCATCGCGACGAACAGCGCACAGATCGCCGACACGAGGAGCAATTCAGCGGAGACGGACTCGAGTGGGATACCGAGGCCGTCGGTGACGACGACGAACGCGAGGGCTGCGGGGGCGACGGCGAAGGAGGCGACATCTGCGAGCGAGTCGAGGTAGGGACCAGCGTCGGTGCCGCCGTACCGTCGGGCCAGGAGTCCGTCGAGTCCGTCCGCGACGGCGGCGAGCAGGATGAGTCGGGCGGCGAGGTTGATGTCGACGAAGGCGACGACGACGGCGACGAACCCCAGGGCGGCATTGGCGATCGTCACCGCGTCGGCGATGCCGAGTCGCCCGACGAACCGGGGAAGCATATCGCCGAGTCGGCGGGCGCGTACCTTACGTGTTTTCGTTTCTCGACGGCCCTTGTGTTTCTGGTAGTGACTGGTCGAATTTCAGGGGCGATGATGTTCGGCCCTGTGGTGGCCGTTTTCGGTGGTTCAGACGTCGAACCGGGCCGCCGAACCGGGGCGGTTATACCGCGACTCTCCCAAGGGTGGGGTATGAACCGGCGCGTCTACCTCGCCGCTGTCGGCACCTCCCTCTCGGCCAGCCTCGCCGGCTGTAGTTCGGTCATGAGCGTTTTCGACGACGAGGAACCCTGCAGCGGTGACGAGTGCGATATCGGGATGACTCGCAACGCGTTCGTTCCGGTTGAGTACGAGACAACCGTCGGCGAGACGGTCGTCTGGAAGAACACGAGCGGTGCAGACCACACCGTGACGGCCCTCGAGAACAGCATTCCAGAGGACGCAGCGTACTTCGCCACCGGCGATTATGAAGACGAACAAACTGCTCGCGATGCCTGGCACGAGTACCGCGGTGGCCGGCTTGGAACGCGGGAAACGTACGAGCACACGTTCGAGGTTCCCGGTGAGTACACCTACATTTGCGAGCCACACGTCGAGGGCAACATGATCGGGACAGTTGTCGTCCGCGAGTAGACTGCGGATTCAATCGGTTTCTCGGATTTTCGTGTGACGATCTGCCTGATTTTCGCCCTGTTGTGTTCGTATCGGGTAGTCCCTCTGTTGCCGTGTGAGACTGCTCCGTTCTGTCATCGGTTCGGCGTGCTGGTGTTGTAAACAGTATATTGATATACAAAACCCAGGGTCGAGTGAACTCGTTGAGGGTCGTCAGATCAGAGTTACGGAGTATGCACTGGTTCTGAGTTTCAGCAGCGTAGGAACGAGAACAATCGCCCATCTTTGGGAGCATGTCGTTTCCCATCGATCGAGATGGAATTGTAGAACTGGGTAGAGCTAATTGTACACTGATCGCACAGGCGTCGTTCGATCTACTGTGCAGTGATTTGCGGTGGCTACTATCGCTAGCGGCTGTCGACTGGAGTCCACGATCGGTCACGGTCACCAGTATAGATGGACAGAGGGCGAATTATTTTGTTATCTGCTAACTGCTCGAGGCAGTGGGCTGTCCAACCACCGACTCGTGACATGGCGAAGGTGGTCGTAAACAACTCCTGTGGAATGTCAACTCCATGCAGGAGCACAGCCGTGTAGAACTCAACGTTTGTTTCGAGGTTTCGGTCAGGCCTGTGGTCGGCCAGTCGGTTGACCGCGGTTTCTTCGAATTCTTCGACAAATTCGAAGAACGCTCTGTCGTCCGATCCAGAATAGAACCGTTCAGCGGCGTGGGAGAGGACCTCGGCACGTGGATCGCGCGTCTGATACACTCGGTGTCCAAATCCCATAAGCCGCTCACCGGAATCGAGTTTCTCCTGTACATACCCCTCCGGGTCGCCAGAGTCGTCTGCTGTGAGGAGCATCTCCAAAACCGGCCCAGGCGCTCCACCGTGAAGCGACCCCTTCAGTGATCCTACTGCACCCGTTACTGCAGAAACGAGATCTGAATCGGATGACGTGATAGACCGAGCGACGAAGGTGGATGCGTTCAGTCCGTGGTCAACAACCGTATTGAGGTAGGTTTCGAGCCCTCTCACGGCTGCGGGGTCGGGCTCTTCGCCGGACAGCATGTAGAGGTAGTTCGCGGTATGGCCGAGGTCGTCGCGTGGATCGACCGGCTCTTTGCCCGAGCGATATCGCCAATAGGTCGTGACGATAGTTGGGATTACACTTACCAGTCGCTTGGCGAGCTCCGTCGGTTCCGTCACGTCGACGCCGAGATTGGCTGCGGCTACTCCCATTCGAAGCGCATCCATCGGGTCCGCGTTCTCTCGTGCCGCTTGTCGAAGCACCTGTCTGACTTCCGTGGAAATGCTCCGGTAGCCAGCGAGTTCTGTGCAGAACGACTCGAGTTCCGATTTCGTCGGAAGCCGGTTGTTGAACAACAGGAACACACTTTCCTCGTAGATTGCGTTCTTGGCGAGTTCTGCAACAGGGTATCCCCCGATACTGAGTTCACCAGCCTCGCCATCGATCGTACTGAGCCGTGTTTCCGCGACGGCGATACCGTCTAACCCTCGGTGGAGCTCTTGGTTACCCATGGTAGTTCGTATCGAGAGACGGAAGAATTGGGGATAGGGCTTTGGAGAAGGCCATTTCTCCACGACCACCACGCATCATCGACCACAGGAACAGATCAGGCAGTGAATGAATTGTTCTCGTGTGTGGGTATTCGTTCAGAAACGAGTGGGAACACTCCATTAGAGGGTTTCAAGGAGTGCTCGATCTATGAACGATTCTCAATACGACAGGGTAAATCTGCTTCCCTATCGCTGCAGGTTCGGAAGGTAGATTCCTACAAACCACTAGATCACATATGGCTATTCGAAGGAACAAACCGTTTTATGGGATTTCAGGCCAGAATCCTCTCGGATAACTAATAATTTAGCGATCCTCGTCCCGATGTCATCCACAATCGAACCCTGTGTTCAGATCGACATAAGTATCCGGTAATTCTGACACCCTCAATCATCGAGTCTTGGCGGTTCTGGACTGATGATGGTGTGACTCGAGAGGGTTGACTTTTACCTCCTTCTTTCTCACATCGCCATTGAGGACTGCTACACAGCGAACGGTCTGAAATCCTCCGCTGGCTCTCTGACGACGACATCGACGAGTACGAAGGTGACGACGAGAACAACGAGGACGCCTGAACGGACTGGCCGGGATGAGTCACGCTAGCAATGATCTGCGAGACGCGATCGAGTGTTCACTGACTTTTGTCCGACAATATCAGACCAAATCGCTGATCCGGTACCGCATCTCGTAGTACCTGTCGTCGTACTCGTAATACCGGTACCAGCTCCCGATCTCCTCCCCATCGGAAAGCGCGGTGTTGTCCAGCCCGAGTTCAGCGAGAATCTCGTCGAACGCATCCGATCGAGCGCCCTCCTCGACGTACTCCATCGGGCCGCTCGACGAGTCGGCCGACTCGGTGAGAATCGTTTCCATCTCTTCGGAGAGAGTTGTCTCACTAAATTCGACGGCGACGTGTTCGGATCGGACGTGCTCGTCGAATCCATCGGTCGAGTCGGCGACTGGCACTAACTCGTGACTGTACTTGGTGGTCTCCACGGCCGCTTTCTCTCCGTGCAGGCGCAGCGCGAGTTCGTCGGGCGTTCCATGCCCCTCTGGTTCGATTAGCGCGTACTGAAACGGTGGTTCCGGCACGAGTTCGCTGTCCGCCGGATCCAGTGGGTCGAAGAAGACGACTCCCCGACGCGGGTACGGCAGGTCAGTGTGCTCCCTGTCCCCAACGACGGACGAAACCGCAGTGCTGGTCACTTCCTCGAGGATTTCCGCGTCGAGTGCAGAACGATCCTCCGTCGGAACGTCTCGCGGTTCACTTGGATCAGTCACGTACTCCGCGTCGTCCGGCAGTTCTTCGAGGGGTTCCATCCACACGCACCAACGCTCCATCGTGACCGGCTCCAGGTCGACTCGAACGCGGCTGAACTCGCTGTCTTCCTGTTCCTGAACGTAGGAAGGGACGTATTCGCCCTCGTCGTTCGATCGTTCTTCAACGAGGGGCGCTTCGATCGTTTCGACGGAACCGGTCTCGTGCAGTTCGTCGAGCAGGGACTCGACAAACTCGTCGTCGACCTGGCGCTGGTGAAACGCGTATGCGGCGGGCTCGAGGGCAAATAATTCGATGGCATCTGCACCAGTTTGGGGTCGACTCCTGAGTGTGTATCGCGTTTCACCGGCCGAGAGACAGCCTGCGAGAGAGCCGACGGTCGCGGCTCCAATACCTGTAATCAGTCGCCGTCGAGTACTCGTACCGAGTTGGAATTGATCGGGTGACATTACCATACAATCGATATTAGTATGGTAAATGTTGTGGGAATATAAATATTATCTAATTAATGCGCTGATGAGCACGAAAAGGACGCTACAGCATAGTCCCCCCCTGCGTCATCACGCTGGTTATGCTAGCAGTTCTACTGTTTTAATTGTATTCTGGACACGGTTCACCTGGTTCGCAATCGTCAGAGTCGATGTCGTAGAACTGGGTGATCAGCCCGCGAGTATAGCCGCCGGTCTCGTACATACAGTTGTGCGTAAGCTCGTAAATCTTGCTATCCCACAACGAAGGATTGTCACTACCTGTTGTGAGGAGTTCCTCAAAGACCGTTGTCGCATACTGAGTGGTATACTCAGCAAGATCTTTGCACGCTTCCTCAACGCTGGGGATATGATACGGGAACGAATCATTGAACGATTCTTCGAATGGTTCATCTAGGTACCAATCTGCGTCTTCGAAGTTATCCGCCGCCCATTCCTCGTAATCGAAGTGAAGGTCAAATTTTGGATCAAAGTACTGATCACAGCCTGAAGTGGAACAGCCTTGTGGATCGGGGTTGAGCTGCTGCCAGACTGCACCGGTGTGAAGCGGGACACCCATATCTTGTACGTAGTGGAGGGCATATCCGAGATAATCTCGTCTCGTCGAGAAACTGCTGTCGTAGGCCTGGTCCATCATATATTGAGCCTCACCTGGTGCGCCGCCGAAGGCCGATGGACCAATCTCCCATAGATAAAGATCGATAGATGGGGGATCGGGCCAATAGAAGTGATATGGCTCGTGAGTGTGTGCGTCAGAATGCATGTTAACGGCAGCTGCGATAGCATCGACGAGGAAATCATCTAAGAAGCCGGTTCCTGGTAGCCAGTCGAAGGAACATTCCTCACAGCCGAATTCGTCCGGTTGTGGCGTGCTTTCGGCGATATCATCTCTTCTCCCAATTGCTATTTCGAAGTCAGCCAGTGCCGGATGAGTCATGTCCTCGTGATGATCTGGTTCCCAGGTCACACTTGGGTCGCCACTGTCTGATTCAGCCGCCAACCCATCGAGAACGGTTCCTGCAACTGACTGGAAGTCAGAGCGCCGGTCTTTGTTAGCAGGTTCAATATCCTGGTCAGAGAGTGTATAGATCAATTCGTTACCTCTACGTAACTGTTCAATTTCGTAGTAGTCTCGAATTTCATCAATTGTTTCAGCATGATCCTGCGTCAGTTCGTCACCTCCCGGGGACACTTTCAGCAATTCATCAAGTCGACTTCTGTCAATGGTCAGCAGCCAATACTGTGGACCGACTGCTTCCCAAACATCTTCACCAACAGTCTTGTACTCAACGTCCGGATATGGGGGTTCTGCCTCGCTAGGATTAACTGTCTTCTTTTGCGCACTACCCATAGCAGCACCAACCCCAGAAGCAACCCCCAACGTAGATCCTGCTGTAATCGCTTTTAGCACCTTTCGCCTTGATTTCCTTGACATTGCATATCGGTCAAATATTGAAACCCTCATAAAGATTGTTATTTATATATCAAATGAAGCCAATATTATAACATATCTCATCGGTATAGGTATATTTATTAAGCTCAATGGCTAGTATGTATTAGGGTATTTAACAAACTAGACTTGGGCACTATCCGATATATAATTCATCTGATCGGTATCAGCCAGTATATATTTCCTCCTGTGGCAGAAATGTGATATTATATGTGCCCATCATTGTAATATATAACAAACTAATACGATGATACAGTCGGCACTGCTATAGTAACAACTGCAACTGTTTACACACTGATCGCCGAGCAGTCTGGCGATCAGGTGTGCATTGACTTGCAGTGGCTACTATAGATTGAACCTCGTTGGCTGAGTGTAGCTTCAAGCGTGAACGACCTATTCGATTGTTTGTGCGAGCAATTGCTCGTCATCGACAAGCATCTCGACAACTTTCCGACCCGTGTCAGTCAACGAATAGCCAGCCGCTGTATTCGTGATATAGATGCGACGAAGTTTCCGGAGATGATAGTTGAACCGTCCTTTATCTTCAATCGAACTCTGCGCTCGAATCGTCGAGTACGAAAGTGGCTCTGCCGACTCATACAGAATCAATGAGATCTCCAACCGAGCGGGTTCTGAAAGCGTGCCAAGGATCGAGGAGATTCCCTCCAGATCGGTGGATGAAGGAGGACTCGAATCGCCAGCGACGTATCTGTCCGAGCGCGAAATCCACGACCGTTCGTCTGGACCGACATATCGTGTTCGAGGACGAAGGAGTGTCTCGCTTTCGAGCTGTTCGAGGTAGTGGGCCATCCAACCGGCGGAACGTCCGATCGCAAAGATCGCGGTGAACAGTTCTGGTGGAATATCGAGTTCGGAAAGGAGGACTGCTGCGTAGTAATCGACAGTCACGTGCAGTTGTCGCTTGGGATACTGTTCGGTGAAATACTCCGCAGCCACAGCTTCGAGCTGTCGTGCGTTCCGAAGAAACGGTGTCGAATCTTGTTTCCCGCCCACGTGTTCTGCAGCTTGTTCGATGATTTCCGCTCGCGGGTCTCGAGTCTCATAGACGATATGACCAAATCCGGGAAACGACCCATCGCCTTCCAGTCGCTCTTGAACGAACGTTGCTGGGTCTGTCCCGTTGTCAAGGCCAGTGAGCATCTCACTAACTCGTTCGAGTGCGCCACCGTGTCGTGGTCCCTTGAGTGCCCCGACGGCACCAGTGGCCGCCGAAAAGGGATCAGATCCAGTTGAGCCAATAATTCGAGCGGCGAACGTTGAGGCATTGAGCCCGTGCTCAATGATCGTAATGAGATACGTCTCTACCCCCTTCACAGTCGATTCTGCCGGCTCTACCCCGGAGAGCATATATAAGAAGTTTGCCGTATGTGAGAGGTCCTCTCGTGGCAGGATCGGCTCTCTCCCTTGGCGATATCGCCAGTAGGCTGCGATGATCGGTGGACAGATTGCGACGACGCGTCGGGTCGCCATGAGGGTATCCTCGCTGTCGAAAGAGAGGCTTCCCGCTCCCAACCCCATACGGAGTGCGTCTATTGCCGGTACACCTTCTTCTGCACCCTCCTGAATCAGACTGTAGATCGTATCTGTGAGGCTTCGAGCGGACGAGAGTTCGTTCGTGAACGTGGCCAATTCGGTATCGGTTGGGAGTCGTCCGTTGAACAACAACCACATTACCTCTTCGTACGCCGCGTTCTCGGCGAGGTCTTCGATGTCGAACCCCTGAATTCGCAATTCGCCGGTGTTACCATCGATTTCGCTGAGGCCAGTTTCAGCGACTGCGGTGAAAGAGAGGCCAGGATCGAAGACGGAAGGAGTCACAGTGTCTCGACTATTGTATGCATGCTATCAACAGTGTTACGGGGGACGTTCTCGCGGTACAGCAAATAGGGAATTTTATTTTTTCCGTTAGGGTTGCCTCCAGCCCCCGTCCGTTTCGCTCGCGGTGGGTGACTGCTTGCGAATCATCGCGACAGACTTTTCACTACTGGATGATACCACCTAGTTGTATGAGCGAGTTCGAACAGTTCAGCGACGTCGGTGAAGCGGACGTAACGCGCGCAATCGGACAGGAGTGGACCGAGGAGTTCATGGACTTCTCGGATTCAGATGTCATCATTGTCGGCGGCGGTCCCTCGGGACTGACCGCGGCGAAGGAGCTCTCCGAGCGCGGCGTCAAGACGATGGTCGTCGAGAAGAACAACTATCTCGGCGGCGGCTTCTGGCTCGGCGGCTTCCTCATGAACAAGGTCACCGTGCGTGATCCCGCACAGCAGGTTCTCGACGAACTCGACGTCTCCTACAAGCAGTCCCAGGACAGTGAGGGACTCTACGTCGCGAACGGACCCGAGGCGTGTTCCGGCCTCATCAAGGCCGCCTGCGACGCCGGCGCGAAGATGCAGAACATGACCGAGTTCACGGACATCGTCATCCGTGAGGACCACAAGGTCTCCGGGATCGTCATGAACTGGACGCCGGTCCACGCGCTCCCGCGTGAGATCACCTGTGTCGACCCGATCGCAGTCGAAGCGGACCTCGTCATCGACGCGACGGGTCACGACGCGATGGCGATCACCAAACTCGACGAGCGCGGCGTGCTCGACGCACCTGGCGTTCAGGACGCCAGAGAGCGCGGAACGGTCATGGACCAGACCGACGACGACACGTACGGTGCCCCCGGCCACGACTCACCCGGCCACGACTCGATGTGGGTCGGCAAGTCCGAAGACGCCATCGTCGAACACACCGGCCTCGTCCACGAGGGCCTGATCGCGACCGGTATGGCGACCGCGACGACCTACGGCCTCCCGCGCATGGGCCCGACGTTCGGTGCTATGCTCGTCTCCGGCAAGCGCGCCGCCCAGGTCGCACTCGACGAACTCGGCGTCGACGCCGAGCCTGTCGAACTCACGTCGCGCGCTGCACCAGCAGACGACTAGTCACTAGCGACTCCCCACAGTCACTCTCAGTCATGTTTTCGGTGGGTTTGCCCACCGGTTTTCGAGTCACGGAGCAACTGCTACTGTTCGCTTCCAACAGCAGTGCGAGCCGCGACGTAGTCCCAGGCGGACTCGAGTACAATCACGGACAGATCCCATCGATCAACATAGCCACAGCCATCTTCACGAGGCAGCCACACCGAAAAACACCGACAGGGACGACGAATCCACACTGTTTTCGACAGTGGGCCACAGGGTGGCGATATGAAAATCGTCGTCACCGGCGCGACCGGCGGTGTCGGAAGCTGGCTCGTCGACCACTTCGCGGCTGCGGGCCACGACGTGCTCGGCCTCGACCTCGATCGGCCGCCCAGAGAGCGCGAGAACGCGACGTTCCTGGCTGCCGATCTCACCGACCAGGGACAGGCATGGGATGCAATTCTATCGTTCGATCCGGACGCCGTGGTCCACTTTGCTGCGATTCCGCGCGTGGGAATCGAACCAGATGCTGAGACGTTCCTGACGAACGTCACGAGCACGTACCACGTCCTCGAGGCGGCCGGTCAGGCGGGCGCAGATGTGGTCTGGGCGTCGAGCGAAAGCATCTACGGCGCGGTGTTCGCGGCGGAGCCGTGGCTGCCCGAGTACTTTCCGGTCGACGAAGACCACCCCCGACGACCCGAGGACCCCTACGCGACCTCGAAACTGGTCGGCGAGGATATCGCGGCCATGACTGCCCGCAAGCACGACGTGTCGGTGACATCGATCCGGCCGTCCTGGGTTACCTTCCCGGGGGAGCAACAAACGGCGGCCGCGCGCGATCAGTTCGACCCCGAAACCGCGGAGCCAAACGGCAACTTCTGGACCTACGTCGACGTACGCGACGTGGTGTCGATCGTAGACGCAGCACTCGAGAACGCGAGCGACGGCCACGAAACCTACCTCGCAGTCGCCGCGGAGAACTTCCTGGATCGGCCGACTGCCGAGACGATCGAGACCGTTTTCGGTGACCTGCCCGAGGAGTGTGCACTCGAGGGCGACGAGTCTGCGTTCTCGTCGGCGAAGGCGCGAGCGGAGTTGGAATGGGAACCCACTCACTCCTGGCGAGACGCTGAAGGCGAACCAGCCAGTGGGCCGTCGTTCGTCGACCGCTAGTGGTGGCTAAAGCGGGTAACGTGGGGACCGGCGTTAGAAGCCGTACTCGTCGGTTCTGTCGGCGTCGTTGCCAGTGTCGCTGCCCCCGTGATCAGTTCGCTCATCTGAACGAGCCGCGGGATCAGTCTCGTCGTCGTAGATGTCGATGTGATGGACCGCACTCGGCGAGAGCAATCGGTTGCCCTCGAGTTCGAGCCAGCCGTTCGCGTGGACCACGATCGGCCCCTCGTAGAGCACGTCGTCCGGGTCGGCACTTTCGTAGACGATAACGTCCTGGTACGCGCGAGTGAGCGGGTTCGCGCCGTCGGGAACTACCGACTCGCGCGAGAAGGGCGGCGGGAACATGTCATCAGTGCTGTGGCTATGGGGTGGAATAAGCGTACTGGATCTCGGTCAGCGCGGCGACCGTAACTGATTCACGGCGTGGTACAACTAGGGAATATATGGTCGATCAGATCGTTCTCTACCGAGCGCCGACGACTGTCGCAGATGTCGACGCCATCGGCAACTGGCTCGCTCCCCGGGTCGACGCAGCGGTCACAATCCGGGACCGGTTCCTCGATGTACACCACAGCGACGACGACGAACTCGCCGAACAGTTCGCCAAAGCGCGCGTAAAATCGCCCTACGACCGAGACACGGGCAACACGATGCTCGGCACGATCCGCTACGAGGAGCGGGCACTCGAGTCCCCCGAGCGCGCGGGTGGGGTGCTCTATGACGGGGTGGGCGTCCAGCGGGCGCTGAACGGGGCGCTTCCGCCGACGGAGCGCGACCTCGAGACGCTTCACGTGCCGGTGCTCGACCGCGTTCTTGGGACCTGGGGCGAGCACGACGGCCGCTGGCACAAGCGCGTGAACGTACTCGGCCAGCCCGCGCTCGTGTCGGTGCCGGGGCTCTACGAAGCGCCGGCGAAGCCGGAGGCGTACTACAAGGAGAAACAGCGCCACGCGCTTCTATCAGGAGACTCGCCGCCGCGGGAGGTACTCGAGAACCAGGTCGAAGGTGAGTTTTTGATCGAAGACGACCCGAGGACGACGGATGCGCTGAAGGGATACGTGTTGCAGGCGGTGCACTACTTGCAGACGGGGGAGGCCTTCTGCGAGCAAGAGCGGTGTCGGCTTTTCAACGCACACTACCACGAGGATCTGGTCGAGGCCCAGCTTGGAGAACCAACGTTCTGCGAGGAGCATGCTTCATTGTACGACGCGACAACGTCACACTGACCGTCTGGCACCCTCTCGGGCATGAGAACAGCCGACAGTCGTCGACGGAATCGACGTGTACTTTTGTCGGCCTCTCCTTCAAACACACAATGAGTGAGAAGTTTACGACCGAGGTCCCCGTGCGATTTCGGGATCTCGATCCGCTGGATCACGTGAACAACGCGGTGCACGCGACCTACATCGAAACGGCGCGAACGGAGTATCTGGAGGCGGTGCTCGACATTCCGCAGGACGAGGTTTCCTTCGTAATCGCAAATCTCGAACTCACCTACAAGCGACCGATCACGATCGACGACGAGCCAGTCGTCGCACTCGAGGTGACCGAGCTCGGCGAGAGCAGTTGCACGATGGCGTACGAAATCCGGACGGGTGACGAGGTGGCGACGACGGCGGAGACGACGATGGTCCAGATCGATCCGGAGACCGGCCGTCCAGCGCCAATTCCGGACGCGATCCGCGAGCAGGTACGGGAGTTCGAAGAGCTCGGCGTGCCGGCGTAGCGAGAGCGAACGAGCACGAACGGAGAGCCACGATGGTCGCCGCCGAACTCGTGAACGCAGCTATTTTGTGTCGGTTGGAAGTTCACCGCCGGTGAGCCGAACCACGCCGAAGACGTGCGTCTCGTCGGCGACGGCGCGCGAGTTCTCTCTGAGTCGGGTGTGTGCCGCGTCGATTCGTTCATCGAGTCGCAGGTGTGGTTCGCTTTCGTAGCGCAGTTTGGTCGTCGGCGGCGTCGAGAGGACGACGATCGCACGGAAGACGGCGTTGACCAGGAACGAATACCAGCGGTTGTCGTCGCAGCGGGCAGCGTTCGCGAGGACGACGTGGCCGCCGGGACCGACGAGGTCACACCAGTCGTCGACCGCGCCGACAGGGTCGTCGAGCATCCCGACGACGAACGTCGCGAGGAGTGCGTCGATGTCGGCCTCGTCGGCGTCTTTGTCGTCACCGGTTTCAGTACCCGCTGCACCGTCAGCGACGGCTGCAAACGGCGGCTCTGTCGCATCGCCACGGACGACGTGAACGTTTTCGTACCCGCGGTCGGCGACCATCGCACGCGCCCGCTCGAGTACCGGTCGCGTGAAGTCGACCCCGATGACGGTTCCCTCGGGGCCGACCTGCTCTCGGAGATACGGCAGGTTTGCCCCGGTGCCACAGCCCATCTCGACGACGGTGTCGCCGCGCTCGAGTCGGCAGGCGGCGGCTGCTCGTCGTCGAAGGCGTGCGATGCCGGGCGTTCGGCGGGCGATCAGGTCGTACAGTCGTGCCCAACGGCCGTAGAACTCCTGTGCGGACTCGGACTCGAGCCCGGATCTGGACTGGAATGTGGATGTGGTGTCGGAGTCCGAGGTGGCGTCGGAACCGGAGCCAGTGCCAGGGCCGGAGCCAGAGTCAGTATCAGAATCAGAATCAGAATCAGAACCCATCGACATGCTATCGGTGCTCTGCTCAGAGTTCCACGACCGGACAGATAAATCGTCGTCTGCTACCACCGCTCTGTGAAACCGCGAACGCTAGAGCAGCGACCGCACGTCGTTCGCGACGGACTCCGCATCGGCACCGAGAACGTAAATCAGCGGTTCGATACCGGTACCGCCGGTCTGGTACAGCACAGTCGCTTCGGGTTGGTCGTCGATCGCCGCGCCGACGCTCGAGGCGATGTCGTCGACCTCGTCGAACTCGGCGGCAACGTGGCCGCGCTCGGTGAGGTCGGCGAGCAGATCGTCCTCGTAGGCGATATTGATCGCCGCCGAGGCGTCCGCGCCGTGACGACGCGCGGCGAGCAACACAGTTGCGACGTGTTCGGAGACACCAAACTCGGGAGCAGCGGGGACCGTCGTTCGCCCCTTTACGTCGAAGATACGGCCCGGGACGCCGGCCACGTCGTCGATACCCTCCGCATCCGGCGTACAGGCGACGAGGTTCGACCCAACCGCCGGAATGAGTCTCGCAAAGCCGCTCGCATTTTCGAGGATGCGCAACCCACGGCGCAGCGACGAGACGACCCGCTCACTGGTCCGCAGGTCGCTCTCGGGGTCGTGCACCCGGAAGCTCGCACCGTGATCCGCGAGTTCGGGTACTGCCTCCTCGTGGAGCTGGGCGAGCAAATCGCCACCCGTCTCGAGTTCGCGCACGAGGACCTCGAGTTCGATGAGCGCCTGGACGGGCGTCACGTCGCCGGTCGAGAGGCCGTCGGCGAGTTCCTCGATGGTGGCGCTGACGCGCTCGTCGTTGGCGACCCGTTCGTTGATCGTGACGTCGCCGTGGGCGTACTTCGAGACGGCGCTCTGGCTGATTCCCAGGACGTCTGCGACGTCGCTCTGGGTGAGGCCGCGTTCGCGGAGTTCGCCTGCCAACAGCGACCGGATCGTCGGCAGGAACTCGTCGACGACTATCTCTTCGACGAATTGCATCTGTTGAGTGTCTGTACGACCGCGTGGGGAATAACTTGTGGGTCTCGTTGTGCGTTGGTTGTGGGCCTCGTACGCGCGCTGGAGTTCCTCTCGGCCGTAGGCGACTGGCAAATCACAGCGGCGCGACGGACCATTTATACGGTCGTCGCCGAAACTTACGAAAAACGAATGACCGACACTACTTCGGCACCCGTCCCCGCTCCCGCACTCGCGATTGCCTCCGGCTTCGCAACGTTCATCGTCGTCAGTGCCGCTGTCGAGGGACTCCTCACGCACATGATCGGGTTCTCGATGCTCCTCGCGCTGCCGGTCGGCGCGCTTGCGGGCGCGCTCGCGGTCGCTGGCGTCGTCGCCGGGCTCACGGGTGAGGTCTCTCAGAGTCAGCGTCGCAGTGCCGGTAGCTACGCCGGACTCAGCATCGGCTTCCTGATCGGTGTCGTTGTCGGGACCGAACTCCTCGGGTACTCGCTTACATGGGCCGCTCTGATCGGAATCGGTATCGGAATCGTTCTCGGAACGTGGCTTTCGTCGCAGGTGTAGACTGCGGTTCCAGTTTCGATTCCAGTTTCAGTTCCAACTTCGGTTCCAGCGTCCAGGCCGCGTTCAGTCGTCTCGATCCAACTGGTCACCACCGAACTCGTGGTCACTCTGAATGCGCGAGGCCTGTGGCCCGTCCTGATCCTGATACTTCGACCCGCGCTCGCTGCCGTAAGGTCGCTCTGCCTCCGTCTTGAGTTCCGTAAACGTGAGCTGTGAGATTCGCATTCCCGGCGTGAGCGCGACCGGCGCACTGCCGAGGTTCGACAGTTCGAGCGTGATCTGGCCGCGGTAGCCGGGATCACAGAGCCCTGCAGTGGCGTGGACGACGACTGCAAGGCGGCCGAGCGAGGAGCGGCCCTCGACGTGGGCGATCAGATCCGCCGGGATCTCAACGCGCTCGTAGGTCGTTCCGAGCACGAAGTCGCCCGGGTGGAGAATGAAGTCGTCGCCGTCTTCGACGACCGTCTCGGTAACATACTCGTCGACCTCTCGTTCCGAGGTCGGATGGATACATGGAATGTTCGTCCGCTGGAACTCGAGAAACTCCCGTCCCAGTCGGAGGTCGACACTTGCCGGCTGAATCTGCAGTTCAGGATCGTCGAGTGGGTCGACGACGAGGTCGCCTTCCTCCAGTCGTCGGAGGATGTCCGCATCGGAGAGGATCATATCCGAGGAGTCGAACGGCGGGTGTGTAAACTGTTCGATCCAGCGTTTGGATAGGGGTGAGCGTTGGCGGCACCCGAGTAGCTGCTTCGGGGCGAGAGCAGGTGAGCGAGGCAGAGTATGGACGACTGGGTACGACTGACGAGGGGGAGATTGCAGTAACAGACAGCAGGGACGGATTGCAGTAACAGACGACAGGAACAGATTGTGGATGCAGACAACAGACGAGCGCAGACAGTTACTCGAGTGCCGCGTCGATCGCGGCGGTCGTCTCCTCGAGTGCCATCGCCTCGAAGTCCTCGGATTCGTAGAGTTCGACGGCGTCACCGTCGACGAGAATGGTGGGGGTACCGCCGACGCCGTTGGATTCGCCGTAGGACTTGTCGTCCTCGATCGTCGATCGGTGGCTCTCTTCTTCGGCAGCGTCGCGGATCGCCGCGCCGTCGGCTCCGATCTCGTCTGCGACGCCCTCGATGGCACCGTAGTTGTACGATCCCAGGTAGGTGTAGATCTCGCTCGTAAACTCCCAGAACGCATCGTTCCCCTCACTCTCGAAGACCTCGCGGGCCGCGCTCGGAAGCGCCCACGACCACGTGTCGTCGACCGGGATCGGGAAGTCTCGATGCTCGTACCGAACGTCGCCTGATTCGAGGTATTGCTCCTCGAGCTCCGGTAAGACGCCGAGTTTGAAGTCACGACAGAACGGACAGGAGAAGTCTTCGTACACCGCCACGGTGACGTCTGCGTCCGGATTGCCGGCGACCGGTGGCTCGGGTGGGTCCTCGCTGCCGAGACAGCCGGCAACGACCCCGAGACCGACGGTGCCCGTCGTCCCGAGGAAGGCACGGCGCGTCTGATTCATGCTCGGGACTAGCGATGCGGCCCCCAAATGTGTATCGTCTCGCACGATGGCACCGGGACGCCACTCACATTGACACCAGCGTCGGTCGGCGACCACTGTCGAGCGATCGTCGCTGCTTTATCGTTCGCACTCGAGTACGGAGACATGAAGCAGGCCATCGTCGCCCGAACGGATATCGGCATGGGACAGGGAAAGCTCGCCGCGCAGGTCGCACACGCGTCGCTGTCGGCCTACGAGAAGGCAGATTCGCAACTGCGTGACCAGTGGAAGCGAAACGGGCAGAAGAAGGTCGTACTCAAGGGTGAAAGCGAGCGGCAGTTGCACGAACTCGCTGAAATCGCCGAACGCGACGGCGTGCCAAAGGCGGTCGTCCGCGACGCTGGTCACACCCAACTCGAGCCCGGGACGGTGACGGCGCTCGCAGTCGGACCGGCGGGTGACGATCGGGTCGATAGCATTACGGGCGAACTCTCGCTGTTCTAGGGGGTCAGTTTCAGTTTTAGCGACGACCTGCCCTACAGTTGCCACACCGCGGCGGCGACGAGAAGTACCGAGAGCGACAGGCCCGCCCACCAGGCCGTTCGTCTCGAGAGCGGTTCGTCGACGTATACGAGGCCGACGAGCAACGCAAGCGTGTACACGCCTGCGGCGAGCACAATGACAGCAGCGGTGGTGCCGACGGCACTGGCAGGAAGCAGGGGAGCAATGACAGGGATACCTGGGAGCGCCGTCGTCTGGCTCACTGGGGGACTCACGGGCGTAACCATACGGTATCGGTCGCGATCCGTCCTGAAAAGTGGTCGTTCCTGCGTCAGCGCGTCCGTCCACGACGACGGCGCACGGCACGGAGACGGCGTGCAGGCGATAGAAGTGAGTCCGCGGCTCGCAACCGCGCGCTGTGGCTCACGCTGAGGGTGGTGTGTCGGTGTCAGTGTCGTCGACGCTGACATCGACGGTCAGGTAGTCGATATCTGCCAGTTCGAGGTACGGGACGAGGACGTGTGTATCGACGAGTAGTTCGACGAGTTCGGTGTCCGTGTCGTATCGAAGCAGACCGATATCGGCCAGTTTCGGGAGGTGAACGTGACAAAGGTCGACCAGTATTCGTTCGTACTGATCGTCCATCGCGTACGGTCCGGTTGCAGCCTCGCGCTCGCGGCGAGCGATGAACCGGGCGAGGTCCGTGATCGGAACCGGTGATTGGTGCTGTGAGAGAGAGGCGAGTGCGTACTGTCGCCGCAGAACGGCGAACGCATCGAACAGGTCGGTCGCGTCGATCAGTCGTGTCTCTGTCGCTTCATCGGTAGGATTGCGTGTCTGGGTCTTCATACTCGCTCCGTACTTCACCTACACTGCTCCCGGTCACCGACAATTCTCGCTAGCCGACTTCAGCAGAGTACATGTGCCCCTAGATGGGCACCATTATAGTCTTTATTGTCTCATTCTACAAGCGAAAGGAATAGTCGCGGTGAGTGGACAGTCCGACACTAATCGTCCGGAGCGCCGTCGTAGGGCGGCTTCGGCTCCGTATCCGCTCGCTTGACTGTAACGGTCCAGTCGGGCGCATCCGAAATCGGCGTTTTGATCACCCACGTCGCTTCGATCGTCGCACCGCGTGCGAAACTGGTCGTCACGAGCGTTTTCAATTCAGACTCGAACGCATCAGTCGCGGCGGCACGGTCCTCTGGAGAGTGGTTTGCATCCATGATGGGGTTCCAAGACAGATCGGCAGTCGGTAGTCGGCAGTCGATCGCCTGTCTCTGTAGGGTACCACCAGCAATAACCGTGTCGGCGATTCTACCCCCGTAGCGGGAGACGGGGCGAACCGGTCGCACGACCGCCGAGAACGAACCGATTTACCGCCGGCACCCGAAGCCCCGCCATCAACATGCGCCCGGCACACCCCACGGAGCAGGCCGTCGGAATGCAGGCCTACGTCAGCGACACCAACGGCGTCGGCGGCCGCCTCCGCGCAGCCGACGACCACTTTCGCGTTCGCGAACGCGAGCGCTTCGCGACTGAACCGATCGACGCCCCAACCGACGCCTACCCACATCTCGTCTTTCGCGCAACCCTCCGCGGCTGGGACACCAACGACTTCGCAACCCGCCTCTCGGACGCACTCGGCATCTCCCGCGAGCGCGTCAACTGGGCCGGCACCAAGGACAAGTACGCCGTCACGACCCAACTCTTCTCCGTCTACGATACCACCAGCGATGCCGGTGCCACCGGCCTCCCCGACATCGACGGTGCCGACCTCGAGGTCCTCGGGCGCGCCGGTCGGTCACTCGAGTTCGGTGACCTCGCAGGGAACCAGTTCGAGATCGTGGTGAGCGATGCCGACCAACCAGAGACCGCGTCACAGATCGCGGACGAACTGTGCGAGTTCGGCGGTCTCGACGCTGTTGGGGCCGCTGGCGCGGACTCGGAAACGGAAACAACACCCGTCGGCGTCCCCAACTTCTTCGGCCAGCAGCGCTTTGGCAGCCGCCGACCGGTCACCCACGAGGTCGGCCTCGAAATCGTCCGCGGTGACTGGGAGGGCGCGGTGATGGCCTATCTCGGCGCGCCGACCAACGCCGAACCCGAGAGCACCCAGGAGGCTCGCCGATTTATCGAGGAGACGCGAGACTGGCAGGAAGCCCTCGATCGGTTCCCGAACCGACTGCGCTACGAACGCTCGATGCTTCACGAACTCGCAGAGTGCACGGCCAACAGCGACGGAAACGGCGACCCCGACCCCGCCGATTTCCGCGCTGCACTCGAGCGTCTGCCCTCGAATCTCCAGCGGCTGTTCGTCCACGCCGCGCAGTCGTACGCGTTCAACCTGATGCTCTCGGAGCGTCTCGAGCGCGGGCTACCGTTCGATCGACCCGTTGCAGGTGACGTCGCGTGCTTTTCCGATACTGGCGACGACGTGCCTGAAGAACTCGTCCTCCCCGACACGGACCGCCTCCAGCGCGTCGACGAGCGCCGTGTCCGGTCTGTAACTCGTCACTGTGAGCGCGGCCGCGCGTTCGTCACTGCGCCGCTCGTTGGCACCGAAACAGAACTCGCCGACGGCGAACAGGGCGAGATCGAACGCGCCGTACTGGACGACCTCGATCTCGCCCCCGAGGACTTCGACCTGCCCGGTGAGTTCCACTCGACCGGCACGCGGCGGGCAGTCCTCGTGCAGACTGAACTCGGAGTCGAGACGGGTGGAGGAGAGGAGTCTGAATCCGAGGCTGCAGCAGACTCGCTCACCCTCTCGTTTGCGCTGCCGAAGGGATCGTACGCGACCGTCGTCCTTCGGGAGTTCATGAAGGTCGACCCGATCCACCTCGGGTAGGGCCGCTACGGTCGGATTGTTCGACGGACACGCAGTCTATAGTAGCCATTGCAAGTCAATGCACACCTGATTGCCAGACGACTCGGCGATCAGTGTGTAACTAGTTGCAGTTGTTACTATAGCCGCTGCTACTTCCTGCGAGTACCCTAAAAAACGAAATCGTCTCGAAACGGGACTCGAGTCGTTAGTCGTCGGCTGCGACGTCTTCGTCGTCGACGTCGACGGAGGTCGCTTCCTCTTCGGCGACTTCCTCGGGACGGGCCTCGAGTGTCGTCTTCTGGATCTCGACGCGGCGAAGCGGGTAGATCGTCTTGGCTTCGCCGTAGATTGCCGAGGAGAGACGGCCTTCGACGACGCTGTCGATCAGTTCCTCGAAGGTGCGCTCTTCGGCTGCCTCTTCGATCATCTGCACCATCTGGTTGCGGATGGCCTTCTCCTGGCTCGCGTCGGCCTTCTTCGTCGTGAAGGCGACGGGCTGGATCTGGACGCGGTAGTCGTCCGTCGTGAGGACGGTGACGTAGGCCTCGATCTTCGAGGCACCGCGGCGGACGAGCGAGCGCAGGTAGTCACGGGTCAGGGAGTGCTCCTTGAATTCCGTGTACGCGGCGTCGCTGCCCACGTCGGTGATCTTGAAGGTCAGCTTCGTGTTGTTCTCGCTGGCGTTGTTGTTGAGGTCGCCGAGCGTCGTTTCGATGGTTCGGTCGTAGACCTTTTCCGGTTCGTCAGCAGGGGTCTCGCCGAGCTCTGTCCGGTCGAACTGCTCCGGAGCGAGCACGGTGTACCACCGCTTTTCCTGTTTCGCACGTGAGACTGAACGTTCACTCATTGGTATCGTGTGTGTTGTCGGTGTCTGTGTCGGACACAGTACCCGTGTCCGTTGGGTTGTCGCGCTGTTCGTCGGCTGCGTCTGCATCCGAAGTGGATGAAGTGGATGGAGTGGATAGAGCAGATGAACTGGATGAAGCAGGTGGTGCTGGATCCTGAGCAGTGGCGTCAGTAGCCACACCGGCCTCGCGTGCCGTGCGAGCAACGTCGACTGCAACCTCGAGATTGACGACGTAGTCGTCGACCGTCGAGTGCAGCCCGCTCGTCGACTCGCGCTCGATCCGCGTGACGACACTGTCGCCGTCCGTGACGGTCTCCATCTCGTCGGTGTTGTCCGGGCGTAGTGCCCGTGCAACGAGATCAGGATCGTCGTGGGACGTGCGGATCGTCGCCGTCGCGCGTTCGAGCGCGTCGTCCGAGTTCGTGTTCGTGTTCGTGTTCGTGTTCGTGTTCGTGTCCGTGTGTGCCGGCATGCTCAGTAGTGTCCTCTCACTGCCGCGATGATCGTCGATTCGTCGGCCACTGTCACTGCGTCCTGTGAGTCCGGATCGGCAGCCGACGCTGGCTCCGACGCCGACTCGGCTGCACCGAAGCGCAGATAGCCGCATCGGTGACCCACGTCGTACGCCGCCTGAACGCCATCGTCGGCAAGGTCACGCACAATCGCTTCCACGGTGGCTGCGATCGAGCCCGAACTCGGCCCGGTCTCGCGAGTCGCAAGCGCCGCCTCGCCCGAACCCACGGCGAGCACCGTCGGCTCCGGCGAGCGGTACGCGAGTGCGATCTGTGCGACCGCTTCGACCGGCCCGTCGTCGATGCCGACGACGAACAGCCCGTCGTAGCGTCCCGTCGATGCCGACTCGAGTGCGGCGTGTGCGCGCGAGCCGTATGCCCGCCAGGCGGCGAGCGCTGGCTCCCGAGCATCGAGCCCCATCGCCAGCGCGGCTCCCGTGCCGGGCTCCGCGCGGGCGGTCGCCTCGAGGACGGCGGCGTAGCCGCCGACAGTTACGAACGCGTACTCGTCGCTCGTGATCGCGTACGGGCGAAGAACGCGCTGGATCGACGTCGCCGCCGTCTCCGTTGCGTCGTCAGCGCCGACGACATCGAGTGCAACGAGTGAGCCGAGTGTCCGGTGATCGTCTCCGTCGAACGTCTCGGGCTGGTCGAGGTCGAGTCCGGTCGGCGAGAGTGCCTCCCGTGTTGCCTCGAGGTCGCCCGACCACGGCGCACGCAGTCGGGTCGAGTGTGCCAACCCGTCGACCGGATCCGCGGTCGGCACCGCGACGCCCGGCCGGCGTTCGACGAGTCCGCGCTCGCGTGCGGACTCGAGTACCCACTCGCTCTCGCCGGCACCGGGATCGACGCCGGCGGCGACGAGACCTGCGAGTGCGAGCACCGGATCGAGTGTGGGCTCGGGTCCGGGTGGGTCGTCGGTCGGTGTCTGGGTCCGTGTCTCGGCCGGGCTACTCGAGTCGTCCGAGTCCCTCGAACCGAGTTCGCGAACGGTGTCCGCCGCCGCGAGTGTGGCCGGCCGCTCGTCGGAATCAAGACGGATCGCGTGCTCGCGCGCCGGTTCGTCGACGGTGCCGAAGACGACGGTCAGTTCGTCACTGGCGTCGGCAGTGTCGGCGCGGCAGGTCGCGCGCTCGGTTCGCTCGGCGATTGTCCGACCGACAGTCACCTGGAACGGTGTGTTCGTCGCCGAGAGTGCTGCCGTAAGCAGGCCGCTGGCCGCGAGGGCGTCGCCGTCGGCCCGCGTGATAACGCGGACGAAGCCGGCGCTCTCGATGGCGGTGGCGGCTGTCACAGCAGTGTCGGCGTCAGAACCGAACTCGGTGTTCGATTCCTGATCCGGGTGGCCGTTCGTGGACATTGTGGGTGTCGTGTTTGCGGTCGCGGGTCACCTGCGGACGCTACGGACGCAGCGTCCAGCTTCTAGGTTCTAGCTCCTCCCGTCTGCTTCCTTCCAGCTCAGCACTCAGTGCTCCTCGAGGAGGTCGACTGCAACCTCGTAGGAGTACGTGAAGTCCGGCTCGAGCTCGTTGCCTCGGTAGTAGTCGACGAGACGGCGAACTTTCGACTCCGTGTTCTGCAGGGAGCGCTTGTTCTGGTAGTCCTGTGGGTTCGCCTGCACGTGCTCGCGCAGTCGGACCGCACGCTCCATCAGGTTCCGAAGGTCCGCGGGAACGTCCGCCTTGGCGTCGTTCTCCTCGAGAATCTCGGTGATCTTCTTGCCGGTCACCAGCTTCACGTCAGGGACGGGGGTGCCGGTGACGCCTTCGTCACGCAGCTTGATGCCGATCTGACTCGGGTCGTGACCCTGATCTGCCAGTTCGACGACCCGTTCTTCGACATCTGCTGGGTCGACGTCGCTCCACTCCGGTGGTTCGTCTGCCGCTGGCTTGTCCGAACCGGACGAGCCACGACGGCGGGTATGCATTCGTGCCATTGGTGAGGATAGGAACCGCACTGACCGCTCGGATGGATAGCGTTCGCACTGGATCGAATGACCCAGCCGACCGCAATCCGGCTCCGTGCAAGATGCACTTCCGCAATCCCAAGCCACCCAAGCGAGTGGCACTGTCAGATTTGCGGCCGTGCGCTTCCCACCGTCGCTTCCCGCGGCACGGACTAAAGGGTTTCTAGACAGCGGCCACAGTCGGTATGGGTTGTGAGCCCGACGCCGTCGTAGACATGGTTGGGATGTCGGAAACGGCGATGTACTCGAGTACCCCTGTGTGACAACGACAGTGCCGACCCGACGATTTCGAGGGGTTTATCTATTCCCGTGGGAAAGTGCGTATTGCGAAGCGGGCTCGTAGATCAGAGGTAGATCACTCCCTTGGCATGGGAGAGGCCCCGGGTTCAAATCCCGGCGAGTCCACTATTTTGCGGCGCGAACAAATTCGTGAGCGCCGCGAATCGTCGTCGATGGCGGATTTGAAGCCCTGGAAGTCGCAGCGTGAGCGAAGCGAACGACCGTCTTCCTTCGGGTTCAAATCCCGGCGAGTCCACTCCAATTTCTCCGTTGTGTTCAGGGTTCGACACCGCAAGGTGCGGACCATGGAGAGAACGGATTCGCCACCTCTGGGCACGTAACTGCTTTCACAGAACGTACAGGTGCTTAAAATCACGATAGGTTTCGGGAACAGTGCGAACGCCGCTCGCGCCGACCATCTAGTATGGACCTTCGACCGTGGATACGCCGGAGCATCGTCCTCGGAGCACTCGCCGCCACCGCCAGCTACGCATGGTATCGCCGGCGGGTCGCATCGACAGCGCACGAAACTCGGAACATCACCGAGCGCCACGCGAGCGCATTTCTCGTCCGTCGACCCATCGACGAGGACCGCCTCGAGTCCGTTCGCGAGGCAGTCGCCGAGCGCTGTGTCGACCCCGACGACCCACGACCGCTGCTCGGGCTCGAGGGGGCGGCCACGGCGACGCTGTTTCTCGACGCTGGCGACGACCCGGAGCTGATCTGGTACGTCGAGGTGCCACATTCTGCGATGGCCGGCTGGGAGAATCCAGAATCGCGAATCGAAGCGGCGTTCCCACTCGAGGACGACGCGCTCGTCGCCGAGGAAGCCCGCGTCGACCGCGAGCTGCTCGTCCACGCGGTCAACCCGAACCGCCCTCGGACCGCGATGGGGGCCGACGACGGCCCCCTCGCCGTCAGCGGTGCAGCACTCGAGAACGGCGTCGATATCGACCTCGTCCAGTTGCACCTGAAACCGGGGCTGGCTGAGCGGCTCGCGGACCGATTCGCCGGACTCTCGCGGCGCGTCGCGGCGGGTGAGATCGAGCTCGGCCCCGTCGAGCGGTGGAGCGCGGCGATGCTCGAGACCGAAGCCATGTACACTGAGTCGGTGGTGCTCGAGCGACGACCGGAGGGGTACGTGCTCTGTGGGTACATGGAAACTGCGGAGATGGCGGGCGTCTACGACGCCTACTACGATACCTGGAACCCGGTTGCACGGGCGTCTGAGCTAGTTTTCGGACGCGTGCTCGAGGAGCCGGCGGCAATTCTCGAGTACCCGCTCGGGACAGGACTCGAGGTGCTTGCGCACGCGGTCGCTCCGGACCGACCGCGTCGACCCGAGACTAGTCAAATCGGAGGGTCTGATACGACGCCGTAGTCGTTGACACGGATAGAGCCGCGGGAAACTCGACCGAACACGGACGAGCGAGTCCGCACGAACGACTGCACTCGGTCCGAAACTCACTGGCCATCGATCTGGAACGCATCCAGAGACGGTGACTCGTCTTCGCCCTCGGAACAGCCAAGCGACCGGTGCGGACAGAACTGGCAGTGTGGTCCCGGCGTCGCGTTCGCGAACGACGAGCCGTCCGCCGTCGCCAGGTCCTCGAGTACCGACTCCCACAGCGTGGCCAGTTCGTCGACCGAGAAAACCTGGACTGCTGGCCCGGCGTCACCGACGTATACGTAGCCGGCGTGGCTGAGTGGCTCGTCGAAGCGGTCCCGACAGGCGCGGACGTAGAGCTCGAGTTGGTGGCTCGTCTCCAGGTCCTTCTGGGCCTGGCTCGTCTTGTAGTCGAGTACGACGAGGCCGCCGTCAGGGTGGCGGCGAACGCTGTCGACGTAGCCGATTATGTCGCCTTCGATAGCTGCGATGCCGTCGTCCACAGCCGCGATGTCGCCGTTCACCTCCGCAATCTCGTCGCCGTCGACGGCGATTGGCACCTCTGCACCGACCGCCGGCCACTCCGGCACGTCGGTCTCGAAGTAGCGATCGATGCACTCGAGTGCCGGCTCCAGTGCGGTCGTCAGGTCGCGGCTACGGGCGACCCACTCGCAGGCCTCGCGCCACTCGGTTTTGCTGTCGTAGCCGCGCCAGTAGGCGAGTTCGGCGACGTCGTGGAAGAGCGAGCCAACGTCGGCCTGGGTCACCTCTGCTTCCCCGCCGGTAGCTGGGGTTGGGTCGGGGAACGCGTCCACCACGTGATCGAGGACGTGCTTTCGCTCACAGTTGCGGACGGACTCGAGTGCGGTGTGGCTGTGCTGGCGGGCGAGTTCGACGTCGACGCTGGTGCCGAGGGGGGCGTCGGCGAAGCGGGCGGTGTTCGGACTTGCGGCGCTGTCGCCATCAGCGAGCGTCCCGGCGACGACCTCGTCGGCGAACTCGAGTACTGTCTCGAGCGCTTCGTCGGTCGAGACCTCGGTTTGGTAGTACGTGATCGTCCCCGGGTCCTCGTCGACGCCGCGGTTGACGGCGTCGGTGTAGTCCCGGACGGCGTCGGGTGTGTCGGCCGCAATCTCGTCGTAGCTGTCCATGAGCGCGTTCCAGACGGAGAAGCGTGGCCCCTCGGCAGACCAGTGGATCGGGGTCTCGCTGCGTTCACTGGGCAGGTGATCGTCCAGCATGTCCGCACCGGGGCCCTGCTCCTCGACGTCGTTGCCGAAGAGGAACAGGTGCTCCTTCGCTCGGGTGAGTGCGACGTGGAGGACGCGCCACTCCTCTGCGATCTGGTCGTCGCTGCAGTCGGCCCGCAGCGGGTCGGCCAGCTCGCCCTGCACGTCGTCAACCAGTATATCGTAGCGGTAGAGGTCTCGCTGATAGTTCGCGAGAGTGATGTGGCCGAACTCGGATTCGGTGAGGAAGGGAAGTAGAACGGTATCGAAGTCAAGGCCCTTCGCCTGGTGGATGGTCATGACGTCGACGGCATCCGCAGACTGCGAGCCAGGGCTAGTCGCCGTCTCGTCGTCGGCCGAGAGCAGGTGGGCCTGGCGCTCCAGGTAGTCGACGAACGCCGGCGTCAGCTCGGACTGGACGGGACTGTCGTTGAACGCCTCGATCAGGCGCTCGACGTTGGCGAGGGCGTCTCGGTCGTGTTCCCGGAGGAACCAGTCGATACGCGTCTCGCGCTTGAAGTGGCGGTAAAGCTCGGAGATTGCGTGGGTGTCCGAGACCGATCGAAGCGTCTTGTAGTCCGTGAGCGCCTCGTGGACACGGTCGGGACAGCGAAGTTCGGCGGCCGGCTCTGCGAGCGCGTCGTACCCCGCCGGAACGGTCTCGCCGGCTCGCAACAGCGTATCCACGTCTCCCTCGGGGACGCGGTAGAGGTGGAGAAGGACGCGCTGCCAGCTCACGTCATCGCCGGGTTCGACGAGGACACGGAAGTACGACAGCACCGTCCGCACGCCGTGGCCGAGTTCGCCCGACGCATCGCTCGAGAGGGTGTAGGGAATGCTGTCCCGATCCAGCTGGGACGCGATATCGCGAGCGTTCTGGTTTCGGCGGACGAGCACCGCGATGTCCTCGAGTTCGCGCTCGGGAACGTCCTCGAACCGACCCGTGAGGAGATGTGAAATCGTCGTGCTCACCTGTGCCGGCGTACGCTCGCCCTCGCTGTCGACTGTGACGACGCTGGGCGGGTTCGGCTCCTTGTACGCCTCGATCTCGTCCTTGTCGGGATCGAGATTCGTCGCCAGATCGAGAATCGGCTGGCGCGACCGGAAGTTCAGATCCAGGCCGATCTCCTCGAACGACTCGGGCAGTTTCGACATATTCTCGGGATCCTGCCCGCGCCACTCGTGGATGGCCTGATCGCTGTCGCCGACGACCATGATGTCGAGGCCGTCGCGCAGTTCCTCGACCAACTCGAGTTGGGACTCGTCCGTGTCCTGAAACTCGTCGCAGTAGACGGCGTCCCACTCGGCGAGGATGTCGTCACGGACGCGCTCGTCACGAAGCAGGTCGACGGTCCGGTGAATCAGTTCGTCGTAGTCGAAGGCGTTGCGCTCGTCGAGCGCCTCGAGATAGGCTTCATATGCACCGACGAACGCTCGTGCCCGCCGGAGCATGTGAACGTAGTTCGACAGCCGCCCCATCGGCGTCTGCGTGATCGAGGTCAGTGGCCCCCGCTCGCCCTCGAACATCGCCTCGGGGAGCCGAAACGCCTGCCACTCGAGTTCGGATTCAGTTCGGAGGTGGTCGGCCATGTTCTCGGCCGTTTCGGCCATGGCCTCGAGGTGGGCACTGACGGCGGAGTGAACCCGACCGTCGCCGTCGAACTGGCTGGCTTTTGCGCGGTAGACGCGCGGCAGGCGGTCACAGCGGTCGGCGAGCGCTTCGGCGTCCCACATAATGCCGTTCGCGTCGACGTTGATGACCTGGTGAGCCATCTCCTCGAGATCGGTGACGAGCCCGAGCAGATCACGCAGGTCCTCGTCACTGGGGAGGTACGACCGAATATCGGCCGGGGTGACGGCCTCGCGGCGCATCGCCTCGATGAATGAAGTGAGCGCGGAGAGCGTCTGGTCGCTTGTGCCGCCGGCGGAGGGCGAGCCGGCTGCGACGAACGAGAAGTCGACGTCGCCGTAGACGGACTCGATCAGTTGCGGACGGTCTTCCTCGGTGACGAGGTCGAACTCGGGTGAGACGCCGACGTGGTAGGCGTACTCGGTCAGCAGTTTCGAGCTAAACGAGTGGTAGGTGTAAACGTCGATATCGAAGGCGACCTGCGGGCCGAGCGCCTCGCGGAGTTTCTCCTGAATCGTGTGGGCGGCCTCGTTCGCGAAGGTGAGCACCAGCAGGCGGTTAGGCGAAACGTCGCGCTCCTCGATTTCGGCCTGCAGGCGCTTGACCATCGTCGTCGTCTTGCCGGAGCCGGCGACGGCTTCGACGGTGTGTGCGCCGCCGGTCGCGTCGATGACGGCCGGCTGGTTGCCCTTTGGCTCGAGAGCCGCGGCGTCGGGTTCGGCGTCCGTTTCACCGCTCGCTGCGACAGCGTCCGCGGTATCAGCCGTTGTCTCACGCTCACTCATTGTCTCACGCTCAGTCATCGATCTCACCTCGTCCACCACGCTCACCGCGAGTCGGCTCTCGGTCGATAAACGCGAGTTCGGCACCCATCCGATCGGGACAGGCGTCCCGATAGGCACAGTACTCGCAGGCCGAGTCGGTGATCTTCGCAAACCGCCACGCCCGCGGGTCGGTCTTCCCGTCGCGAATCGCTGCGGCGCGCTCCTCGATCAGGTCTACGAGGTCCCGCGTCTCCTCCTCGAAGGCGTCCTCGAAGTGGCGTTGTTCTACCTCGACGCGCACGCCCGACTCGGACTCGTAGACCGGTCGACTCTCAGCCAGCGGCGCGACGTAGGCGAAGTCACAGGGCAGGTCGAAGCCGTACTCGGCTTTCAGCCCCCGAATGGCGACACCGGCCCTGACGAAGCTCCCGATCTGGCGCGGATAGTACGACTGGCCGTCCATAAACTCCCGGACGTGCGTGTCAGACCAGCTTACCTGCAACACGCCGTGCAGCGTCGGGACGTACCTGATGGCGAGGTAGCCCCTGTCGCGCTCGACTACAGCATCGACGGTCGCCTCGTACCGAACGCCGTCGCGTTCGTAGCCGACCACGGTGTCCGCCTCGACCAGCCGCTCGGCGTGCTCGTGTCCGCCGTTCGAGAAATACGTCTCCACCGCAGCCGCCAGCGCGTCCGCATCGTACTGCTCCTGTGCGTCTGCGATGTAGGGCTGCCGGTCGCCGGCGCTAGCCTGTCGCCACTCGTGATCGAGCCACTCGAGTGCGGCCTCGACACGCCCCTCCTCAGAATCCGCCTCCGAGCGGAGTCCAGCGATAATCGACCGCCGGAGCAGTTGCCGACGACGGTCGCGAACCCGGTCGGTGCTCGTTTCGCGCGCCGAGAGCGGGCGTTCGAACGCGAACTCGTACTGGCGCGGGCAGACGATGTGTGTCGCGAGCGCGTCGGCGGTGACGACGGTTTGGTCCGCTTGCGCAGCCAACTCGTCGTCTGTCTCACTTTCAACAGCCGAGGGCGGCGTCATCGCGTCTCACCTCCACCGTTTCCGCCCAGTTTGTCGTCATCTCTCCGTCCACCGTCATCTACTCGTTCACTCCTGTCACTCCCACCACTCCCACCACTCCCACCGCTCTCACCGCTCTCACCGCACTTACCGCACTTACCGCTCTCACCGCTCACACCGCTCTCACTACTACCGCCACTACCACCGCCCTCACCACTCTCCGGCCGAATCGCCCCTCTCGCCAGATCGAACTGCGTCTCGACCGCCCGCTCGAACCGCAGGTCCACATCATCGCTCTCCTCGAGTACCCGCTGGATCGCAGCCAGCGTTTCTTCAGTGGACTCGAGTGCGACCTCGCCGCCGGTGCTGGCTTCGGCCTGGACTGTTTCGAGGGCGTTCCAGGGCTGGGACAGGATTTCGGCGGAGGCGCTGCCGAGGGTGTAGAGGTCGCGATCAGGAACGTCCGCTCCGCCGAGGTCAGCGAGCGAGAGCGCGGAATGGGGATGTTCGTCGATTGCGTGGAGATAGCGCGAGCGGTGTTGCAGACGGCCAACCGAGCCGTCCGTCTGGCGGTAGGTACAGAAGTAGAGATGCTCCTCGGCGGCGCGTGCCCCGATCGCGAGCTGGCGGCGCGTCCGTTCGGCGTGGTAGCGCTCGAACGCGTTGTCCGTGATCTCCTCGACGTCGACGGTGGCGTACGTCTCCGCGACGGCCTCCGGACTCGGGTTCGTGACGGCCGGATAGTCGTCCATCCGTTTGATCCAGGCGGTCGGAAAGAGCGGCGAGAGCGGTTCGCTCCCCGGATACTCGCCATCGACGACGTTGAGCAGGAAGACGGCGCGCCGGCTATCGTGTTTTACGAGCCCTACGTCACCGACGGTGACGCCGCCTTCGGGGACGGCGACTTCGGCCGTGTGGGCGTAGGGCGCGTCGTAGGTAATCGCCCGCTCGAGCATGGTGACGAACTGGATCCAGTCGCCCGCGAGGATATCCTGTTCGTCGACGAACTCGGCAATCGAAAGGAGCCGGGAGACGTTTCGAAACTGCTCTCTGGCATCGATCGGGTCGGCTTCCTCGGCGATTCGACGTTTGAGATCCGTCGTGACGATCCAGCGCTTCAGACTCTTCGAAACCGAGTTCCTGACGACACAGCGCTGGACGAGGTCCTCGGTGAGGTCCGGCACCCGCGCCGCGAGCAGCTCGTAGGCCCGCTCGCGGTCGTCGATGTGATACTGGGCGAGCGCGTGCAGTTCCCGGACGGCGAGGTCCTGCTCAAGGCCGTTGACACCGGCGGAGGCCGTCGGCACCCCGGCGTGCTGGAGCACTCTGCGGACGCGCGGCGCAGGGTTCCCGATAGAGCGGAGCAGGACGGCTACGTCCTCGTATTCGAGACCCTGCTCCTGTCGAAGATACTCGATTTCATTCGCGACGGTCTCGACTTGCTGGTCGAGCGTGGGTTCACTGATTACGCGCGCAGCGGTGGTCGTACCGTGGACTTCGGGTTCTGCAGACTCGCCGTTCTCTCCCCGGCGAGTCGGCCGTCCAGTCGCGAGAAACGCGCCGAACGGCTGACCGACTCGTCCCGGTTCGGACACCGTGTCCGGCTGTGTTGCTGCCGTTCCGCCATCCGAGGCAACGCCGGGAATCGCGTCGGTTTCTCGCTCGAGTGCGGCGTCGGCGGTGTGATCGACGATCTCGAGTTCGTCCGCAAATCGCCGAACCGATCCCACCTCGGTCTTCGTCCGCTCGATGCTCGCGTGCTCCTCGGCGACGCAGATCAGGTCGACGTTCCGGGTGAGCGCACGCAGGTACTCCCGGTCGAGGTCGCCACACTCCTCGTATTCGACGACGAGCACCGCGTCGAACTCGCGCTCGATCCGCTCGCGAATCGCCTCGCGCTCGAGTGCCGCGATTGCACGTTCGATCGTCTGGGCCTGCTCCGCCAGGTTGCGCTCGGCAAGGTGGTCGTGGAAGGAGGCGTTGACGTCGGCCAGTTCCCGGAGGTAGTCGTCGTAGTCGTGATCGTCGTCTGTGGCGGAGCCGTCGCTTTCACTGGTCACATCACTCTCGGTGTCCACAGCCTCATCGGCACCCAGACCCGCATCCGCATTCGCATCTGCATCTGCACCTGTATCCGCAGCTACAGTCACACCGAACCCACCGTTCCACGTCGCATCCAACAACAACTGCCCCACGTCCCGGCCGAACGAATCGTGCTCGCTCGCCCGCTCGAAGTACGACGACCAGTCGTAGCCGTCGAGCACTCGCGCGAGAAACTCGATCCGCTCCTCGTAGGACAGTCGCGTCAACTCCGGCTCTGCTTCCTCCACAACCGCCGTCGCGTGCCGGGGCAACGACTTCACGTTCGGTCGCCCTTCGAGCCCGGCTTCGTCGCGCAACGACGCCGCAAACTCGTCGATCGCCGTCGGCAACCGCTTGAGCACCAGGACGTTCCGCGGGTCGCCAGCTACTGCGTCGTGTTCGAGGGTACTCGAGTAGATTCCTGCGACGCGCGCGGCGAGCGAGCCGCCGCCGAAGGGGAGGATGTGGAGCGTGCCGGTGAGGGGAGGGGCTGCTGTGTCTGAAGCGGGTGGTTGAGACTGAGACATGTGGGGACGAAATCGTATTCGTCCGGACGGTCGGCTGGTGGGTACTTATTGATTCGGGAGAGCGTCGTATCGGATTGAAACACGTGTTCGTCGTTCAGGGTTGCTGATAAGACAGCCTACGACTGCTGTGGGTCTGCAGCAGCCGTTAGGAGATGAGACTGATGTAATCGTACGAGAAAAGCACGTGTTGCGAAGAGAGGAGATTCTACACAGGTTTACTGGCGACTACCCGCTGGACTGAGTGATCTCGCAAATCCCTGTTCACGAGTGACTAGCCTGCTTTGTTCAGCGTGATGAATGCATAGTTATGATTGTATTGAACCATAGTACTTACTTGCGGGAAGTATGAATTTCGCATATGGTGTGGAACATCGGGCGGCGCACGCTATTGTCGGTAACTGGTCTCGCACTACTCTCGGGATGTCTCGATAGTGGAAATACCGGAGAGACCAACGATCACCCGCAGATGACGTTCGCATGGGGACATCATCTGGGCGATTCAGACACAGTAGACCTATGGCACGAGATTGGTGAGCCAGTCCAAGCAGGACTACTGCGATTCTCTGGTACTATTGAGGAGGATGGGCAAACGTGGGCGGATGTGGCCGGAGTGCCAGCCGACGAGGCCGTTGAAGAAGGGGACGAAGTTGAACTCATGCCCCTCTACGACAATGCTGTGACTATCGCAATCCGATGGGAAGGAGACCCGGATGATCCGGTCGAACTGAGCAATCGGAGTGTTTCTGTGGGTAATCCATAACGGGCTACCAGCGAAGATGGTGTTCCACCGCTCTCAGAACTACAGTGGATAGCGGCGGTAGCCTGAGCGCTGATTTCCTATGTGGTGGAACTCGTTCAGTACAAATCTAGTTCCGAAACGTCAGCAGGCGTGTTTTGTATCGTCAGTATCAGTGTATTACTGTCACTTCACAGGTCGACGAGGGCGACTGCGGGACCCGACAAAAGCAGTCGCTGTGGATCTGTGTGGACACGGTTGCGCGGATGGTGCCGGTCAGAGCAGCAACGACACGACGGCCAGCACCAGGAACAGCAACACGAGCCACTTCGCGATGGACATCGTGAGTCCGGCGACGCCGCCCGCACCGAGTGCACCGGCGATGATTGCGATCACGAAGAACAGCAGTGCAAGTTCTAGCATGGATAGACACAAGCCCGAGACGTGGATATGAATTCGGCATGCATACGCCAAACCACTGGACATCACTGCTATTCTGTTCTCGGTCGACGTTCTCTCACGTACTGAGGGGTACTCGAGAGCAACTCTCCTGAGCGGCTGACTCTCACGAAATGGAACCAGAGCGAGACACGTTTGCGCGCGGTGGTGTCGAGAAGCGTCACCCGACAAGACAGATCGAAGAGACCATTCGCAGACGAGGAGTGCTGCGCTGCAGAGAGTGGGTCACAGGGTCAGCCAGTGCAGGGCGTTCAGTACGTTGTTCGCTGTCGGCTTACTCGCCGAGATGCGATCGATACCCTTTCGGCTCGAACCCGCGCCGACAGATGACGCGCTTTCGGCCGACCGTGATCGCGCTGATCTGGTCGTCGTCCTCCATACGGTCGATCACCGACTCGAGTCGGTCCGCAGACCAGCCGGTTTCTTCGCGGACGGTCGATTCGTCGACGCGGCCGCCGCGTTTAACGAGCAGCCGTAATACCTTGTCCTCGTCCGGCAGGTCGTGTTCGTCGACGCCGTACTCGATTTCTTCGGCGTAACTGAGCGTCTCCTGTTCACCGTTGTCTGTCGATTCGTCAACTGCATCCGATGTCGATGTTGACTCGCGTGCGTCGCTCTCGTCTGTCGAATTCCCCTGCCAGAGCGACGAGAGGCGAGTCCAGAGTGTGCTGAATACCATTGTCGATCACCCGAACCGGAACTGCGTGTCGCGGAGTGTTGTCGGTATACTCTACTTCTGTCCTATCGGTTATATATCTGTGCTCTGCCCGAGCAACGCGGTTGTGTGTGGGCAGCGAGTGACGTACCGTGGTTTCGATGGACACTATACTCGTCCACCGTGCGTCTTGGCAGAACGGGTACGTGAGTTGAAATGACTGGCTGCGGACTATCGGTCGTCTGAATCGTCGTAGTACAGTCGCCACCAGTGACCAGCACGCTCATATATGTTATCGTGTGCATCCATTCTCAGCGTCATGCCTGCATACGAACGGGTGGAGAGGTGGAGAGCGTGTCTGCGTGTCTGCGTGTGTGCGCCAGTCTCGACCAGGGATGTCGTTACTCGCCAGCCGTTGCAACGCGGTCGTGATAGGTCGCTGCGAGGTCAGTGAGCACTTCGTGGTGGTTCGTCGAGTGCGGCGCAGTAAGCGGTGAAATGCTGATGCGGCCTTCGGCGATCGTGCGCCGATCAGTCCCCTCGGGATCCGGAATCTGCTCGGGGTCCATCGTCTCCCAGACGTGGTCGTAGAGGGTGACCTGATCGCCATCCGACTTGGCGTCCATCTCGTAGCGCTTCGACGGGCGCGTGATCTCGATCGGCGCGGGACCGTCGTTGGCGTCTGCCATCGGGACGTTGACGTTGAGATACGCCGCGTGCTCGAACGCACCAGCGGCGAGGGCGTGCTCTGCGAGGTAGGTCGTCACGAGCTGGGCCTCGCGGAAGTCGTCGGTCGTGAGGTCGATCTCGCCGAGGGGAACGTCGCCAACCGGGACGTACATCGAGGTTGCGATGGCAGGAACGTCGAAAAACGCCGCTTCGACGGCGGCGCTGATCGTTCCCGAACGGCCGAGGACGTACTCGCCGAGATTCGCGCCCCGATTGCAGCCAGCAACAACGAGGTCCGGGTCGGGGCCGAGTTCTGCGAGGCCAGCGATGACGCAATCCGCAGGCGTACCTTCGACGGCGTAGCCGAGCTCGTGGTCGACGAGGCCGATCTCACCGTTGTGTGAGAGCGAGCGACCGCACGCGCTCTGGTCGCTCGCGGGCGCGACGACGGTGACGTTTGCGTTCACGTGGTCGACGAGCGCGTCGTGAATCGCGCGAATGCCGACGCTATCGATCCCGTCGTCGTTAGTCAGCAGGATCTCGAGAGAGTCGCTCATATCGGTTGGCTTGGAGTCCGACGCGAAAAGCACTCTGGTTTCGGAGATTCGCTCGCTCAGTTCCGGTTGTGCACCAGCGACAAGAGCCTGTATTCCGGCCGGTCAACCGATTCGGTCGACGATTGTCTCCTCGTCGACCACCAGATTGTACGCCTCCTCGTCGTCGTTCCAGAGCGCGAGAATCTGCTCGAACGAACAGACCTCACCGTACTCGGCCTCGAGTAGCGGTCGGTTGAGCGAGGTCTCCTTCGTGAGGACGGCGTAGTGGTCGATCGCCTCGCTGCCGTCGCTGATCTTGAATAGCGGGTTCGACGAGTCGCCGTACTCGGCGTCGGCGTCCGAACTCAGCGAATGGCTCAGCTTCGCCGCGACGAGGTCGATCCGGTTCGGAACGTGGCGCTCCATCTCGGCCATCTTCGCCCAGTCGCCGTCGTCGAGTTCGAGGTCGATCCGGCGAGTGCCGTCCAGGCGCAACAGCGAGTGTGAGAACTGGACGTCGACGTTGACGAACTCGCCGGGTGCGTGTTCCTCGTCGTCTTCGGGCGTCGCCTCGTCGAGTTGGCGCTGGAAGTCGGGGACCTCGAGGTCGGGGCGAACGTCGAACGACCAGCCGCGATCCGTCGGTCGCTCGTCAGGCCAGAGGCGAACCGTCGGCCCGTAGACGGTGACGCGCCCGCGGCGGTCGTTTCTGCTGTCGGGGATCACGCTGTCATCGCCATCGCCATCGTCATCGTTATCGACACTATCGTCGTCGCCGCCATCGTCACCCCTGCTGTCGCCCGCAACCGACTCCGCCGAGAACTCGCTCGCGTCTCGAACCCGCTCGTCCTCGAGTGTCCGCTCGAGTTCGCGCAGGCCGACGCTCGTGTTCTTGTCGGCAGGTTCCATCGCGAGGACGGTGCCATTGGGAGCGAGCGCGTCGAGCAGCGAGCGAGCGACGGCCGTAGGATCTGCGAGTTCGTTGAGGACGTTGCAAGCGAGGATGAGGTCGAACGGTTCATCGCCGCCCTGCGCAGTAGTGCTGAGCGCTGCCGGTTCCACGGCCTCGATCGCTTCGCGGTGAATCGTCGTATGGATGTTCTGCCCTGTCTCCGCAAGCAGGGACTCGAGTACATCGGCGGCGGCGCTCGGTTCGACGGCGTGGTACTCGACGAGCGCGTCATCGGGCAGGTAGTCACAGAGTCCGAGCGCGGGGCCGCCGACGCCTGCGCCGACGTCGAGCACGCGGAGCGTGCGGTCGAGTAGCCCGCGCTCGGCCAGGTCGTCGAGCGCGTACTGAACTGCGGCGTAGTAGCCCGGCAGGTGGTAAATCGCATAGCCCGATGCCACGTCTTCGTCGTACGTCACTGCCTGGCGGTCGAGGTACTGGGCTTTGAACCGGCGGATCGTCGACCGGAGGAGGTCGCCGACGCTGTCCGTGTGCCAGTTCACGCCGTAGCGCTCGACGAGGAGGTCCTCGAGTGCCCGTGCGTAGCGGTCGGGGAACGCCTGGACAGGTCCCCGATTTGGGGGGACTGGCTCGTCAGAGACGGGAACGAACGTGCCGTCGTCGCGCTCGATCAGTCCGAGGTCCAGCGCCTCCTCGCGGAGATGTTGGCGAACGACGGCCGGATGTGGTGTGCCGGTAACGTATTCGGAGATTTCGTCGGGGTCGATCGGCCGGACGTTGCGTAGATACTTCGCGTTGGATCGAATGGCTTCTCGTTGGTCGGTCATTGGTCTGCTCCCTCTGCTGGCTGGTCGGCAGTCGCCGGGCTGTCGGTCGCGGTCTCGGTCTCGCTGTCGTCGTGCCACCGCGACCCCGCCTCCTGGTACAGGGACTCGAGTTCGGCAGCGTCGGCGTCGGCAATCGTGCGTGCGGCGTCGGCGATCGCCTCGGCACCGTCGAAGGTGGCCTGAATGTCGGCGTAGACGCGGGGTGTGCCGCCGGTTACCTGTTCGGCGAGCGTTTGCAGCTGCTCGTAGATCGGAGTTTCAAAGCCATCGGGAACTGACTCGGCCGCGAGGGCGAACGAGAGCACGGTTGCGTGGGTCATCGCCTGGACGGTTTCCATGGCGTCGTCGTGCTCCGCCGCGGTCGTTTCGACGAGGTCGTTCCCGCGGGCGGCGAGCGCCGCGAGCAGGTCGTCGGTGACTGGTCCCTCGGCGTCGCGGACGACGGCAATCGAGCCGGGGGAGCGTTCGGGGGCGAACAGCGGGTGGAGACTCACGCGCTCGTGGTCGGGTGCGTGTTCGCGCATTGCTGTGAGCGGTGGGGCCATGACGCCCGAGACGTCGATGACGGCGTGATCGGCCCGCGAGGCCTGCTCGGCGATTGCCTCGGTGACGTGGGCCATCGGCACGGCGAGGCAAACGGCGTCGTAGGTGTCCTGTTCCTTCTGGGTGTCCTCGCCGCCGACAGTGTCGTCGCGGCCGGTATCGTCGCCGTCGAGCGTCGTTACGGACCCGCCAGTCGCCGCCGCCGCTGCAGCCGCCGCCTCCCGGTCGACGTCGGCGTAGGTGATCGTCGCGACGCTCCCGATGGCGGTCCCAAGCCAGATCCCCATCGAGCCAGCGCCGACGATCAAGACGTTCATCGGTGGCTCCTACCGTCTGCCGTTGCAAAAGCCGTTCGATCGATCAGTTCGCGTGAGCGTCACGCGCGCCAGCAAATCTGCGCTCGGTGCTGCCGACTCTGCCGTCCGCCAGCGCCGACAACCAAGACTATGCGGCGACCGGCTCGAGTCCAACGCGGTACTCCGTCAGGTTCTCGTAGCCGTCCTCGGTGACGACGACGAGGTCTTCGATTCGGACGCCGCCGACAGCAGGGTCGTAGATGCCCGGTTCGATCGAGATAACGTGGCCCGGCTCGAGTTCCCCGCCGCTTGGGGAGACCCGTGGCTCCTCGTGAATGTCCAGCCCAACGCCGTGGCCGGTGCTGTGGATGAAACCGGTTTCGGCGTTCGGATCACTGCGCAGCGTCTCGTAGCCCGCGTCTTCGATCACGTCACAGACCACGTCGTGGACAGCCTCTCCAGTGACACCCGGCTCGACCGCTTCGAGCCCTGCCTCGTAGGCTTCTCGAGTAACCTCGTAGCGTCGCTCCATCTCCTCGCTCGGTTCGCCGCGGGCGAACGTCCGTGTCATGTCGCCGAAGTAGCCCGTCTCTTTGTCTCGCGGGAAGATGTCGATCACGATGAGGTCGTTTGCCGTGAGCTGGCCGCTGCCGCGGTCGTGGGGGTCCGCCCCGTCCGCGGCGCAGGCGACGATCGTGTCGTCGAGTCCGCAGCCGTGGCGCAGCAGCGTTACCTCGATCTCCTCTGTGACGCGCTCGCTGGTGAGCGGCGTGCCGTCCAGGACGAGTCCGCCGTCGTCATCGATCTCTGCGCTCGCGATGAGTCGCTCCGCGGTCGCCATCGCGGCCTCGTTCGCCTGCTGGGTCGCCCGAATCTGGTTGACCTCCCAGGGCGTCTTCGTCGCGCGAATTCCCTCGACGATTCCCTCGCTCTCGACCGTCACCGTCAGCCCCTGTTCGCGCAGGCCGTCCGCGGTCCCGGTCGGGAACGAACGTGGAACCGCGACCGACTCGACGTCGTGGTCCGCCAGAAACGCCGCGAGCGTGTGCAGTTTTCCGCCGTACGGGCCGTGCTCGGCGCGGTGCTCGTGGTAGTCGTACGCCGACAGCCGGGACACCGAGTCCGCGGCAGCCTCCGACTCCGCGCGGCCGTACTCGAGTCCCGACACCAGCAGGTGGACGCCGTCCTGAGTGACGAGCGTCTGGTAGGGATCCGGCGCGGTAAAGCCGGAGACGTAGCGCTGGTCCGAATCGGACGCGTCGGCGTCGATGAGGTAGCCGTCCAGGTCGTCTGTCTCGAGTGCCGTCCGCAGCGGGGTGAGGTCGACGGGGTCGTTCATACGTTCTCGTGTGACCGACCGCACATAATGTCGAGGGTCTCGGATGGGGTCGCCGCTGCCTGGCGGTTCACCGATATATTCAGCGAAAGCGTTCGCGGAACCATAGACTTATGGCTGACGGTTCCAACCCACGAGTATGCGCCGCCGCCGGCTCCTTTCGACGGGTGTTGTTGTCGCCCTCGCAGGCTGTGTCTCACTGCCTGCGGACGAAGACGAAACCGACGAGAAGACCGGCGAGGAGTACATTGAAGACGCAATCGAGACTCGCATCGCGCTCACTGATCTCCAGGCACGACGACGGGTGACGGCAGAAACACCTGACGAGACGACGACACAGGTCGAGGAGATCTACCGCAAGCCGCCGGCCGAGAAGCGACGCGCAGTTCGTCGGTCTGACGACGATGATCCGGCTGCGGGAACGGTGTCGGTCACGAACCGCGAGATTTCCTGGGACTACTACCCCGAGGAGCGACTCGTGATGAAGCGCCACCACCCGAACCGGGTCGTCGCCGACGGGCCACGGCTCGCACTCGAGAGCCTCCGCACGAACTACGACCTCAGCGACGACGGCTTCGACACTGTCGATGGCCGCGACGCTCGCCGGATCGAAGCAAGTCCGATCGACCCTGCGGGCGACGATGCTGGGCGTTCCATCGACTTACTGGTTGGCGAAACGGTGTATCGGATTCCACTCGAGACGGTCTCCGAGTCGGAGCTGGACGAGGCCACCGTCTCACGGACGATCTGGATCGACGACGAGCGCCGGTATCCGATCAAAGAGCGCGATGACGTCCGGAGCGGCGATGGAGAGTTGCTCCACCGGCTGACAGTGACCTACGAGGATCTCGAGATCGACCCGGACCTCGACCCAGAAACGTTCGTCTACGAGCCGCCCGCGGAGACCGAGGTCGTCACGATCGGACTCGAGCCGAGCGGGATCTACGACTCGATCGAGGCGGCCGCGGCGGACGCGCCGTACGACCTTCCCGAACCCGACGTGCCAGCGCCGTACGAACTCGATCGAGTCACGCTCGTCGAGAAGGAGCGACAGACCGGCCCGACGACGATGCTGTGGTACATCGATCCTGGGCGGCCGGAGCGTGAAGTCTACGTCGCCGTCCGAACGGAGCCGCGATTCAGCACGGATACACTCGAGCAGACCGCGGTCAACGGCCACACGGCCTACCGTCGGCGGGGCCGGATTGACAGTCTGTTCTGGACCTGTTCGGAGCTGAGTTACGAGGTCTCGAGTGCGACCGTCGAGGAGCCGCTCGATGAGGTCGCAGCGTCGGTGGGCTGTCCGTAGCTCGCTGTCCGCGGAGACACGGAGTGGTGCGGTACGCTGCAGTGTGTACGCTGTCGTATGGTGGGCTGTAGTGTAGTACGCTGCAGTGTACGCTGTAGTATGGTGGGCTGCAGTGTAGTACGCTGTAGTGTGGTTCGTAGTGGTGTAGTGTGCAGTGGCGTGGTACGCTGTGGTTCGTTGCGTTGCCACCAACCGACAGCACGAGCACAGATACTGGCGCGACCGGTACCGGTATAGGCCGGCCGGTCCACACCCCGAGCATGAACGACACGACCGTCACCATCACGCCCTCGCGCGTCGCGGGAACCGCGCGAGCGCCCCCCTCGAAGAGCTACACCCACCGGGCAATTCTCGCCGCCGGCTACGCCGAGCAGACGACCGTCCGGGACGCCCTCTGGAGCGCCGACACGCAGGCGACCGCCCGCGCCGTCGATCTGTTCGGCGGCAATGTCGAGCGCCAGGACAGCACACTCGAGATCGAGGGCTTCAGCGGTCGCCCCGGCGTCCCCGCGGACGTCATCGACTGTGACAACAGCGGGACGACGATGCGCCTCGTCACCGCCGCAGCCGCACTCGCAGACGGGACATCGGTGCTCACCGGCGACGAGTCGCTGCGCTCGCGCCCGCAGGGACCACTGCTCGAGGCCGTCGCCGATCTCGGCGGCGAGGCACTGAGTACCCGCGGGAACGGTCAGGCACCGCTCGTCGTCACCGGCCCGCTCTCGGGCGGAACCGTCTCGATTCCGGGCGACGTCTCCTCGCAGTACATCACGGCCTTGCTGATGGCTGGTGCGGTAACCGACGAGGGACTCGTAATCGAACTCGAGACGGCACTCAAATCCGCGCCCTACGTCGACATCACGCTCGAAGTGCTCGAGGCGTTCGGCGTCGAGGCACGCAAAACGGACACCGGATTTTCGGTCGAGGGCGGCCAGACCTACGACCCGGCCGACGGCGAGTACGCCGTCCCGGGCGACTTCTCGTCGATCTCCTACCCGCTCGCGGCGGGCGCTATCGCGGGCGACGGCGGCGTCCGCATCGAGGGTGCACACCCGAGCGCACAGGGTGACACTGCCATCGTCGACATCGTCGACCGAATGGGTGCGACCGTCGACTGGGATCGATCGGGCGGGACGATCGACGTGCAAGCAAAGACACTCGAGGGCATCGAGGTCTCGGTCGAGGACACGCCGGATCTGCTGCCGACCATCGCGACCCTCGGCGCGGTCGCCGACGGAGACACGCACATCACGAACGCCGAACACGTCCGCTACAAGGAGACCGACCGCGTGAGCGCGATGGCCGAGGAACTCGGGAAACTGGGCGTCGAGACGACCGAAGAACAGGACTCGCTGACGGTCCACGGCGACGAGTCGGTACTCGAGGGCGCGACCGTCGAGGGCCGGGGCGACCACCGGATTATCATGGCGCTCGCGCTGGCGGGGCTGGTCGCGGAGGGCGAGACGACGATTCGCGGCGCGGAGCACGTCGACGTCTCGTTCCCCGGCTTCTTCGAGATGCTGGCGGAGCTGGGTGTGTCGGTTGAGCGAGACGCCTGACTGATACAGACAGGTCTACTCGAGTACGCTCGGCGTAACGGCGATATGTGACAACGTCGCAGACCACCGGCAGGACTTATTGGCCGTGTGTCGAACGACGGGCTATGCTTCAGGAGTCGGTGGAACGACAGCTGTTCACGACACAACGGGCAGGTGGCGATTTCACCAGGGGCGACGGGAATACCGGTACAGATGAAGATGCCGGTCGGGGTGAGTACTGGTTCCCCGCGTACGACGACTACTGCGTCGCCAACGTTCCCGAAACCGCGCTCTCGCTGCTTTCGCACTCGAGTTCAGACACGTTCGAGCACCGACTCCCAAAATCCGTCTTCGATGGCGTGGACCTCGACGGCATCGACACCGTCGTCCTGTTCCTCCTCGACGGCTTCGGCTACGAACACTGGAAGCGCGACTATCGCGACCACGACCTGCTCGCCCGGATTACCGACCAGGGAACCGTCACGCCGCTCACCTCGATCTACCCTTCCGAAACCGCCGCAGCGATTACGACCCTCCAGACCGGTTCGCTGCCCGTTGAACACGGCCTTCTCGGCTGGTATCAGTACCTCGAATCAGCCGACCAGGTGATCACGACGCTTCCGTTCCTGACGACGAGCGGCGAGCCACTCGAGTCCGTCGCGCCAGACGCGGACCCGCGTGAGCTGTTCGACGCCGAGACGCTGTACGCACGGGCAGCCGACGAGGGAATCGACAGCTACGTTATTCAGCCCGAGGCGTACGCGGACTCGGGGTACAGCCGCGCCAGCACGGCCGGCGCAGAGCGGATCGGGTACGACGACCCGACAGACCTCGCGGCGACCATCCGAGAGGTGTGTGAGTCGTCTGGATCGGGGCCGTCGTCAACCGCAACGTCGACACCGACGCGGATGCCGACGTACATCTACGCCTACGAACCGACCATCGACGCGGTGTCCCACGTCGAAGGGACGACAGCCGACCGGTATCAGGACGAACTCGCCACGATCACGACGCAGCTCCAGCAGGAATTCGTGGGGGCACTCGAGTCCTCCGCCGCCGAGCGGACGCTCCTACTGGTGACGGCGGATCACGGACTCGTCGATACCGTACCCTCGGAGAACATCGAGATGGGGACGTGGGACGACTGGCCGGCCATTCGTGAGTCGTTCCGACGCGACGAACACGGCGAGCCGCGGCTGCCGACCGGCAGTCCGCGAAACGTCCACTTCCACGTACAGCCCGATCGAATCGCTGACGTTCGGGAGCGACTCGAGACCCACCTCGGAGACGAGGCGATGATCGTCACTCGTGAGGTGGCACTGGAGGGGGACCTGTTCGGCCCCGGGGTGCCGTCGTCGCTGTTCGAATCGCGCTGTGGCGACCTGCTCGTCATCCACCGCAATCGCGGGCTGTCGTGGCCGCTGCCGGGCACCGACGAGAGCGCGGTTGGGGACCAGATCGGCCTGCACGGTGGGCTCACGCGCGAGGAGATGCTCGTGCCGCTCGCGGCGGTGCGGCTGGATTCGCTTCGCGGGTAAGGTGCTGGGTGGTGGTGGTTTCCTGATGGTGGTGGGTACTGAGTGGTGACTGTCAGGGATGGCACCCGACTCGAGTCGAGTCTACCCGAACGCCAGCAGCGGCGAAAATTCGCAGGGATCCTGCAGGGCTAAGTGTCCGCGTCTCCGAGGGGGAGCCAATGAACGGCAATCGGTTCGGTCGCCTCTTTCAGGTGACCACGTTCGGTGAGAGCCACGGCGAGGCGATGGGGTGTACCATCTCCGGCTGCCCCGCCGGCCTCGAGCTCTCCGAGGAGGATATTCAGGCCGACCTGGACCGGCGCAAGCCGGGTCAGTCGATGATCACGACCAGCCGCGGCGAACCCGACGATGTCTCGATCAAGTCCGGGATTCAGGACGGCTACACCACCGGCACACCAATCGGGCTCGTGATCCAGAACAAGGACGCGCGCTCGGGCAAGTACGAGCCCTTCATCACCGCGCCGCGGCCGTCGCACGGGGACTTTACGTACTCAGCAAAGTTCGGCACGCGAAACTGGGGCGGCGGCGGCCGCTCCTCGGCGCGGGAGACGGTCAACTGGGTCGCAGCGGGTGCAATCGCGAAGAAGTTGCTCGCCCGCGAGGGCATCGAACTCAAGGCCCACGTCAACCAGATCGGCGATATCGAAGCGCCCGAGGTCAGCTTCGAGGAGATGCTAGAGCACTCCGAGGAGAACGACGTGCGCTGTGCACACCCCGAGACGGCCGCCGAAATGCAGGAACTGATCGAGGAGTACCAGGAGGAGGGCGACTCGATCGGCGGTTCGATCTACTTCGAGGCGCAGGGAGTCCCCGTCGGACTCGGCGCGCCCCGCTTTGACTCGCTCTCGGCGCGACTCGGGCAGGCGATGATGGCAGTGCCGGCGACGACGGCGTTCGAGTTCGGCCTCGGAACAGAGGCCGCGGAGTGGACCGGAAAGGAGCGAAACGACGACTGGGAGTTCGATTCGGACGGGGATCCGACGCCCGTCGAGAACGACCACGGCGGCATCCAGGGCGGCATTAGCTCGGGCGAACCGATCTACGGCGAGGTCACCCTCCACGCACCGACCTCGATTCCGAAAAGCCAGCAGACTGCCGACTGGGAGACCGGCGAACTGAAAGAGGAGAAGGTCATCGGTCGGCACGACCCCGTTCTCCCGCCCCGTGGCGTGCCGGTCGTCGAGGCGATGCTCGCGCTGACGCTGGTCGACTTCATGCTGCTCTCGGGTCGGCTCAATCCCGACCGCGTCGACGACCAGCCCGGCGAGTACGACACCGACTACCATCCGAGCAACCCGCAAAACGAGTAGGCCGCAAAACAAGTAGGCTCGCGCCGGTTACAGGCTTTTCTGGGGTTTGAGAACGCGACACGGCGTACAGCACGCGCGCACTTGCATCGGTCACAACACCTAACCCATCGTTCGCCGTGTCTCCGATATGCACGACTTCCACGTCCATTCGAACTACTCGGACGGGAGCTTTCTCAGAGGCATGGTCCGCGCCGCCGAATCCGCCGATCTCGACGGAATCGGTTTCGCAGACCACTGCAACGTCGCCGACCGTACCGGTGCTGACAGCATGCGCACACTGTACGGCTTCAACCTCGATCTCACCTACGAACGCCGCCGCGAGGGCATCGAGCGCGTCCGCGAGGAAACGTCGGTCTCCATCTACGACGCCGTCGAAATGGACTACAATCCGCGCGACGAGACCAAAATCGAGGCCTTTCTCGACGATGCCGGCTTCGACTACAGCATCGGCAGCGTCCACACCGTCGACGGCGATAACGTCCAGATACCCTCGGCGTTCACAGAGCGGACCGACGACGAGCTCAATGCCGTCGTCGACGACTACTTCGACACCCTCGTCTCGCTCATCGAGTCAGAACTGTTCGACATCGCCGCCCACGTCGACCTGATCGAACGCACCCCGCCGCTTCGCGGCCGCGCAACCACGGACCACTACCGCCGAGTCGCCCAGGCGTTCGCGGACTCGAGTACCATCCCAGAACTCAACGCGGGTCGAGCACTCACGGATGCCGAGATCGTCCACCCGTCGTCGGCGTTTCTGTCGACGCTGCGCGAGTACGACGTGCCGGTGACGATCGGCTCTGACTCCCACCGTCCCGGAGAGATCGGTAAGCGGGCGACGTTCCTCGAGGAGTACGCCGCCGAGTTGGGTCTGGAGCCGGTTTCGCCGTCGACGGTACTCGAGTCGTAGTCTCGACGTCGGTCGGAACTCAGGGATACAGGGCCCGTCCGTGAACACCACGAAGAGGCCGCGAGCTGGCGCAGCAGTTACTCCGGACCGACGACTTCGACGGTAATCCCCGTTGGGCTCTCACAGTAGAGCGCGTAGTAGCCGCCAGCGTAGGGATGCTGGTCGTCGTAGAGAACGCTCGAATCACCCCGCTCGCGGACGCCTGCGGTGAGTTCGTCGACCTGCGCTCGGGATGCCGCGTGGAACGCGAGGTGGTCCAGTCCCGGCGCGCGTCGGTCGAACGGATCGTCTGTGTCGGTCTCTTTGACGACGATGTATGTCGGCCCGTTGATCCAGGAGCGGCCACCCGCCCACTCGTTTTTGGGTTCGTACTCGAGTGCACGGAGCAGCCAGTCCCAGAAGTCGACCGACGACTCGAGGTCCGTGGTGCAGAGTTCGACGTGGTGGAGTTGGCCGGCGTGTTCGGGTGCGGCGTGTTCGGGTGCGGCGTGTTCGGGTGCGGCGTGGTCCGGTGCGGCGTGGTCAGATGTATCGTGGTTGGTGTCCATGCGTGTTTACCGCGCCGAACTGTCCGCCAATGAACTACTCGGTGCGAGATTGGAGGAGACTCATCAAAGAACGTACTAATTTATTTGTGTTGGTGTTATGATACTAAGGCTACTGGGTCTCTTCGAACGAATCGCCGTGACGGACCTGCAGTTCAGACTGATACTCGGGACTGCGGGGGTCGAATATGCGTGTACTCTCGTCCTGGTCGTGCAGACAGTCGGGCAGGACGATGGCGTCCGTCTTGGGTCGCTTGCTGGAGTCGTGATTGGTGTGGGTCTTGGGTACGGTGTGTACAGGCTGCTCCGATGATGAGTGTGTACGTGTGCTCGTTCAACAGCGCAAATAGTGTCACGTATCGGACTGTATCGGGGGTGAAAATGTGGACAATTCTGCACAGTTACGCCCACTTAGTAATGATTGTTCGTAGGGGTTAGGCCGGCGAGTATAGATTCTTCACGATAGATCCTTGGTAATCTATAGCAAAGGCTTTAGGGCAAGTGGGGCAAATCTCCGCTACGGTTGGCCCACCGGCCACTGATTTACTATGAGCGACGACGAACTTATCTGGCGAATCGCAGGGGGTTCCGGTGACGGAATCGACTCGACGAGCCAGAACTTCGCAAAAGCGCTGATGCGTTCGGGGCTCAACGTATTTACACACCGCCACTATCCATCGCGGATCCGGGGCGGCCACACGTACGTCGAGATCCGAGCCGCAGAACACGAGGTACAGTCACGTGGGGATGGCTACAACTTCCTGCTCGCGCTGGGTGACTCCTTCGCCCGCAACCCGCAGGAAGAGGCCTACTACGGCAACGAGGAAATCAAGCCCCTCTCGGAGAACCTGGATGAACTCCGCGAAGGCGGTGTCATCATTTACGATGAGGGTCTCGTCAGCGAGGACGATGTCGAGGCACTCAACCTGGACGAACGCGCCGAGGAGAACGACTGGCACGTCTTCCCGCTCGACCTGCGCGGCCTCGCCAAGGAACACGGCCGCGAGGTCATGCGCAACACCGCTGGTGTCGGCGCGACCGCCGCGCTGCTCGACATGGACCTCGAGCACATCGAGGACCTCATGGAAGACGCTATGAGCGGCGACGTACTCGAGGCGAACCTGGACATTCTCCACGAGGCCTACGAGGACGTCAACGAAGAGTACGAGTTCGAACACGACCTTCGCGTGCCAACTGGCGAGCACGACACCGAGCAGGCACTGCTCTCGGGATCGAACGCGATCGCCTACGGCGCGATCGACGCCGGCTGTCGCTTCATCGCCGGCTATCCGATGACGCCGTGGACGGACGTCTTCACCATCCTCAGCCAGAACTTCCCAGACATGGGCGGGATCTCTGAGCAGGTCGAAGACGAAATCGCTGCTGCTGCGCTGGCCGTCGGTGCCAGCCACGCCGGCGTGAAGGCGATGTCCGGTTCCTCGGGCGGTGGCTTCGCGCTGATGAGCGAACCGCTCGGCCTCGCCGAGATGACCGAGACGCCGCTGGTGCTCGTCGAGTCGATGCGTGCCGGTCCGTCGACCGGGATGCCGACGAAGCCCGAGCAGGCCGACCTCGAACACGTTCTCTACACGAGTCAGGGCGACTCCCAGCGCGTCGTCTTCGCGCCCGGGAACATCGAGGAAGCCTACGAGCAGACCCGCCTCGCGTTCGACCTCGCGTGGGACTACCAGATCCCGGTCATGCTCATCTACGACCAGAAGCTCTCCGGCGAGAACAAGAACGTCGACATCGAGTTCTTCGACCGCGAGCCGTCGCCGGATCTGGGCTCGACGCTGACCGAAGAAGAGCTGAAGGAGGCCGCACACGACAACTCCGGGAAGTTCAAGCGCTTCAACTACGAAACCGCCGAGGACGGCGTCGCACCGCGCTCGCTGCCCGGCCAGAAGAACGGGCGCTACCTCGCGACGGGTAACGAACACAGCCCAGTCGGCCACATCAGCGAGGACCCCGACAACCGAGTCGCTCAGATGGACCGGCGTCTCGAGAAGCTCGAGGCGATCCGGACCGAACTCGACGAGGAACGCGACTCCACGCAGACCTACTTCGGCGAGGAAGACGCCGAGTACGGTATCATCACGTGGGGATCGAGCCAGGGTGCCGTCGAAGAGGCAGTCGATCGCCTGAACGCGGACGGCCACTCCGTCCGCGGGCTCAGCGTCTCGGACATGATGCCGTTCCCAGAGCAGGAAGTGACGGAGTTCTTAGAGAGCGTCGACGAGGCGATGGTCGTCGAGATGAACGCCAGCGCACAGTTCCGCGGCCTGCTGCAGAAGGAACTGGGCCGCTTCGGCGAGAAGCTCACCAGCCTCCTCAAGTACAACGGCAACCCGTTCGAGCCCGCCGAGGTCGTCGAGGGCTACGAGGTCAACGTTGCCGAGGAAGAGCGCGAACCGACCGCACAGGTCCGAATCGAACCCGCTGCAGGTGACTAACACAGATCCATGAGTGCTTTCAACGCAATCGGAGACGAACGAGAGATCGACCGGGACGAGTACACGCCCGGTGTCGAACCGCAGCCGACCTGGTGTCCGGGCTGTGGCGACTTCGGCGTCCTGAAGGCGCTGAAGCAGGCCCTCCCGGAGGTCGGCAAAACCCCCGAGGAAGTGCTGACCGTTACCGGGATCGGCTGTTCGGGCAAACTGAACAGCTACCTCGACACGTACGGCTTCCACACGATCCACGGTCGCGCACTGCCCGTGGCTCGCGCCGCGAAACTGGCCAACCCCGACCTCGAGGTCGTCGCCGCCGGCGGTGACGGCGACGGCTACGGGATCGGTGGCAACCACTTCATCCACTCGGCCCGCGAGAACCACGACATGACCTACATCGTGTTCAACAACGAGATCTTCGGGCTGACGAAGGGCCAGACCTCCCCGACCAGCCCCAAGGGCCACAAGTCGAAGACCCAGCCATCCGGCAGCGCGAAGACGCCGCTTCGCCCGCTGTCGATGTCGCTGAACGCCGGCGCGAGCTACGTTGCCCGCACGGCCGCGGTCAACCCGAACCAGGCCAAGGAGATCATCAAGGAGGCCATCGAACACGACGGCTTCGCACACATCGACTTCCTGACCCAGTGTCCAACCTGGAACAAGGACGCGCGCCAGTACGTGCCCTACGTCGACGTCCAGGAGTCCGACGACTACGACTTCGACGTCCACGATCGGGCCGAAGCCGCCGAGATGATGCGCGAGACCGAAGACGTGCTCAACGAGGGCACCGTCCTCACCGGCCGCTACTACATCGACGACGATCGACCGTCTTACACCCAGGAGAAGAAGGCAGTCGGCGAACTGCCCGACCAGCCGCTCGCAGAGCGGTACTTCGACGACGACGCCGAGTGGGAACGCAGCTACGACCTGCTCGAACGGCACAAGTAGCCGTCGTCGAGTCGTATTTCGGTTCGGACAGCAGAGAGTGAGAGAGAGAGAGAGACTCGCGTTCGTTTTTTGTATCCACCGTCCACCACCGAACAACAGCTGCTCAGGTGTGCGAGACGACAGGCTACTCGAGTACGCGGTCTCAGTCGGTCGGGAGGTGCCGTACAGGAGAGCGGGACGGACAAGACACAAAACTGGACAGTTCGGTCAGCGACAGCCGAGTTGCTGGCCGATCTCGAGTGCGGTGTCGTCGCCGAACTGGGTGTCGACATAGACTGAATAGTACTGCTCGCCGCAGGTCCACTGCAGTTCCGTGCCCTGCGGGGTCTGTTCGAGTGAGCCGGTGGCGTCTCCGACGGGCACATCGTGGCCGTTCGTCGCGAATTCTCGCGGACCGTCACTCGTCGTGACCGTTATCGTGCCGTCGCCCCCGCCTCGGTAGAAGACCGAAACCTGCGTGCGGTCCTCGTCGGGGAACTCGTAGCTCGTGACGCCGTCGAACACGACACGGTCGGGGAGTGTACTCGGGCGCGGTTCTGCGACCGCGAACGGAACGGTTTCCTCAGCGTCGGCGATCGACTCGTGATCCTCGATCGTCGGCAGCGGGAGGAAATCGGTGTCGTTCTCGTCGTCCGGTGGCGACGGTTCGGTTTCACCCTCGCTCTTGGTTTCGCCCTCGCCGCCGTTTGCAGCCGGCGGCGTAAACTCGAACAGGTCATCGTCGAACTCACTGTCGATCGTGAGGTCCGTGTAGGTCGTCTCGAGGAGCAGGTCGTCTCCCGAGATCTGGTGTTTGACCGGGAACAGGGTCTCCTGGTCGAGCCAGACCTCGACGCGGTCGACGCCCAGTTCCGATGGCTCTTCGCTGGTCGAGAGCGGGAGTTCGTAGGCGGTTTCGCCGACGAGAATCGCGACGGATTGGTCGACAGTTTCGTTCGCCGGTGGCTCGAACGTGAGGTGGTAGCTGTCGCGGTTCTCGACGGTCGTCTCCGTCGCCTCGGTGAGGTCGTACGCCGCGAGGTAGCGCTCCTGTTGGCCGTAGAGGCCGTCGAGCCACGACGACGCGTCCGGATCGACCTCGATCGCTGTCGTCGAACCGGTGGCGCGGTCGTGATGCCAGCGGGTTTCCCCGTCGCTGACGGTGAGGGTTCCCGGATCGCCGTTCGAATCGCTGACCGGATCGGTTCGGACGGCACCATCGTCGCGCAGCCAGACTGCCTCTGTGCGTTCGCGAACGTCGCCGTCGATTTCTTCGCGGATTTCGACGGTCGCGCTCACCTCGGCAGGTGGGGTGGTCTCGTCAAACTCCGTCTCGAGATCACTTGCTGAGAGGTCACTGGCGAGCGGCCCCGTACAGCCTGCGAGAAGAACCAGAAGCGGAACGAGAACGACCACCAGATAGTGGCGAGTGGGGACCCGACCGTCTGCTGGAGGGGACATACACGTTCGTTGAACCGCGTCACCTATTAGCGCACCGATGGGTTACCGTACACACTTACTCACCGCAGGATCACCGTACGCACTTACTCACCGCGATACCCATACCCGCGTGCGAACAGTTTCGTGACGTAACTCAACACGAGTAGCGCGACGATAAGGGCCCCGAGCAAGAACGGGTCGAAGCCGTACAGCAACTGGTGGGTTGCGTAGGCGACGACGAGGCCGCCCATCACCAGCGCAGTGCCGCCAGCCCAGCGAGACACGTACGCCGGGTCGACCGACTCGTCGTACTCCGCGTGGAGGTCAGCACGGCCGCGAACCGCGATGAGGTAACCGAGATACAGGATCAACCCCCCGCAGACGTACCAGACCGCGGCGGCGATGACGTTCGGATCGACCATTCGTTCGTGAGGGTCCGAACAGCACCCGAATAAACCCGGCGATACGCCGCCTCAGCGCCCGCTCTGACCCACCTACCGCTAGCCTATCCGACCTTTTTCGTATACAAAAGATATTTTCCCATCCGAGCAAAAGTATCGCACATGAGTACCCAGGCGACGGAAGATCGGATCCTGGAGGTTCTCGAGCAGGACGCCCAGGCGTCCTACGCCGAGATCGCCAACCGGGCCGACGTCTCGAAACCAACGGTCAGAAAGTACATCAACCAACTCGAGGACGACGGCGTCATCGTCGGCTACTCGGCCGACGTCGATCCGAAGAAGCTCTCGAGTAAGACTATCGCGCTGGTCGGACTCGACGTGGCGAGCGAACGCTACGTCGAGGCGACGAAGGCGCTCAAGGAACTGTCGGAGATTGAAGCGTTATACAGCTCGAGTGGTGACCACATGCTGATGGCGGAGGTGCGCGCCGCGGACGGCGACGAACTCGGCGAGTTCATCTCGGATGAGATGCTCGATATCGACGGTGTAACGGCAGCACACCCATCGTTCTTGCAGGAGCGACTCAAGTAAGTCTCACGTCTGGGTTACCCGAACGCGACGAGCGGACGATATCGACTGCAGGGTACTCGACCGTGATCTCGGCCCCGACCTTGATCTTGACCTTGACCTTGGCCTTGACCTGCGGTCGTTCTCAGCTCGGCGAGTTGCTGCGTAGTACGACCGTTCCGGAATGACAAGACTGGGATTACCGCATCGCCAATCGATCGACGAAGAGATCCTCGTCCGCCGAGAGCCACGCCGTCAGCCGTTCCTCAGCTGTCCCCTCCTGTGGCACGAGCGTCCACTGGTTCGGCCCGTCTTCGTACTGGACGACGATTCGCTCGAGTGCTGTTCTGGGGTCAGACTCACGTGTTTCGTCGCTCGAGGACATGTGTACATCGGAAGCTGATGCCGGTGATGGAGAACTGGGGAGAACGCGAGCGTTTGGTTGGCGACGGTCGGTCTCGTCGTCGTGTTCGGGACGTGTCGTCGGTTTGGACGCCGATTCAGTATCTGTTTCAGTGTCAGAATCAGTATCGGTGTCGGTATCGGTGTCGATGTCGGTATTGGTTCCGGTAACGCGCTCGCCAGTTCGCTCGCGGTAACTGTCTGTCATGAGTGGCAGTGGCTTGTCTCTCGTGCCGCGGTTCGTGTCGGTGCGGACAGATCAGTGGATGTCGACGCGGCCCAAAGACGCTTCTAGTTGGTGTATTGTGTGATCGTGGTGACTATTGAGCAGTGGGGAGTAGTCGAGAACGGTGGCAAACAACTCCTGGAAAAGACGAGCATCTATACGTGTTACCCGAGGCACTCGAGTACCCGAGTACCCAGGCGTCGCCACACTCGGCAATCAGGTCTGTAACATTTGGCGACGATCATCGGTGTCTATCCTCGCTGCGCTCGCCGACCGTGACGCCGAATGGCGGTACCCGTTGCAGTAATCCATCGACAAGATCGATGAGTAGTCCCCGGTCTGTCGACTATGCTTCTTTGCGAGCGGACAGGAGTCGCCTCGTGACTGTCGGTGGTGTTGTCACAACACGGTTCAACGGTGTTGGAATCGTGTGCCAACTGTGCCGTTCATTGTACTACGTACGGGTCATTCTTACTATTAGATACGTTTAGGATCGAGACGCCGAGAGTAGCCGTAACCGTGACTGAACCAGCGCCCCTTCGGACGATCGACGCCGCCCGTCGGGTTATCGACCGAGAACATGAGGTGTTGATAGCTGAAAAACGCGCCTTCGATCGGTTCAATAACCGGCTTCAGGCCCTCGACGCAAACGGAAGTGCGGCGGGGTCGAACGGATCGACGATGCACGTCTCGGGGACTGCAACGAAGGGGCTCTCGAGGGTCAGAACGCTGTACGAAGAGACGATCATGAACGTCCCACATTACGAGGACAGCTACGACGAGTCGCTGTCCGAACACGTCGCTGGCGAGTTCAGTGCGGAACTCGCAGCTGCACTCGAGTCACACTCGGTACTCACCCCACAGCTGAAACAGCCGCTGCTCGAGATGTCTGGCCAGTCGGTGACGTTGCGACACCAACTCATCGAGGCGATCGAACGCGAGCGAGAGGCAGTCGACTCGGCAGGTCGAGAGCTGCGGGCTATTCAGGACGATCTCGATTCGATTCTCACCCAACCACTGGACAGCCTCGAGTTCAACGCGCTTCGACTCTCGAGGGGACGGCTACTCGAGTTACAGAGGGCCTGTGACGAGAGTTCCGCGAAACGTCAGGATCGGATTCGAAGACGCCGCGAACTAACGATAGGAGATATTGGTATGTTCGAGGCGTATCTCTACGCAGACTGTGAACACACGTATCCAGTGCTTGCGGCGTGTGCCACGATGGGGACCCGCGTGCGACAGGGACGACACAGACTCGAGCGGTTGCTCGCGGTAGTTCAGTAACAGCTATTTCGACGTGAAACCGATCAAACACTCTCCGGTGGAGTGACAACAGTCCGTATCAGAATGGACGCTGATCTGAACCGATGACCTCCATCCACTGCTTGTGGACGTCGACAGACGTCGACGACTCGTCGCGGGCTCGTTCGTAGGTTCCGTCTGACTGCATGACCCACCTGTTCTCGGTGTCCTGAAGCAACGCCTCGAGGATGGTTTCGAGTCATCCGACCAGTCGCGGATCGTCGAGCGGCGCGATCGTTTCGACTCTGTTGTGGAGGTTTCGCGTCATCAATCCAGTCTAATAGCTCGGCTACGTTACGGCGGTGGTGCGCTCGCGAGTGCCAGTCGAGAAGATCTGTATCTTTTCGGGATCAATCTCGACGCCGACAACATCACCAGCCCGGTAGTCGGCATCGCCGTCGACGTGGATGGTGACCACACTATCATCGGGGAGTTCCGCTCGAAGATCCATTCGCTGACCGAGGTACGTCGTCTCAAGGACAGTCGCATCAACCGGACCGCCGAGCGAGAAGTCTTCAGGCCGAGCCGCGACCGTAACCTCGCCAGTCTCCTGTATATCGGTCACGAGTTCGGTAAATCCAAGATCTATTCGACCGTTTCGTGCGGTGCCCGTTAGTATGTTCGACGTTCCGACGAACGTGGCTACGAACTCGTTGGCAGGTTGCCGGTAGATGCGATCCGGCGTCCCAACCTGCTCGACTTGTCCGTCGTTGAGCACAGCGATTCGATCACACATCGCCATCGCCTCCTCCTGATCGTGAGTCACGTACAGTGCGGTCACGTCCAGCTCGTCGAGTAGCGATCCGATCTCGTCGCGAAGCTTGAGTTTCAGTTCCGCGTCGAGACCAGTCATTGGCTCGTCCAGCAAGAGAACATGAGGTTCGATTGCGAGAGCGCGAGCCAGTCCGACGCGTTGTTGTTGCCCACCCGACAACGTCGCAGGATTTCGGTCTGCCAGATCGGCGATATCGAGCAATTCGAGCAGTTCGTCCGCCCGTTTTCGTCGTTCTGCTTTCGGAACGTCGCGCATTTGTAGGCCGAACGTGACATTTTTGCGGACCGTTTTCGTCTCGAAGAGGGCGTACGATTGGAACACTAGTCCAACATTTCGCTTCTCCGGTGGGACGTGTGTAACGTCGATCCCATCGAAGGTGACGTGGCCGTCGGTCGGCGTTTCGAAGCCGGCGATCGTCCGGAGCGTGGTCGTCTTCCCACAGCCGGAGGGGCCGACGATACCGAGCGTTTCGCCGTCCTGAATCTCGAGGTCGATTCCGTCGACGGCGACCTCTTCGCCGTAGACCTTTCGGATCGACTCTAGACGGACGCTGCTCACAGGCGATCCTCTCCCAAGATACTGCAGGTATTTGTCCGTCCGGTACAGTCGATTCGATTATTGGTATCGGAGTGCATGATTGTACTCATCGATCGTCGTTGAGAGTCGTGAAGCCACGATTGCCGAGCAGTTGTAGTATCAGGATCGCACCGACGACGATACAGAAGTAAATCGAGATCGCCGCGGCGGACTGGAGATAGGGGGCGTTCGAGATGTTTCTGAACAGGAACATCGAGAACGGCTCCGGGTCGCCGGTGTGAACCATATAGGTGAAGTTGAACTCCGCGGCGGCGAGGGTCCAGGTGATGATACAGCCCGCGAGAATGCCGCGTTTCGCGTGTGGAACGATAACAGTCAGGAAGGTTCGGGGCCACGATGCGCCGAGAGATCTAGCGCTCTCCTCGAGCTTCACGATGTCTATCGACTGGAAGGAACTCTGTACCGTAAGGACCATGTACGGCGACTTGAGCAAACAATAGCCGACGATCAGGACGAGTGCCGAGCCCCGATAATCGGGATAGGTTCGCAGGAACGCGATTCCGAGGATAACACCTGGAACGACCGGGAGGATCGCGAGCGTGTTCACCCAATTATGTGCGGCGAACTCGTATCGGGAGAGCGCGTACGCGATCGGAACGCCAATGATCACGTTCAAGATCATTCCACCCGTCGCGACCAGCACGCTAAACGTCAGTCCCGGAATGGCGTTCGAGCGAACACCGTACTCTCCGAAACCAAGGACGTGTCGCCAGTGTTCGAACGTAATGAACCCACGGGGAACAACTCCTGTCGCCGTACTTGCGAACGAAGCAACGAAGGTCACCAGGATCGGGACTACGAGAATCGCCACGGTCAGGTAGACGATCCAGACGAGGGTGGGCCGCCCGATCCGTTCCGACGCTGAACGCCGAGTTGATGTCCACTTGGAACCAGTCCCCGATCGCAACTCCTCCTGTCTCGTTTCCATCTCCGCTTTCGAGTTGGTATCGTACTCAGTCATCTGTAATCAGATCTCCACCGTTCCCTTCGATACGAATCGCAGTCCGACGAACGTGAACGCGATCAAGAATAGAGCATACACCAACCCGATCGCCCCGGCTATCTGGGTGTTGAATCCGACACCGATCTCGTAATCGATCCGGAGCGTCACGACAGCAAGCGCCTGCAGAATCAACACGGTGCCGAAGATTGCAAGCGCGGACCGAAACGTGAGGATAAACGCCGCGACGATTCCCGGTCGGATCTCAGGGAGCGTAACGTGGTAGAACGTCTCGAGCGGGGTCGCACCCAGCGAGCGAGCGGCCTCTTCAGCGCGCGTATCGACTTCTGCGTACGTCCCTCGTAACACCATCGTTGCCCGTGGCACCAGCGAGTAGACGTACCCCAGAAAGAGCCCGAAGACGGTCGTCGCCGTCGCGAGATCGATCGCACTTGAGCCAGTAAAGACGGCGACCGCATTGGTGACCAGCCCCTGCCGGCCCAACAGTACGATGACCATAAACGCCACCACGATCCCAGGTAGTGCGATCGGGAACGACACTGCCGCCACGAGGACGTTCTCCAAGGGTAGCGAGTACTTCTCGAGGACATGTGAGATCACTACCCCGAGCGCAACGCTCACCACGGTAGCAACGGTCGCGAACCAGAGGGTGTTCCAGGCAATTTCACGGTACACCGGCTCCGTGAGTAGCGTCTCCCACGCGGCGAGACTCCAGCCGGCGTTCTCCAAGTTCTCCGCCGAGAGGCTCATTCGAGCCATCACGATCAGCGGGACGAATCCAGCGAACGTCGCGAGCACGAAAAATGGAAGGCACATGATGATTATCCGACGCCGTTCACGGTCGCGCTCTGTCGTCGGAAACGCCATCGATCGCGTCCGCCCGATCGATTGACGAAGTTGGTCGCGGCTCGGAAATTGTCTCGACATCGCCTACTGTGCGCCCGGTAGCGGGGTTCGTTCGGTGAGTTCCTGCTGGATCGACTCCTGGTTTGCGACCAGTTCCTCCTGATCGAGGGCGAACTCGGCTGCGTCGTAGTCGGACTGATCGGGGAATTCCTCGGGTTGCTCGAGTTCGTCGGCCCGAATCGGGCGGACGAACGCGTCGAAGAACAGCTCCTGACCCTCTAGCGAGAGCACGTAGTCCATGAACAACTTCGCCGCCTCGGGATTTGGTGCCCCCTCGAGCAGTCCAAACCCGTACGGAACGTTCATCGCCCCCTCCCTGCCGCTCGGACCGGTCAATATTGCGACCTCGAGTTGTTCCTCGTCGATCTCATCCATGTTGTACTTCATGTTCAGTCCCGAGTAATCGTACTCAATGACGGTCGATATCTCGCCGCTGGTAACGTCTCCCTCGATGTTTCGACGAATGTCTGCGCCGTGGTCGGCGATTTCCTCGTGATACTCGATAACAGGATCTAGATTCGCCATCGAACCGCCGTAGGCTCTATTGACCGACAGTGCCGACGCAAGTCCATTAGCTGTATGAGGTGGCGTGAAGGCCAGATCTTGTGCGATGTCTGGGTGTTTGAGGTCTTCCCAGGTCTCGGGTGCGTCGAGACCGCGTTCCTCATAAATGTCAACACGGTAGGTGACCGCTGTCGTCATCTGTCGAGTCGAAACGACGTGACCATTGTCGGTTTTGAGTTCGTCAGGGACCACGTCCCAGTTGGCGGGCTTATAATCCGTCGTCAGGCCATCGTTCATCGCCTCGAGAGCGAACGAGTAGCCGCCGTTAAACGCTGAATGTGTCTGATTACCGGCGTTTGACCGTGCGTCGGTGAGTGCCTCGCCAGACGATCCCTGTGCGTCGTAGAGGGGAACACCGTACTCGCTTTCGAAGTTCTCCATTACGGCGTCCCAATTCGACCAACCGGTTTGGACCGCGTAAATTCGTAGTTCGTCCGGAAACGCCGACGCGTTTACTGTCGTTCGATAGTCTCCGTATCCAACCTCGTACGTTTCTTCGCTGGATCCATTGCCCGATCCACCCCCAGACTCGCCGCTCTGGCCGGCTCCGTCTGTATCGTCACTTATACAACCAGCAACCGCCACTCCGACTGCAGTTGCACCACTCGTTAAAACCCCTCTCCTGGATACCGGTCGTGTGAATTTTGCCATCGAAAGTATTGGACAAGTCGAGTTACAAATAAAATTATAATTTTAGCATATATGTTTGAGGTGTCATATGCACTGGTATCGTTCACTATATACCGGTCATAGATTGCCATGACATCCGTAGAACCGACTGAATTATGCCACGACCGACACGTGAGCGACCGCAGTTCGTCTCGTCGGTAGCACCAGTTATGATAGAACGATCGCTTCGAGAGATCGGCTCACAAACCTGCTTGGGACTACTCGTCGCTGTTCACGGCTTCGATACGTTCCGATTGGATTCGTCGGCACCGACGGGACGGATTGACCAGTACATACCCAAATCAACCGCTCGATCGAGCGCACGAACGTGGACCGGTAAAAACAGATCAGCTTCGGTCGCCGGTCTATCAGGATGCCCGATCTGATCGGCGTGAAAGTCAGAGCAACTCGAGTAACTCCTCGATCGAGTCGATCTCGAGGTAGCTGTCGACCGAGGGCTCGAGCGCCTCGTTGTGTGGTCGCCGGATCAGAACCGGGACGAGCCCTGCGTTCTGTGCGGCGAGCAGGTCTGTTTCGCGGTCGCCGACGTAGATCCCGTTGTCGAGCCCGAGAGCCTCGAGTGCCGTCTCGATATAGTACGGCTCTGGTTTCCGTCGCCGGAATCCTTCGACACCGAGATCCCGGCCGCGGACGAACGAAAACGCCTCCAGGCCGAAGTACTCGACGACGAACGAGACCGTCGGATCGTAGTTGTTGCTCACCAACCCGACTGAGTGCGTGCACTCGAGTTCCTCGAGGGCGTCGACATCGGTGTAGAGACCGCGAGCGCCGTCACGGATACGCTCGGTTGCCCGTTTCGAGCTGTACTCTTCGCGGAGTGCGTAGAAGTCGGCCGGGTCGAGGTCCAGGTCTTCACAGGTCGTCTGGAACGCCTCAGTGTACTCGTACGTCTCGAGAGCCGACAGCGACTCGAGGGGTGCCTCGAGACCGAGGTCGACGACTGCGTCGTGGAGTGCGCGGGTGTGTACGTCGGGATCGGTTCCGTATCCCTCGAGGATGACGCCGTCCATGTCGAACAGCAGTGCCTGTTCTCCATCCGGTTCGATCGTCGGTTCATTCGTTGTCTTTTGTGTGGATCGTGTGGTCATTGTGAAATTGTGTCCGTTGTTGTAGTCGCAATCGTGGGTTCAGCCTGGACAGTCGCAAGCGTCGGCTGTTGTCTCTGCGGCTTCGTTCGTCGCGTCGGGATCACTCGTTGCCTCGGGGTCGACCCCGGTCGTGGCGATGTCGCTCGGTTCGTCGGTGGGCACTGTACCGTCTCGCTCGTCTGGCGTCGCCGTTCGAGCGGATTCCGTGGCTGGTTCCTCAGCGCGATCGGTTGAGCGGGCGCTGCCGTACCCTGCCGCCCCGAGCGTGAGTGCAGCACCGATCGTCCCAATCACCGATCGCCTCGATCGAAGCCGGTCGATCGACGCCATCGTTAGCGGACCACCGCCCGGGCCCGTGCCGAGATCGTTTCGCTCACGAGGACGATACCGAGAATGGCAATCAGTATCATCAGGACGGACGACCACTGGAAGGCGTCGACGGCGTTAAACAGCTGGACGCCGATCCCGCCGGCACCGACCGCGCCGAGGATCGTCGCGCTGCGGACGTTGATGTCCCAGCGATAGACGCCGATGCCGACCAGCGCGGGCTTAATCTGGGGGAGAACGCTGTAGAGCAGGACCTGAACCGAGGAGGCACCGGTCGCGCGGATCGCCTCGACCTGGTCGAGTTCGATCTCCTCGATCTCTTCGCCCAGCAGTTTAGCGACGAAGCCGATCGATCGGACGGCGATCGCGACCATCCCGGCGAACGCGCCGGGACCGAGCATGACGACGAACAGCATTGCCCAGATAATGACGTGAACTGACCGCGTGACGGTGACGATCAGCTTGCCAATCGCGTACGTCACCCGGTTGGGGGTCGTATTTTCGGCCGCTAGGAAGGCAACAGGGAGCGACGCGGTGACGGCGATGATCGTCCCAACGACGGCGATGTGAACCGTCTCGAGCAGCGGCATCACGGTCTCCGGGGTGTAGGCCCACGCCGGCGGGAACATCCGGACTGCGAGGTCCATCAGTTCAGCGGGTGCTGTCCGGATGTACTGTGTGTCGAGCCCCATGTAGAGCCACGAGCCGACGACTGTTCCCATCGCGACGAGAAACGCGGCGATCCGCGTGACGCGCTGTCGCGGTTCGAAACGTTGCCAGCGGCGACTCGATTCAGCGCCCATTACTGGACCCTCCGTCGGATGTACGCGCTGAAGAGTTCACCGGCGAGAACGACGGCGATGATCGAGAGGAGAATCAACGCGGCGAAGTCGAACTCGTAGCGCTCGAACGCCCGCAGGAGCAACGTCCCGATGCCACCCGCGCCGACGATTCCGATGATCGTCGAGGAACGGATGTTGATATCCCAGCGGTAAACTGTGAGACCGATGAACCGCGGCGCAACCTGCGGGATGACAGCGTAGACGAGCGTTTGGAAGCGCGAGGCACCGGTAGCGTCGATGGCCTCTTTTGCCCCCATGTCGATATCCTCGATATCCTCGGCGAACAGCTTCGAGAAGAAGCCGATCGTCAGGTAGCTGATGGCGATAATACCTGCCAGCGGCCCGACACCGACGGCTTTCACGGCGATGATGGCGATGATGAGTTCGTCGATCGCCCGCGTGATGCTGATGATCCCCCGATTCAGGTAGTAGATCGGCCGAGGTGCAATGTTCTCTGCCGCCCCAAACGCGATCGGAACCGAAATGAGGACGCCAGTAAACGTCGCGACGAACGCCATCGCGATCGTTTCGCCCATATATCCGACGACTCGGTCGACGTTTTCGCTCGCGGTGTTCGGCGGTACCATCGCCTCGAGGAGCAAGACGCCGTTGTTCACGCCAGTCAGCACTCGGCCGAGACTGACGCCCGACAGCAGGGAGACGAGTGACCACAGAACGAACAGCGTCGCTCCGATGTAGACAGCCCACTTCAGCCGGTGACTGCCGAACGCAGTCGGTCGTCGCCACGTCTGGTCCGTCGATCCGACGTCGGCGTGTCCGTCTCCGGTCGCCATCTCAGTCCCCCGTGATCGCGGATCGTTCGGTGTGCTCTGCGTCGTCAGTGACGGTGTCGGACTCGTCGACGAAGTTGCTCGAGGACTCGCCTGCGATGGCTTCGCCGCGATAGATGACGTCTTTCGCGTTCTCGTCGAGATCCGTGGTCGGGCCATCGAAGACGAGCGTGCCGTCGTGTAAGCCGAGGATTCGATCGGCGTACTCGACGGCCAGGTGGACCTCGTGGATGTTGATCAGGACGGGAATGTCCTGTTCGGCTGCGATCTCTGTGAGTAGTTCCATCACGGCGTGTGAGGTTTCCGGGTCGAGGCTGCTGGTCGGTTCGTCGGCGAGCAAAATCGTCGGCTCCTGGACGACGGCGCGGGCGATGCCGACGCGCTGGCGCTGGCCACCAGAGAGTTCGTCTGCCCGTTTGTTCTCCATCCCACCGAGTCCGACCGTCTCGAGGATGTCGTAGGCCAGTTCGACATCTTCCTGTGGGAACTTCCGGTGCAAGGCCGCCCAGTTCGAAACGTAGCCGAGCCGGCCGGAGAGAACGTTCTCCATGACGGTGAGCCGTTCGACGAGGTTGTACTCCTGGAACACCATTCCGATGTTCCGGCGTGCCGCTTTCATCTCCCGGCTGTCGAGTGCGGTGAGTTCGGTTCCGTCGAGGGTGACCTCACCGTCGGTCGGCTCGGTCAATTGATTGATACACCGAATGAACGTCGACTTTCCGGCACCGCTCGGCCCGATCATCGCGACGATCTCGTTCCCCTCGATCGCGGTCGAGACGCCGGTCAACGCTTCGTCACCGGTCAGGTACACTTTTCGCAAGTTCGTAACTTCGAGCATTGATAACTGGGTGGGTATGGTTTAGAGGTTCGCTTCGTCGTACTCGACGCCGTTGTACTGCTGATTGACCATTACGTCGTGCCAATGGTTCACGTAGTCAACCTCCTCATAGGTCGGGTAGCCTGCCTCTTCGCCGAACACGGTTCCCGACCAGTCCGTGTTCAGGAAGGTCTCACGGGCGCCCTGGATGATATCCTCGTGAAGGTTGTACCGGTAGCCGACCGGTCCGGGCGGGAACGGATCAGCCGCCGAGACGACCTTGAAGTCGTCCCAGTCGATGTTGTCGACGGCGTCGACTGTTTGCTCCATACAGGTACTACAGATTGGGCCGCAGTCGTAGTCCCCGTAGGCAATTCCTCGAGTAGATTGTTCGTGTCCTCCGGACATCTCGGGATCGTAGTTCTCCCCGACCGTGAGCCCAAAGTGTTCGTCGAACAGCGCAGACGGCGCCTGATTCCCGGAATTCGACGATTCTTCGGTGTGTGTCGCTCGGAAGTCGGTAAAGTCCGAGACGCTCTGGATCTCGTCCATGTCCGCGCGAGTGATCGCCAGGAGCCGGTACCCGAACTCGCCGTCCCCCGCGACCCCCATCGCCAGCGGCACCATGCCGGCCATGTTCACACCGAACGGCGTGTTGCCGGTCGCGAAGTTCGCGATATGGATCCGCTCCGAGCGCATCCCCTCAACGACCGCCGCGTAACTCTCGATGGTCTGGAATTCGACGTCCCGGCCCGTCTCTGCCTCGAGCTTTTCGATCATCGGTTCCAGCTGGTCAGCATAGGCCTGTTCGCTATCCTCCCGGGGTAAGTCGGCGTACACAATCGGATCGGGATCGATCCACTCCGATGGATCGTCAGGATGCTCGACCGGTTCCCGCCCGTACACTGCCTCGGTCCGGCCGCGGTCTGCCATCTGCTCGAGGTCGAACTCCGATCCCCGAATGAAGTCGTGTTCGACCATCTGACTGCCGAGATAGTTGTTGTTCTCCCAGTCGGGGTTTTGCGGGTCGAACGAGTCAGAGAGCATTTCGTCCTCGGGTTCACTGTCGCCGTTGCCTCCACCGCCACCCAATCCTGCACCCGCTTGACTGTCACTGTCGTCTCCGTCAAGACAGCCCGCGAGGACCGACGTGCCGATCGCGCCGGTCGCCAGTACGAATGTTCGTCTCGAGGACCATCCACCGGAACGTGACTGTCGTTTTGTCATCACCAGTCAGTCCGCATGCCTTCCTAAATACCTCTTATATTTTTTATATAACTTGGGAGGGAAACGGACGTGCCGGAACACAGCTATCTGGTTGTCAATGAGTGAGGCGTGTGTTGCTGTGCTACTATAGAGTACTCTATCGGGGTATCGACTCGAACGTAACGAACATAGTGAAACACTCCCTGTTGCCCGTTCGATCGATCGTATGCTCCGAAAACGGCTGTTTCGTCGCGGATCGACCGAACCGCCAGACTTCGACCCCGCAGCCGTACCAGCATCGCCAACTACCGAGATTCGTGATATCGGTGGTCAAGAGTTCCACTGCCGCGCTGTCGAGTCACCGGACGAAAAGTGGCGACTGGTGTTCGGACGAGTGATCGATGGCTCGGATTCGTATGCGTTCGTAATCGACGACGGAACAATCGTCACCAAACAACGTGTCTCCCGGCCAGTCAACGGCACAATCGCAAACGATGGAACGGCAGCACTTGTCTGTGACACTCGTTCGACGACAATCGGGAGTACACTCCTCGTGCTCGAATCAGATGGCGGTCGGCTCAGTAGACAGTTCGACGCAACGTTGGATCAACCAGCGATCCGGGCGACGGGTGAGCTCGTTGCGGTCGCCGCACGGCCACCGTTGTCGACCGTTTACTTGATCGATAGCCGGACAACCGACGACATCGGTTCGTATCCAGTTCGTGGCCGGACGCCACAGATACTCGGGTTCCACGGTGACGATGGCTACCTGTACGTCGGCGTCCGGGCGACGACCGACCCATACGTGGGATTCGATGCCGATGCCGACGTTGTCTGGGGAAGCGATCGGTACTGGGCATCGCGGCCTCTCACGGACCGCGTCGAATCAGCACTCGGGATACTTCGGCCCTGACGTAAGAGAGTCGTTAGCGCCAGCTGACGGGCATAGGGCACGTATTCCAGCTGTCAAAACGAGTGCGATCCAGTGATGACAAGCCCGCTGTGACGTCGAAGGCTGGACAGTACTTTGTGGAGAAGACCACTCACACCGCTCGGGGAACTCAATCCTGTGTCTGCCGTTCGAGTTCGTCGAACAACGCTTCAACGCGAGTTCTGATTGCCTCGCGTATTTCGCGGACGTCCTCGAGTGCTCGCCCGTGTGGGTCAGTCAGGTCCCAGTCTCGAGCGTCACCGCGCCAGGTAGCAGGACAGACCCCGTCTGCAGAACAGCCCATCGTGATGACGATATCGCAGGTTTCGATCGCCCCAGGAGTGATTTCTCGTGGCTGCCGATCGGACATGTCAATTCCGACCTCGTCCATGACCGTCAGTACGACATCGTGAACGCTGCCAGCGGGATCAGTTCCGCCGGTACGGATACGAACGTGGTCTTCGAGTCCTCGCGCCCGCTGTTCCCGTTCAGCGAACGCAGTCGCCATCTGGCTCCGGCCAGCGTTCTGTACGCAGACGAAACCGAGTGTCGTTGGGTTCATGAGTGTGATCCTCTTTCGGCAAGACCACGGTCCAGTAGTGTCGATTCAGTCATCGTGTCGGCGATGAAACGACCGTTCGTCGTCGTTTGCCGGAGTCGCCTGATGACTGCACCGTACAGATACGCATTTGGGACCGTTCCGCTGTAGAGGGACTGATCGAGGTCGTCTAGCTTCGGTTCGACGGCAGTTGCCGTTTCGTACGCTGACTCGGCGTCTCCCTCGAGCGCCAACTCGAGAACAGCACGGACGTCAGCGGCGACCAACTCGAGTTGCTCAGCGAACGACTCCTCGGGCGGTGCTGCTTGCTGTGTCGCAACCGCCGCGATACGTTCCGCGTGGGCAGCGATACGCTCCAGACTGCGAGCAACTCGGTATTCGCGGAACGCTGCGACCCGGTCGGTGCCGAGTTGTTCTACCTCGTGGACGTCCTCGAGGCCACGGTGAAACCCCCGGCAGACGAACGCAAACAGACGATTGATATCGTCGTCACGGGTGAGCACACGGTTAGCGAGGTCTTCGTCGCCGGTGACGAGTGCTGTGATCGCGTCGGTATACATTTCGGTGACGAGTTGCTGTGCCTGGGTGATCGTCTGGGGGAGAGACACGTCGCTGGCATCGAGCACGTTCGTGATCGTCAGGCTGTCACCGGTATCCTCCTGGATGGTGAGACCAATAAGCCGACTTGTGGAACGTTCGATCATCCGACGGAGCCGCGAGTCAGTCTCCTCGAGATTGGTGACCGTGATCCGGTCGAAGCCGGTCTTGTACGCAACCTCGACGCGGCGCAACGCGATGTCACCAGCGGCGGTGTCCGCGTCGATCGTCACGGTTCGATCCTGAACGGAGGCAGTCTCAGGTGCAGCGACCAGTCGGTCTGCGTGGGGATAGAGGTACATCGACATGCCGGGTTCGAGGTCCTGTTCGACTGCCCACGACTTCGGCAGTGAGACGACGAACGTCGAGTTACCGGCCATCTGGATCTTCCGTTCGACGGGATCGGCCAGACCGAGTGTCAGCTCTTCGTGTTTCATCAGTAGAGTAGCGTCTCGTCGTTGTCGACCATGTACAGCGTTCGCGCGGCAATGTTGACGGCGTGATCGCCAACCCGTTCCAGATCGCGGATCGTAAGCAGTATCCGCGAGACATCCTCGAGGAGCTTCTCGTCCGACGGGTCAGCTGTCAGTAACTCCTGAACGACGGTCCGGCTGGCTCGTTCGCAAAGCGCATCGATCTCGTCATCTGTCGCAGCGATCTCGTGAGTCGCTGCCGAATCGTCTGTCGCATACGCCTGTATCGCATCCTCGAGCAGCAGAACCGTCTCGGTGCCGATATGGCTGACGTCGACGTCCGGGTAGCGCTCGTGGGTTGACTGGGTCGCGTACTCCGCTAAGTTCACGGCGAGATCGCCGACTCGTTCGAGGTCGGTGATAATCTTGAACGACGAGGCGATGAAGCGCAGGTCGCCCGCGACCGGCTGCTGGAGGGCGAGCAATTCAACGCAGTCACTCTCGAGGTCGAGATACAGCTGATTGATTTCGTGGTCGCCCTCGATCACTCGCCCGGCGAGCGTGTCGTCACCTGTCTCGTAGGCTTCGAGCGCACGCCGAACCCGTTGACAGACAACGTCACTCATCTCGAGAATGTTCTCACGCAGTTCGTACAGTTGTTGCTGGTAGGCGTCTCGTGACATAGTTATCCGAACTTACCGGTGATGTAGTCCTCGACACGGTCGTCGTCGGGGTCCTCGAAAATCGTCGCAGTGTCGCCGAACTCGACGAGTTCACCGCCGGTGAGGAAGACGGCCGTCTTGTCGGAGATGCGTGCCGCCTGCTGCATGTTGTGGGTGACGATGATGACTGTGTACTCGTCGACCAGTTCGTCGATGAGGTCCTCGATTTTCGAGGCGGCGACAGGGTCGAGCGCCGATGTTGGCTCGTCCATCAGGATGACCTCGGGATCGGTTGCGATCGCCCGAGCGATGCAGAGCCGTTGTTGCTGGCCCCCCGAGAGGTCGAGGCCCGACTCGTCGAGCTGGTCCTCGACTTCGTCCCACAGCGCGGCTCCGCGAAGTGCGCGTTCGACTGCCGCATTGAGGTCCACCTCGGCGGCTTTTCCCTGGACGCGCAGGCCGTAGGCGACGTTGTCGTAGATCGACTTCGGGAACGGATTCGGCGACTGGAACACCTGGCCGATCGTTCGGCGAAGGGCGACGGGGTCGACGTCGTCGTCGTAGACGTTCTTCCCGCGGAAGTAGAGGTCGCCATCGACGCGTGCGGCCGGAATTCGATCGTTCATCCGATTGATCGACCGCAGGAACGTCGATTTGCCACAGCCCGAGGGACCGATCATGGCCGTCACGCGGTGTTCGGGAATCTCGATCGTAACGTTGTCGAGCGCCTGATCGTCACCATAGTAGACATCAAGCCCTTCCGCCCGAACGATCGTTTCGGCGCCTCCGGTGGCGCGACTCGCGCCGCGATCAACGCTGATCTCGGTTTCGATGATCGCGTCGTTCGGCGTGCTATCCGTTTCGGTCGTCGATTCGTCAGTCAGCCGTTCGTTTGACGTGTTGCTAGACATTGCTAATCGAGCCGCCGTCGGTTTCGTATCGTTTCCGCAGGTAGCCCGCGAGGGCGTACATCGCGACCAGGAACAACAGCAAGACGACGATTCCGAGTGCCGCCAGCCCGTTAAACATCCGGTCGGCCTGGTACGTCCAGTTGTAGATCTGCGTCGGCATCGCGCTGAACGACGAGAGCGGCCCCGACGGGTAGCGCGTCGCGTGCAGCATCGTGCCGACCATGATCAACGGCGCCGTCTCGCCAATGGCGCGGGCGAGCGCCAAAATGGTTCCAGTGAGGATGCCGGGCATCGCTTTCGGGAGCACCACCTGACGGATCGTCTGCCACTTCGTCGCGCCCATGGCATATGAGCCGTCGCGGACGCTGCTCGGCACCGCACGGATTGACTCGATCGAGGCAACGATAATGATCGGCACGATGAGCAACGCCAGGGCGATAGCACCTGCCAGGATAACCGATCCGAGTCCGGCGTCGTTGACGATCAGCGCCAGAACAAGCAGCCCGTAGACGATCGAGGGGACGCCTGCGAGGTTCGCGAGGTTTGCCTCGATCAGCCGGGTGACGCGGTTCTCCGGGGCGTACTCGACCAGGTAGATCGCACAGCCGACAGCGATGAAAAAGGCCAGGACGGCCGTCAGCGCCATCAACCAGAGCGAGGCGAGTATCGACGCCCCGAAACCGGCACGCTCGGCGCGCGATGAAGAAGTGGCGGTGAGGTAGTTGCCGAGGTCGATATCGAAGGTCACGAACGCCTGATAGGACTCCCAGACCACGTCGGCGATCAGCAGGAGTAGCATCACGAGTCCGAACAGCGAGGCAACGACGAGCGTGCCGTAGAAGACGCGGTTCAGCAGTTTCTCCCGGCTAAGATCGACATCCTCGAGGAAGTCGGTCTCTCGTTTCGTGCTCATCGGTACTCCTCCTGGAATCGGCGTTTCAACCGGTCGTTGAGCAGGTTCATCGATAGGGTCATCAGGAACAACAGCAGGCCGACTGCGAACAGACTCTGGTACTCGACGGTGCCGACCGCGGACGTGCCGCGAGCTATCGAGACCAGATAGGCGGTCATCGTCATGATCTCGGCGAAGGGGTTCGCCGTCAGATTCGCGTTAAATCCGGCCGCCAGCGTAACGGCCATCGTCTCACCGATCGCCCGCGAGAGCGCGAGGATGTACGAGGCGAAAATGCCTGACACGGCAGCGGGGAGAACGATACGTGTCGCAACCTGGTACTTCGTTGCACCGAGCGCGTACGCGCCGTTTCTGAGGTCGTCAGGAACCGCCTGCATGGCGTCCTCACTGATCGAGGACACCATTGGAATCGTCATCGTGCCGACGACGAGGATCCCCCCAAGAAGGCTGTAACGGCCGACGCTCACGCCCATCATCCACTCGGCCACAGGGTCGAGGACGAACGGAGCGAGGTAGCTGATCGAGTCGAACCACGAACCAGTCGGATTGACGACGTACGTGGCGATTCCGCTCACGATGACCGGCGTCACGAACGAGACCGCGAAGTACCCGTATACGATAGTAGGGATGCCAGCGAGGACCTCCAGCACCGGTTTGAGCCGATTTCGGGTGCCTGTCGTCGCATACTCCGAGAGGTACAGCGCCGTAGCGGTGCCGATCGGAATGGAGACCAATCCGGCACCGACGGTGATTGTAAGCGTTCCGGCGACGATCGGCAGTACGCCGTGTGCGGGCGTGGCGTGATCGGGTGCCCACCGAGTCCCGGTAAAGAATTCGGTGAACGTGACCGTTCGGACGATCGAGTCGCCGCCGAACAACACCTCGCTGATTCGTGCGCCGAAGAAGTAACTGGCCGCGTTGTCGAACAGGACCAGGAAGATGGCGACCGTGGTCACGACGGTAACCGCCGCACAGCCGAACAGCACTCGTCGAACACGCCTGTTCTTCTCGTGGGCGGCCTCGAGGCTGTCATCGCCCGAAATACCCGGCCCGGATGGTGTCTCTGTACTCATGGGTGCAGTGAAAAGCGATCGTCAATCAGTCAGTTCAGGGATCCTGGCGTTCGACCGTGATCTCGTCGGGATCCTCGCCGATCGATTCGATCACCGAATCGAGCTGATCGTGGTTGTCGACGATGTCCTGGTCGGTCGCTCGGTAAAAGTCGACGGTCGTCGCGAACTCGTGCTGGTTGTTGATGTAGAACCGCGCGAACGAGGCGATCAGGTCCGGGTTCTCCTCGAGTTCGGCGTGATTGAAGTAGAAGAAGAGTGGACGGGCGAGCGGCGAGTATTCCCCGCCTTCGATGTACTGCTCTTCCGGTGGGTAGAAGTCCCCATCCAGCTCGCTCTCTACCGCGACGGTTTTCAGGGTGCCGTCCTGTTCCTGGAGACTCCGAAGGTGGCCGACACCACCCCAGCCGAGGGCGTACTCGTTATCGGCGACAGCGTCCCAGATTTCGTCAGTCTGGCTCGTTGCGGAGTAGTCGTCGCGGATGTTCCCCATTTCGCCGTTAATATTCTCAGTGAAGTAGTCGAACGTCCCCGATGCGGAGTCTCGTGCATGCAGTGCGATATCCTCGTCCGGCCACTCGTCGCGAACGTCGCTCCACTGCTGGACATCTGATTCGAACTCCCAGATCTGGTTGAGTTCGTCGAGCGTGATCTGTTCACACCAGTCGTTGTCCTCATTGACACCGACTGCGAGTGTATCCTGTCCGACGGTGTAGTGAGTGTACTCGACGTCGTTCTCGCCACAGAGATCGATCTCCTCCTCGGTAATCTCTCGGCTCGCGCTCTGGAACGCGGAGTTCGCGCGGCAGAACTCCTGGAATCCAGCCCCGGTCCCCTCTGGTTCGACGTTGACACCGACGCCTGAGTACTCGGCCTCGAAGTCCTCGGCGGCAATCTGCGTAATCGGTGCTACCGTGTTAGAGCCAGAGGCTTGAATCGTCCCGGAGAGTCCGTCCTCGTCTCCACCGAGACAGCCAGCTAGCGACAGTGCGCCGATACTTCCGATCGTCGCGATTGCCGATCGTCGACTCAGTCCGCGTCCACGCAAGTTCTGGCTTGGTGCCATCGACCGGTGGTTCCAATGGTGGATATAAAAACCATGCTAATAACTATATATCTGAGTACTTGATTATATAGTCTCCTCACGAGCCGTTTGGAGCGATATGAACGCCCCTATAGCCGAACGTAGACCACGAGTACAAGGGCCAGCCAGGGTGAATCCAGCGTGGAAAATCCGAGCGGCATCTCGAGGCTACACCGGAAGTCGCCTGTACGGGAGGGCTCACGAGGGATCGTTAGCACTCGAGAAGCGGCCGAGCACGAGTCCCGCAATCACGTCGAAACACCCGAACGCGATTGCGAGTCCCGAGAGCGCCACAGGATCGAGCCCCAGACCGATCCCGGGAAGCGCCTCCAAGAACCCGATACCGCCGACGGCGAGAATACCGACCGAGCCCTGGAACGCATCGGTTCCATCGCCGAACGCCATCCAGATGACGCCAGTGATGACCACGATGGATGCAGCGAACCAGAACGGGGCGATTGCGGCCGTCCCGACTAAGAGGACGCCGCCACCGACAACTCCCACGCCCGACATTCGTAGCCGCATCGGCCCGGTCGAAGACTCGTCGGCCATACGTCAGCATCCGGTCGACTGAGTAAAACGGTTCCTATTTCGCCAGTGTATATAGAAATATAGAGTTCACAATAGAGTTCGATAGAACTAGGGTGTAATAGGGTCCAATACTCACCACTATAGTCGATATCTGAGCCCACTAAAGCCATATTTTGTCTATCTATATAGTCACAGACAGATTTATGGTCTCTCTATCGGCAACTCCTCCCATGGAGACGCGAAAAGTCCAGGTGACTGGCGGCTCGACGTACACTGTCTCGCTTCCGAAGACGTGGGCGACCGAAAACGACGTCAGCAGCGGCGACACAGTCGAACTGTACGCCGACGACGAGACACTCCTCGTGACACCCCAAACCGACGTCGACCATCAGGAAGGGACGCTGGACGTAGCGACCCTTGAGGGCACAGAGCTCGTCCGAGCGGTCTTCACGATGTACGTCAGGGGGTTCGATGTTATTCGCCTCGAGGCAAACCGCATCACGACCGACCAGCGGCGAGCGATCCGCAGCGCCGTTCAGGGGCTCGTCGGCGTCGAAGTCGTCGAGGAGGGAACCGACCACGTCGTGGTGCAGGACTTGCTCGACTCCGCGGAGCTCTCGATCGTCAACGCTGTCACGCGCATGCGCCTGATCGCCACGTCGATGCTCGAGGATTCGGTCACCGCCCTCGTCGAGAACGACGACGACATAGCCACCGACGTGATCGAACGCGACGACGACGTCGACCGTCTCTTTCTCGTCGTCTCGCGCATCTTCCGTGCGACGCTTCGCTCTCCTCGCGCCGCCGAAGGCCTCGGCGTCTCCCGCGAGGACTGCTTCGACTTCCACTCGAGTGCCCGCCAGCTCGAGCGGGTAGCCGACCACGCGGTGAAAATCGCCCAGCTCGCACGCAAGCTCGAGGAGATTCCGGCTGACGTGGCGGATGGCCTGTGTGCGCTCCACGAGGATGCAGCGACGATTCTCGAGCAGGCGCTGGACGCACTGTTTGCCGAAGACAGCGAGTCGGCGACCGAACTGGGCCACGCTGCACTCGAGTCGGTGCTGGCAATCGACGAGCATACACGCCAGATTGACGATCTGCTGCGGGAACTCGAGCCGGTGCAGGCGCAGTCGCTGGGGTTGATTTTGGATTCGCTCTCGCGGAGTGCGGATTACGGTGGGAATATTGCGGAGACGGCGTTGCAGAAGGCGGCGCCGCGGCCGTCGCGGGTGTAGGGTGTTCGTGGCTGTAGGCTGTTCGCTGGTATAGGGCGTGTTTGCAGCTAGCACTGCAGGACGACCGGTCGCCCACACGGATTTTGTGCTGGACGACGTACCGACTGTCATGGCCACCTACGAACGGCGAACAACCATCCGGGCACCACTCGAGTCCGTCTGGGAATTTCACAGCACCGTTGCGGGACTCGAGGCGCTGACACCCGACTGGCTCGGGCTGCGCGTCGAGGCAGTGATCGGTCCCGACGGCGAACGGCGGGGAGACCCACAGTCAGTGACTCTCGAGGCCGGCACCGAGATTTCGCTGTCGCTCCAGCCGTTTGGACAGGGACCGCGCCAGCACTGGACCTCGCGGATCACCGAGCGAACGCGCGGGGACGGCATCGCACGATTCCGGGATACGATGGACGATGGCCCGTTCGAGCACTGGGAGCACAGCCACACGTTCGCCGGCGACGACGAGCAGACGACGATCATCGACCGAGTGGACTATCGGCTCCCGTTCGGCCCGCTCGGCACGCTTGCAACACCGTTTTCGGTCGTTGGCTTCGAAGGAATGTTTCGTCAGCGACATCGTGAGACGAGGCGGGTACTCGAGACCGGACAAGGAAACGAAACGCGTGGACGGACGCGAGTCTGAGCCCGTGTGGTCGGTGCGTGAGTCGTCTGAGAGCGGTAATAATCGAGAATTGAACCACGGCCGTTTTGAGCGCCCCACGAGTAGGGCTATCTATGACTGATCGCGCGGACCGTGCAGACGAGTCGTTCGCTCGGCGGGCAGTGCTCGGATCGCTGGGTGCGGGAACGGCTGTCGGGCTTGCCGGCTGTCTCGGCGGCTTCGGTGATGACGACGAGGACGAAAACGGCAACGATCGTCATCCATACGAGGCGCGGATGGTAGAGCACGACGGCGGCGAGCCGATCGAGTTCACGGACGATCAGGCCTGTGCGGTGTGCAATATGACGCCGGCGGGTTATCCGGCCTGGAAGGGCCAGCTTGCACACGAGAACGGTGAGGGGGCGGTGTTCGACACGCCAGGATGCCTGTTCGCCTATTATGTCGTGCCTCCGGTCGACGACTCGATCACGGACGCCTGGGTCACGGACTTCGAAACCGGTGAACTCATCGATGCGACAGAGGCGTACTTCGTCATCGTCACCAACGAGGATGCGGTGAGCGGCGAAACGATGGGGATTAACCCACGGCCATTTGCGGACCGCGAGGATGCCGTTTCCTACCTCGACGAGTGGGACGGCGAGGAGTTGACGGAAGACGACATCATCGGGCTGTCGGATGTCAGCCGCGAGATTGCGGAGATCTATCGCGGCAACCGGATGCCGGCCGAGTAAACAATATGTGATGTTCGGCTGTGGACTGCCTGTGACGTTCGGCTGTGGACTGCCTGTGACGTTCGGCTGTGGACTGCCTGTGACGTTCGGCTGTGGACTGCCTGTGACGTTCGGCTGTGGACTGCCTGTGACGTTCGGCTGTGGATAGTCTGTAATGTTCGGCTGCGGATAGTCTGTAATGTTCGGCTTTCGGAACAGGTTTACTCTCACAGTCGAGTCAGGACGACGTGAACAGGTCGGACCTCGAGGTAACGCCGTACGCCGCGCTCGCGTTCGCCATCTTCGCCGCGAGTACCAGCGCCATTCTGGTCCGCTGGAGTCACGCCCCGAGTTCGGTCGCCGCCTTCTACCGCGTGTTGTTTACCACGGTGATCGTCGCACCGATCGCTCTCTACTGGTACCGCGACGAGTTCGGCCGCCTCTCACGGAACGACCTCGGCTTCGCAATCGTCGCCGGCATCGCGCTCGCAATCCACTTTGCAGCCTGGTTCGAGAGCCTGAATCACACGAGCGTCGCCGCGAGCGTGACTCTCGTCCAGACTCAGCCAATCTTCGTCGCTATCGGCGCGGCGCTCGTCCTCGGTGAACGAGTCAACCGGGAGACGGTGATCGGAATCGCCATCGCGATGATCGGTGCGACCGCGATGTCACTCGGCGACGCCGGCGAGGCCCCAATTTCGGACGCGACGATGTACGGCAACGCACTCGCCATTCTGGGTGCGATCACCGTCGCGGGCTACGTGCTCGCCGGTCGATCGATCCGCCAGCGCGTCTCGCTGTTTCCCTACGTCACCGTGGTCTACACCGCCTGCGCGGTGACGCTCTTGCTTCTCGTCGGCGCGCAAGGGCACGATATCGTCGCCTACCCGCCGCGGGAGTGGCTGCTCTTCCTCGGGATGGCGATCGGTCCCGGCATCTTCGGGCACACGATCGTCAACTGGGTGCTCAAGCATCTCGAGTCGGTCGTCGTCAGCGTGGCCTGGCTCGGCGAACCCGTCGGGGCGACGCTGCTCGCGCTGGGGCTACTGGCAGAGGTGCCGGATGCGATTACGGTCCTCGGCGGTCTGATCGTGCTCGCGGGGATCTACGTGACGACGATCGAGCGCGAGCGACGGCGACGGCCGGAGACCGACTGAGGGTGCACACCGCAGACCCCGCCTGCTCCTATCGATCTCGCCACTCCGGCCGATTCCGCGGCGGTGCGAGCACTCCCAACCCCACCGCTGGCTCGCCACTTCGATTTTCAGCCCCGTGATACTCGTTGCTCGGGAACCTGTAGGCGTCGCCTTCCTCGAGGAGTACTTCCTCGTCCTCGAGGATCGCCGTCAGTGTTCCCGAGAGAACGTAGCCGATCTGTTCGTGCTCGTGTTCGTGCGTCGGCAGCGACGCCCCTGGGTCGATTTGCCAGTACTTCATGCTCGCCCGCTCGCCCATCGAGAGCGTCCCGAGAAAGACGCCGTCTGCGACCTCCTCGGTGACGACATCGGCCGTCTGTCTGTGGTCCATGTCACCAGTCACCAACCACTGTTGCCTCCACCCGTCTACTACGTGAATCTTGGTTCAGGATCCGATGACTGTATTCGCCGCCAACGAGCGTATAAAGGATTCCTAGAAACGTTTTATGCCGACCGTTATCGTGCAGTGTACTGCATGGCACAGAGTGACACACGTGACGAGATCCGAGTCTTTCACCTTCCCTTTTCGTTCATGCTGCCACAGCGGGTGGCAGCCGAGTGGGGCTACTTCGAGGCGGAAGGGCTCACGGTCGACCTCTTCGAACGAGACCGGCGGCAGGTCGACTGGAAGTACGTGCCGGCAGACTGGACACTGACCGGCGACGACGACGTCGACCTCTACCCGGTCTGCAAGTGGGAGAGCCTCCGCCGAACCTGGTCGCTCGACGATGGAACGATCGTCGCACACGGGGCGTTCGCCGACCTGCCCTATACGCTCTATACGCGACCAGAAACGGACATCGAGTCGCCGACCGATCTCGCCGGCGTGCCCGTCGGCGTCAACCGCCGCACCGGCCAGGAGTACACCGCCGTCAAAGCACTCGAGGAGCACCTCGAGCCAGAGGAAATCGAACTCGCCCATCACGGGATGCCGACCGACCGCCTGCAGGCACTTCGGGATGGCGAGGTCGACGCTGTAACGCTGCTCGACCCCCACAGCACCCTCGCCGAGCACCTCGGCTTCCAGCGGCTACTCGAGTTCGAGAATCACATCGGCGTCGTGGCGGGCGATAGCCTCGCCGAAGACGACCTCGACGCGTTCATGCGCGCCTACGAGCGCGCCGTGGATGCGATCAACGACGACCCACAGTCGTTTCGCGACGAGTATCTCGCGATGCTCGAGTCCGACGCCGAGGTCGCGCCGGACCTCTTCGCGGACGTCGACCTCGAGGCGATCCGCGAATCGGTGCGGGTACCCGAGTACGAGGTACCCGAGTTCGCAGAGCCGTCCGAACTGGACGGGGAACTCGAGTGGATGAAGGATCGGGAGTTGATCGACAGCGAGGCGGAGATTGGAACGATCGTGGCACCGTCGAAACAATGAGTTCTGATACCGATACCGAGACCGATACCGAGACCGAGACCGAGACAGGCACCGACGCAGGCACAGCAATGGACATCGAGACCCAGCAAGCGGCACTGGACGAGTTGCACGATAGTTCGGAGCGCACAGACCGTGCAGATACCGGCGGTGACCGTGACGGCGACCGTCCCGTCCTCCGCGCCCGCTTCGAGCACAACGGAAGCCCCCGCTACATGCTCTACACCATCAAGCGGTTCGGCTTCGACCACGACCACGGCTTCCACCTCGACGTCGAACTCGTCTCGGACGAACTGGAGGACGGCCTGGAAACCGTCGAGGCCAAACTGCACGGTGGCGACGCGGACCTGATCGACATCGACTACATCTCGACGGCACGCGAGCGAGCGAACGGCGCGCCGATCGTCGCGTTCCACCCCTACGGGCGGACCGTCGGCGGCCTCGTCGTCCCCGAGGAGTCGCCGATCGAGGACATTTCGGACCTCCCCGGCCATCGGGTTGGTGTCGTCCGCCGGCTTGACAAGAACTGGATTCTCACCCGGGCCGCCTGCCGCGAGTTCCACGGCTTCGATCCCGAGGACGAGGCTACGTCGGTCGAGGCGGGATCGAAGGTCGGGCTGACCCGAATGCTGCGCGACGGCGATATCGACGCCGCCCTCCAGTTCTGGCAGATCATCCCCGAAATCGTCGAGACTGGTCCCTACCGTGAGGCAGTGCCGATGGCCGACCTCGTCCAGCAGCTTTCGGGCGTCGAGCAGACGCTGCCGATCTCGACGTTCCTCACGAGTGAGGACTACCTCGCCGAAAATCCCAACGCCGTCAGCGGGTTCAAACGCGCCTACGCGGACGCCGTCGAGCAGTTACAGACGGACGACGGGCTCTGGGACGAACTCGGCGACCAGTTGATGTACGAGAACGACCCGACCGTCGTCCACGGCATTCGCGACCACTGGCGCGAGATGGTCGTCACCGACTGGGACGGAGAGACAGTCGACGCGATGGAGCGGCTGTTCGACCACCTGCTCGACGTCGCCGGCCCCGAGACGCTCGGCGTCGATCACATTCCGGACGACCTGTTCCGACTGGAGGTGTCCTCGCGATGACGAACGCGACTGTGGACTTCCAGCTCAACTGGGAACCTAACGGCTTTCAGGCTCCCTACTTCCTCGCACGTGACCGCGGCTTCTACGAGGACGAAGGCCTCGACGTACGGTTCGTCGAAGGCCACGGCTCGCCCTTCGCTGCCGAGCAGGCCGCGAAGGGACGTGCCGAGTTCGCTCTCGCGGGCGCGAGCGCCGTGCTCTCGATCCAGAGCCGCGGCCTCGACCCGCTCGCCGTCGCCGCCGTCACCGGGAAGACGCCAGCCGCGATCTACACCTTCCGGGACGAGTTCGGCGAGGCGCTGACCGACCCCGACCAACTTCGGGGCTGCACCATCGCGCCGTCGGCGACCAAGACGAGGATTCTGACGGCGCAGCTACTCGAGGACGAGGGCATCAGCGACGAAGTCGACCTGCTCGGCGTCGACGACCACACCCACCACCGCGTCCAGCACAAACTGCTCGACGGGCGCGTCGACGCCGCCGTCGGCGTCGTGACGAACGGCTACGAACTCGAGGCCGAGCACGACCGACAGGCCGACGAACTCCCGATCGGGGACCACCTCGGCGTCTACGGCATGATGCTCGTCACGAGTCCCGAATTCGCCAGCGAGGAGCCCGAGACGGTCCGCTCGTTCCTGCGAGCGACGGCCCGTGGCTGGGAAGCCGCGACGACCGATCCCGACGCGGCGATCGACGTGCTCGTCGAGCGAAACGCGACACTCGAGCGGAATCGCCCGGTCGAGCAGCGCAAGTTCGAGACGGCGGCGACCGACCTCCAGTTCACTGACCGTACTCGATCGGAGGGCTGGGGACTGCACGACGGCGAGCGCTGGCAGACGCTTGGGCAGACGCTCACGGAGACGGACCTCCTCGAGGGCGAGATTGATCCCGACGCGGTCTGGACGAACGAGTTCATCGACACCGAGGACGACGTGATCGGAAACTACGCAGAACGTGTCGGCGAGTCAGCGGAGACGGAAGCAGAACCGCGGACCTGACTACACCTATGGATGCAGTCGACCACATCAACATCGACGTCGACGATCTCACCCCCTGTTACGAGTTCTACCGTGACGAACTCGGACTCGAGGTTCGCCGCCCGCCCTCGGACTTCACAGGCGACCACGCCATGTTCCAGGTCGGTGACACCGTCGTCACGCTGGCCGAAACCGGCCGCGCCGACGGCTGGGGCGAGCGCGGACTGGACCACCCGCTCGACAAGGCACACATTGCCTTCGAGACCGACCGCGAGGAGTACGAGCGGATAATGGGTAAACTCGGCACGCAGTTCCCGAAGCAGGGTCCCTACGACTGGGACGAGTTCGAGGGGTTCTACTTCCTCGATCCGGACGGGAACTTACTCGAGGTGATCACCGACGAGTCGCCAGCGGGCGAGCGCGAGCGGCCGCTGCTCACGCACGACGACGTGGAGTAGTCCACGAGATCACTCGAACTCGACCGGCAGTTCAGTCTGCACCGCCCGCCCACTCTCGCGCGCCTCGAACTCGAGTAGCCGCCGTTTCGTCACAACACCATCGGCCGCCGAGTAGCCGGTGAGCGCGCCGTCGCTACCGACGACACGGTGGCAGGGGACGACAATCGGGGCGGGGTTGCGGCCACAGGCCTGCCCGACGGCGACGGGACTCGTGTCGAGATCGGCTGCGAGATCGCCGTACGTCCGCGTCTCGCCGTAGGGAATCGCCACCATCGCGGCCATCACGTCGCCGGTGAGTCCGTCGAGATACGTCACGTCGAGGTCGAACGTGCGCCGGTCGCCGCGCTCGTACTCTTGGACCTGGTCGCGGATCTCTGCGGGCGATTCGGCGACGACGGACTCGTCGAACTCGAGTTCGGTGTCGAGTAGTGCTACGTTCATCGGTGGTGTCGTCTCGGTTCGTCTCTTGTTCCGGTTTCTGATGGGATACGTGTTGCTACGGCCAGTAGCCCATCCCCCATACTCACTCAGAGGTTCAGAATTTCACGCGCCTGTGACGGCGTTGCGACCTCACGGCCGAGTTCGTCGGCAATCCGGGCGACCCGCTCGACGAGCTGTGCGTTGCTCGTCGCGAGTTCGCCGCGTTCGTAGTAGATGTTGTCCTCCAAACCGACCCGAACGTGACCGCCAAAGAGGATGCCCATCGTCACGAACGGAAGCTGGTGGCGGCCGAAGCCGAGCGTGTTGAACTGTGCGCCCTCGGGGAGGTTATCGATCGCATTGATGAAGTTTCGCGGTTTTGGGGGCGTGAGCGTCCCGGGACCGAAGATGAGCGTTCCGTAAACGGGGTCAGCCAGGTCGCGCCGGTCGAGTAGCCCGTAGGTCTCGTTCATGTGACCGTCGTTGAAAATCTCGAGTTCGGGTTTGATGCCGCGCTCGACCATTTCCTCGTGGAGCGAGTCGACGAGGCCGCGGGTGTTCTCGCTGGTCAGGTGGTCGTACCGGTTCATCGGTCCCATATCGAGCGAGGCCATCTCCGGCGCGGGATCGGTCCGAAGCGGGAGGTGGCGGTCCTCGTCAGACGCACCGGTGCCGCCCGTCGAGTGCTGGATGATCACGTCGTCCGCCTGTCGTCGAATTTCGTCGTCGATTTCCTGGAAACGCTCGGTCGCGAACGTGCGCTCACCGTTGTCTTTTCGCGCGTGGACGTGAACGACGGATGCACCGGCCTCCTCGGCCTCGGCTGCTGCCGTTCCGATTTCCTCGGGCGTCTCGGGGAGGTGTGGCGTCGCCTCCTTGCCTTGCACGCCACCGGTAAGCGCGGCGGTGATGATGACCGGGTCGCCGGCGAGATAGTTCTCGTAGCTCATGCATCATCACCGGCAGCGTGCCCTGTGTTCTCGTTCCCAGTCGGTGCCTCGTCTGCGTGCTCGAGGTAGATTTCGCAGTGCTGGTCGTGTGACAGCTCGTAGCGGTCGTTGCAGATATCGGCGCGCATCGGCTGAACGAACCGTTCTGCGGCCCCGCAGTAGGCGCGCGATTCGTCGAACTGGCGGTCGTTTGCCTCACTCCGATACTCCAGAAACGGACAGGTCATGCCACGCTGTTTCGGACACGGGATGTTAACTATTCGCACTACTTTCAGCAAAGTGACGAGACGGACGAAAGCGCCGGTAACACCGGCGTAACCAGGTAGCACGACCGTGGACAAACGTCTCAAAGGGCGAAATCCTACAGTTACTATGCCACCGACTTTATCCAGCCTCAACCACCGGATGGGACTTCACGTCCGACGAGAACCAAGAGAGTCGCGAAGACCCCGAAGACCACAAGAAACGGAACCCTCGCTCGTACTGCACGAGCCAGGGACGAACGCGGCCGAATCACGACTACCACCGTTCGACAGCCCCAAAATGGAGTCGACCGATGAGTGAGCGCCCGACTGCCGGTGACGGCTCGGAGACTGGTAGTTCAAACACGCACGCACCAGCATCAGTACCAGTACCAGTACCAGCACCCACCCCATTCCGCTTCGACTACTCCCCGCCGACTATCCGCTTCGGTCAGGGAAGTGTGGGCGAACTGGCGAGCGAACTCGAGTCCCTCGGCTGTGAGCGGGGGCTGGTCGTCTGCGGTTCGACAGTCGGGAGCACGCTTGAGGTGATCGACCCGGTCCAAGACGGCATCGGAGACAGGCTCGCCGGTATTTTCGACGAGACGACACCGGAGAAGCGACTCTCGACGGCGTTTGACGGACTCAAGCGCCTACGAGAAGTCGAGGGTGACGCACTCGTCGCGCTGGGCGGCGGCAGTAGTCTCGACGTTGCGACAGTAATCGGGGCGCTCGCGGCGGATGACCGTTCGCACGAGGAAATCGCCGGCGAGTTCGCCGAGTCAGGAACGATCACCGTCCCCGAGTCGGGACTGGTCCCAGTCGTCACGATTCCGACGACGCTCGCCGGGGCGGAGCTCTCGCAGGTCGCCGGCGTGACCGCAGCCCCGGACACCGACGACACTGGACGTATTGACGAAGAAATCGGCGGTGGCATCTCCGCACCCGAACTGATGCCCGCGACGGCGGTCTACGACCCCGATATCGTCGCAACCACGCCAGAATCCGTACTCGCCGGCTCCGCCATGAACGGCTTCGACAAGGGCCTGGAAACGATCTACGCTGCCAACGCGACGCCGGTCACCGACGCGACGGCCGCCCGCGGTCTCGGCGCACTCGAGTCCGGCCTGCGCGCGTACGGTCAGGGCGAGCGCGACACCGAAACGTTCGAGCGGATTCTCGAGGGCATCCTGCTGGTGCAGTACGGCATCTCGCGGCCCGAGGGGACGACGCTCTCGATCGTTCACGCCTTCGGCCACGGGCTGACGCGCACCTACCCCGTCCAGCAGGGGGCGGCCCACGCCGTCGTCGTCCCGCACGTACTCGAGTACCTGTTCGAACAGGACGGGGTCGACGCGCGGGCGCGGCAGTTGGGGGACGCACTCAGCGTGGGTGACGCCGCGGACCCGGGTGCGGCAGTGGTCGAGCGGGTGCGCGAGGTTCGGGATGCGCTCTCGCTGCCGACCCGTCTGCGGGACGTGGACGGCCCCGAATCCGACGAGTTCGAGGCCGTCGCGGAGACGGTTCTCGCGGATCGCTTCATGGCGAACGCTCCGCCGGGACTCGAGCCCTCTGGTGATGAGATCGTGGGGGTACTCGAGTCGGCGTGGTAATCACGGTTCGTCACTCTCTCCCAGCTCTGTTCATACTGGCAGACTGTTCTGATTCGTATATGATTGGCTGTGTGGGTGAGGGAAAACGGACGTGAGAGACAGGCGAACAGCAGTACGTGTCAGTGGGACGTACTCGAGTCCCAACCGCACCTCACTCCAGTGCAGGCGGTGGATCGACGCCGCGGCGCGCCGGCTGCAGTCCCTCGTGAAGTGGTGAGACGAGCCGTAGTGAATAGATCGCGAGAATCGTTCCGCCGGCCACGAGGATGAACACCACTGTCGGCGTCGCGATGTGAAACACGTCGAGCAGCGAGAGGCCAGCGCCACCGCCGAATAGCGACAGCGCGGTCCAACCGCTGAGGCCATCGGGAATCGCGTCGATCACTACATCTCGGACGTGAACGGCGTAGAGAAAGCCACAGCAGATGCCGATCAGAACGGGAAGCCAGTGTGCCGTCGGTGCGAGCGAGCCGGTGTCACTCGAGACGAGCCAGGCGAACACCGGGAGTCCGATTGCGAGGGCGACGAACTCGCGGCGGCGGCCCTCGGGGAGTGTCCAGCCGTTGTTGCCGTCCCCGCTACTGTTGCCGTTTCTGTCCCCGCTGCCGTTTCCGTTCCAACTGCCGTTTCCGTCCCGGTCATCGTTGCCGTCTCCGTTACCAGTGGCGTCGTCATCGCGAAACCACTCGATAACCGGGAGGGCCGAAGTCATACAGTGGAACGAGGATACGACCGACCGGAGAAAGAATGTTTGTGTTCTGACAGCGAGCGTTCAGGCTTCCTCGACGTACGATGGCCGCTCGGCGTACTCGATCGGATCGCGAACGCCGATCCGCTGGAACGCCTGCAGCCGGTACGCACAGGCGTCACAGGTTCCACAAGCTGGCTGGTCGTCCCGGTAACAGCTCCAGGTGTGTTCGTAGGGAACCCCGAGTTCGGTGCCGTGGGCCGCGATATCCGTCTTCGACCACTCGACGAACGGCGCTTCGATCGAAATCTCGGTTTCCGGTTTCGTCCCCACGTCGGCGACCCGCTCGAACGCCTCGAAGAACTCGGGTCGGCAGTCGGGATACCCCGAGAAATCCTCGCTGTGCGCGCCGATGAAAACCGCCTCGCAGTCGTTTGCCTCCGCGTAGGAGACCGCCATCGCGAGCAGGTTCGCGTTCCGGAAGGGAACGTACGAGGAGGGAATCTCGTCGCTGTCCATGTCTGCGTCCGCGACAGCCATCTCGTCGTCGGTCAGACTCGAGGCCCCGATTGCCGAGAGGTGGCCGGTCTCGATCTGGAGGAAATCGTTCGCCTCGAACTCGTCGGCCAATTGGCGGGCGCACTCGAGTTCCCGCGTTTCGGTGCGCTGTCCGTAGGAGGTGTGGAGGGCGTAGATGTCGTAGCCCTGGCTGCGCGCCTCGGCGGCGGCGGTGGCGCTGTCCATGCCACCGGAGAGGAGGACGACGGCGCGGTTGTTCGTGTCTGTCGCGTCGGTCTCGGTTCCGTTGTGTGCGTCAGTTTGTGGTGTTTCAGTGGTCATCTGTCACTCTCACTCATCTCAGTCATTACACTCACGTCTCGGGGGCGTCGTTCCAGAGGTCGACGTGCAGTCGTGGTGTGTATCGAAAGCCGTACTCCATCGCGAGGTCGGCGACGCGTGTTCGGGTTTCGGCGAGGCGGTCGCGAGTCGCACCCTCGGGCATCAAGAGCACGTCGTCGTCGCGAATCGGAACGTCGGCTGCCTCTCGCAGGTCGGCGAGCAGGTCGAGGATTTCGGGCATGTCGTCCGCGTCGGTGACGACGAACTTCAACTGGAATCCGTACTCTTCGACGAGTGCGGCGAGCGCAGCCATGTCGATGCGGTTTGCCTCGTGGCGGTCCTCCCACTCGCCGTCGCCCTGATTTGCGGCTCCTGGCGATTGGGGCTCACCGTTCTGAGAGTCCGTTGGAACCTCGCTTCGCGGATCTCGTTCGGGCGTCGGCGTACTGCTCGCGAGTTTCGGGCTAATCGAGGCGAGGTCGATCGGCGCGTCGCGGTAGATCGTCCCGTTCGTCTCGACAGTTGTGTGGTAGCCCCGTTCGTCGAGTGCCTCGAGAAGCGCAACGCTGGCGTCGTGCAGCAACGGCTCCCCGCCGGTGAGGACGACGTGGTCGGCATCGTGGGACTCGATTTCGTCGAGAATCGCATCGAGTTCCATCCAGGCGTGCGTGGGTTCCCAGGAGGTATGATAGGAGTCACAGAACCAGCAGCGGAGGTTACAGCCGCTGGTGCGGACGAAGACCGACGGGACGCCCGCGAGGACGCCCTCGCCCTGCAGCGAGTAGAACAGTTCGTTGATGGGGAGGCCGTCGACTGCTGACTCGGCGTCCGTGTCAGCGGGCGTCTCTCGATCGACTGTGTTGGAGACCGGCATCGCGATCAGAGGTGGCTCCCGCCACAGAGTTCGTGCGTTTCGTTCACCCGAACGGCGACATCGGTGACGTTCTCGCCGAGTTCGGTGAGCAGTTTCTCCTCGAGAAGGACGCTCATCACTTCGGCGGTCGGCGGGTGTTCGAGGACGACGAGTCCGTCTTCGTCACCGGCGGTTTCGAAGGCCTCGACGAGGGGGTCGCCCGCCTGCAGCAGGAACTTGTGGTCCCACTCGTCTATTACTGCAGTAATATCACCCTTGTCCGCGACCCAGCCCTCCTCGGTGAGCGTTCCCTCGACGGTCACCGACACCTCATAGTTGTGACCGTGGGGTCGTGCGCACTTGCCGTCGTGATGGAGGATGCGATGGCCTGTGCTGATTCTGATCGGACGATCACGACCGACGTGGAGCGTGCGCGTGCGGCCGACGATGTCGTGTGTCTCGGCAGCCGCCCCATCACGGTCGTCTTCCAGTGTGCGTTCAATCATATTTGGGTATTCTCGAGAGAATACTTAAGTCTGGTCGAACGAGCGGCTGGTCGGGATGGCCGTGGATAGTGTGACAGCCGCTCAACCAGAACCAGTGTCACAACTCCGACGACGGCACTGTGAACAGCTGAGAACCGTACCCTCGTCAGTTCTCGAGTTTATCCTGCAACCTGTTTTTCGCCTCGGTCCGTCGCTTCTGGGAGAACGACGGCTGCTCATCGGAGAAGTCGACCTCGAGTTCGTCGACCGTTCGCCGATAGATGTTCGTGCGCCGTCCCTCCTCCGAGAGCTGTCGTCCCTCACAGGTAAGTAGGCCTGCATCGACGAGTTCCTCGATGCGCCGATAGCAGGTAGCAATCGGAATTTCGATATCTTCGCTCAACGCCTGTGCCGACTTTGGGGTCCCCGCCGCGCAGAGAATTTCGGCACTGTACTTGCTCCCGAGTGCCGAAAGAACCGCAGTCGAGTTTGTATCCGTTCGTTCCGTCCGACGAGACATTGTCCCTCCATTGCTAATTATCAGAATTGAATCTTGTGGTTATCTTGAGTGACCGAGAAACTGATTAGTCGCCTAATAGATATGACTTATGGGTAATAGGTTACGGGACGCATTTCAGTTATCACCCCTAACCCCACGACATGAACGTCGCGGTCGTCACGGTCGGTGACGAATTGCTTGCCGGACGAACGATCAACTCGAACGCCGCCTGGCTCTGTGCACAACTCGCCGAGCGCGGCGTCACCGTCGAGCGCATAACGACGCTCCCAGACCGCATCTCCGACATCGCCCGCGTTGTCAACGAGTACCGGGCAGCCTACGACGCTGTGATCGTCACCGGCGGCCTCGGTCCGACACACGACGACGTGACGATGGCCGGCGTCGCCGCCGCGCTCGGACGAGACCTCACCGACCACGAGCAAGCCCGCACCTGGCTCGCAGACGAGGGCTACTCCCGGGACGACCTCACCGACGGGACCACCGACCTCCCCGCTGGCGCGCGTGCCCTGCACAACGAGGTCGGCGTCGCGCCCGGCGCGGTACTCGAGTCCGTCTACGTGTTCCCTGGTGTCCCTACGGAGATGAAGGCGATGTTCGAGACGGTGGCCGACGAGTTTTCGGGCACACCGACGTATCGTGAGGTCGTCGTGGCTGACGAACCGGAGAGTGCCCTGCTCGACCGGATCGAGGAGCTTCGGGCGACCTTCGACGTGTCGGTGGGGAGTTATCCGGGCGAGTCGGTTCGGGTTGCGATCGAGAGTACTGACGAGGACGTTGTCCGGGAGGCGGCGGCGTGGCTCCGCGATCGGGTCGAGAGCCGAGAGTAGGGCGCGTAGCTCTCGGATACCGAGTAGCAGGACTACGGATACGAACGTCTGCAACCGGGCCTGTGTCGACCAGACTCGGTTATCGGTAGAAGTAGACGATCCAGCCGACGGTGATCAGGAGGCTCAAAATCAGGGCCACCCAGCCGCTCATCGGCATCGCTGGTTCGGCGTCGAGGACGTAGGTCAGTTCGTTCATAGACGGCGTTCTATCCCGATCCCTCTTAATTTTTGAGAAACGACGCAGCGACGCTGGTTTTGCCGGTTGCTGTGATGGCTAGCAAAGCGAGCGGGATGATACCCCAGTGGCTGCTTGCAGGGTACCGATCGGACGGCTTTTTGAACGACCCGCCGTAGTTCGCGTATGGACGCACTCGGCGTCGTCGTCAACCCCATCGCGGGAATGGGCGGACGGGTCGGACTCAAGGGCACCGACGGCAAACTCACCGAGGCTCGCGAGCGCGGTGCCGAGCCACGCGCCCCTGAGCGAGCGAGAGACGCGCTCACAACCTTCTCTCGGCACGCGCCGGACATCCCGGTCTACACCGCCGCGGGGATTATGGGTGAGTTCGCTGCGCGCGATGCTGGTCTCGAGCCACGGGTCGTCTATGACCCCAGAGACGAGCCCGAACGCGTTGGGAAGTCAGTCGACACGCCGCCCGACCCAACCGTCGACCCAGCCGACGCCGAGACCACCGCAGCCGATACGCGACGCGCCGTCCGCGCGCTCCTCGAGGCCGGCGTGGATCTCGTGCTGTTCGTCGGTGGGGATGGGACGGCCGTCGATGTGGCGGGGGTGCTCGAGGAGCAAGAGCAGGCACAGGCACAGGCACAGGAACAGGAACAGGCACAGGCACAGGAACAGGAACAGGAACAGACACCAATGCTCGGCGTCCCCGCCGGCGTCAAGATCTACTCCTCCGTCTTCGCGGTCACGCCGCGAGACGCCGGCCGAATCGCGGCCGAATTCGACCGCGTCGAGTCCCGCGAGGTCAACGACATCGACGAGGACGCCTACCGCGCAGGCGAGGTGCGCTCGGAACTGAAGGCCGTCGTCCCGGTCCCCGTCGCGCCAGATGTTCAGTCAAGCAAGCAGCTCTCGAGTGGCTCCGTCGACGCGCTGGCAGCAGGCTTCGCGCGCGAGGTCGAACCGGGGCGGACGTACGTCTTCGGACCCGGTGGCACGGTCGGGGAGATCGAGTCCGAACTCGGAATCGAACCGTCGCCGCTCGGGGTGGATGTCTGGCGGGCTGGGAGTACGGACAGCGAGGTCGAGGGTGACGGAGACACCGACGGCCACCTCCTCGCAAGCGACGCCGCCGAAGCCGACATCCTCGACGTACTCGAGTTACCCGCCACCGTCGTCGTCTCGCCGATCGGCGGCCAGGGGGTCATCTTTGGTCGGGGTAACCACCAGCTCTCGCCGGCCGTACTCGAGCGGGCCGACGACATCGTCGTCGTCGCCGACGAGGAGAAACTGGCCGAGATAGCCACACTGCGCGTCGATACGGACGACGAAGCGGTCAACGAGGAACTTCGGGGCTGGCAGCGCGTGCGGACAGGGCGGTTCACCACTCGGCTCGTGAAGGTTGTTTGAGGCGGAGCCGTGTTTAAGGAGTGGCGGCAAAGCGGGGTCAAAATCAGACTCATATAACGACGGCCGTCACACATAATGGGTGTATAGTCAATATTAAGGTCGGCTCGGTCCTACGGACTGCGCATGGAAACGCGGAAAGTACAACGGCTTGGGCCGTCCACGCTGGCGATGACGCTCCCCGCCGAGTGGGCGTCCGAACACGGCGTCGAAAAGGGCGACGAGGTGTCGCTGCGGACCAGCGGGAAGGGCACGCTGACGGTGATGCCCGAGTCCGCAAGCTCTGAAGAGACAGAGGCGATCATCCACGCCGACAACCTCGATGCCGGGGCCGTCGAGCGCGCCATCGTCGCCCAGTACGTCCTCGGTCGGCGCGTGATCCGCATCGAGCGCGAGGAGGGTGCACTCGAGTCGGCCCACATCAACGCGGTCTATCAGGCCGAAACCCAGCTGATGGGGCTGGGTGTGATCGAGGAGACACCGGAGAGTATCTCGATTCGGTGTTCGGTCGATCCGGAGGACTTCACGCTCGACAATCTCCTCGAGCGACTCGAGCGGACCGGACAGACGATGCGCGGCGAGGGCATCAAGGCGCTTGCCCACGGGAACCCGGATCTCGCCCAGCGGGCGCTCAACCGAGAGCGCCAGGCGAACAAGATCTTCGTCCTTCTCCTGCGATTGATCTTTACTGCCTACCAGAATCCAAACCTCGCGCGTGCGGTCGGTCTCAACAGCGGCTTCCCGCTGATTGGCTACCGCTCGATCGCGAAGAACCTCGAACTGACGGCGGACAACGGCGAGGACATCGCGGAGATTGTCATCGAGACGAACGGCCACACGCTCGACGTCGACGGCTCGGTCATGCGGGATATCCGCGAACTGAACGAACTGGTCGACGAGATTACCTCGCTGGCGGTCGAGTCAGCGGTCGAACGGGATTACGACAAGTCGAACGAGGTTCGAGCGCTGTTCCACGAGATCGCAGACCGAGAGCAGGAAATTCTCGACGACTTGCCGGAGATGTCGAACGAGGAACTGCTGCGCGTCCGCGAGGTGCTCGTCAGCCTCCAGCAAACGGCCCAGTACGCGATGCGAAACGCCGAAATTGCCGCGAACCTCGCGCTGAACGAGGAGTCCGAGCACACGACAATCAACTGAGAGCGATAACGGCACGCGCCTCGCGAGTTCCTCCCCGTCCGTGTCACTCGTTCCCGCTGGCCGGAATAAGTGCAATTAAGAGACCCCATCGACAACCTGTCGAGCATGGCTACGCACACGGAGTCGACGACAGACAAGGGCGTTGGACTGGCGCTCGCACTCAGCGCGGTCGCGGTGCTTGGCGCACTGTTGATGGTCACGGATATCGAAGCAGCCTGGGGGTTTGCCGGTGCCGTCCTCTTTAGCGCGCTCGCGGTTGTTGCGATCCACCTGTACTGGGACTGATCGGTCGGCAACTCAGACGAATCGCTCGACTGAATTATCCTGATCAATGGTGCTGTTCTGGGACAGTAGCGGACTAATTCGCCGGTTCGGCCGTCAAGAGTTAAGAGCGCCGACCGCCTAGTGGTTACACGGACGATGACCGATTACTCCGACGAAGAACAGCGGATCATCTCGTATCTACGCGAGAGCGCTGCCCGTGGCGAACGGTATTTCCGGGCGAAAAACATCGCTGATGCGATCGGACTTTCGTCGAAACAGGTCGGCGCACGCCTTCCACACCTCGCGGAGAAATCCGACGACGTCGATATCGAAAAGTGGGGGCGAGCACGGTCGACCACGTGGAAAGTAACGGTTCGCTCCTCGACAGCCTGAGCCAGTTCAACACGCCGTATCCGCCTCTGGGCCTGTCAGACGGTCCGTTGTAGTTCGTTCCCGGTTATCGCTGCCCTGTCGGAGCGCCCACCGGGAACACGCTACAACGATCCGCTCACTGGTTCGAACCGAGCAACAGGTTGCAACACAACAGTGACTCTGTGTTGTGCTACCTTCGATCTCGAACCGACAACGCCCGTCCACGGTCTTTTTACCCACAACGCACGCAGATAGTGGCATGACTGTACGGGTCGATCGGTCGTTCGAAGTTGCTGCTCCCCCCGAGCGCGTCTGGGACTTTATCGCCGACCCGGCGAATCGCGCTCGATCGATCAGCGTCGTCGACGAGTACACGGTGACCGACAGCACCGGACGCCACGTCACCTGGCACCTCAAACTCCCGATTCCACTGGTTCGTCGCACTGTCACCGTCGAAACTGAAGACGTCACCCGCAAGCCGCCTGAATACGTCAAGTTCGTCGGTAAGTCTACCGTCCTGAACGTCACTGGGGAGCACGAAATCGTCGAAACCGAAACTGGAACGCGTCTGGACAACCACTTCGTCGTCGACGGCAAACTGCCCGGCGTCGAACAGTTCTTCAAACGCAATCTCGACGACGAACTCGAGAACCTTCGATACGAACTCGAACGAGATCTCCAGACGACACAGTGACGCTGGCTCCGGGGATAGACAGCGCCTAGACACGAGCCCGAGTTCGTGATACATTTCCTACTATTTTAGTTGCCGCGACCGACGCTAAAGGCCGTTCTCTGCCACAGCTCACCGACAACAGCCCCACCTCAACATGCCACGCGAGTGAGACACTAACATAGTTCCGAGGGGGCGACCGCTGACTTTTTGTTCCGTCGACCCAAAGCATTGGTGCCGGTATTGACGCTTTTCACGTCACGCCCGGCAAGCGCGTCTCCGGTCCGGGACTGCTCGTGCCCGGGACGAGCAGTCCACTCCGTCTCCTCGTCCGCATCCTCCCTTTCGCCCTTTCGCCCTTTCCCTTCTCCGTAGACGGCCACTGCCTCTCCAACGAACGGGACAGGTCCACCTTCTCGAGTACGATCGGCTCGCGAGCAACCCCATACAGCCAAAAAACAGCGCTCGACTCAGTCGTCTCGAGTGACGATGTCAGCCGAGAGGCCCTGTGCCATCTCGATTTCTTTGGAGTTGTTCATCGTCCACGCAGTCCGCTCGGTAACGGCCTCGATGGCCTCACGCGCGGACGGGTAGCCGTTTCCGGACTTCTTCACGCCGCCGAACGGAAGCTGGACCTCTGCGCCGATACACGGTAGATTCGCGTACGCAAGCCCGATCTCCGCGCGGTCGCGGAAGTAGTTGATCTGGCGGTAGTCCTCGGAGATAATGGCGCCGGCAAGCCCGTACGGCGTGTCGTTGTGGATTTCGACTGCGTCCTCGATGTCGCCGTCGTACTCGAGTAGTGCGACGTGTGGGCCGAAACACTCCTCTTTCAGACAGCGCAGGTCGGTATCGTACTCGATTTCGTAGACGAACGGGCCGACCCAGTTGCCGTCCTCGTGGCCCTCAGGAATCTCGTCGTCCTCGAGTTCGAAGCGGTCGACGAGCACGTCTGCGCCTTCCTGTTCTGCCAACTCGTTGTGCTTCTTGATCTTCTCGACGTGCTCTGGCTCGATGGCCGGCCCCATGAAGGTGTTTTCCTGCAGTGGGTCGCCGACGGCGACATCCTTGGCAATGTCGACGTAGCGCTCCTTGAACTCGTCGTAGACGTCGGTGTGGACGATCAGGCGCTCGCTCGAGACACAGCGCTGGCCGGTCGTCTTGAAGCTTGACATGATCGCCGAGTGAACGGCGATGTCGAGGTCGGCTTCCTCGGTGACGATGATGCCGTTCTTGCCGCCCATCTCACAGGCTGCGAGCTTGCCGGGTTCGCCGCCGACCTTGCTGGCGATTTCCTGGCCAACCTCGGCAGAGCCGGTGAACAGGACTGTGTTGACGCGCTCGTCGTCCGTGATGGCCGCACCGGCGTCACCGAAGCCCTGAACCATGTTGAAGACACCGTCCGGAATGCCGGCGTCCTCGAACATCTCGGCGATGATCTGGCCACACCATGGCGTTTGTTCGGCTGGCTTCCAGACGACCGTGTTGCCCTCGACGAGGGCAATGGCCATGTGCCAGAACGGAATTGCAACCGGGAAGTTCCACGGCGTGATGCAGCCGATAACGCCACGAGGTTTCCGGCGCATGTACGCATCTTTCGAGCCGACTTCGCTCGGTACCACGTCCCCGTGTGGGTGGCGCGCGTTGCCTGCCGCCCACTCGACCATGTGCCAGGCCTCAGCGACGTCTGCTTTCCCTTCGGAGATCTCCTTGCCACACTCCTTGGAGATGATCTCACCCAACTCGTCGTGGCGCTCGCGCAGTTCGTGGTAGATGTCCCAGAGGTACTCCGCGCGGTCGATGTGGGAGAGTTCTCGCCACTCCTCGAACGCGTCGTTCGCTGCAGCCAACGCAGCGTCGACATCGTCTTCCGTACCGCGCTGGAACACTGCCAGCGCCTCCCCTGTCGCCGGGTTCTCGCTTTCGAACGTTTCCGAGCCGCTGCCGTCGGTCCACTCACCACCGATGTAGTGTTGGTTCACCTGCTCTGTTGCTTGCTGGCTCATACTCGAGTGGACAACGAGCGACGTAAAAACGCTGCTGGTGGCAGCATCTCGAAGCTGGTGGGTGCCCAGGTTTGCATCGGCATCGGCATCGACATCGGTAGCGGCATCGGCGTCGGTATCAGCATCGACATCGGTAGCGGCATCGGCGTCGGTATCAGCATCGACATCGGTATCGGCACCAGATTCGGGTTCCAGTCTGGGTTCAAGCATCCAAGATCGAGTTCCGATTCGGACGCCACTCCGTTCTGATCGAGTTCTCTCACCGCGTCGTCGTTGTGGCGAGACTGTGGCGTCGTTGATTGTCGGTCTGACTCTGGCGAGTCAGACCGGTCACTCCCGCTGGAACCAGCAGCCTCGGAGGGGTCGGCTCGAACACGCGCTCGAGTTCGTGATCCAATTCACGCTCGGTGAGCTCGCCACGGGCGTACTGCTCGCGAAGGGACTCGAGTTCGAGTTCGGTGTCGCTCGACGCATCGGTTGCCTCGCTGGCAGTGGTGTCGAGCGTATCGGCAGCAGTTGACGCGGCCGCCGGCTGTGTGTTGTCGTCGGCAACCTGCCCGGCGACGACGAACGCGAGAGCGAGGGAACCAAGGAGGCCGAACACGGCGAGTGAGCTTGGAATTCCTGCAGTGAACGCAGCCACGACGACCAGCGGGAATCCAAGAACGAGTGCGAGGAGGGCGGCTGCCGTCCCGTTGTCCATTAGTCGTGCTTTGAGTGGTGAACGTGAAAGACTTCCGACGGAAGAGAGAGAGAGAGTGGCCGTGGATCGTGGTACGTTCGAACTGGCCTTACTGATCGCTTAGATCCGCCGCCTTCTCGAGTTCACTCCGGAGCAAGGTCGAGTCGAACTCGTGATCCGGTCGGAGTCGGACGAAGTCGAGGAAGCGACGCGCCGAGAGCAGTTCCGACGGTCCATAGACCGACGAGGCGGCGAGGACGGCCTTACGAGCGCCAATTCGGGGTTCCAGAATCGCGAGCGCACAGGCGAGGTCGTAAGCCGTCGTCTCCGCAACACGATCCCCGTGGACGCTGGTCGCATCGATAAAGTACAGGTCGTCGTCACACAGCAGGATGTTCTCGTCGCGGAGGTCGCCGTGGGCCAGTCCGTGTTCGTGCAGCGTTGCGAGCATCTCGAACAGTTCCGGCGCGCGCGCGGCAACTTCTCGGTCCGAAACCGTCCGCAGCGATTCGAACTCGGGGAGGTACTCGAGTACCAGTACACCGAGACCGTTGACTTCGAAGGCCTCGATCGGTTGAGGGGCGTTGATACCGATAGCGCGCATGCGCTGGGTGGCGTCGTACTCGTGTTCGACCATTTCGCGAGGGGTGTCGAAGCGGTCGAAGAAGCCCTCAGTGCCGGAGGAGACGGCACCGACGTTGCGGCCGGTCGTCAGAAGGGCGTGAACGAGCGCGTTCTGGCGGGTGACGATCTTGACGAACCACTCCTCGTCGATAACACAGGGAGTCGAGAGCCAGTTGTCGGCTTCGAGGAACTCGACGCGGACGGCCTCGCGGTCGTGTCGTTCCGCCAGCGTGCGGATGACGCGCTCGATGCGTCCCCACTCGACCGTGCCGCGTGCGAGCTGGCGGAGATCCATTACTAGAGATGGTGTGGGCTCGGAGTTAAATGCGTCTCGAAGTGTCTCTACCGAGACGTATCACCCACAACACTTGTTCGGCCGTTCGATCGTCACGGAAACAGAGGTGTGGACGACTATATTGGTCCATGCAGTACCGTGCGGGCGCATCTAAGCAGTACTGTTTTCATCGTTGCTCTGAGAGTACGACCTAGACCTAGCATGGACGCTGTAGACGATCTCGGTGATGCGATCGACGTGACGCGAGAGTTGCTGGTGCCGGTCCGGGTCGGTCGGTGGCTCAAGCTGGCGCTCGTCGTCCTCTTCGTCGGTGGCGGCCTCGGTGCGGGCGGCGGCGTGCCGGTTGGCGACGTCGAACCGTTGCTCGACCAGCCGACGCCGGGAGTCGAGACCGACGTTGGCGTCGACACCGTTCCTGACGAAGTGATCGCTGCTCTCGGACTGTTGATCGTAGCCGGCTTCCTCCTCTGGATCGCGTTTGCGATCGTCGGTGCGATCATGGAGTTCGTCTTCATCGAATCGCTTCGGTCGAATTCGGTCCACATCCGGCGCTACACCCGAGCGAATCTCGGCCGCGGACTGCGGCTGTTCGGCTTCAGAGCGGTCGCATTGCTCCTTCTAGGTGGGGTCTTCGGACTCGCGGTGTTGGCTGTGTTCGATGGAATTCCGGACGTAAGTTCACTTGCACTCGCGGGCGTCTTCGCGATCCCACTGTACCTCGCCTACGCGCTCGTGATGCGCTTTACTTCGGAGTTCGTCGCGCCCGTCATGCTTCTCGAGGAACGAGGTGTACTGAGCGGCTGGCGGCGATTCTGGCCGACTGTTACCTCGAACTGGGGAAATTACGCCGTCTATCTGGCGTTAGTGTGGATCCTCCAGTTCGTTCTCAATATTGTCGTCGGCTTCGTTGTCGCGATTGGCGCGCTTGCCGTCGCGATTCCGTTCGTGATCCTCGGTGTGCTCGCATACGTAATGGGTGGCATCGGAGTGTATCTCGCCGTCGTAATCGGTCTCGTCGGAGTCGTGTCTGTGATCGCAGTGTTCGCGCTCGTTCAGATGCCAATCCGAACCTACTTCCAGTACTACGCACTGCTCGTTCTGGGCGATACCAACGCCGACCTCGATCTGATTCCCGAACAACGCCGAATCGCTCGCGAAGGGAAAAACGGCGTTGGTGGTGCCGGGGAAACCGTCGACGCGAGCGAGGGCTGGAACTTGACCGGACAAACGGACAGTCAGGCGAGCGAGACAGAAAGCGGAGACGGTACGAACGCAGACATGAACCGGGAGAGCAGTACGACGCCCGAAGACCGATGCTCTGCCGACGACGCCGGCTTCTGGGGTGACACTGCATCCACGAGCAACTGGGATGTCACCGACTCTAGTGAGTCCGATTGGACTGATAGATCAGGCAGTAAGGACGGTGACGAGAGTGACGAGAGTAACGAGAGTGATGAGAGCGATACCAGTAGGAACGACGACGAGACCGACGACGATCGCGGCTGGTAATCCTTCCTCAGAACTCTCACGTTGCTCGGTGTCGTCGGGTCGTCGGCGTCCGGTACGCGCCGGCAATCGCCCGTACGCAAGCGAGAGTCGTCTGAGGAGCGTTACTAGCTGATCGTGGAGAGGATGCCGTCGTCACCCTCGTTATCGTCGCCATCGTCACCAGCCTCGTCATCACCGCCACCAGCCTCGTCATCACCGCCACCAGCCTCGTCATCACCGTCACTAGCCTCGTCGTTGTCGCCATCAGTATCGTCCTGGCTGTCACCGTCGTCTGCGCCGCCGTCACCATCGCCATCGTCGTTTCTGTCATCACTCCCATCAGCTTCGCCCGTCCCCTCGTCGATCGCAGGAACGACGCCGTCCATGAGCGCGAAAATGTTCTCCTCTTCTTGCCAGTCTAGATCCCGTGGATAGACGCCGATAGTCACGAGCAGGTCCTCACCCGCTTCGACCGCCTCGGTGAGATGGAGTGCAACATCGACGTCGGCTCCGTTGAAGGATGCCGCCGCCGAAAAACGAGACTGTGTGGTGGACTGATCGACGACAGTCACTGTGGTTTCCTCCTCGAGTTCGACGCTGCTGAGATCGTCGTAGTTGCTCGCAACCAGTTCGACGAGTTCGCCCGTAGACATCTCAGAGATCGGGTTGACTTGCTGGCCCAGGACGGAAACCTGTGGTGTCGAGAGCACGGTGAAGACGGCACCGCGCTGACGGCCAAGTGGGCCCATATCGACCGCTTTCTCGTGTTCGGTCATGTAGTTCGTCACGACGACCTCTTCGGTCGCGATGCTGGCACCGACTTCCTCACGGACGACGAGGTCGTCGATCCGTGTCTGTTCGTATCCAGTTTCCGACCGGACGGATTCGTCGACACCTGCTGGTGCTGCCTCGTGAGTCGCGAGTCCAACGAGATTGAGACACCCAGCGAGTCCGGTGAGGCTGGCGGTACCGATACCACCCAGCATGGTTCGACGATTCAGGTCCATGGGGAGAATCTCACGTTGGTTCATAAGTGTTTATTGGATTGGGGACTGTCACCAAACCAATCAATACGGCTGTCGACTACGGTCTCCGCTGGGTCTGACAAGTCGCGGGCCGAGCTACTTCCGCCTGAACGCGCGAAGAACGACCGCTCTCATTGACACAGTCGTCGGGCGGGCCTGGCGTGCACGCTCGGCAACCGTCAACCATCGGATAACGACGTAACTCACCACAGCGAGACCCACTGCGATGATCGTGTTTCCGACGAGTAACTGACGAACAGCCACGCTGGCCGATTCAGCTGCCGTCTCGTAAGAGACGACTGGATCCGTTCCGAGGACGAGTCCACCGAGCGTGATACTCGAGACGTACACCGCCGATTTAACGAACGGATTGAGCACCGCCGCAGAGGCGAACAGCGCCGGTGTCGAAACCCACGGCCAGAGGCGTCCAAAGACGACGAAGAGCCCGAGTCCCAGTCCACCAGTCGGCATGGCCGTGACGAAGATTCCGAGTGCGAAACTGGCGGCGACCTGGTGTGGCGTGTGCTCTTCTTCGAATGCCTGCCGAAGCTTTGCGCGAGCACTGTCGCGATAGCGGCCCAGCCGATCCCCGAGACCCACGTATATCTGTCCGTCTCCCTCGTTCGACCCAACGTCGAAAAAGGTATCGAGAGTCAGTAACAGAGATCGAGTCAGCGTCAGATTCGAACGCGGTTCCGAACAGTTGCAACACCGCAGCAACAACAGTCGAGGTGCACGAGAACAGCGGTGTCGGACGCTCGTTATGGGAACGTGCCGGCTTCGTTGTACGCGTCAGCAACGCGTTGCAACGCAACAACGTACGCGGCAGTCCGTGGGTTATTCAGATCGTGTTCCTCGTACGTTTCGACGAGTGCGTCGAACGCGTCGACGATGATCGTCTCGAGTTCGTCGTTCACACGCTCTTCTGACCAGGCAAAGCGCTGGCGATTCTGGATCCACTCGAAGTAGGAAACGGTGACGCCACCCGCGTTCGCGAGAATATCCGGAATCACGAAGACATCCTTCTCCTCCATCACCGCGTCGGCTTCGGGCGTCAGCGGTCCGTTCGCGGCCTCCGAAATGACGTCAGCAGAGACCTCCTCGGCGAGTTCTCCGTCGATTGCGTTCTCCAGTGCGGCGGGAATGAGCAGATCGACGTCCATCGTAAGCACGTCTTCGTTCGTGATTTCCTCCTCACTCTCCTCGTAGCCGACGATACTTCCGGTCTCGTTCTTGTGTTTTTTCGCAGCGACCGGGTCGAAGCCATCCGGATTGTAGATACCGCCACTCGAGTCGCTCGCGGCGACGACAGTGGCACCCATCTCGTCGATGAGTTTGGCCGCGATCCAGCCGGCGTTGCCGTACCCCTGCACGGCGACGGTTGCCCCCCCGAGATCCTTCGCAAGGTAATCGAACGCTTCACGGGCGGCGAGAACGGTCGAACGGCCGGTTGCCTCGACGCGACCCTTGCTGCCGCCACTGGTAATATTCTTGCCCGTGATGACGCCCGGTTCGGTGGTATTCTCGAGCGTTTCGTAGGTGTCTTTGATCCAGTTCATCTCCCGCTGGCCGGTGTTGACGTCAGGTGCAGGAATGTCTCGATCGACACCGATCAGCGGGCGCAGTTCGGTCGCGAACGCGCGGGTGAGACGTTCGAGTTCGCTCTCGGAGTACTCGGTTGGGTCGACGACGATTCCCCCCTTCCCGCCACCGTAGGGAATGCCGACCGTTGCACACTTATAAACCATCCAGCCCGAGAGTGCCTTGACCTCGTCCCGAGAGACCGCTGGGTGATAGCGGATACCTCCCTTGTATGGCCCGCGGTCGCCGTTGAACTGCGAGCGAAAGGCTTTGAACCGTTCGAGGTCGCCGTTGTCGAGTTCGACCGTGAGGTTCGTCTCAAGCACGCGCTCAGGGTGCTTGAGCCGCTCGATCACGCCGTCGCCGATATCGAGGTGTGCCGCCGCATCGTCGATTTGCGACTGCAGACTCTCGAACGGATTCGTGTCTGCTGCCATTAGACGGCTATTCCGCAGAACCGAAAATAAGCGTGACGAACATCATCCATAGTAAGTAAAACACAATATAAGGATTATAGTGGTCTTAATATCTCTTGCAAGTCTCAGGCCTGCGAGACGAGTCAGGGGTCAGGGGTCAGGAGTCAGCCGCGTCCGCTCGTTCACGAATCCGCTCTGCCTGCGCGATCAATGGCGCATCGATCATCTCACCGTCGACCTCGAAGACGCCTCGCCCCTCGGCGTCCGCCTCCTGTTTGGCCTCGAGTACCGCCGTGGCCCACTCGAGTGCCTCTGCTGTCGGCGTGAACGCCTCGTTGATCGGCTCGACCTGCGCGGGGTGGATCGCCAGCTTGCCGTCGTAGCCGAGTTGAATCGCGAACTCGGTTTCCTCGATGAGTCCGTCCTCGTCGCCGAAATCGGTGAAGACTGTATCGATCGCCTGGCAGTCGTGTGCAGCGGCTGCGACGACGACTCGTTCACGTGCATAGAGTACTTCCGTGCCCTCGTCGGTTCGTGTCGCACCGAGATCGGCCGAGAGGTCCTCGGCACCGAACAGGAGGGCGGCAGTTTCGGGGACGGCCGCGATTCCCGGCGCTTCGAGGACGCCCTGGGCGTTTTCGATCAGTGCCAGGATAGGAAGGTCGAGGCCGTGGGACTCGAGTTCCGCGGCGAGCGTGCGGATGTCGTCGGCGGAGTCGGCCTTGGGGAGCATAACGCTATCGAGACGGAGGTCGGTCGGTGGGTTGGTGGTGTCTGTGCCGGAGTGGGTGTCTGTGGCTGTATCGGCGGCTGTGGCTGTATCGGTGCCTGTGCCGGTGTGCGTGTCGGTATCGGCGTCTGTGGCTGTATCGGTGTCTGTGGCTGTATCGGCGTCTGTAGCTGTATCGGTGTCTGTGGCTGTATCGGCGTCTGTAGCTGTATCGGTGTCTGTGGCTGTATCGGCGTCTGTAGCTGTATCGATGTCTGTGTCGAGATCCCCAACGATGGCTTCGAGGTCGGCCGTCAGTTCATCGACGGGAGCGTTTACCCGTACACAGACCTCGCATTCAGGATCGAATGCTGGATCGGTTAGAACCGCTCGAACCGTTTCCCGGGCAGACTCTTTTTCGGTTGGTGCGACCGCGTCTTCGAGATCGAAGACGATAGTGTCGGCACCTGCATCGGGTGCTTTGCGGAGCATTTCCGGTTGATCACCGGGAGTGAAGAGAATACTGCGTCGTACCATTGGTACCATATCCACCTGTGTGCGTACCGATTATGTCAAGGTATGGGACTGGCCACGAGGTCGGACTGGAAACGATTCGGCAGAAACTGGCGTCACGCCACCACCGAAAGTCGATGGTCCAGGACGAAGGTAGACACCCCTCGTTCAAAGTGAAAAGTGACATGCATAGACGCGGAAAACAGGAACGAGATTTTCACTCTGAATACGGGGTGGTGCTGTGTGGGTTCCACACAGATTGCTCCAGGAACGTAGTGGATGTGTTTGAAACTCCCCGTAGCAGGCTGTAGAGTGGCTACAAGTGGGAAGTCGGTTTGAGTGGGGTTGAGACACCCAGGGACCCCCCTTGTTCAGAGTGTATCTGCCCAGTGGTGTGGGGTGGGGGAGAGACGCTGGAGGCGGGAAACGGTCCGCGGAAAACCGAGAATCAGTACAAAGTGTGAGAGCAACGGCCTTTCTGAGGTCCAACGAGGTCAGAGAGGGGTGTCCAGCGGTAGTAGTGACCTGGTTTTTCTTCCCCTCTTCCCAGAAATACATGCCGCCACCATAACATTCAAACTATAGCTAGAACTCTTTCTAGACTAGTTTTCTATACTATTTTTATAGACTGTTTATAGACTGCTTCTAGACTGCTTCTAGACTGTTTATAGACTGCTTCTAGACTGCTTCTAGACTGTTTATAGACTATTTCTATACTAGTTACTCTATCGAGACGAAACAGAGATGGAGAATACGATACAGAACTACAGACCTGAGACAGAACCCCAGCCCCGCCTACATTTTGTCGGGACCTCGGTACCGACACAGCTCTTTTCTCACCCTCGTCTTTCACGCACTTTCACTCTGAATCGGGGGTGGGCCTGTCCGATCGGGCGTTGATCACACGAATTCCAACGGACTGCCGCTTACAGCGGAATTACGTCCGAATTGGAACGGTCTCCGGGTCGTTATCAGTCTGAATTCTTTCCCGTGGTTTTATAACGCCTGTCTCCCAGAATGGAAGCATGGCTGATACGGCCGGTGGGGACCCGCTCTTTCAATCTCACGATCCGATTTTTAATCGGAAGGAACTCCTGCACGTTGGACACGTGCCCGACGAAGACCGGATCGTCGGTCGGGACAACGAGATTCAGTCAGTTGCCGCCGAAGTCGGCGCGATCACGCGCGGCGATCCACCGAACAACGTGATGATCTACGGCAAAACCGGGACCGGGAAAAGTCTCATCTCTCGCCACGTCGCCACGCGAGCGCAGGACGCCGCCAGCAGCAACGAAATCGACTGTGGCGTCCTCTACGTCGACTGCTCCGAAGCGAATACCGAGACGCGAGCGACCCGCCAGCTCGCCCTGAGTCTCAAAGAACAGACCGGCTACCAGGACCACATCCCGCTTCGCGGTGTTGGCACGATGGAGTACTACCAGCACATCTGGCGTATTCTGGAGTCCTTCTTCGACGCTGTCATCGTCATTTTAGACGAGATTGACAAACTCGACAACAGCAACATCCTGATGCAACTCTCTCGCGCTCGCGAAGCGCGCAAGACGGACGCCTACATCGGCGTGATCGGCATCAGTAACAAGGTTCAGTACCGCGAAACCTTAGACGAGCGCATCGACAGCAGCTTCGGTCACCGCGAACTGTTCTTCCACCCCTATGACGCCTCCCAGCTTCGCGAAATTATGCGCAACCGCGAGGATGCCTTCCAGCCGGACGTACTCGAGGACGGGACGATCGAACTCTGTGCTGCACTCGCGGCGAAGAAACACGGAGACGCGCGCAAGGCAATCGAGATTCTGAAGGAAGCTGGCGAGTTGGCCCGCCGCACCGGGTCGGAAACGGTTTCCGAGGACCATATCCAGCAGGCTCAAGAGGTCGCCGAGATCAACCGCATCGAGGAACTGACCAGCGGTGCGACGGTGCACGCCAAACTCGCGCTGTACTCGCTCGCGAGTCGCATCATCACCGGTGATCGCGAGACGTACAAGACGCGGGAAATCTACCAGCGCTACGTCGGTATCTGTGAGCTGGTCGCGAACGATCCGATTACGGAGAACGGACTCTACCGGCAGCTCAAGGAACAGGCATTCCTCGGCGTGATCGAGTCCGAAAAGACCGGTGGCGGTCGCTCGCAAGGGAGTTATCTTCTGCACCGACTGGTGACGGATCCAAAACACATCGTCAAGGCGGTCCGACGTGACGCCTCACTCGAGGAACTTCCCTCCTACGACCAGCTTGCGAACGGTGGCGATTCATCACGAGGTCGTGATGTTGAGACGGATCTGTCGTCGTTTTCGTAACTAGTGATTCGTTCCCGTCGTAACTCCGTTCACGCCGACTGACACCCCACGCCGGCTGACACTCGTTACTGTTCCCGATCGTCGTTGCGTCGGTACGTGGGTTCGCGTTGCGACTCGAGTGCCGGTATGGGTGCTACTCGAGTACAGTCTGAACGACGGGGGTGGGTCCCCGCGAGCGAGTCGACAGAAATCGTCGCGCCGAGTTCGGTCACGTGCCAGCACAGGTCGAACTGGAACGACACTTACAGTCTGAATAGGGGGACTGTGTCTGTGGTTCGGGTGTGGGTTTTATAGTAACAACTGCAACTAGTTACACACTGATCGCCGAGTCATCTGGCGATCAGGTGTGCAGTGACTTGCAGTGGCTACTATAGCTCCGCTTCAGATCTGTTTCAGGTCCAGAAAGGGGTCCGGTCAGATGTGGATTCGGATGCGGATACAGAGACAGCGAGCGTCTACGGCCAGAGACCGCGCGCCTCGTGTGCCTCGGCGATGCGCTGAAGTGCAACGATGTACGCCGCGTCGCGCCAGGTCACGTCGTTGCGTTCGTACTCCTCACAGACCGCGCCCCAGGCGCGGAGCATCTCGGTTTCGAGTTCCTCGTGGACGCGCTCCAGACTCCAGGCGCGGCGGTTGATGTCCTGAAGCCACTCGAAGTAGGAGACGGTGACGCCGCCCGCGTTCGCCAGAATGTCTGGAATGACCGGAATATCCCGATTTTCGAAGATCTGATCGGCCGTCGAGGTCGTCGGGCCGTTCGCGCCCTCGACGATCATCTCGGCGTTGATGTTGCGTGCGTTGTCGCCAGTGAGCACGTTCCCGATTGCGGCGGGGATGAGCACGTCGACGTCGAGTTCGAGCAGTTCCTCGTTGGTAAGCGACTGTGGGGCATCGTAGCCCGAGACCATCCCTGGAGTTTCGTCGTGGTCTTCGACGTCGTTCGTGTCGAGGCCATCAGGGTCGTAGATGGCACCGTCGATGTCGGAAACAGCGACGATGGAAGCGCCGCGTTCGTCCAGGTAGCGGGCGGCGTTCGCGCCAACGCTACCGAACCCTTGCACGGCAACAGTTGTCTCGTCGAGTTCCCAGTCGTAGTAGTCGACCGCCTCCGCGGTGATGATTCCGACACTCCGGCCAGGCGACTTCTCACGGCCCTGGGAGCCACCGATAACTGGCGGTTTGCCGGTCACGACGCCCGGCGTGGTTTCGCCTTCCTGCATCGAATAGGCGTCCATGAACCAGGCCATCGTCTCGGGGTCGGTTCCCATGTCCGGTGCCGGGATGTCTTTCATCGGACCGATAACGGGTCGGAGCTCCTCTGCGAAGCGACGGGTGAGTCGCTCTTTTTCGTCCGTACTGAGATCCTTCGGGTCGACGACAACACCCCCTTTCGCGCCGCCAAAGGGGAGATCCATAACGGCACATTTCCAGGTCATCCACATCGAGAGGCCGACACACTCCTCCTCGTTGACGGCAGGGTGATAGCGCAGTCCGCCCTTGTAGGGGCCGCGAACGCTGTCGTGATGGGCGCGATAGCCGGTGAACATCTCGCGGGTGCCGTCGTCGCGCTCGAGTGGGATCGTGACTCGATAGACGCTGGTCGGGTGGCGAAGCCGCTCGACGATGCCCTCGTCGACATCCAGGTGTGCGGCCGCGCGCTCGAGTTGGCGACGGGCTGTTTCGACTGCGCTTTCCTCTTCTTCGGGTTCCGTTGTCGGTTCGGCTGCGGTCATAGTGATGGTGAAAGTGGCTGTACCCGCGTGAGGAGACGATCGAACAGCGTATCAGCGAGTGCGTGGGTGGATCACGCTGTCGTTGGGTGCGCTGAGACCGCCGGCGGGTGTAGATGTGTGCGTTTCCGACCCACCATCATAACCCTTGTTACTCCACCGTAATTCGTGCAATACTTGCTTTGCACTGTGCTACTGAAACGCTCGCTTGTCGGTTCCTTGTACGGTGGCAGTGACAGATGTACGAGTCGCAGGTGCCCGTTCATTTAAAGCCGTTGTCTGTGGTCGCGTTCTCTATGTCGATCGAGAGCACGAATCCGGCGACCGGCGACGTGATCGAGACGTACGACGAAACGAACGCGAGCGAACGCAGTGAGCGGCTCGAACGCGCACAGACCGCCTTCGAGGAGTGGCGCGACGTGCCAATTGAGACGCGCCAGCGGTTGCTCGTGAACGCTGGCGACGTGCTTCGAGAGAACACCGAGGAGTACGCCGAACTGATGACACGAGAGATGGGGAAGCCGATCGAGCAGGCGCGCGCCGAGGTCGAGAAGTGTGCGTGGGTCTGTGACTACTACGGCGAGCACGCAGCCGAGTTTCTCCAGGACGAGGTAGTCGCGAGTGATCCGAACGCCAGAACCGTCGTCGCACACCAGCCCCTCGGACCAATCCTCGCGATCATGCCGTGGAACTTCCCGTTCTGGCAGGTCTTTCGATTCGCTGCTCCGAACCTCGCTGCGGGGAACGTTGGCCTGTTGAAACACGCCTCGAACGTTCCCGGTTGCGCACGTGCGATTGCGGATATCTTCCACGAGGCTGGCTTTCCGGAGGACGTCTTTACGACACTGCTGATCGACTCCAGTGAAATCGAGGCGGTGATCGAGGACGACCGCATTCAGGGTGTGACGCTCACCGGAAGCGACGGCGCAGGCCGTGCGGTCGCCGAAACTGCCGGCAGCGAACTCAAAAAGACCGTCCTCGAACTCGGCGGCAGCGATCCGTTCGTGGTACTCGAGGACGCCCCGATGGAGGAAACAGTCGAGACGGCAGTCCAGGCTCGGCTCCTGAACTCGGGGCAGTCCTGTATCGCGGCGAAGCGGTTCATCGTCGTCGAGGACGTCTACGACGAGTTTGTCGACCGCTTTACGGAGGAGATGGACGCCCAGGTCGTTGGCGATCCGCTCGACGAGGAGACGGATATCGGACCGCAGGCGCGACCGGATCTGCTCGACCAACTGCACGAACAGGTACAGGAAACCGTCGAACAGGGTGGCGAGATCCGACTGGGCGGCGAGCCGGTGGACCGCGAGGGGGCATTTTACCCGCCGACGGTGGTGACCGACGTTCCTGAAGACGCACCCGCAGACCAGGAGGAACTGTTCGGACCGGTCGCAACGGTGTTCCGGGTTCCAGACGAGGCGGCTGCGATCGAGAAGGCTAACGACACTCGATTCGGGCTGGGCGCGAGCGTCTGGACCGATGACCTGGAACGCGGCGAGCGTGTCGCCCGTGAGTTCGAGTCGGGACTTGCGTTCGTGAACGAACTCGTCAAGTCCGATCCGCGGCTGCCCTTCGGCGGTGTGAAGGATTCGGGGTACGGTCGCGAACTCGCCCGGGACGGTATCCGGGAGTTCGTGAACACGAAGACGATCTGGGTACAACAGGACGCTGGCGAGGAGACAGACCTGGTGGAGTGAGGCTGGGGCTGGTGGCGTGAGAGCCGGAGGTCTACGGCGAACGCGAGCAGCGGAGCGCTATGGGTGGGTTGGACAGAACTGAGGCCTAATCCGATCGCGATCCATAGCTACCGGGGTGCTGCACAACTCCCGGGATGCTGCACAACTCCCTCCAACTATCGGATGCTGTACAACTTCCGGGACGCTACACTATCTTTTTGATCCAACCCCTCCACGTCGAACGTATGACCGGGCTGTACTACGAGGAGTTCACGGTCGGCGAAACGATCGAACACGAGCGACGACGAACTGTCTCCGAGAGCGACAACCAGCGGTTCTGTGATATGACGATGAACCAGCAGCCGCTGCACCTGGACGACGAGTTCGCAGCCGACACCGACTTCGGCGAGCGACTGGTCAACGGGCTCTACACGATGAGTCTCGCCGTCGGTATCTCGATCCCCGAGACGACCGATGGAACCATCGTTGCGAACCTCTCGTACGACAACGTCGAACACCCCCATCCCGTGTTCCACGGCGATACCCTCCGTGTCCAGTCGACTGTTACGGACAAACACGAAACGAGCGACGGCGAACGCGGCGTCGTCACCATGCACGTTGAAGTGTTCAATCAGGACGACGACCTGGTCTGTGAGTTCGACCGGACCGCGCTCTCGCTGAAACGCGAATCCGTCGACGAGTAGTCACCTCTCGAACGGCGAGCACACCGGCTAACAACTGTCGACTCGAACCCAGCTCAGACCACCGTCGAAATCATATAGATGTTGATCCCGCTCGCGATGAGCCACGGAAGCGCCAGTCCAGCAGGAACGATCGGCTGATACACTCTGGGCAAGAGCGGCCGACAACACAGTCCGACGCCGACAGCCGCAGCTTTCAGCACGAGCATCCCAACGAGGCCGTAGCCGTCGATAGCGCTTCGTGCGATCGGATTCGACTCGGAGAGGCCAAGATGCAGACCGAGAAACGTCGTCACGACATCTCCCACGAGCGACACACCGACGAGCACCCAGAGGAAGCGGTCGAGATCGCTCGTCGTAACGGTAGCGGTCAGCCGCGGTACCGAGTAGACGGCGTCGGATTGCATACGCTCCCGCCCGGAATCGAACCGGATGGGCGTGGACCACTGGTAGCGAACGACTGTGTTGGTCGCTGTACCCGTTACATAACACCGACCGTTCGCCGTCTCCCACCGGGAGCAACCGGCTTCCAGTCGATGTGTCCCCGATAACGGGTATTGTTATGAGAGCCGTATCGTCTCCCCCATCAGTGATTACACTCCAGTAATGAGTGCCAAATGCGACGACTGCCTCGGGGTGTGCATGAATGGAACTCGTGGGTACTCGAGTACCAGTGTGACTCGAGTACCAGTGAGGAACGTAACATGTGTGGTCGAGAGGGCCGAGATGATCGAGAGGGGCAGGGGGTCCGGGGGTGGAGGGATGGAGAGATGAAAGGGTGGAGGGGTGGAGAGATGGAGGGATGGAGAGATGGAGGGATGGAGAGATGAAAGGGTGGAGGGGTGGAGAGATGGAGGGATGGAGAGATAGGAGAATAGGAGACTAAGGGATGTGAAACGGAGGTAAGAGGAACACCGGTGTCGAACACCCGGCGACGCGGCAGGGCGGCACACGCCACGAGCGGACGAGTTGGGGAGGAACGTGCGACGGCGGGTGTCACGAACCGGTCGGAGGTGTGTCGGTTCGGCGGTTGTCTCCGCGGTCACCAGCACGGAGACGATTCAGAGTATCCCCCATGGTGACACGAACGTTCGCGTTCAGTCGTCCAGTCATTATATCACGAGTGAGTGTCACCCTCGTTGCATTCGTATCAGTTTGCAAGTCCAGTGTGTATTTCCGTGGCGACAACTGCAGGCACAACGGCTATTCATAACTCTCTCTATCCTGCAGATACGTGCTGCAATAACCTCTGTACGTGAATATTAGCTTTGACGTGCGGAAATAGAATCGAAGACGGCACCGACTCTCAAGTACATGTCAGGAGATACGACAGAACGCGGAGTTCGGCGGCTCGCGACGATTCGGGATCGTCTCGATGCGGGAATGGATCGTCGTGAGTTCATCCGAACGCTCGCGACCGGTGGCTACGCCGTCGGCATGGCACAGTTCCTCGGCGTCGAGGATTTCTTGAGTGCCGACGACGGCGATGTGCCGATCGTGACCGCGCTCGTCAGGGAAAATCCGGACGATCCCTGGTCGCTGACAGAGCGGACACGCTACGTCCCTGCGGGCTGGTACGCGGCACTCGAGTCCGCGATCGAGCTAAACGAGCGACTGGCACAGCTCGCGTTCACCGGCTATCTTGGGAGCGCGGTCGTCCCTGGCACCTATCAGAGCGAGACCGCCACCGTCTCGGTCGGCATCTCGCGAGACTGGGATTCCGTTCGTGACCTTCTCGACCAGCTCACAACCGGCATTCCGGTCGAGATCGAAGCCATCTTCGACGACGACGGAATCGACGACCTGGAAGACGTCGGTGACATCGAGGACGCAGAGGATCTCGAAAACGTCGATGACAACGAGGGCGGGTACGACTCGTTCGAGCCGCGTATCGTCGAGCAGGTCCACGATGGGTACGTTCCGAGCGGGGTTGCGTGTGAGACGCCGACGAGTTTAGCAACGCTCGGGCCGGCACTGTACAGCCCCGACGAGGAGCAAGCGTTCTTCGTGACCGCAGAACACGCCTTCGAAGGCAACCCCGATCCGACCGGTGAATCCGTCGCACTCCCTGTCCAAGATTCAGACCACGTTTCGCTTGGCACTGTTTCGAGTGCACACCCGGTCGAAGACTTCGCCACCATCGAACCGACGGGCGACATCGAACCGGTCAGTTTGATCGACACGCAGCCGCCGCTGCGAGTACGCGGACAGTACACCAAGTTCGGTCTCGCGGACCTGATGGCTCGCGGTGAACGACTCGAGAAGGTTGGCGCGATGACCGGCCACACGACGGGTTCGATTCAGGGGATCGACGCGGTGACCTGCTTTACGGATAACTTCTGCCGATACGGTCAGATTCGGTGGGGTGGGGAGATGGATCTGACCGACGGTGACAGTGGATCGGTGAGCTTTCACGCCGATCCAGAGGGGACAGATGAGGACGTCCTCATCGCTGGTTTCAACAACGCTCGTACCTGGTGGCCCGGCCAGAGCTACGTCTGGGGGGTTGGTGCGTACAGATTGACTGAACTCCATGGCTATCACTTCTGAGCGCTGCGAACGGCGACTGATCGCAATGATCGATTCGGCGAGGACTGTACCACTCGCATCGGCGATGACTGCACTGACCATCCTACCAGTGACTGTCTCGAACGACTCACCGCTGCACACACGGAGGACACAGTGAGCGACGGCTCGTCACACTCGAGTACGCGGTCGACTCCAAGCGGCAGGGCGATCCTCGGCGGGATCGGACGAGTTATCGCTGACGCGATTCTCATCGGCGCGTTCGTCCTGTTGCTGACGCTGCTGTTCTTGCAGACTGGCTGGCCGCGCTGGGTGTTCTACGCGGTGCTGTTTCTCGGCGTTGCAGGGTATGTTTCGATTACGCGACCGTGGTAGCACAGCTTGGTGTTGCTGGTGGGGCGTGTCTCACGTCTCGCGTCTCGCGTCGACGATAGTGCCGAAAACCGAGGGTGATGAAGAAGAGCGAGAGGGGCAGTGTCGTTTGGTTTTAGCTAATTTCAGGCGCTAAGCCCCCGTCCTCAAGGAGCGACCAAAGGGAGCGAGTAGGGCGGGGATACAGCGCCGTCTTCGCCTTTTTCACCTTCCTGTTGCTGGCCCACAGGCCCACGAACCGATACAGTTATGCACATACTGCGTATAATACACACCGTGGAACGGAAGAACATCACAATCCGTGAAGATCAAGCTGAGTGGGTCGAGGAGAACCACTTGAATCTCTCCTCGTTCGTCCAAGAGAAACTGGACGAGCTTATCGAACAACGTGAGGGATAACTGATGCACTACGCCTACAGGTTCCGGCTCAAACCAACCGCCGAACAGCGTGAAACGCTGGACCATCACCGCGATACCTGTAGGCAACTCTACAACCACGCTCTCAGGGATTTTAACAAGATTCCCGACTCGGCAGGAACGCTCAACCAACGAGTGCGACAGGTCCGCGATCAACTCACCGACCTGAAAGACTGGTGGGATGAACTGAATGACCTGTACTCAACGGTTGCACAGGCCGCAGTCATGCGGATTGAAGACAGTATCACGGCACTATCTGAACTGAAAGAAAAGGGGTACAACGTCGGGAGTCTCAACTGGAAGGCACCGAGAGAGTTCCGCAGTTTCACATACGTCCAGTCTGGCTTCGAGTTCGACAAGAAGAACGGTCAGACTGTCCTCTCGTTGTCGAAACTCGCGGATATACCGATTGAGTGTCACCGACAAATCCCCGAAGATGAAACAGTCAAAGAAGTCACGCTCAAGAAAGAACCAACTGGAGAGTGGTACGCCTCATTCACCGTTGATGATAAAGATGAACCTGCCAAACCGTCGCTGGAGGATGTTGACGCGGACGAGATGGTTGGCATCGACGTGGGAATTCTGAAGTATGCCCACGACACTGACGGCACGGCAGTTGGTTCACTTGACCTCTCGGAAGACCGCGACAGGCTTGAACGGGAGCAACGAAACCTCTCGCGCAAAGAGCACGGGTCGAACAACTGGGAAAAACAGCGGCAGGCAGTTGCCGAGTGTCATCTCGACATCAAGCGCAAGCGGCGTGACTTCCTGCACACACTCTCGAACTATTACGCTCGGGAGTACGATCTCGTGGCCGTTGAAGACCTTGACGTGAAAGGGATGCTCGAATCGCCGCGCAACAGTCGCAATACGGCGTCAGCGGCGTGGAGCACTTTCACCGATATGCTCGAATACAAGTGCGAGCGAGAAGGCACGCACTTCGTGGATGTTGACCCTGACGGCACCACCAAAGAGTGCGCCCAGTGTGGCGTCAAAACCGACAAACCGCTCTGGGTGCGTGAACATTCTTGTCCGGCCTGTGGGTTCGAGGTGGACAGAGACGCAAACGCAGCGTGGAACGTTCTTTCTCGCGGACTCTCGAAACTAGGAGTCGGTCACTCCGAATTAACGCCTGTGGAGACTGCGCTCCCTACGGGAACTGCGGTTGTTCCTGCAAAGCGCGTCGTGGAAGCAGGAAGCCCCTGCCTCAAGGAGCCGCCAACGGCGGCGAGTAGGCAGGGGTAGTTCACTTCCGGTTCCAGTGTCGGCTTTGATCCGGTTCCGATTTCAGTCCCTGCTCAGGACAACTGCATCTCGAGTCGATCGATCAGTGACTCGTTGCCGACGAACACCGGTGTCCGTTCGTGGATATCGTCGCTTGGGTCGACGGTGAGCAACGATTGCTCGCCGTTCGAGGAGCGTCCGCCCGCTTGCTCGACGATGTAACCGACCGGGTTACCCTCGAACTGCAGGCGGAGCTTTCCTTCAGGCCGGGATTCGAGCCCCGGGTAGCCGAAGATGCCGCCGTAGGTCAGCACCTGGTTGACGTCGCCGATCATCGCACCACCGTAGCGGCGTTTGAGTTCGGTCTCGATCGTCCGGGCGTACTCCGTGAACTCGTCGGTCCAGTCAGGGACGCGGCCGCCGAAGCCGTAGACGACCGGGTCGTCGGGGAGTGTGATATCCTCGCGGATACGGCGATGGTTGCCGTCGGTCAGTTCGTACTCCGAGACGGTGTCCTCGGTTGCGAGGAGCATCGTCGTGATCGGGCCGTAGAGCACGTACGCCGCCGCAACGAGGTTCTCACCGCGGGCTGGCAGCGGCGCGTCGTAGACACCGATGATGGTCCCCATCGCGTTGTTGGACGTGAGATTCGAGGAACCGTCGAGTGGATCGACGGCGACGGTGTAGCCGTCCGTCGAAGCCGCGTCTCTACCACAGTCGATGATCGCTTCGCGCTCCTCGCTCGCGTACTGACTGACGCCGTCGATCGACGAGAGTCGGTCGGCGAGCAATTCGTCCGCCCAGATGTCGGCTTCAACCTGCGTCTCACCGCTTGGATTCTCCTCGTCGACGGCGTCGCGGCGACCGACAAGTCCACGTCGGATCTCCGGTGCGGAGTGGCTCACCGTCGTGACGACGTCCTCGACGACCGGGTCGGACATCGTCATCCTATTCGGTTGCCTCGAGTGCGGCGTCTGCCGTTTCCTCATCGTAGATAACCTTCTCGAGTGCGTCGAGGATCTGGGTTGGGTTCTCGCGCTGCCAGACGTTGCGGCCAACGGCAAGTCCCGTTGCGCCGGCGTTGACGGCTGCCTCGACGGTCGAGAGGAACTCGTAGTCGGAGGTCTTCGACCCACCGCTCATGACGACCTTCATGTCGCCGGCGGCCTTGCAGGCGTGTTCCATCGCGTCGGAACTACCGGGGTACTTGACCTTCGCGATGTCGGCACCGAGCTCGAGACCGAGTCGGGTCGCGTAGGAGATGACCTCGGGTTTCGTGTCGTTTTTGAGTCCCTGTCCGCGCGGGTACGACCACATGACGACCGGAAGGTCGTGCTCGCGGGCGTCTTCCTGAACGTCGCGGAACTCTTCGGCCATCTCGACTTCGTGGTTCGAGCCGCCGTAGAGGGTGAAGCCGATGGCGTCGGCACCGATTTCGGCCGCGTAGTCGACCGAGCAGTTGACCGCCGAGTCGTACTCGCCCATCCAGAGGTTCGACGTGCCGTTGACCTTCAACAGCAGGTTGACGTCGTCCTCGTAGCTTGGGTAGTAGCCCTCGGCGATTCCCTTCTGGACAGCCATCGCGGTGACGGCGTCGTGGGTCGCCGTCTCGAAGACCGTCGACGGATCGAGTTTCTCCGGGACGTCTTCGAAGTCGACCGGGCCGTGTTCGAGCCCGTGGTCCATCGCGAGGATCAGTGTCTTACCGTCACGAACGATTGGGGAATCGTCGATCGGAATCATCTGTTAGATGGTCCAACAGGCCGCTATAAATCTCTGATGGTCCGGATTATCGATATTACTCATTTGAGTAGTAACCATTGATGCGTGACTGTACAGCGAGCGTGTTTGAGCAGAGACAGGACTGGCGAACGAGAGCCTATAATTACGAAACGGCCGAGGTTGTACAAGCTCCAAAGTCACGAATCACGAATCACGAAAGCAATTCGCGCGCATTATGACGCCACGACCGAACGTGGAGCACGTCCAGATCCAGCAACCGGGCGACCGTCACCGCTCGAATCGTCGCCAGACGCTCTGCAGAGGTAACGCCTGCCTCCGCGAGCACTGCCGCATCCTCCGGTCCAACACCCGTCACGGCGGTGATCGGGGTTGGCCGTGGATACGGCCGTTTGCTGTCGCCGCTCTCTCCGTCGGCACCGGACCCACCAGCGGCGTTCGCATCTGACCGCGATTCTGCGTCTGTACTCGAGTCCCCCGCTCGCTCAGTCAGTGACTGTGGCTCGAAGCGCTGCCAGTCGTCCGTTCCGCTGGCTGCGATCCACGCGCGCTCGGCCGCGCCGAGGCCGCGGACCTCGTCGGAGCGACGGTCGAGATCCAGGTCGCTGTCGGTCTGGAACGACCACGGGAGGGAGAGCCGTCTGCGAAGGTCGTCGGCGAACGCCTCGTCGATGTCGGTCTCGAGGAGTTGCTGGTAGGAGTACTCCTTGTTGGCGACGGCGTCGGGATCCAGGTCGGCGTCTTCCAGTCGCTCGCGCTGGGCTGCGTCGAGTCGGGAGTTAGAACGGAGGTCGGTCGACGGGCGGTCGGTGGACTTGACCGCGAACACCTCGTCTGGTTCGTCGATGACGGGGAGTTCGATGCCGAGTCCGATGCCGAGGCTGATCATTTCCGACGTGTCGTCTCCGGCGTCGTTCTTGCTTTTGCACTCGTTCTCACTCTTATTCTCACTCTCACTCTCACTCTTACTCTTCCGCTCACCCTCTCGTTCCCTGGCCCGCTCTTCGATTGCCGTCCGCACCGCTGGCGGGCGCTCCTCGTGATCGCACGCTGTTTGCCCACTCGGCTCCCCGTCCCACTCGTTCGCCGAACCCGCCTCGTTCGGTTCGGTTACGAACTGTTCCTTACTCACGCGAGTCACCGCTCGTCCGTAGCTCTCACTGTCGAGTCTTGAAACTTGTCCTCACGTTGATGCACTTCCTGTCGTCCGAACTACTATTATCACTGCCAATGACTATCTCGTATGCGTTCACCTCCCCGCGTCGCAACCGCCGTCGTCGCCCTCTCGGTCCTCTGTCTCGCAGTCGTCGCACTCGCTGCCGGTGCGCCACCACCGTCACCCATCTGTGGCGTCTGTGGCTCCGACACACTCGACGGCGCAACCGAGCCAGGAACGCTCGACATCTACGTCGACGAAAGCGGTGATTCCCAGTGGGTCGCACAGGTCCCGGTCAATGAAACGGCTGCTGCCCACTACCAGACTGACGAGCACGCGCTCGCGACCACCGTCGATGACAGTCAGAACCGGTACCGCGCCGTCGACGACGAGGCACAAAACGTCACCGCAACCATTGACGACCAGACCGTTCGCGTCGAGTACACCGTCCCCAACGTCGCGAGACAGGGTGTGGTTGGCGACGGATGGGTACTCGAGTACTTCTACGCTGGCGACAGCCCGGTGCGGTACGAACTCGTCGCCGAGCGAGTGTCGATTCATCTGCCGGACGACTATACGGTGACGAACAGTCCGGCAGCGGGGAGTATCGAGAACGGAACGCTGACATGGGTGAGCGGTGGATCCGGAGAGGATGAAGAGGCAGCGGGTGACGACTTCCCCAGTCGGACCTACGTCACCTACGCCCAGTCGGGACTCACGAACACAGCCGCCTCCTGGACCGCAGCAGCAGTCGCGTTCGGGCCGGTGGTACTCGAGCACACCGTGCTGGCTGGCGTCGTCCCGGTGGTGATTGTGGGGTTCGCGGCGGTTGCGACCAGTACTGTCGGTGCTGGTCGATCACGAGAACTGGCTGGCCGCAGCCGCTGGGTTGGAACCGTCGGACGAACTGGCTGTGTCGCGCTCTGTCGCCGCCTCGGTGTCCATCACTCCCGGCGAACGCTGACGCTGCTCGGAGTGGTCGCAGTGGGGCTGCTTGCCGGGACGGGTTGGCTGGCTGGATTCCTGTTCGAGGCGCTTCTGATCGGTGCGTTCGGTCTGTCGGTCGTGCTGTTCTTGCCGTTCGGACATGCACTCGCACGGGGAGAGCGGAGTGCCTGGCTGTACGGCGTGGCCTGTCTACTGGCACCGCTTGGTGCCGTCGCTGCGTTAGCGCCGTTTCCGACGTCTGGCACGATTTACGTCCTCAGCCTCATCGTCTTCCTTCCGACTGCAGGAGGGACGGCCGTGCTCGGGTATGCGCTGTCGCTGGTCGGTCGGGAGATTGCACTGGAGGGAGACGGAAAACAGAGAGAAACACAGCATAGACAGACCAGCGCCGACGGACGTCCTCGTCCCTGAGCCGCGCCAGCGATCTCCCGTATCGCCTGTTTCGCGTCGGACGACGACGCTACTGGTGAAGCGGCTGTTCTGCCATCGTGGCCCGCAGTTCGTCGAGGCGAGAGCGGGACATGTCCTCTTCGAACTGCTGGAGCAGTGCATAGACCTCCGCGCGCGGGACCTTCACGTCGCCCTCCTCGACGACGTCCTCGGGTCGCTCGCGGAGTTCGCGCATCGTCCCAACGGCGAGAAGGTACGGAATCGCCCACGCCGAGAGGCGGTTGCCGTGTTGCTCCGGCACGACCTCGAGGTAGCGCTGGGCGTCGTCGAGGTACGTTTCTGCGCGCCCGGTAACGCGTTCGACCACGTTCGTCACACCGTTGTGGTTCTCCTCGTCGGTGACGGCGTCGAGGTCGACGTTCTCCTCCGCGAGCCACTCTGCGGGCAGGTAGACGTTGTTCTCCTCGTGGTAGTCTGACTCGACGTCCTTGGCGATGTTGACGAGTTGCAAGAGCAACGCGAACGACCGGGCGTTATCGCGCATCTCTGCGGCGCGCTCTTTCGACGCGCCGCGGGCGACGAGACCAGTGATCAGCGTTCCGACCGTGCCGGCGGCGTACCAGCAGTACTCCTCGAGTTCCTCGAGTGTCTGGAGTCGAAGGCCGCCTTCGTCGGCGTACCGGTCAGTGAACATTGCCATCCCGTCGACGAGTTCGCGGACGGGTTCGCGCATAATCTCGCGCGGTTCCTCGTCGAGTGATTCGAACGTTCGCAGGACGCGTGGCGTTTCGGCCACGACGTCCCAGTCGTTCGATCGCTCCGCTGGCTCGGGAATCCAGGGCTCGACGTCCGTCATAAATGCCTCGACGGACTGCTCCGATTCGGGGTCGAGGAGCCGATCGTATTCGGTGAGTAACTCGGTCTGTTCGGCAGGTGGAATGTGGCCCGCGTCCTCGATCGTGTCTGCAATTCGACAGAGGAGGTATCCCAGGCAGATGTGTTTCGACATCGGCTCTTCGAGCCGGTCGATCGTTATCGAGAAAGTCCGCGAAACGCCATGTACTGCGTCGTAACACCACTCCAGGTCGGCGTCGGTTGTGAATTCGTGCTGGCCCGTGGTCATCTACTGGATTCTCTTTCGTCCCCATCCCGGAAAAACGCCGCGGTCGTACCGTTCTATTCTGTTGGAGGTCGTAGAACGGAATTTGGCGATGCTGCCGGGCTAGACCGTCGCCCTGGCACGTCAGCCCCCCATCACTTTCTCTCCCGGTCTCAACTGAGTACGTATGTCAGATACCGACAACCCGACTACGACTGAAACAGTCCTTGTCGCCGGCTCACACGGACAGGTTGGCCAACACGTAACGAAGCAACTCGCTGAACGCGAACGCGAGGGATACCACGTTCGCGCGATGGTCCGTAAAGACAGCCAGGTCGACGAGATGGAATCGATGGGAGCAGCCGTCGAGGCCGTCGTTGCCGACCTGACCGACTCCGTCGAACACGCCGTCGACGGCTGTAACGCGATTATCTTCGCCGCGGGTTCCGGCGGCGAGGACGTCTACGGCGTCGACCGCGACGGTGCGATCCGACTTGTCGACGCCGCAGCAGACGAGGGAATCGGTCGCTTTGTCATGCTCAGTTCGATGGGGACAGACGATCCCAAATCCGGTCCAGAGCCCCTTCAGGACTACCTGATTGCAAAAGCCGAGGCCGACGAGTACCTCCGGAAGAGCGACCTCTCACACACCATCGTCCGCCCCGGCGAACTGACGACCGCGCCCGGAACCGGCGAAATCCGGGTCGGCACCGACTTCGAACTCGGCAACGGCGACATTCCTCGCGAAGACGTAGCAAGCGTGCTCGTGAGGGTACTCGAGTACGACCGTCTGACCGGCGAGACGTTCGAGTTGCTCTCGGGTGACGATTCGATCGATGGGGCGCTGGGATCGCTGGCCGAGGCAGGGCCGGACGCCGTCTGACTACTTTCCAACGGGTCACCACGAATCCGGCGGGCATTCGTGTACGACTCCGAATAAACGCGAAACAATCGGCCATCCGTGAACCGGAATCCGAGAGGTAACAGTAAAGAATCGACCCGCCATAGCGCAGGTATGGACTTTGCGCTCTCGGCCGAGCAGCAACAGATTCGGGAGATGGTTTCGGAGTTCGTCGACGAGGAGATCGTTCCCGTCGCGGACGAGATCGACCACGAGGACGAGTTTCCGCAGGATCTCGTCGACGAGATGGCCGACCTCGGGCTGATGGGGATGCCGTTCCCCGAGGAGTACGGCGGAGCCGGTCTGGACTACCACTCCTACGCGATCGGACTCGAAGAGATCTCGCGTGGTTCCGGTGGTCTCGGGACCGTCGTCGCGGCTCACACCTCGCTCGCGGGGAACATGCTCTACGAGTTCGGCGACGACGCCCAGCTGGAGGAGTACCTGACGCCGCTCGCAGCCGGAGAGGACATCGGCGCGTTCGCGCTCTCGGAGGCGGGCGCGGGTAGCGATGTCCCAGCGATGGAGACTACTGCAGAGAAAGACGGCGACGAGTACGTACTCAACGGCGGCAAGCTCTGGATCTCGAACGGTTCCGTCTCGGACACCGTCACGGTCTTCGCGAAGACAGACGCCGACGCCGGCAACAAGGGAATCTCCTCGTTCGTCGTCCGCCCTGAGGAGGACGACGGCTTCATCGTCGAGAATACCGAGGAGAAACTCGGCGACAAGGGCTGTCCGACGGCCGAACTCCGATTCGACGACCTTCGGATTCCCGAGAACCGCCTCCTCGGTGCCGAGGGCGACGGCTTCGTGCAGGCGCTGAAGACCCTGAACGGCGGCCGGATCACCATCGCCGCACGCAGTATCGGTATCGCTCGCGCGGCCTTCGACGAGGCCCGCGACTACGCCGGCGAGCGCGAGCAGTTCGGCCAGCCGATCGGCGAGTTCCAGTCGATCAAACACAAACTCGCGGATATGGACACGAAGATCCAGGCGGCCCGGATGCTGATGCACAAGGCCGCAGACAAGAAGATCCGCGGCGAGAACTACATCAAGGACGCCGCGCAGGCGAAGCTCTACGCCAGCGAAATCTCCCGCGAGGTCGCAAACGAGGGGATCCAGATCCACGGCGGCTACGGCTACACCAAGGACTTCCCCGCAGAGCGGTTCTACCGCGACGCCAAGCTAAACGAGATCTACGAGGGCACGAGCGAAGTGCTGCGGAACACGATTGGCGACCAGGTACTCGATAACTGAGCGGTCCCGAGAACCCTTCTTTCTCACGGCTGTCGTCTCTCTTTCCCACTCCGCCGGTCCGTTTCGTACTCGAGTCCGCCACCGTCGCTCTCACAGCCTGTTCGATACAGCTATCTTACACGAACGTACTGCAGAAAACGAGCGATGTCCACGCGTACTCGAGTTGCCCTCCTGCTTCTCTTCGGAATCGGGCTGTTATGCAACCCGTTCTACCTTTGGCCGCACCACGCTGGCGACGCACACGAACTGCGTGCGAGTGAGACGCCGATCACGGCGGATGCTGCGACGGCCGTTCCGGTGGAGGACCTGCCGCCAGAGACGAGAACGGCTGTGGGGTCTGCAGTCGCGACACTCGAGTCGGCTGAGGACCTCCCCGGCGGCTGGCACCACGCCGATCAGGGTGGTGGCCACGACTGGCCGCGATACGAGAGCGAGGCGGCAGTCCCGATGACTGGGCTGTCCGAGACCGGTCCACCGACCGCTACAGTTGAGGAGACGGAGTATCTGCTGACGACCGTTACGGTCGAGCGCTCACCGCCCGTTCTTCCCGAGCAGTTCCGAATCCCGGTTGGTTTCGCCGGCGCGCTGGCGCTCGCGTTCGGTGGGCTTCTGGCCACCCGCGGGACGGTACAGTTGACGACCCGCGCCGCATGGGCGGTCGTCGGCGTCTGGTCGGGCGTTCTCCTGGCAACGGCCGCCTACGACGGGAGTTTCGCGGGTGTTTCACTCACGACCGTCCACGAAATTCCACTCGTCGGCATCGAACTCTCCACAGTCACTGGTGACCTTCTCGGAACAGCCGTCTGGGTCCTGCCGGCCGTTGGGTTCGTTCTCGGCGTTGGCTTCCGGCGCGAGCGGTGGCGATCCGGCGTCGGCGGGACGGGGGAACTCCTCTCGGTCCTCGCGTTGCTGGCCGTCACGTGGCCGTTCACGCTGCCGGGCGGGGTGCTTGGCTTCCTGATCGGTCAGGACCGATCCACATAACCGCCGCTTCTCTCCCGATCAGTCGTCGGCGTCGAGACACGCCCCCATCCACTCGTAATGGTCGTACAACCGCCGCTCGCCCGCCTCCGTGAGCGCGTACACGTCGTGTAGGCCTTCAGTTCGCTTCTCGACGAATCCCGCGTCCACGAGTGCCGACAGCGTGCCGTAGAACGACTTCGGTTCGATTCGGTCGTCGTAGTGGGACTCGAGTTGGGACTTGAGCTGTTGGCCGCGCAGTTCGCCTCGGGTGTCTGTCCCGTCAGTGTCGTCGACCTCGTTATCGTCCGGTTCGCTACTGGGAGCCGCTGCTGCGAGAAGGACACAGATATCACGCCGACGTCCGCTCTGGAGCCACTTGCTCATATGCTCTTCTCGACGGGATTGGTGCACGAGCGTTACGGTTCACAAGCGGCCGGTCACCGCACGACGTGGTCACGAACCGCGCCGAGGCCGGCCCAGCAGAGCCCGCCAGCGAGACTGACACCCGCGAATAGCGCCTCGCCGAGTTCGAATCGCGCGACGCCACTCGAGTCGACTTCGTGTCGGAAGAGAAGCAGGCGGTCGGTGACTATTTCGACGGTACCGGAACCGGCAGCGAGCGAGACGAGGACGAGGGCGATGGCAGTCGTCCCGAGGAGTGCGAGCGTCGCGACTGCTCCTGTAGCGATGCGCGAAAGGTGTGTCATTCCGGGGAGGTGTCGCGTTTCGGAGCCCTGAGTCGGCCCTGATTCAGGATCGTAAATCGCGAACCCCTGCACGTCGTTGTCCGGCAGGGCGTCGACCCGGACGCGACTCGGGTACTGGAGCAAGACGGCGGCCATCCAGAGGTCGCCAACCGAACCAGCACCGTTCGCTGCGAGTGCGAGGATGAGTAGCAGGGAGAGCACGTGTTCCGGCGCGGCGGCCATGATCGCGAGACCGCCCACCGTAATCACGACGAACGGCGCGACGAGGATGGCGAACAGTTGATTCCGCGTGAAGCACTCGTCGCCGACGGCTGCGTAGGCGTACGGAAAGAGCGCGTAGGAGAAGCCGATCCCGTAGGACGGGTCGCTGCCGTAACGGGCCATAAAGAGGCCGTGACAGCCCTCGTGGAGGACAACGACGAATCCGAGGACGAGTGCTGCGAGCCCGAGCCAGAACAGAAACGTCCCTGGTGGAAGAGCGGGAACGATGACCTGTTCGAGCCGTTCGCCCCGGAAGAGCGCATGCAGGTGAGCGAGACAGTAGCCGAGCGCGAAGAAGCCGACGACTGAGACGACGAGCCACTGGAGCGCCATGACTCGAGTTAGTCGAAACTCGGCGATAGGACCGGAGGGCGAGGCGGACGACCGTGACTCGGCTCCTGTCACGCGAGAACCGTCAGCCGGTGGGAAAAAAGGAATATCGGTTCGTGGTCGCACGTTCGCTGTTCGCCACGATGTCACGATGTCACGACGTCGTACAGTTCTCCCCCGCTTTCGTGTCACCAGCCTGTGACTCCATCGCAGACGAACCGATACTTTCCCGGTGACTGGCCCACGAGTAGGGGTATGACCGAGGACGCTGACACGGACACCGCTTCCGCCAGCACGAATACGACAACCGCCACCGCCAACGGCATCCGTGCCACCTACGACGAAACCGAAACCGAGCGCCGACTCGAGTTCGTCGCCGGCGTCGATGACGACGATGCGGTCGTGACTGCAACGCCGCGTGCGGCTGGAACCGCGGCCATCGCTCAGAATATCGAGGGCTACGCCATGCTCAAGGTGCGACCGACCGCAGATGGCGACGAACTCGAGCGCTACTACGGCTTCGATATGGCGCTCGATCACGTGGCGGAATTGCTCGGCGTCTCACAGCACGACCTGCCGATTCCTGAGGCGGCCGACGATATGGGCATGTAACTACACGTAACTACGGTCCCCATCTCGAACACGTTCGCCTACGACGGCGTGGGAAACCGATAGCACAGCCGGCAAAAACGGGAGCCATAAATATACGGAGTGGAAGGGTATAGACGAGTAGCCGTGGCAACCGAATCTGAGTCATTTCCCCGTCCGATCCGGACACGCCGCCGCTTTTCAGGACTGCTCGCAGCGACTGCGCTCGGCGTTTACCTCCTGTTGATCGTCGGCGCGACGACCTCGCTGACGGACGCTGCCGCGGCCTGTTCGACGTGGCCGACCTGTCACGCGCCGGCCGATCCGCTGAATCAGACCCAGCTCGTCGTCGCCTGGGGTCACCGGCTGGCGGCCGTTCTCGTCGGCCTCCTCGTCGCTGCGACGACTATCGCAACCCTGTTCGGCGACGTTACGCGTCGCGTTCGGGTCGCTATCTTCGCTGGTGCGTTGCTGTACGCCGTCCAGATCGGTGTCGGCGCTGCAACGGCGGTTCTCGGCCCCGCTGCGGTCGTTCCAGGGCTCCACCTTGGGCTCGGCCTCGCAATCTTCACGACAATCGTTCTCGCGCTCGCCTGGGACCTCGAACTCGCGACCGGTTCCGAGACCGACGATGGACTCGAGTTCGGTGCGCCGACGGAAGTGCCAACGGATGAGCCATCGAGTCCGGAACCGGAACCAACACCAGCCGCCGATGACACGACGACTGGACGCTCTCTGCCCGAGAGCCGTCTCGCTCGCGCTCGACTCACCGCCTTTGCGTACTTCAAGATGATGAAGCCGCGGCTGATGTGGTTGCTATGTCTCGTCGCGGCGGCAGGGATGGCGCTCGCGGCCGGCCCCGCGCTTACGCTCGACGTCATCCTCGCCACGCTCGGCGGCGGTGTGCTCGCAATCGGCGCGTCGGGAACGTTCAATCACGTCCTCGAGCGCGACGTGGACAAGCGAATGTCCCGAACCTCGGACCGACCGCTCGCCACGGAGTTGATTCCGGTCCGCAACGCGATGCTGTTCGGGCTCTTCCTGACGACAGCGTCGCTGTCGGTCTTCCTGACGATTAACATGCTCGCGGCCGCCCTCGGACTCGCCGCAATCTTGTTCTACAGCGTTGTCTACACGCTGTTGCTCAAACCGAACACGGTCCAGAACACGGTCATTGGCGGGCTCGCTGGCGCGCTGCCGGCACTGATCGGCTGGGCCGCCGTGACGAACGAAATCGGCATGCCCGCACTCGCCCTCGCAGGCGTCATCTTCCTCTGGACGCCGGCGCACTTCTACAACCTCGCGCTCGCGTACAAGGACGACTACGCCCGCGGTGGCTTCCCGATGATGCCCGTCGTCCGCGGCGAGACAGAGACGCGAAAACACATCATCTACTATCTCGCCGCGACGCTCGCTAGCACGGTCGCACTCGCCTGGATCACCGACCTCGGCGCGCTCTACGCCGGCACGGTCGTCATCTTCGGTGGCGTCTTCCTCTGGGCCGCCATCGTCCTCCACTTCGAACAGACCGAGGCCGCGGCGTTCCGCGCGTTCCACGCCTCCAACGCTTTCCTCGGTGCTGTGCTCGTCGCGATTCTCGTTGACGCGCTCGTGGTGACGACACCGCTGTTCTAACTCTCCACGTTTTGGCCCTCGAGCCGGCTACTGAATCCCACCACGAGCCTCGTCGATCCGCTCGAACTGCTCGTCGGTCAACTCGAGTTCCACCGCGCCGGCGTTCTCCTCGAGTTGGTCCGGCGAGCGCGCGCCCACGATAGGGACGCACGTGAACCGCTCCTGCTCGATGAGCCAGCGCAGCGAGACCTGTGCCGGCGTGGCCTCGACCTCGCTCGCGACGGATTCGACGGCATCGAGGACGTCCCACGCGCGGTCGGTCGCGTAGCGATCTTCGAACAGGTCGTCGAGATTCCCCCGCGAGCCGTCGGGAGCCTCGACGCCGCCGTCCTCGGTACGCTCGTACTTGCCGGTGAGGAAGCCGCCGGCAAGCGGCGAGTACGGACAGACTGCCAGCTCCTGGTCGGCACAGACGTCGAGGTAGTCGCCGACAGCGTCGTAATGGGCGGCGTTGACCATCGGCTGGGTGACGTCGAAACGCTCGAGTCCCTCCACGTCGCTGGTCCAGAGCGCCTTGGTCAGTTGCCAGGCGGCCATCGTCGAGGCACCGAGATAGTGGACTTTCCCCTCGCGGACGAGTTCGGTGAGGACGGACATGGTCTCCCGAATCGGGGTGTCCTCGTCCCAGCGGTGGATGTAGTAGAGGTCGAGGTAGTCGGTCCCGAGTCGCTCCAGGGTGCCCTCGATCTGGGCGCGGATGTGCTTGCGCCCGAGTCCGGAGTCGTTCGGGCCGGATTCGCCCCAGCCGTCGAACGAGAAGTAGACCTTCGAGGCGATGACGAAGTCCTCGCGGTCGTGGTCTGTGAGCCACTCACCGATCCACTCCTCGCTGGTGCCGTCGGGGTCGCCGTAGACGTTCGCCGTGTCGATGAAGTTGATGCCGTTCTCCCAGGCTGCATCGAGCAGTTCGTGGGCCTCCTCGCGGTCAGTTTCGACGGTGTCGCCGTGCTTCTTGCCGAAGCGCCAGGTGCCAAAACAGAGCTTCGAGACGGTCGTTCCGGTGTTTCCGAGCGTCGTGTACTCCATACTCGCTTGCACGTATTTTCCCGGGTGCCAAAACAGATGGGGCGTCGTGGGCCGGTTGCCGGCTCCGTGTACTGGTGTCCGTATTGGGGCCCCCACCACAGAATATGACCACATACTTGTATATATTTGGCCGGAACGGGTGTAGTGTTGGGCACAAACCCGAGCATTAATGAGCATCCCAGCCGGCAACTCGAGTAATGACCGAGATCATCGACGGCAACGCCGTCGCGAGCGAGATTCGCGAGGACCTGACCGACGCTATCGAGACGCTCGCTGATGCGGGCGCGCGTCCCGGGCTAGCGACGGTGCTGATGGGCGACGACCCCGCCAGCGAAACCTACGTGAACATGAAACAGCGCGACTGCGAGGAGGTCGGCATCGAGAGCTACCACGTCGACGTCGACGGCGACGCCTCCCCGGAGACGCTGTACGACGAAATCGCCGCGCTCAACGAGAACGACGACGTCCACGGCTACATCGTCCAGGCCCCCGTCCCGAACCACGTCGACTACCGCGAGGTCATCCGTCGCGTCGACCCTGCCAAGGACGTCGACGGCTTCCACCCCGAGAACGTCGGTCGCCTCGTCGCCGGCGACGCCCGCTTCCGTCCCTGCACCCCCCACGGCGTCCAGAAGCTACTCGAGTCCGCTGGCGTCGAGATCGAGGGCAAAGACGTGACGATCGTCGGCCGTTCGGATATCGTTGGCAAGCCGCTCGCGAATCTGTTGATCCAGAAGGCCGACGACGGCAACGCGACGGTGACGGTCTGTCACTCCCGAACGGACGACCTGGCCGAAAAGACTCGCAGTGCGGATATCGTCGTCGCAGCGGTCGGCGTACCGGAACTGATCGACGGCTCGATGATCGGCGACGACGCGGTCGTCATCGACGTCGGCGTTAATCGTGTCGATGCAGATACCGAGAAGGGGTACGAACTCGTCGGCGACGTCGAGTTCGAGAGCGCGAAAGAACAGGCGAGCGCGATCACGCCGGTGCCAGGCGGTGTCGGTCCGATGACGCGCGCGATGTTGCTGTACAACACCGTCAAAGCCGCGAGTCTGCAGGAAGGAATCGACGTTTCGCTGCCTTGAGCACGGGGAAAGTCAGCGTCAGATTTCTGCCTCGAGTCGCTCCAACCGATCCTGCGCCCGCCCCAGTACCACCTCGTCACCGCGAAGCCCGTCTGCCAGGTCGCGGGTCGCTTCGACCAGCCGATCCGCAGTTTCCGGCTCGATGTCACCATCCAGGAGTCGGATCCGCTTGACGTGCTCGCCGAGGGACTCGAGTACCTGCCGTTCCGATTTCGCCAACTCCTCCTGTGTTCGTCCCGTCTCTCCCTCCTCGAGCCACGTGCGAACGTCGCGGCGATACTCCTGGACGGCGTTTGCCATAGCGAGACCGCGTGCCGCCTGCAGCCCGGGTGGCACGTCGTCGACCGGCGGGCGCTCGCCGGTGTCGGCGTCCCGGAGCAACGAGAGGAAGTACAGTTCGTCCCGGTCGTCGAGCGAGGCACCGTACTCGAGTTCTCGAGTGACGACGTCGGCGACGTGTCTGAGTTCGATGGCGGCGAGGTAGGTGTCGTCGAGGTCGCGGAGGTCGCCGGCGTTGACGAAGCCGCGCTGGCGGACGTACTCGCGACAGCGATCGCGGGCGCGGTCGGCGAGGTCGCCGGTCGACGTGTCGTCGATGTCGGAGCGGATGGGTGTGAGGTCGAACGGGACCTGTAGATCGGTGTGCTCGGTTCGGTCGTCGGTCCCAACACTGCGGAGGCTGCCACAACCTGGGCAGTCGATGCTGCCGGTTTCGTAGTAGGACCAGCGAGTACCACAGTCCCTGCACTTGCGTTCGCCCCGAATCTTCATGCGGGCATCTACGGTGGGGGTACAAAAAGTCCTCACGGAGTCGTGGTCAACACCGGTGTTGCAGAGTGTCGTTTCCCGTACCGTCTGTGGGCGAACTACGAATCGGGGTTCGCTTCCGGTTGCGGGCCACGGAGGAACACTGCGGCTGCGGAGAGCCCGCCAACACCGACGGTGAGCCAGTAGGTGCTGAGCCGGTAGATGAGTGCGACCGTGAGCGCGGTGGCGAGTTCGAGGCCGCCGAGTGTCGCGAGGACGCCGGTCACCATCGTTTCGACGCCGCCGGTACCGCCGGGGGCGGGGATGACTGTGCCGAGTTTTCCGAACGCGACGGCGAGTGCGACGACCGGTAGTGCGAGCCGGTAGCCAAGTGCGAGTCCGCCGAGGTAGACCGGCAACATGAGAAAGAGCATGCCGAGGTGAGCGAAGACGATAGCGGCGATGAGGGCCATCCGGTCTGCTGATATCGTGTCGATCGTTCCGTAGAAGCCGTCAAGTCGCGAACGGACGGTCTGTTTCGCAAATCGGTCTTCGAACCGAGTCGAGAACCGAGAGAGGAGTCTCCGGATCCCGGCGGTCAGCCACAGGACTAGCGCATAGACGACCGATGGGCGACGAATCGTGACGAAGACGACGCCGACAACGACCGAGAACAGGCCGGTGAACGCGAGCAGTTGGAAGGAGAGATCCGTCCCGAGCGCGCCAGTGACGAGGATCACACCGAGTGCGACGAACCCGTAGGTGTAGTAGGGGACGTAGTTTAGCAGATCCGCAGACAACACGCTGGCTAGCCCGTCCTCGAAGGCCATCTCGCCGCGCTGTGACACGAGATAGGCCACGAACGGCTCGGTCGCGAGTTGGCCGTAGGGTGTGACGTATTTGATGAACATCGCACTTAGAAAGAGCGCGACGATTCGTATCCGCGGCAGCGTGTCGTCGACGACCGAGAGGAACTGGTCCCAGACGAGCGCACGAAAGGCCAGTGCAAGCAGCCCCGATCCGACCGCGAGTCCGAGAAACCGATAGTCGGCACTCGAGAACTCTCCGGCGACGGCCTGGCCGCCGACAACGCGAATCAGGACGCCCAGGAGGAGGAGGGCGAGAACGAAACCAAGGGCAATCCGACGGTTCACACACGAACATTGCACTGAGCCTACAATTAAGTTGCGAATAGTCTCCTCACAGATGCAACTGGCGGCGACGAGTAGCGAGCAGCCACAACGTGGCTGATCACGTCCCCGTTCATCCGTCGCGGTTGCTGACTGTTGTGAAAACAAACGAATGACTACTAGCTGAAACGACGACAGCGGACGAGAACGGAGAGCCACGGAAACGCTAACAAATCGTTACTGCGTTACCGGGACGAGCGGTTGCGGGTTCCGACGCTCTCACACCCATTCACCCGCCAACCACAGACTGACCCGATCGCCACTCCATCCTGTGCCCAGGAGCCAGTCGACCGAACTCGAGTACGGTCGACGTCGATGCGGACGAACGGGCAATCAGCATCGATTTCGGTGCGGAGTGTGATCGGGTTGCTTGGAAACTCGTCTCGGCTTATACGGGTCGTTGTAGCGCTTTGTCGGTGATCGCTCTGACAGGTGGAGCGATCACCCGTACCAAACTACAACGGGCTGTATCACTGGTCGCCCTGCTATCCCGGCGACCTTTTTTGTCTGTCGGGTGTATGCTATCGTATGCGTGATGAAGAAGAGATTCGCGAGCAGTACGAGTTCCTGACGGAGCACCTCGAGAGCGACGAGATGAATCACGACGGCGTCGAGCAGATGTTTACCTACTACAAGCGTGCGCTTGGCTGGGTACTCGAGGAAGAACACATGTGACCCCCGCGGTCTGCTGGAGGCGGGTGGAACACATCACGAAACGGGAGTGTGTCGTCACATTTAAGTGGTCCCAGCAGAATCTTTCTGGTGACGCTTCGCTTGGAGGGCCGAAGCGTCAGCGGGGACCAATTCAGGGCGGCAAGCAATCGCGTGACGTTTTTCCCGTCACGCGATTTGCTTTCCTGTTTACTACATTGCTGAGCTGCTGGTTCGTCTGTCGCGGACAGGCCGAGTCGATTTGAACGTGGAGTGCTTACTGTACGTGTGAGTGTGTCGTCAGACCGCGATCAAATATTCGGTTCTGGAAACGACGAACCGTAAACATGAACGGCTCATTATGTGTGTTTTCACGTCGAATCAGTCATGGGTGTTATCAATCGAAACTCAATGAAACGACTATATTCGCTGGTAATACCCCAGTTTCGTTCGAAACAACCCGACACCCTTATTAAAATTCGACAGTAAGTGCAGGTGGTACTTTCCCAATGTACGACCTGACAGGATTCCAGCGTGACCTGCTATACGTCATCGCTGGCGAGGAGGAACCCCACGGACTGGCAATCAAGGAGGAACTCGAGAACTACTACGAGAAAGAAATCCATCACGGCCGTCTCTACCCGAACCTGGATACGCTCGTCGACAAGGGACTCGTCGAGAAGGGACACCGCGACCGGCGGACGAACTTCTACACGCTCACCCGTCGTGGCCGTCGGGAACTCGAGGCGCGCCGGGACTGGGAAGGGCAGTACGTCGACCTCTAGAGAGGGTCTCCACTCGCACTGCACACCGCTTGCGGTAGACCAATGCAATGTTACAGTGTGCGGTCACATCCTATCCGTTGTCTCGCATCCTCGCAGTAGCCGCCATCTGCCACGCCCGTGGTTTCAGTGTCACTCTCAGCTCGAACATCCACTGCGCTCGCCGGCTTGCTGTTCGGTATCGCCGTGAGCATTGCCGCCTGGGTCGTTCTGGATACGCTTCTTCTCTTTTTGTTCCTCCCGTTCGTTCCCTTCCTGTTCAGTCGTGGCGAGGCCGGACAGGCAATTGACCTCCTCCTCCGCGTGAACGCGGAGGAGGAGGTCAAGCCGGCAGTCCTCGTTCGCGATGTACGCGCGAACACCGACTCAGGTGCCAGCCCGGTGGCGAACTGGATTCCGTACGTTGGCGGTCCCCTGGTAGTCGCCGCTCTGTCGTACCTGCTGGCATCGGTTCAGTTCGGTTCCGTGAACCCGGCCGGTGACGCGATCTACGCCTTTGCAGGGACATTCTGGGTCGCGACGGTGGTGTATCTACTCCGACAGTAACTCCGAGTCCGTCACAGGATAGGAGTAACAGCTGTGTGGCTCAGCCATCGGTACGCCTGTTCGACAAATCAGGTTCAGGTAGAGCCAGAACCAGAACTAGAATTAGCACCAGAATCGGACGCATCGCCAGATTCGTCGGATGCGCCAGAATCAGTGTGATTTCCCGACTGACCAGGGGAAACGTCGCGCTGTGCATCGCTGTCACCGACTCCCTGCCCGGAATGCTGCTCACCTTGTCCGTTCCCTTGCCCGCGAGCATCATCTCCAGCAGCGTTTTCGTGTGACGGCGTGGAACTATTCGACTCCGCCTGAACCGGTTTTTGGGTGTGGCTGTCTGAACCCGCGTGCGCCGGCGGACCGCCACCCACACCGGGATGATCCGTGAAGCCGGGCAGTCCCTGCGCGGTCGTCGCAACTTCCGGACCGGCAAGCGCCGACGCGTTCTCCTGGAGCGTTTCGAACCGTGTCGGATCGTGACCAGCCGCGACGCCTTTCGGCTTCGTTCGCTCGATCGAGTCGTTCAACGAGGCAATTTCGACAGTCAACCGCGTCAACCGTGCCTGATACGCAGCCGGGGAGAGGTCCTCCTTCCGGTCGCGCAGTTCTGCACGCTCGGCCTCGAGTTCGGCGAGTCGGTCGTCGAACGATGCCGTGCGCTCCTCGACGAGTTGTGCTTTCGACTCGTTGTCGGCCGCGTCGTACGTCACGTCGAACAGTCCATCATTGACTGTGTGCTCGGCGTCTGCGGCTGTCGACTGGACGAAGTCACCGACTGTTGTGTTCGGGTTCGTACTCGAGTCCGAGTCCGAATCTGCGCTTGTGCCTGGGCCTGGGTCAGGGTCTGAGTCCGGGTCTGAGTCTGAGTCCGAGTCTGTCACCGAGGCGTCCGCATCACTCGTTGCAGTCTCGGCGGCCAAATTCGTGACTGTCTGGGACTGTGTGTCTACGTCGCCCATTTCGTCGGGTGTTGCAGGAACGATGGCTGCACCCGCAATGGGTGCAACCGTTAGTCCGAGGACGGCGAGGAAGACGAAACCAACGACCCGAGTAGTACTCATCGTATTCACCTCATCTCTGTCCTAACACCCTAAAAAGTCGAACCTTCGTTCGAACCGTTCAATCACCAACGGTGATCGATACCGCGCGTTCTGAACGGTTAAACGGTTGTGCAAACGCGAAACGAACTCCCCAGATTCGGCCGTGCAGAACTGAAATCAGCGGCTGAAAACAGTATGAACCGTGAAACAGGAGCGGGCGACACGTGCTGGGGAACCTGAAAAGACGCTGATAGCGGACCGGGATAAGCTTGTCCGATAATAGTTATGCCACTCCAGACCATGGGTACTAGTGTCATGTTCGAGGCCTTCTCGCGGAACTACTACCTCGGGCGACTCTACGTGACTCCGACCGACGGGGACCACGCACTCATGCACAGCGATCAGCACGAGCGGATCAACGAAGCGGTGTACGCAACCGGTGACGGCGTCGAACCGCTCGATACACCGCTCGTGATGAAACTCGAAACCCAGCACTTCCCTGTCCACGGCGACGCTGCCGTCCCGACGGACACGCTCGCCCTTCCCGAATCAGTGCTCTCAGACACCGAAATCAGAAATCCACCCTCCCTGCGGGAGGTACTACTCGCACGCCGTGAGTGTGCCACGCAGTTGCTGTCGTTCTTCCCGGGGCTGGGACAGGGAGGTCAGATGGGCAGGAACCAGCACCGTGACGGGGCCGACTCGAGTCTCGAGGACGACTTCCCGGGTGCCGGAACCTAGGTTTAGAAGTACTCTCGGGTCGCCTGTTCGGTCAGATGCTCGATGAGTTGCTCGGCCGCGCGTCGCTAAAGGAGCGCATCGACGAACTCGAGGAGGAACGGGACAGTCTAAAAGCGCGCTACGAGGCCGAATCCGAGCGCCGAGCCGACGCCGCAACGGCCAAACAGGAGGCCGAAGCGGCGGTCAACCGGCTCGAAGACCGCATCGCGCAACTCGAGGGCGAACTCGAGCGCCTGGAAGACGACGACGCGGCGACGACGGGACTCGAGTACACCCGTCAGGAGACGCTTCGCGGTGGACGACTCGAGGAAGTGCTCGATCGGCTCGAGTCGGTGCGGACGGAGCCGGAAGGTGCGTTGACGGCGGTGGTGTCGGCTGAGGACGACCTTGGGTCGGCGGGCCAACGCGAGCGACACGGGCCGCAGTTCGACAGCGATCTCGCGGCTGTGCTCGGCGAACGAACTGTACTCGTCGACGAGGCCGCGCCGTGTCTGCTCTGTGTCGACGACGCTGGGCTGGTTTCGGTGGTACTCGAGCCGCCGGTGTTGCCGGGCGAGTTAGGTTCGAGTGCTGGTGGTCGCAGTGACACTAGAAACAGCAATCGCAACGCCAACGCCAGCGCCAACGCCAATGCCAACGCCAGCGCCAGCGCAAGCGCAAGTGCCACCCGCGCCAATAACTTCGAATCTGGCTGGCGAGACCGCTTCACACTCGAGCGCGAGTGGTTCCTGCCGACCGGCCGCTCGGTGCTCGCGCTCGTCAGAACCGACCTGTTCGCAGTCGGAGTCTACGACGGCGACGAGCGCGTCGCCTACCGCGGCTTCGAGAGCGACGTGAAGGGCAGTCACTCCAAGGGCGGCTTCTCGCAGGCCCGCTTCGAGCGGATTCGTGACGGACAGATCGACGACCACCTCGACGACTGCCGTGACGCACTCGCGGACGTCCTCGCAGACGAACCCGACGCGCGACTCTTTCTGACGGGCCAGCGCGGCGTCATCGAGACGCTCGCCGACGAGTCGGAACTCGAGCCGGACGCGACCGCAGCCGTCGACGCGACCGGCGATCCGAAGGATGCACTCGAGGACGCCTACGGCTCGTTCTGGACGACTGAACTGTCAGTGCTGTAGTGGCGAGCAGCCAGTCGACTGTGGTGGTCGGAGTCCAGTCGAGTTACGGAAACGACAGCTCACGGGAGACACGACGGGAGGAAACAGTCATCGCCTGCTGCGAACTCCAAGATTAAGTACCCCCCAGTGCATTCGTCGGTATGCGCGTCGCAATTCTCGCACACGAACAGTTCCCCGGGCGGGCCAAGACGGCGATCGGTATCCTCCGGTACGCCGACTACGACGTGGCCGCGGTCCTCGACCGTGACACGGCCGGCGACCAGGTAACCGACTACGTCCCTGATGTCCAGGACGCCCCAATCGTCGAAAGCATGGACGCCCTCGCGGACGACGACCTCGACGCACTCATCATCGGTATCGCTCCTATCGGCGGCGGCCTCGAGGAGAGCTGGCGCGACGATATTCGGACCGCACTCGAGTCCGGTTGCGACGTCATCTCGGGACTGCACCACTTCCTTTCGGAGGACGAGGAATTCAGCGCGCTCGCGGACGAACACGGCTGTGAGCTACAGGACGTGCGCAAACCGCCCGAAGACCTGACCGTGAGTCAGGGCATCGCAGACGAGGTCGACGCGGAAGTCATCCTCACCGTCGGCACGGACTGTGCGGTCGGCAAGATGACCGTCTCGATGGAACTCGCTCGCGACGCTCGAGACGCCGGCTACGACGCGGCCATCATCCCGACGGGCCAGACCGGCATCATGATCGAAGGCTGGGGGAACCCGGTCGACCGCGTCGTCTCGGACTTCACCGCCGGCGCAGTCGAAGAGATGATCCTCGAGAAGGGCGACGAACACGACTACCTCTTCGTCGAGGGCCAGGGCAGCATCGTCCACCCGGCCTACTCGGCGGTCACCTGTGGCATTCTCCACGGCGCAATGGCAGACAAACTCGTCCTCTGTGACGAGGCCGGCCGCGAGGCCATCCACGGCTACGAATCGGTCTCGCTCCCACCGATCCAGACCTACGTCGACCTCTACGAGGACCTCGCTGCACCCGTCTCCGAGACAGAGACCGAAATCGTCGCCGGCGCACTCAACACGGCCGAACTCGACGACGACGAGGCAGCCCGCGAGGCCGTCGACGCCTACGCCGACGAGCTCGGCGCACCCGCCGTCGACGTCATCCGTCAGGACACCGACGAGGTCCTGGAGGTGCTGCTATGAGCCTCGAGACGAGCTTCCAGCGGCGCACGCTGCCACTCGAGTACCCCTTCACCATTTCCCGCGGAACGAAGACGGAAACGGAGACCGTCACGGTTCACATCGAGGACGACGAGGGCAACGTGGGCATCGGCGGCGCAGGGCCGTCCGAACACTACGGTGAGACGCTCGATACGGTCGAAGCGCTCTTGCCGGATCTGCTTGCCGTCGTCGAGGACGAGGACGATCCCCAGCAACTCGCCCGCATCGAGCGCCGGATGCGCGAAACCGTCGAACGCAATCCGTCGGCCCGCTGTGCAGTCAGCATCGCGCTGCACGACCTCGTCGCGAAGCGCCACGACGAGCCGCTGTACCGGTACTGGGGACTCGATGCCGAGGAGACGATCCAGAGCTCCTACACCATCGGAATCGACGACACGGAGACGATGCGCGAGAAGACCGAAACCGCCGTCGAGCGCGGCTACGGCACCCTGAAGGTCAAACTCGGTACCGACCGTGACATCGAGATTATCCGAACGCTCCGGGAAGTCGCGCCGGACGCGCGCCTCTACGTCGATGCCAACGAAGCCTGGACGCCTCGCGAAGCCGTCTCGAAGATCGAGCGTCTCGCCGAGTTCGACCTGGAGTTCGTCGAGCAGCCGATCCCCGCGGAGAACGTCGAGGGCCAGCGTTTCGTCTACGAGAACGCGGCGCTGCCGATTGCAGCCGACGAGTCCTGTATCACGGTCGACGACGTGCCCCAGATCGCAGGTCGGTACGACATCGCGAACCTGAAACTGATGAAGTGTGGCGGCCTGCAGGAAGCAAAGCGCATCATTCACACCGCCCGCGCCCACGGCATGCAGGTGATGTGTGGCTGTATGAACGAGTCGAACGCCTCCATCGCGGCAGCCTGCCACCTCGCCCCGATGCTCGACTACGCCGACCTCGACGGCTCGCTGCTGCTCGCAGAAGACCCCTACGACGGCGTCCCGATGCCGAACGGCACGATCGATCTCGCCGCACTCGACGTGCCGGGAACCGGCGCCCGACTCGAGTAGTCGACTCACTACGTCGACGGACGTCGTGTAGCCATTTCTGCTGACACGCGCTTTCGATAGAAAAGACGGTCTCTTGGACCGCCAACATAGTTTACAACGCCAGTTGCTGTGGTGATGCTGGCATGAGTGAGGACGACCAGAAACAAGAGCACGTCTCTCGGCGAACAGTACTGAAAGCATCGGGGAGCGCGGCAGCGGTCCCGGTGCTCGGAGCGGGGAGAGTGAGTGGCACAGGTGCAACTGAAACCACCGGGGAAGCGGGGCTTCGGGACGCACTCGATCGGTGTCCCGACGCGACGATCAGACCGAGTATGGGCTACTGTGCGGGCGCGAGCACGGACGGGTGTGCTGATGACCATCCGGTGACGATCGAGCTACGGGAGGCTGTCGAGCAGACACTCGAGAGCGAGTATCCTGACGCCGGCGCGTTACTCGAGGCGGGATTCAAACCATACTTCGATACGCTCGACGTGGCCGACGAGGATGGCTGGTCACACTGGCTGCATCCGGAGTATATCGGTGACGAGGCGATGCTGGATCCGGAGCGACCGGAATCGGTGCTGGTAGACAACGACTCCTGGCGCTCGATCGGCGTCATGTTTATTGCGACGATCGACGGCGAACCGGTCGAGCCACCGCCGGCAGTGTATGACGAACGAGCGGAGAACGGAGACGACAGGGACGAAATCGCCGAGCACCCATCCTGGGAACACCACGGTCCGGACGTCGCAGACGAGTTCGATGGGGAGTGGGAACATGGACATGACAACGGTCATGGACACGACGACGGTCATGGATACGACGACGGTCATGGAAACGACGACGGTCACGGACATGACGGACCGCACCACGATGACGCACCACACCACAACGAGACGCAAGAGGATGGGTATGGCCCTGGTCACGATCACGACGACGACAACGACCATGGCCATGGCCATGGCCACGGCACCCCACCAGACGACCACGAAGACCGCTGTTCTCCCTGGCACTACCACGCCGGCCTCCCCGGCCGATTCGCGTGGTGGTACTACCAGCACGTCTACGAACAACGCTTTGCCGATGGCGAGGTCAGGCTGCCGTGTCGCACACCCTGCATGCTACACGTCTGGACGATAGACCACCCCGAGGGCGTCTACGCACACGACGCCCCGCCAGCCGAGTACCGTGAGCAACCACCCGTCTCCGAGGCCGGCTTCGAAACCGACGCCGACCCCAGTACCGATACCCTCGGCTGGGACGCCCTTCCAGCGAACGAGACACCAGGACAACTACCACACGAAATTCCGTTGCTAGACCGTCTCCTTCCCTGAGCCCACGAATCAGATTGGTCCCCATCCGGATTGCACGGCTGGACTTCACCCGCGACCGAACCTCACAGCCACGTCCGAACCCTACATCCACGTCCGAACCCTACATCCACGTCCGGACTGCAGCCACCACTCGCTCGACCGCCTCCGACACCGAACACTCGTCCGTATCGATTCGCACGTCCGCAGCCGGCTCGCTGAACTCGCGATACACCACGTGCACCCCCTGCTCGTCGATCCGGTCCGCTTCAGCACGGGCGCGATTTCGCGCCAGACACGTCTCGAGACTCGCCGTCACGTACACGAACCGAACCCGCACGTCCGATAGCGACCGAAATCGCGTCTGCCATCGTCGCCGATAAAACGTCCCGTCGACGATCGCAATCTCATCGCACCCTGTCTCACGCACCTCCTCATAAAGCCGCTCGTACGTACGTCGTGAGTAGTCATCCGAGTGAAAGAGCGAGATTGTGTGGGTAGGGTACTCGAGTACCAGTGCCTGGCGAAGACGGGTGGCGATACTTGTTTTTCCGGCACCTGGGGGCCCGCAGATGACGACGATCACGGCTGTTGGTGGGTGTAGGGGATGGTGGTATAGGTTGGTGTTGGTGTCAGTGGTGCCGTTGGTGTTGGTGTTGGTGTCAGTGGTGCCGTTGGTGTTGGTGTTAGTGTTAGTGTCGGTGTCAGTGGTGGCGTTGGTGGCAGTGTTGGTGTCAGTGGTGGCGTTGGTGGCAGTGTTGGTGTCAGTGGTGGCGTCGGTAGTGGGGTTAGTGTCAGTGGTGGCGTCGGTGGCGAAGTTGGTGTCGGGGTCGGTATGAGCCACGAAAACGGGCCAAAACAGGCGACACGGGCCAAAACAGGCGACCCACACCGGGTACCCACACCAATTTAGGGACCGGAAATGGAGCATCGAGTATGGGCTACGACACCGCAGCGAAAACTGATCCAGAGTCAGTCGTTCCCGACGAGTTCGGCGGCATGTGGTTCCTCAAGGACGAACTGGGAACAAGCGAACTCGGCCTCTCGATTCTCGAACTAGAGCCCGACGGCAAGGGCAAGGAGCACGACGAGACACACACCGACCAGGAGGAGGTGTACTACGTCGTCGAGGGAGAAATCGACGTGGATCTCACTGACCACGACGAGACGGTGACGCTCTCGACGGACGAGGCGATCCGGCTCGATCCGGAGGAAAGCCGTCAGTTGCACAACCGCGGTGACGAGCGTGCGAAACTGGTGTTGGTTGGGGCCCCGCTGTAGGACACAGACAGGGGACTGCCAACTATCGATTATCGACGTTTCAGTGACCTCATCTGACATTTGTAGACTAGGTCATCAGTTACACTGACAGACAGCGGTCAGTGCGAAGTCGGTCGTGAGTCCGGTGTCGCCGGTGGAGACAGCCACGCAACCGTTCAGTCACGCTGGACACGATCCGGCACCGGCGTCCGGAATGTATCACATAGCTCGAAGTAACGGGCAGCTAACTATAGGACACCACCCCGAGACGGAGCGTGATGGAAGTAGACGGACTCTTCGGACGTCAAACGGCTGGACGACGTGTCACATCCTGGGTCCCGGTGCGACACCCGTCAGAACGATACGGCAGCATCTCGAGCAGTGGCCATCGTACCGAGCCATGAGATGTCTCGCAGCTATCCTCCTCGTAGCCGTCGGACTGGTAGCCGTTGCCGGCGTTGCAGGGGCGGGCCAACTACCTGTTGACTCGTCGCACCACTCATCGTCGGTCTCGCCGCCGGACGCCGAGACGTACGTCGTCGAGCAGGGTGAGTTCTGCCAGCCGATCGAACCACTCGAGTCCGGTGAGACGATCGAAGCGTTCTACGACTACCGAGATCACGAAACGCACCCGGAGACGGACGACAACCTCTACAGTTCGTACGGAACGACCCACCTCCAGGAAGACGATACGAGCGTTCTCTTCCTCCACGAGGGGCCGAACGGAGTGAGCCTCGTCATGATCCACGGACAGCTCGACGGAAACGGCGATCCAACTTACGCGACGTTCGACCTCGCCGGTCTGCCCGACGACTCCGAGTGGGTCGTCAGGAACGACGCGTACGACGACGTGACGAATCTCGACGAGTTCCACCGCGGCGACGGCTGGGCGAGCGCCACGTGGCTACAGCGCGGCGACCGAACCGGCGGCGGTGCGATCCAGGGCGGACTCGACGACGAATTCGCCGTCACGGTGCACCCAGCGTTCAACCACGAGGCGACAGTGAACCACGAGAACCACGACCACCCGGATCCGGACTTCTATACGCCAGGAACGGTCGACGCGTGGGACGTTCTGTCGAGCGACGCCGATAATCCGGAGCGAACGGCGCTGCCATCGCTCGAAGAGCCGGTCACGATCCGAACTGGAACGTGCGCGGACGCCTCGATAACGTACGACCGAACCGCAACCGGGATTGCGGCCGACGTTACGGACGCCGACCCAGCCGACACCGTCACGTTGCACCCGACGACGGGCACGGCCGACGCGATTCGGTTCGATCAGATCACAGTATCTGATATCGACGGAGATGTTTCACTTACCTTTGCAAACGCACCCCCCGACATGGACCCATCGTCGCCCGTCGATGCCGACCCGCTGTCACAGCTGACGCTACGCGACGACCCGGTCCAGGGGGCGCAGGCGACCGTTACGTTCAGCGTCGACCGAGCGTACCTGGAGGCACAGGGCCTCGAACCTGAGTCGATCGCGCTTTTCGAGGTCGCGGACGGTGAGTGGGAGCAATCAGAAACAAGAGTGAGCGACGAAACGGCGACGGCGTATCAGTTCACTGCAGAGATCGACACGCTGCAGGCGGTCACCGTCGCGGAGTCGGACGACGATCCGAACGCCACACCGAACGACGAGAACGGGACCGGACCATCGGATACGGGAACCGATGATGTCGGGAATAACGCGACGAGTACGGATACGGCAAATGGCGAGAACAACGCAACGGGGTCGGAAACCGACGGAAGCGGCGATGAGTCGTCCCCGCTCCCCGGATTTGGAGCCGGCGTGACCGTTACCGTCATCGCCGTCGTGCTGCTCACCGCTCTGTGGGCAGGATCTCGTCAGTGACAATTGACGACATTGTGGCAGTTGGCGTATAGATTCACACTCCAGCACTCAATACGTCACTTTCCCGCCGGAGACGTTGAGTGCCTGACCCGTAATTCGGTCCGCCGCATCTGAACAGAGGTACGAGACAGTCTGTGCGACATCTTTCGGCGTGACGAACGAGTGGGTGAGTGTCTTCCCTTCCTTCTCGGCGACGATTTGCTCGCGTGATTTTTCGGAGGTGACCGCTTCCTTGTCGATAACGGCCTCGATCCGTGGCCCTTCGACCGACCCCGGACAGATTGCGTTCGCCGTGACGCCGTGTGGTCCACCCTCTGCTGCCGCCGTCCGCGTGAGACCGAGAATCCCCGCTTTCGAACTCGTGTACGGGCTCCGTTCGGGCACCACCCGCTTGCCCGACGCCGAGGAAATGTTGATGATGCGGCCGTACTCTCGATTCTTCATCTCTTCGAGCACTGCCTTCGTACAGAGGAACGGACCGCGGAGGTTGACCGACAGCGTCTCGTCCCATTCCTCGAGAGAGACATCCTCGATCGGTGCTGTCGGTCCCGCGATACCGGCGTTGTTGACGAGGATGTCGAGCTGGCCAACCTGGTCTCTGGCCGTCTCGATCGCCGCGGAAACGCTCTCGGGATCGGTGAGATCGAGGTGGGTTTCGGTCGCTGACCCACCTGCAGCCTCGATTTCGGCGACCGTCTCCTGGCGCGCCGATTCCTCGAGATCCGCGACGACGACCGTAATGCCGTGGCTCGCGAGTTCGAGACTAATCCGTCGACCGATACCGACGCTCCCGCCGGTAACGAACGCTGTCTCGCCGTGAATGTCCATAGCTACTGCTCACAAGACGGTAGATGTACATGTGCCTTGTGACCAGCCGTCAGTGGCTGACCGGCAACTGTTCTGGCAAACGTGTTGTCACGGGAATCGAAGCAGAACCCAGCGAGGCAATTCAGCCCAGATCCTCCTCCCGTTCGGACTCCCGGAGGATGAACGGCCCCATCGCGAGCGTCCGCTTTGCGATCGTCGCGATTCGAAGAATGTACGCGATGAACAACACGAACGGGGAGATGCCGACCACGAAGCCCGCGCTCGTAATCCAGACGAGGTTGTCGACGCCGAGTGTGGTTCCAGGTAACGTGCTCGCGTCGACGTACATGATCAGGATCGCCATCACCGCCAGCGCGGGAACGGAGACGTAGAGCAGCCACCGCGAGAGGTTGATCAGCTCCCACTGGAAGTACAGCGTCTTGAAGTGCTCGCGAGCCGGTCCGAACAGTTTGAGCGTCTCGATCATCTCTTCGAGTCGTTCGTTTGCCTCCTCGGTAAGCGAGTCCTGGTGGTCGACACGGATTTTGCGCGCGTCGTAAATCTTCCGTGAATAGTTGTACCTGAGCGCGCCCCAGATCACCGCGAACGTGCCGAACTGCGCCTCTTCGAGGTCCTCCTTGACGTGTATCGCGTTCTCGCGGACGTCACCGGTGTAGTCGTGGATTGCCTCCCGTAGCTCCTCGTCGCGCTCGTCCTCGACGGCGGACTCGAGTTCGTTCGCTCGCTCCTGCACACCGTCGACGAGTTCGAAGAGGAAGCCGGCCGGTTCGGGCGGGCTGATGTCTTCACTGACTGTGGCCTCGGTATCCTGTCGAAACTCGATCGACTCCTGCATCCGGCTGCGTTGACTTCCCACTGCTCCGAGTTCCTGTGAGAGCACGAGTTGGTTGATCGTGACGACGATGGAAGTGCCGGTGATAATCGCACCGATGAACGAGGTGAAGAAGAACCCCAGCCCGTCCTGATTGGCAACGATTTCCCGAAGTGGCGTCAGGCCGGTTTGACTAACGACGACCAGAACCACGAAGACGATTGCGAGGGTCACACCAGTGAGCACGAGTCGGTTAACCCGAAGCAAGAGCCACAGTTTCACCCCACCGAGGCGCTCGGTGCTTTCCGTATCACCCGGCCCGCTCGCCGACCCACCGTCAGTGTCGCCCGCATTCGAGTTGCTCATCGACTGTAGCGGATCCACCACGTCGACCGGTAAAACGGTTGGCCAGAAGTCGACGGGCTGTTCGACGTCGAAAACGGCGATATCGGTCGCCTTCGAGAGGCTATCGAGGATCTTCGGGTTTAACACCGTAGAGCTCCTGTACGTGGTCGACGATAGTGTTGTGGAAGATGACGAGGAGCGCGACGGAAATGACGATGATCGTCACCTCGAGAAGCGTCGACATGAGCCCCAGCGCGACGATAAGCGTCGTCGCACAGGCTGCGGGATGGTTCGTATTCGACCAGAGCATGCCAACTGTTGTGAGCAACATCGCGACGATGCCGCTGATAACGAGTCGACCGACCTCACTCGAGAAGGGCTCGCCGTGTTCGAAGGCGTCGACGACGATGATACCGTCGGCGAAGAGGACGTACGCGATGAGCCCGCAGACTGCTGCAACGGCGTGACCGCCGATGACGTGATACGCCCCTTCCGCCCGTTCTGTCTCGCCGGTTGCGAGAAGATACGCGGAGGGGCCGAGGCTGGGGAAGAGAAATGGCTGTCCGGAAATTCACGCAAGGCCGCCGAGGAACAGAAAGTGGAGTGTCACGTTCGTGCCAGCGCTCAAGTCGTCTCTGACGTTGATCGTCTCGTCGGTGCTGGCACGCACCGTATCCCAGAAGCCCATCACCTGTGGGTGAGTACGACGGTCGGTATAAATAGCAGGTTGGCAACAGCGTCAGGGCTCGGGTCGGTCATGCAACCGTCACTCTGACTTGTCGTCGACAGTAGTCGAGAACGGGCCAGCATCGGGATCCTTCTGTGGGATCATCGGCCCGGTCGACACCGTTCGACGAGTGACTGTGGCGGTTCGGAGGATGTACGACGTGAGCAGCGCGAGCGGCGTCACGATGACCGCGATGAGCGCACTAACGACGTACGGCAAGTAGGCGACAGTGAGGCTCGGACCGGCAAAATCCGCGTAGATGAGTCCGATGAGGATCGACGACAGAATCGCTGGGACGCCCGTGTATATCGTCAACTGCGAAAATCGCGTGAGTTCACGCTGTAAGTACGTCGTCTTGTAGTGTTCGCGAGCAGTCGCAAACAGCGTCAGGTCCTCGATCAGACTATCGAGTTCCTCGACTGCCTCGTCCGACAGCGAATCGCTGTGTCGACCACGGAGCTGGCGTGCAACGTACAGGTGCCAGGGAGCGTCGTACCTGATCGCCGCCGAAAGCGCGGTGAAGGCATCGAGCTTCGATTGCTCGAGTGTCTCGTCGAGCCGGTCGCTGCTCTCGGAGAGACTCTGGGCGAACTGGTCGAGTAGCTCCGCTTGCTCTTCGTCATCGGGCATTTCGGCGGCGTCTGTGAGCTCTCGTGCGTTCGTCTGAATCGACTCGGCAAGCAATTCGATCAGCCGCGCTGGGGAGGCCGGTGACGCCGGTACGTCCGCCGCCTCGGCGACGTCGGCGCGAAACGAGAGGACGTTTTCGATCTGACTGCGCGCATCGCCGGCGGGGGCGAATTCCTGTGACAGGATCAGCTGGTTGATCGAAACGACGAGTGTGACGAGCGAGAACGTACCCGCGATCAACCCACTGGCCGTCCGGGTGAGCGAATCGTCGTTGACGAACGAGATGATGCCGACCTCGTTCAACAACACGGAGCCGACGAACACCCCGAGCGAGATGAGCGCTGCAACGACCAACCGATCGCCGTCGACTAGCACCCACTCCTGCAGTCGCGTCCACGAGTTCGTTCGACGACCGATATCAGACCCATACGACTCGAGCGTCTCATCCGCCTCCGGAGCCGCCATAGGAACGCGTTCGGCAGACGTGACAATAAGGACCCACGTTGCATATCTTCGATCCCGGTTATTTGGGTCCGCTCGTCGAACAGCGCCCACAATGCAGAGCGGACCGATGACAAACGTCGGACTGGGTGAAGAGTTGGCGGTTCAGGGTCTACACTGAAAGGCATCGAGGGTGTCCATAGGCCCATGTCGGGTCACGGCGAACGACTGCTGGTACGCCAGACAGGGACGCGAGGACAGCGATGACTCGGACAGACTCATCCGCCCGGCAACCGCGACGCGGTTCCTCTCGGCGCCGCGTTCTCGGGGCGCTCGGGCTCGGACTCGGACTGACGGCCTCTCTTGCCGGCTGTACCAACGGCGGTCTCGGCATCGGCGTCGGCGTCGAAACCGGCCCAACGTACGAGGACGGCACGGTCGACGTCCCCGACGACGCCGAGGAGCGCTCCGTCGAGGAGATGGCAACCGCTGAAGCGCTCGCCGAACTGGAGAGCCAAGAGGGCGTAACGCCACTCGATCGCCTCTCGATCGTCGATCACGAGTACGTCTTCGAGGAGGGATTCCGCGGCTCAACTGTACAGGGAACCGTCGAAAACACCGACGATCGGGTCGAAATCGCCGAGATTCGCGTTCGGGTCTACAACGACGCCGGCGAGCAACTCGGACGCTACCTCGACACTACCGGCGACCTCGACCAGGGCGGCGAGTGGGCGTTCGAAGTGCTCCTACTCGAGTCACCAGACGATATTGCATCCTACGAGATTGCGGTTATCGGGACGCCGACGTAGGACTAGAACGGAGCAGGTGGCTGTGGTGGTGACAGTGGCAGTGACAGCGAGTGTCGTTACGTGTTCTCCTCGTCCTGCAGTTCCGCGAGTTCGGATTCGATCTCGGAATCGTCGACATCGGTGTCGATGTCTGACTCGTCGAGGTCGACGTCACCGGTGGGTTCGGCGGCTGCCTCGGCGTCGGTTTCGGTTTCGGCGTCCGTTTCGACGTCGGTCTCGGCTGGCTCAGTATCCGCGGCGGCCTCACCCTTCCCCATATCTGACTTCAGCGTCTCGAGTTCGGCTTCGACGCCGCTGCCCGTCGAGAGGTCCTCGAGTTCGCGGTCGATCTTGTCCTTGTCGGACATGACGTCGTCGAACGCGCCGGTCTCGTGGAGTTCGTCGAGGGCGGCCGCGCGGGCCTCCATGTCCTCGGTCTGCTCTTCGGCGCGCTCGATGGCGCGACCGACGTCTTCGAACTCCTCGCCGGTCGCAGTCATCGCCTCGGAGACGGTCGAACTGGCCTCTGCAGCCTCGTAGCGGGCCTTCATCGTCTCCTTCTTCGTGCGGAACTCCTCGATGCGGTTCTGGAGTTCGTCCTTCTGGTCGATGAGCTGATCTTGCTGGTTCTGGAGCTCCGAAATCTGGCGCTCCAGATCCTCGATCTGGTTCATCTTCGTTTTCTTCTTCTCGAGTGCACGTCGAGCCAGATCCTCGCGGTCCTGCTGTACCGCGGTTCGTGCCTGTTCGTTGTGTTTCTCGACGTTCTCCTCGAGACGCCGCTTTTGCATCTCGAGACGTTTCTTCTGGGTGGTGAGATCGGCAATGCCGCGTTTGACCTCCTGAAGCTGGTCGCGCATCTGCTCGTATGAGTAATCAAGCGTCTGCGTCGGGTCCTCAGCCCGGTTGAGCAGGGAGTTGATCTTCGACCGGATGACGTAGGAGGTCCGAGAGAGGATGCCCATACTCCTACGTAACGCTCGTCACCCTTAAAAACATCACATCAACGACAGACTGAGACGAAATTGCGGCCGGTATGTCGTCTCTCGCCGATTTGATTAGCCGGCGGTGCGAACGACCGGCCATGACTGACAGTGACGTGCTCGTGCCCGGCGGCCGAGATGTACGCGGGACGCTCACGGAGCCAGCGGACGGGGCGAACGGGAGTCCGAACTCGATCGTCGTCGCCTGTCCACCCCATCCCCAACACGGCGGCTCGCGAAGCGATAGTCGACTCGTCGCCGTCGCAGAGCGCCTGCAGGAGAACGGAATCGCCTGCCTCCGGTTCGACTACGGCGCGTGGGACGAGGGCTACGGCGAGCGCGAGGACGTGCGAAACGCCATCCGCTGGGCCGCCGACCGCTACGAGCGCGTCGGTGTCTTCGGCTTCAGTTTCGGCGCGAGTCTCAGCCTGCTCGCACCGGCCAGCCTCAACGGCGCGGACGATCCACGAGTTGTGGCTATCGCCGCACTCGCACCGACCGCGACACTCGCGGACGACCTGGATGCCACGGCGGCACTCGAGTCCATTACCTGCCCAGTCAGAATTGTTGTCGGTGAGCGGGATACGACGGCCGAGTGGGAGCCAGTGGTCGAGCGGGCACAGGAGCTAGCTGGTGAGGATGAGGCTGGTGATGAAAACGAAGACGAAGGTGAAGGCGAAGACAGAGACGGAGACGGAATCGAGATCGTTACTCTCCCTGCGGATCACTTCTTTGTCGGCCAGACGGAGACTGTCGCCGAGACTGTGGGGCCGTTTCTCGAGTCGGCGCTTCGCACGGAGTGAGTCAGTCCCGACCGTGTCGCGTCAAACACTTCGAGAGCCCGATCAACTCGACGGGTTCGGAGTTGTCCGGGGAGTAGACGACCATCTGCCCCTTCTCCATGTAGGGGACCTTCGACTCGAGGTTGCTCGGGATGTTCACGCTCTTGATCGCATCCTCGTCGCCCAGGTTGAGGACGATAGTGGTGTTGATCTGCTTGAACACGGCGTCGTGGATGTCCTGCGGGTCCTGCGTGATGAGGAAGAGTCCGAGTCGCTCCTTGCGGCCCTGTTTCGCGGCCTCGGTGAACTTTGTGATGACCTTCCCGGCCTGCACCGAGTCCGCGTCGGTGAGGAAGTTGTGCGCCTCGTCCATGCCGAGGACGAGCGGCGTTTCCTTGATCCGGTCGTAGGTCGGGTCGTTCGAGAGCTTCTGGTCGATCAACAGCGAGGAGAGCGCGAGCACGATCGTCTCCGTCGCCCGCGTGTCGTTGATGTGGTAGGTCGGCACCACGGTCAGCCCGCCGGGGCGGACGAACTCGTGGACCAGATCGGTAATCGGCCGCGCGTCCTGGTCGAAGACGTGCCCGAAGCCGAGCACACGCCGGCGGACGGCGTCGAAGGTGGCCTCATGAACCCGGCCCGACTCGTCTAGCTCCTCGCGCAGCGCGGGGTCGTCGAGGAATCGCGTGAACTCGTCGTAGGTCGCGTCGTTGCCGTACTGCTCGCGGAAGCGCGGCAGGAGCACGCTAACGAGCGCGCCGTACTGGTTGTCGTTCAGCCCGCTGCTCGCGACCAGCCACGGATTCTCGTGGACCATCGAGAACGGGATCGTAAATTGAACTTGCTCCGCACGGTGGTGGCCCGCAGCGTAGGACGACGACCCCACCTTGGGGACAAACGCGGTCGTGTCGTCGATTCCGCCGTGGGCGACGCCCTCGCGCTCGAGTCGGCGGGCGAACTCGTCGTCCAGGTCAGGGTTGTCGTCGTGCATCTGGGCGTACTCGTCCTGAGGGTCGAACTGGACGACGGCGGGGCCAACCTCGCGGCCGTCTTCCATGGGGTACCGGCGCTCCTCGGCGAGATACTGCCGGAGGACGTTCTTCGCCCCGTGGGTCTTCCCCGATCCCGTGCCGCCGGCGATCAGCGTGTGCCGGAAGACGAGCGGATCGCCGGCCTCGTAGTCGTCCTTCAGCCGGTAGTCGATGGTGGGCGGCGAGGCAGCCGTCCGGACCTTCTCGCCGCCGACCGAGAGATGCCCGAGGAAGACGCCGTCGTCAGGCATCTTCAGCCCGGTCTTGATCGCCTCGGTGTCGTCGGCCTCACGGATCACCGTCTGGGGTTTCGGGACCCGGTCGGTCATCCGGCGCTTGAGTTCGCCGTCGTCGCCGGACTGCGTCCGGCTGTCCGCGGAGCCCTGCTCCGCGCTATCGTCGTAGAGGATAGCGACCGGTTCGAGATTCGCGACGAACTTGTAATCGGCCTCCTCGATACCGTCCGAGCGCATCGCACGGCGCGCGTGAATCTCCGTCGCGTCGTCTGCGTGATACTGCTGGGTGTACTCGAGTCCGGTGATACGACAGAACAGGGTTTCGCCGGCCCCGTCCGGATACGGTGCGAGCAGGTAGCTGCCGATGCGGACCGACGAGCGGTTGCCGCGGGTGACGTAGGCCCGCAACTCGGTGTCGTCGCTGTCTTCGGCGATCCGCAGCCCCTGGGAGACACAGAGTGCGCCGATGCCGACGTCGTCGCCGCTCGGTTCGACGGCCGTCGTTTCGAACGCGTCAGTGTCGTCGCTCGAGGGGGAGTCAACGGTAGAGTCGGACCCGGACCCGGACCCGGTCGAACTCGAGTGCGCAGTCGATGAACCGCGCCCGGTCGCTCCGTCCGCGGACGCATCAGCGTCGGCAGCGCTGCCGGCGTCAGCCTCATCGCCGTCGGCATCGGTGCCGGCGTCGAAATCGCCAAAGTCACCCAGATCGGTCATACTCACTTCATCTGACCGGTTCCTAAAACGCGTTTCCCTCCCAGGCTGCGTGTTCAGCGCGACGGGTGATCACGGAGGCGAACCGCCACGAGTGCACACAGCAGTGTGAGGCCGGCACCGACAGCAACTGCGGGCACGAGCGCCAGCGCCAGCCCGTTCGAGGCGAGTCCGGTCACGAATCCGGCTTCATCTCCGTCTTCATCTCCGTCTTCGTCTTCATCTCCGTCTTCGCCGGTGGTCGTGTCGGTATCGGTACCGGTATCACTCTCATCCCCACTCTGGGACTCGTCGCCCGACGAACCGTCACCGAGATCGGAATCAGCCGCTGACTCGTCGTGCTCGAACGACTCGAGTTCCTCGCCACCGTCACCGATCACGATCGGCGTCGAGCCACCAACGACAGGAACCGGCCAGTCGCTCTCCAGTTCGATATCTGTCTCACCGAACTCGAGTGTCGTCTCGCCGTCCGGAGCGTCCGATGCGACGGCGACGGTCACCGTGGCGACGGTGGCCATGCCGGTTGCACCGCCGGCAGCGGGCTCGCGCCACTGTTCGAGGGTGGCAGTTCCCTCGTCGTGAGCGAACGTCTGTTCGGTGGCGACGTCGGCCGCGTCGCCCTGTTCGAGCCATGGCCCGCGCTCGATATCGGTCACCTCGAGATAGTCGGGGTGATACTGCGCGACGACCGCGAGGGCAACGACGCCGTCGTCGCCGTGGCCGCCCTCCGCATAGAGGGTGAGATCGATCGTGAATTCCTCGCCGGGTTCGACGTGGTATGCGCCGTTCCTGTCGCTGTCCCTGTCTTCGTGTTCGTCTTCGTCTTCGTCTTCGTCCCCATCCTCCGTCGACAGAATCGCAACCTGATCAGCACCAGCCGCAGGGCTGATCGCCATGCCTCCAACGAGAAGTGAGCCCCCAACCACGAGCACAACGGCGAGACAGACTGTACGCACGGACCGACGACGAGCGATCACTCCAGAGAACGATGAAAACAGCCGCAAGCGGTGGGGGACCGCCATGTCGGGACCAGACATGTGGCAATCGTTCGTGCTCTGCCATCATATGCGTCCCGACGGGAAGAGTCAGTCAGCGAGTGACTGACAGCCGGGTCGTCTGTGCAGCGCGCACAGTCGCTCGGGTTCCTGTGGAGTCGTGCAGTTACCCAGTCGGGTACCACGATCTATCCACTACCAAACGCTGCACGCGACCTATCTACTTAGCGCACAGGCGTCGACGAAGTCGACGGCGCTACCTGCTGTGCCTCGCGGTCGTACTCGATCGCACCGATCTCGGCGAGCGCCGGCAGGTGGTTGTGGTGGAGCTCGATCGTCGCCTCGTAGGCGTCGGTCGGGCCGACCGACAGCGTCGTCGCGAGTGCCGTCGCCAGTTCGTCCACCGACATCGTTTCGTCGGCGTTCTCGACGTACTCGAGTAGCTCCAGACGGACAGGGTGGACGAGTCGGTCGAGAAGTGTTTCTTCGGCACCCGATCCGGTTTCGAAGAGCAGTGAGAGGATGTCCGGCGAGATTGGTGGCTCCTCGATGAGGGTGGCGGTGCCGTCGTCGCTGTCCACGTTTGCGTTTGCGTTTGCGTTTGCGTCTGCGTCTGCGTCTGCGTCCGCGTCTGCATCCGTGTCTGCGTCCGCATTGGCCGGCGACCAGTCGACGAGCCCGTGCGCGTCGAGACGTGGCAGATGGTGGTGAACGAGGTCGATACGAATCTCGTGACGGAGACGGCCGGTCGAGGCGTCCGCACTGGCTTGCTCGACGAGCGCCGTCGTTAGTTCCGACAGCGTGCACGTGCAGTCGTCCGCAGCAGAGAGTAGCGAGAGGACGCGGACACTGCGTGGGTGTCGGAGCACGTCGTAGTGCTCGGGTGGAACAGTAGCTAACGAATCCGGCTCCCCAGTATCGCCGAAGTGAACGTCGGAACTCATCACCCGAAACAACCGCTGCAAGGGGGATAAGCACATTTCCAAAACGATTTGGGGACCACATATGATATTACTAGCCGAATGCGTCCATTACCGGGACAGGTGCCGAAATTCGGGCCATAGAGCGGACGTATGGGCACGAGAGAGTGTCTTCACCAACTGATTGTCCGGTCACCGTATCGGTTACAACGCCCGGACGGGCTTGCTAAACAGTTCGATGCTCTCTGTAGTCAGAGATTACCCGACCCGTTCGCGACAACCAGCGTGGACGAAGGTGGTGGAGACCCGAAGGGAACAGCTGGTCGGCCGGACCGGAGAGATATGGATATGGTGGGATGAACAGGCAATTGATCGCCAGTCACCATGACAGACGTTGCCTCTGATAGCGAAACCGTGCAGGAAGCTTTTGCATCCCCGGCCCGTAGTGAACGTATGCTCATGGTACGCGGTCGTGCAGGTGGGACCGAGCTAACGGGAACGCTGTACGAACGGGGCGAGCAGGCGCCGACGTTCAAGGGTGCGCCGAACGAGGACGCCGCGTACGTCTGGGTCTGTGACGAGTTCTACGAGGTCGTCAGCGGTGGGTCGAGTCAGTTGGTCAACGGCCGCGAGGTCAACCTCGCGTTCGAGTCACCGATGCCGCGGGGATTCGATACGCGCGATCAGGCACTCGAGGCCGCCAAGGAGCACGTTCGGACCCAGTTCGCACGGATCGGCGTCGATCCGGCAAGCGTCGAGTTCGAGGTTGAGAAAGCGGAAGTAGAGACAGGTCTGTAGCGGATCTGGAGCGGGGCTGGAGCGGGACTGGAACGGGGCTGGAGCGAGACTGGAGCGGGGCTGGAGCGAAGGAACAAAACAACACTCACAAGTGGCCGAACGGCGGCCGCTTGGCTTTCCTACTGCTGACCGCGACCCCGATTCGAGCGATGGGTGTGTCGGGCCAGAACGAGCGAACCCCCCGCGAGGAGCGTGCCGGTCAGGAACGCGGTGAATCCAGGAACGGAATCAGTTCCATCGTCGTCAGTAGCCGGCTGCTCGTCGCTCCCGGTGGCAGTATTGCTGCCGTCGTCAGCGTCGTCGGCGTCGGTGCTGCCACCAGCGCCGTTGTCATCACTGGTCCCAGTATCCAGTGACTCGCGGTCGATATCCGCAGGGTCCGGGTGATCGAACGGCTCGATGGCGTCCTGCTCGTCGCCAGCACCGTCACCGTCATCACCGTCGCCGATCGTCACCTCGATACCCTGTGCGTCGATTGGAAGTGGCCAGTCGCGGATCAGTTCGATCCTCGTCTCGTCGAACGAAATTGCCGTCTCCACGTCGGGCGCGTCCGCTGCGATCTCGCCAGTCACCGTGACGAGTTCGCCGTGGCCCGTCGCTCCGTCACCGGCCGGTTCGCGCCACTGCTCGAAAATGGCGGTCCCATCGTCGTGTGCGAGCACCTGTTCGGTCTCGATCGCAGCCGTTGCCTCCTCACCTTGCTCGAGCCACGGTCCGCGTTCGATCTCGGTGATTTCGAGGATGTCGGGATGATACTGTGCGATAAGTGAGACCTCGCTGACGCCTTCGCCGTCGTGGCCGCCCTCGGTGTAGAGGAGGACCTCGGCAGTGAACTCCTCGCCGGGTTCGGCGTCGACGGTGTACGGCGTCGGCGTGAGGGTCGCGTACTGATCGCCGGCCGCGGCGGGGCCGACGAGGGCTGTTCCCGCGATGGGCGTTCCGATCGCGGCGAGTACGAGGAGCGCGGCGAGTACGCCGACGCTGGCGACGGCGAGCGATGTACTGCGGGCGGCTGTGGTCCCGTCGGTCTTCGTGGGGCCGGATCCAGTGCGTGTCATAGGCAGATCGGTTGGGTAAGTGTTGATTGAGTTACTGCGAGAAGCGCAGTAGACCGGTTGAACCGTTCGTAAACGGTCAGCAGCGGTGAATTACGCCGGTCGATTACGCGTCCGGACCGTCGTTGCCCACCTGCTCTGACGCCGCGTCGTCACCAGATCGCTGGCGCGCGTAGAGGTACGTTCCCGCGGCACCGCCACCGAGTGCGGTGAGCGGACCAAAGCCGGGGAGTCCGTCGTCTGCGTCGGTTTCATCGTCATCCGCGTCCGCACCCCCGGTATCGGCATCACCACCATCGTCTGCAGCCGCGTCTCCGTCGTCATCCGCTCCCTCATCCGCTGACTCGTCACCGTCCGACTCCTCGCCGAGCACCGCGCTCGTGCTCACGTCCGCCTTGAGCTTGAACCGGTCGTAGCCGTCCGAGGACGGCACCTCGAACTCGTAGTCCCAGGCGTCCTGGTCCGGTTCGTACTCGCCGAACAGGCGAAGCACCGGCTCGTCGACCTGGTCTGCGAGGGCGACCAGCTCGTCCGCGTTAAACGTCACATCGACCGTCTCCCCGTCGGAACTCGCACCCGTCGCTTCGAGATCGTCACCCGTCCGGATAACCGCACGGAACGAGTCCTCGGCGATCTCGGCGGCACCCGGCGGTACGTCGATCGTCAGCGTAATCGTCTCCGCATCATTGGCGACGGTCGCCGCAGCAACTTCCTCGTCCACCCGAATCATCCGGTTCTCACGCTCGGGGGCAACAGTGTCTTTCTCCTCGAGTTGGTCCAGAAGATACGGCCCCTGGAACTGACCGGACTCGAGTACGAGCTCGCCTTCGGAGAGGATGTCCGAGTTGCCGATCGAGTAGTCGTTGTGTGCGAGGTAGTAGGTCGCCTCCTCGTCAATCGGTTCGCCGCCGACGAAGACGTTGTCGACCCAGACGTCGTCAGCGTGACCGGACCACTCGTAGGAGACGCCGGAAACCTGGATCGCGGGCTGGGCACCGAACTGGTCGGCCGGGTGCGAACGGACTTCAGATTCGAGGTAGTCACGGACCTGCTCGCCGGTGACTTCGACGACCTCGATTTCGTTCGGGAACGGAAGGATATCCATCACGGCGGTGCCGGGAATCTCGCCGGGACCGTGGGTCGAGTCACCACGAATGCCGCCCGCGTTCTGGGCGGCGATGTCGACCTCGATATCGCCGATTTCGCCGACCGAGCGCATCGTATCGGTCATCAGGTTCCCCCAGTTGGTCTCAACCGCGTAGTTGTCGAACGTCGCGTCGAGTTCGACCTCGCTCTCGAAGGCCGTCTGTCCAAGTTCGGCCTCGAGTTCGGCCGACCACGAGTCGGCGATGTCGGCAAGCGTCTCGTCTTCCTCGATGTCGTCGGTGTAGCGGACGGAGATTTCGTCGTACTCGTCAACGGCCGGTTCGGGGTCCCACTCGGGCAACAGGAGGTCGGTCCGTTCCCAGTCGACCAGTTCGCCGTCGGCATCGAGCGTGATCGCGCCGACGTGGTCGAACTCGTCGCCGAACTCGCTGATGACCGTGTCGCCGACGATGTCGGGTTCGTCGAAGACGACACCGGAGTGCGAGCCGACGATAGCGTCCAGGCCCTCGACGGCTTCGGCGAGCGTGTAGTGGATCCCAGTCGAAACGTGCGAGGCGAGCACGACCACGTCGGCACCCTCCTCGCGGAGTGCGTCGACTGCCTCCTGTGAGCCTTCGACGTAGTCGAGCACCTGCCACTCCTGTGGGTAGTCCGTCAGCGAGTGGAAGTTCCGCGAAACGAGGCCGAAGATGCCCACCGTCAGGTCACCCGCCTCGAACGTCTTCCAGCGCTCGGTGCCGGGGACGGCGTCGCCGTTCTCGTCGAGCAGGTTCGCGACGACCCACGGGAACTCGCTCTCCTCGAAGCGCTCGGTCGCGACCTCGGCCCCGAAGTCGTACTCGTGGTTGCCGACGCCGACGACGTCGACGTCCATCTCGTTCATCGCCTCGATCATGTGCTCGCCCTCGTACTCGAGTCCGAGCATGGACGGCGCGAGGTCGTCGCCGTTGCCGACGAACAGCGAGTGATCGTGGTCGTGGAGGACATCCTGGACCACTGTATAGTAGCGTGCAAGGTTCAGGTCGTCTTCCTGGGCGTCAAAGAAGCGCCCGTGGAAGTGGGTGTCGTGGACGAGCGTAACGGTGATAACAGACACAAATACGTTTACAATTTACACGATGTGTGTTAGTAAAGGACAAGAGAACGTTGTCAGAGGTAGTTGGTGAAATCACGCATGCAATCTATTTCATTCCTGATTATCAATTTCGAATTTTAGTTTGACGCGGTCCGCTGCACTACGTGGAATCGAATCGTAACCGCGAATAAGAACAGTTCCCGTTTCGGAGTTCCAACTTGACGGACCCTGCCATTTCGAAATGTTACTATCACTATACCGTGGACTGACAATTGTGTGATCTTCTGTGAACTCTATCCTTAGTGGGAATCCAGTTGTTGCATCAGAATTGAATGATATACGTGACTGGAAGACAAGGAGATCCTCACCTCTTTCAATGAGACTGCGTAATCTCGCCACAGTTGAATCACTGAGTTCATCCCATCGAAAAATAGTATCATCCAGTTCATCATTCAGGAATACGTAAACGTCAATAGGACGACGTTCATCAATTAATGATGCTTCTAAAACAGGATATTCATGCGGTTCAGTCACAGACTGGCCTTCAGGGTTGCTGGTCTCAGTACTTTCAGAACATCCGGCAATTATACTTCCAGAAAACGAAACTACACCACATTGGAGAAATTTACGTCTTGGAATCATACAGTTATGACTGTATATGGGCGTAAATAATTTATGGAACGGAGTGTGTCCTACACTTCTACTTACTTAGGCTATGTCCTAATTATCTTCAGTGGGTTCCCAATCGTCACAATCATAGTCAACTTCTGAATAATCAATTGAATATGATTCATCCCAAAACCTCTCTTCCTCTACCCAATCTATTGAGACCCCCTTAGGGAATCCAACACTAAACCCATTAAAGCTCACAGATCCATAATTATGTGAATAAGCAAAAGACACGTGGCGAGTTTCAGGCGGGGAAGACGTGTCTTCTTTGTAAAGTTTTACACCGCAGTAACTACTCATACTATCTGTTGTTGTAGATGCATCATCGTGTGCATCATCATCATATTCGAAACCAATACCTGTTGGACTATAATCCCCACACGAAGAGTCAAAGCGTGGAGTGCAGACATAACTACCCCGGTAGGAAGTGTTATTTATCCTTGAGTAATACTGAGAGTCAAAGTGAATTCCGATAACATCTTTTGGCTTCGCACCATAGGTGTTACTATCTTCTAAGTTACTATGTTCAAATGAGAAATCTGCATAGACCTCTGTGAAATCACAAGATACATTACCCATACATGGATTTTATCAATTGTTTTTCCATTATGAGTGGGATAAATATTATCGTTATATTCCAGTAGAGGAATTTGTAGAATATGTAGGACATAAGTATTGATTGTTTTCAGTAACTCATGTGTATTCTTCTTCCCACCGGTGATCGTCGTACGTCCGGCGCTGTGACGTCTCGAACTGGGACTCGAGTGTCTCCCTGAGCGAGCGCTTCTCCGTGGCGCTGATCCGGGCGAGTTCGTCGGCCTTCTCGACGATGGTCGGCGGGCCGTGGGAAACCGCCACGTCTTGCAAAACCTGCATCGTGAGGCGCTCGCGCGTCTCCGGATCGCGGGTGAACGCGTAGGGAGCCTCGACGCGGAACATGAGGTCCTCGCGCGGGTCGTAGACGACGAAGAAGGTGACCTCGTACTGCTCGCGGTCGAGGCGGCGCTCGACACCAAGTGCGTCGCCCTCGATCGATAGCGGGCGGTCGACGCCGCCGCGCGAGCGGAACCAGTTCGTGTACGTGAGCGCATCTGTGTCTCGCTCCCAGCGGGTGCCCTCGATGTCGTCGACGAACTCGCCGCGCTCGAGGAGGCGGGTGAACAGCGCGCTGTCGTCGGCCCAGGGAACGCTGACGTTGACGTCCCGATTGCGCTTCAGCGTCCGCGTGATAACCCGCGTCGCGGGGTTCTTGACGAAGCCGATCAGGGGGACGCCGCGGTCGACGAACGACTCCACGAGTCGGACGTAGTTCTCGAGTACCGTCGTCGGTCGCGGGTCCTCGAGCAGGAAGTCGGCGAGGTCGGGGTGCTGGTCGGCCCAGCGGAGCAGGCCGCGCGGATAGAGCGGGCCGTCTAAGACGAGCAGGTCCGACACGTCCTCGGCGTAGGCGAGCGCGTGCTTGCTCTCGGCGAGGTAGAGCGCGAGCGCGTGGACGACGCCCTCGGCGAACCGGGGCAGCGGTGGAATCTTCACGGCGCGACTGCGGCTGTAGCCCTCGTCGAACTTGCCCCACTCCTCGTCGACGGTCATCGTCTCGTCGTTCGAGTGGACCGTCATCACCGTCGTCCGGGAGCGATGGAGGTCGAGGTCGCTCGGCGTCGTGCTCATCGCGGCCTGCGCGATGTCGATGACGAGCCCGTTCTTGAACGTCGTCGGGTTGATCGTCCCCGCGTCGAGGCCGTGGACGGTCGGGAACTGGCGGTCCTGCAGGGCGACGTCCTCGCAGTCGACCAGCCGGCGGGCCTGTTCGTCGACCGGCTCGAGTACCGTCCGTCCGTCGTGACGGAGGGGGTCGAGGAACGACTCCCAGACGGTTTTGGCGAACTCGCGGCGGTCGCGTTCGTCAGCGCCGTGGTCGATCCGTCTGGCGAGTTGCGCGATGCCGTCGAAGTGGACCGGATCGAGTGTCATGCCCGTTGGCTCCCGCCGTGAGCGCAAAAAGCCAGTGGTCGTGGTCGGCGGTCGTAAGCGCGGGCACTCCTTGACCACCGATTGTACCGAGATATACGCAGCCTGTTAACTCGAGGGCGGGTAAAATATCATCAGAAAAATTATATGAGATAGTCGCATGGAACTCACTGTCCCGATGTCACACCGAGGTATGGAGACAGGCGAGCGCGAGGAACACGCAGTCAACTGGCGACAGACGAACGGCGGCGTGACACTCTACGAAGACGAGAATCCGGACGCCTGGATCCAACTCGAGTTCGAGGCCGGCGTCGACCCGGCGCATCGACTCTACATGATTTGTGACGACTGCGGTGCGGTGTTCGCCCAGCGGTGCAAACCCGGAAAGAGCACCATCTGTGGCGACTGTGGGGCGACGTTCGACCACGACTCGGAATGCTGAGGATTCCCTGTTTATTCTTCGACAGCTGGCTACCGATCAGCTGTCTCCGTTCAGAACGGTAGCACTCGCCAACAGCGACAGCTAGTTACTCCCGGCCGGGTATCGCCCACACATACACATGGACGCCGCGTTGATCGTACTCGACGGCTGGGGACTCGGCACCGACAACGGGCGGGACGCCGTCGCCGCCGCCGAGACGCCGACTTTCGACCGGCTCGCAGCGGCCGGCGCGACCGGCAAACTCGAGGTCGCCGGCCGCCGCGTCGGCCTGCCGGATGGACAGATGGGAAACAGCGAAGTCGGCCACCTGAACATCGGGGCCGGCCGCGTCGTCTACCAGGAGTACACCCGGATTTCGGACTCCATCGCGGACGGCTCATTCCGGGAGAACGACGCGATCAACACCGCCTTCGAGAACGCGCGCGACAATGATGGCCGCATCCACTTCGTCGGCCTCGTCAGCGACGGCGGCGTCCACGCAGACCAGGAGCACCTCCACGCCCTCATCGAACTCGCCGCGGACCGCGAGGTCGAGGCTGTCACGCACGCGATCACCGACGGTCGGGACACCTCACCGACCGGCGGCCGCGAGTATCTCCGGGAACTCGAGTCCGTCGTCGCTGAACACGGCACGGGTCACGTCGCGACGGTCTCGGGGCGGTACTACGCGATGGACCGCGACCAGAACTGGGAGCGAACGAAGCGGGCGTACGATGCAATCGTCGACCGGCGGGCAGAGTATGAAGCCGACTCCGCAGTAGCGGCAGTCGAGGAGTCCTACGACCGCGGTGAGACAGACGAGTTCGTCGAGCCAACCCTCGTGACTGACCAGCCAGCACTGCAGGACGGCGATTCGGTCGTCTGGTTCAACTTCCGTTCGGACCGCGCACGCCAGCTCACCCGCATGCTCGCGGACATCCGCCCCGAAGACTGGGCGGACGAGTTCGAAACCAGCCCGCCAGACACCGAGGTCGTCATGCTGACTCAGTACGACAAGACGTTCGACCTCCCGATCGCGTACCCGCCGAACCAGCCCGAAAACGTGCTCGGCGAGGTGCTCGCAGACGCGGGCAACACGCAGCTTCGGATCGCCGAATCCGAGAAGTACGCACACGTCACCTACTTCCTGAACGGCGGCCGCGAGGTCGAGTTCGACGGCGAGATCCGCGAAATCGTCGAGAGTCCGGACGTGCCGACGTACGACCTGCAGCCGGAGATGAGCGCGCCCGAGGTGACGGACACCGCAATCTCGATCGTGGAGAGCGACGATCCGGACGTGCTCGTGCTCAACTACGCCAACCCCGACATGGTCGGCCACACGGGCGACTACGAAGCCGCCATCGCAGCCGTCGAAGCCGTCGACGAACAACTGGGTCGGCTCACGGACGCACTCGAGTCCGCCGGTGCTGACGTGCTCATCACGGCGGACCATGGCAACGCCGACGATATGGGAACCGAAGACGAGCCACACACAGCACACACCTACAACGAGGTGCCGCTGGTCTACGTCGCGAGCGACGGGACGGACGGCGGTCGAGCCGTCCGCGAGGGCGGTACCCTGGCCGATATCGCGCCGACGATGCTCGAGTTGATTGGGATCGACCAGCCGCCGGAGATGACTGGGGAGTCGCTACTCGAGTAGCTGCTGAGACGAGTCTTCTGCGGCCGGGTCGAGCGCATCAGGTGTCGTCATCCGAGTCGGTGGTCTGGCCGGCAGTCGGGCTACTGGTCGGGGTCGGAACTCGAGTTGGTGGTCGGATCCGCGGTCGAGCCACCGAGTGGATCGTCGATCCAGTTGTAGCACCGAAACGACGACGGCGCTGCGTCGGACGTGAGCATCTCGAGCGGGATGAACCCCTCGCCAGCGCGAGCGCCCGCGTGGCGTTCGTCGGGGTCGTCCGAGAACGTCATCAGTTTCGCGTTTAGCGAGAACGTTACCTCGAGGGTTCCCGTGTGGGCATTGGTGCCAGTGCCGGACTCGGTACCAGTGCCAGTTTCAGTACCAGTACCGGTCTCGGTGCCGTCGGGTTCGAACGAAATCGCAGCGTCACCGCTCCCAACGCCGAAGATAGCGATTTCATCGGTCGTCGAGACAGCGACATCGTGGCTTTCGAGGCCGGCAGCGAGGTCCGCGAGCCAGTCACCCAGTTCGTCGCGGTCAAGTGACTGCCCGAGCTCAAAGCTCCCGTTCGCAGCCATCTCGCCGTCGTCGAACGCGAACTCGGGATAGGAGAGTTTCTCGTCGGGGAGGACGTGAGCCGCCTCGTCGGGATCCGGCGGACAGTCGGGGACATCGAGTTCGTCACTGATTGCAGATCGCGGTACCGGTGAGTCGGAGCCACTAGCATCGTCGTCGGATTGTACGACCCCGTCGGTCGGCCCGTCGTCCGTCATCAGCCGAGTCATTCGCGACTGCGCACTTGAAACTGTGCGCCACGCTTGTGACCTCGCTGTGGGGTACTCGAGTTTTGATTGTGGGGTTTCAGTCGGGTGTCGAATGTCGAGTGTCGGTGGCAACTGTCATCTATGTCGACCGATATTGCAGCTACTCCCAGCTTTACGTCTGCTCGCTGTGAGGTTCTCCTATGGGAGACGACAGCAACGAACGGCAGTTCGCGACGAGCAGTATCCACGCCGGCCAGGAGTCAGATCCGACGACAGGCGCGCGTGCGCCACCACTGTACCAGACGACGTCTTACGAGTTCGAGGACACGGACCATGCTGCGGCGCTGTTCGGACTCGAGGAGTTCGGCAACATCTACTCGCGGATCATGAACCCGACGAACGCAATGCTAGAGGAGCGTATCGCCGAACTCGAGGGCGGCGTCGGCGCGCTCGCCACCTCCTCGGGGATGGCCGCGTTCGACCTGGCGACGTTCATCCTCGCGGAGGTCGGCGACAACATCGTCTCGTCTGCCTCGCTGTACGGCGGAACGTACACCTACCTCACACACACCGTCGCAAAGCGCGGTATCGAGACAAAGTTCGTCGACACGCTCGACTACGACGCCTACGGCGAGGCGATCGACGACGACACCGCGTTCGTTCACCTCGAAACGATCGGCAACCCCGCACTTGTTACCCCGGACATCGAGCGGATTGCCGATATCGCGCACGAACACGACGTCCCGCTGTTCGTCGATAACACGTTCGCGACACCCTACCTGTGCCGGCCACTCGAGCACGGCGCGGACCTCGTCTGGAACTCGACGACGAAGTGGATCCACGGTGCGGGCTCGACGGTCGGCGGCATCCTCGTCGACGGCGGCTCGTTCCCCTGGGACGAGGGCGACTACCCCGAACTGGCCGAGCCGAATCCGGCCTATCACGGCATCAACTTCTCCGAGACGTTCGGCGCGCAGGCCTTCGCGATCGCCGCACGCACCCGCGGGCTTCGCGACCTTGGCAACCAGCAATCACCGTTCGACGCCTGGGTCACGCTCCAGAAACTCGAGTCCCTTCCGCTGCGAATGGAAAAACACTCAGAGAACGCCATGGCCGTCGCGGAGTACCTCGAGGATCACACCGATGTCTCCTGGGTGAACTACCCTGGACTCGAGAGCCACGAGACCCACGAGAACGCGACGAAGTACCTCGAGGGCGGCTACGGCGGCATGATCACCTTCGGTCTCGAAGGGGGTTACGACGCCGCGGAGACGGTTTGCAACGAGGTCGAGCTGTTCAGCCTGCTGGCGAACGTCGGCGACGCGAAGTCGCTGATCATCCATCCGGCGAGCACGACCCATCAGCAGTTGACCGAAGAGGAGAAACTGGCGAGCGGGACGACTGACGATCTCGTGCGCATTTCGGTCGGGATCGAGGACGTCGACGACATCATCGCGGATCTGGAGCAGGCGATCGAGTCGATCTAGCTACCGAGTTGAATGTCGTCAGCGGTGGACACCATTATATTCATATAATAATGCACACAACGAAGTGTGAAGAGAATGGGTTCGACAAACAGGATGGAGCGGTGGACGACGGTAACGGTCGAACTGCCGCGCGAAGACGGTACTGACTCGGTGCTTGAAGATGCCACATCGTACGGTCTGGCAGCTTCCAGCGAACCAGATTCGAAGCCGGGTTGGCTCCGAGATCTGGCCACGGAAGTTGGACAGCTATTACCGGGTTCGGGGTGTGTCAAGGACGTGAAATCAGACGAATCGGGTGGTGAGAATAGTGATACGTTTACGCTCCGAAACGAACTCCGAGCATGTCTCGGACAGGTAACCATCTCGTCAACGTGTGGAAACCTCGTCGTGAAAACCGGTCAGAAGATGATTTCCGAACCCGATCAGATGGTGTTCGATCCCAGGCCGGTGCTCGATGTGCCTCCAGAGGGTATCGACCGACTGCTCACTCTCGAGTTCGACCCCGAAGACGGGACAGTCGGACGGTTGTACGAACGAGACGGCCGAACGCTGTCGCTCCGTGAGGAGTACGACGGCTCACCGGAACACCACGCGACGGATGTCGTCGCCAACATCTACCGGGAGCACGGGTTCAGGGGCGGGACTCGATCCAATATCGATACAGTCATTCGCCGAGCAGATGTCGCTCTTCTCGTCCGCGCAGGGGACAAAGGTGTGCGTCTGCGCGCGGCAAAAGAATGCTGGGAACGTCACACGTACAACGTGATCAAGAACCCCTCGACTGGTGTGGCCCAAAACGTCGTTCAAGAGCCGTTCGATGCGGCCGATCGGGAATTCCTCTTCGAGGCAATCGAGGACTCGACCGAACCGACCGTGTTGCGTGGGAACGCGCTCAAGGCGCTGGCCGGTCACGTCTTGAACCCGTATCTTACCGCCGACGGATCGGCGAGGTCCGACGAGGCAGTCGAACGGGCCATTGCCGCCCAGGAAGGGCCAACCGTCGGATCGTTCGATTGCGGGATCGATCCTGACCTGGCTCCAACTGTCCTTGCGATCATCGCTAGGTGGCTCGAAGCTGATACGCGAGACGACCGTGGCGACAATCGAACGAGAGACGCAACCGCAGCACTCCGGTTGTCGCCCCACTGGGACCTGTACGCCTCCACCGAGTTGCAAACACGTATCTGGTCGCATCTCGACTAATTGGGTGCTCGAAACCTCGTCACGAACAGCGCCTGGGATGGTACGCTGTTCTCCTGGCCTTACCGATGACTCCGTTCTCACGGCTTCCGTGTCCACCGCTGTTAAGGTATCCGAGGTTGAGGTACCGGGTAGTATGACCACGGGGCTCCTCACGTCCGCGGCTGCAGAACGGATTATCACGACCTGTCGAACCGCGATCGGCGACAGTCTCCGGTCGGTCACCTACTTCACCCGCGACGACTACGAACAGCTCTATCTCCGCGAGGACCTCGAGCGCGACGCCGACCTCTCGACGTTCATCGGCCACGAGTGGCGCGGCTTCAAAACCGTCCAGACCGCCTACGAGCGGTCCGAACTCGGCGAGTACAACTACACCATCCGCGTCTTCGACAACGGCTTTCTACTCCGGGTCACCACCGAGCGAAAAGGCGTCATCATCACGACCGACGGCCTCACCCTGAAAGATTTCGAAGAAGTTGCGACGGCACTCGATACGGTTCTCAGTGACGTCGACGACTCGGCGTAGGCCACGCTACCCGTGTCCGCCACAACTGGTAAAAAGAAATCCTTCACCTAGCGGCCGTCGCTCGGCTCCAGTAGCTACTGCTCGGTACTCGAGTACGAACGCGACTCGGACGCGTCACGTGTACGTTCGTCCGAACTGTCGTCTGTTTCGTCGTCGGCAGCCGGCGCGTGCGAACGGGGTGTCGAATCGTCGCTGTCGTCGTCGCGGGCAGGAGACGGACGCTGGTCTGAGACAGCACCGATCGGGAGGCCAGAACCGAGATCACCATCAGTTCCGAGGAGGCGTGCAAAGCGGCGACGTTCAGCAGCGTATCTATCGAGATCCATGCCAACGAAACACGTCGGTATCGGTTGTAGTAATGCACGTCGTTTCCACGGGTAATCGATGGCTGACATCGTGAAACAGCCCCGCACCTGCTTGCGATTGGTGTCTGTAACAGTTCCCTATCGGTGACTCTCGGAGCCAACCGGCTGGTTCACATTCGTGACAGCACCGGTCGAGGAAACGGATCGGGAATTCCCGCGCGGTATGTCGTCTGTGCTGAGGGGGTACTGTGGGCGGGCCGTCACAGCAGTCGCCCACAGCACACCGAACGTAACACCCTTTTCGTCAACGACCGTCGTTTGAACCACGATGACATCGCTCCCCGACGCCGTCGACCGCGAACTCGGCGCACACGACGCCTTCGAGCCGACCGATAACGGCGAACAATACGCACTCACCACCACTGAATTCGACGCACACGTCACTGCAACCGACGCCCCGGAACCGCGCGACGGATACGTCTCCGTCGAGGTCACACTCCCAACCCTCGACGCCGCCGTCGCAGACGAAACCGTCGCTCCCGTCGTCGAAGACGGCTGGTTCGAGACACTGGAACGGCGACTCGAAGATGTCTTCACCGTCACACAGACGGACACTCACGAAGAGCCGCAGGTCGAGCGACACGACGAGACGGTGACGGTGGTACTCGAGTTCACCGCGTGGGATGCGGCCAACGGAGTCGCGGATGCGAAGGCGTTGATCGAGTACGTCGAGGGGACGTACGCCCAGGGGATTATTCCCGGCTACGAGTACGAGGGGCCGGCGGCGACGCTGTTAGAGAGTGCACAGAGTCGCGGACAGCAGGCGGCCGATGGGGCGTCCGGAACGGAGCAGGGACGCGAGGACGGCCAGGGGAACGGAAACGTTCCGCTGTGAGGGGCCGATAAGCGGTCAGATCGCGGGCCGTAGACGAGCGGACACCGGTTGGACAACGCGCTCCGTTGCGCTCGGGAAAGCGGATCAGTCCATCGCGATATACGTCTGCGTGTCCTCGACGCCTTCGATTCCCTGAATCTGTGTCGCTGCGATTTCCTTGACTGCGGCCGGTGTGTCGACCATCGCTTTGGCGATGAGGTCGACATCGCCGGCGACGATATGTGCCGACTCGACGCCGTCGAGTTCCGTGATGTCTGTTCGCAGTCGATCCGCCTCACCGGTGTTCGCTTTGATCATAACGAATGCAGTAACCATTAGTTGAGTCCTCCGGTCGTAGTATCCGCGTCAATCGTCGTCGTCTCGTTCGATCCATCACCGACCAGCAGCTGCCTGACCTCGCTCAACACGTCGAAATCGGCGAGCACGACGAGTCGGTCGCCGACCTCGAGCGACTCGTCCTCGGAGGGAATCTCGAGTGGCTGTTCGTCCTTCCCGAACGCGAGGACGGTCGCGTCAGCAGGCAGTTGCAACTCGCTGATGGTGTAGCCGTTGACGGGTGCCTCGTCGGTGATCGTCAGTTCGACGATCTGGAGGTGCTGGGCGATATCCGCAATCGCGCGGATCGTGCCGCCGAGGAGGGCGTTCTTCGCACCGATCGCACCGAGTCGTTCGGGGTAGATCACCTCGTCGACTTCCTCTGCATACTTGCGGTAGATTCCCTCGCGGTAGGCTTCGTCGATACGCATGACCGTCCGACAGCCGTGATGCTTGGCGATCATGCAGGCAGTGAAGTTGACGTTCAGATCGCCTGTCAGCGCACCGACCGCATCGGCATCCGCAACCCCTGCTTCCTCGAGAACTGCTTCACGAGAGCCGTCGCCGTCAATGACAGTGAACGACTGGGTCCGAGCGCGCCGGACTTTCGCCTCGTCACGTTCGATGATCGTCACATCGTGGCCTTCTTCGCGCAGGACGCGCGCCGTCCGAAGGCCGACCCTGCCAGCGCTGATAATCACGAACCGCATGCCCAGAGATACGTCCGCACCCGTCAATAAGTTTGTCCCACAGTATCACATCCCATGGCAGACCGAACCAGCTATCTTGACATCCGCTCACGATTGAAGTCGCGGGCTTTCTCCGTGAGTTCGTGTAGCAACTGAAACTGTTTGCACACCGAACACACTGTCTGGGTTCCGCGCTCATCACGTCCGCTTCGAACCGCGGTGCCCTCGGTCGGATACGCACTGCCGATCAGTGGCTACGATGCCTGTGGGCTTGTTCTATCTGTATCAACGATGCACACAAGACAGTTGGTTTAATAATCCCTCACACGGAAGAGGAAACTGTCCGGGTCGGCAACAGTTTACCACCGCCACCACCTACCGGCCGCCCGGACACTACGCGATCTCCACACGACAGGTCAGTTCAAAAGCTACGGCGACACCCACAGCCACAACTACAACTACAGCCACAGCCACAGCTCTGGCCAACCGCACACAGCCACCGTAACCTCCGACATCTCCAGATAACCCCACTGTCGAACCACCAGCGCCAGATCTTATACCCGGTACGGTACCGACAGTGGCATTGCATGGGAAACGGTATCGCTCGCACCGACAGGAAGCAGAAGAGGACAGAAGGTGAAAGGCCGGAGACGTGGATCTGACGCAACTACCCAAGACCTCGGTACTTCGAGTACGGGCCACTGTTGAAAAAGCCGGAAACGACGGCAACAGATTGCCATGATATGGGCAGAGACTACCCAGATCAGCGGAAATTCCCGGTCGCTATAATCCAGCAGTGTCGCTAATCGGAGCGACGGTACCGACGAACGAACCGTAGAGTCGAGACTAGCGCGACGCCCACGGTCTTGAGTCGGCTGCTGACGCAGGATATCAGTGTAATCGTCGCTCGGTTGCGGGCACTGACACTGGCTTACCGCGGTCGTCCGCGTCGGTCTCCTGGTCTGGGTGGAGTCCGCAAGCATGCAGGCCCGCAGGCCCTCAACTCACCGCACCCTCAAACATCGACGTACTGGCGTTCCCACTCTCGTCGGTCTTCGATTCGTTGTCGACCCTCGTCACTGATCGCGTAGTAGTTTGTTCGTCGATCGAGTTCTCCTTTCTCGACGAGCTCTTTATTCACGAGCGTGTCGAGATTGGGATACAGCCGCCCGTGGTTGATCTCGGCGCTGTAGTATGTCTCGATCTCGTCCTTTACATCTTGGCCGGACGGCTGGTCCGCTCCTGCAATGACGTACAGGAGGTCCCGTTGGAACCCGGTCAGATCGTCCATGTTTCACCCATACGCTCACACCACGACAGCGGCTATTTGTTATCTATGGCGTATCAGGCAATAGAACGGAGTTTCAGGCAATCTAACGCGCGTTTTCGGACACTACTCGAGTTGCAACACGAAAACGATTTGAACAGACCAGAGGCCGATGATGTTCGGGCCGTGTGCCGAGATGGCGACAGACAGTTGTTCTTAGCGGCAGTACCGAACGACTTCGGTATCGAATGTCTTCATTAGCGGGTACGTAGGTTCACCCCAACTGTCGGCTGGCGCTCGCAACCCGTCCCACCATCGTCGAGCGGCTGTCCGCACCGCGGCAGATCGCGCTTCGTCGTCGCCGCCAGCCGCGGGCCGTGCGAATAGCATCGTTTAGGATCACTCGCCAGAGAGCCCGCGGGTATGGAACACCAGCAGGGAAACGACGATGCAGCGACCCCGACACACGAGCAGCGGTCGGGAGCAACACCATCGCCACCGGCACCAACACCCACCATACCGCAGGTTTCGCTGATCGGCCTCTTCGTCGCCGCACTCGTCACCGCACAGGTGACGGCCGCGAAGGTACTCGAGTTCTCCCTGCCGGTTGCACTCCCAGTGACGGGTGCGGAACTCGTGTTGCCGGGTGCAGCGCTCGCGTACGCGCTGACCTTTCTGGCGAGTGACTGCTATGCTGAGCTGTACGGACGGCGAGCGGCACAGGTCGTCGTCAACGTCGGCTTCGCGCTGAACTTCGTGGTGCTCGTGCTCGTCTGGTCGACGATCGCCGCGCCGGCACAGGATCCGGCAGTCGCGAGCGAGTTCGAAAACGTACTCGGTGCCTCGACGAACATCGTCATCGGGAGTCTGCTCGCCTACGTCGTCAGCCAGAACTGGGACGTGCTCATCTTTCACTGGATCAGAGATCGGACCGGCCGCGAGAAGCTCTGGCTGCGAAACATCGCCTCGACGGCGAGCAGTCAAGCGATCGACACGGTGATCTTCGTCTCGATCGCGTTCGCGATCGCGCCGCTGACCCTCGGCGTCGGCTTCTACCCCGGCTTCGAGGGTGTCATCGGCCTGATTATCGGACAGTACCTGCTGAAGCTCGCGATTGCGATTCTCGACACACCTGTCGTCTACGCGGTCGTCTCGTTCGTCCGCTCGCGAAACGACTCCGCAGCGGCCGAAGCATCGACCTGACTGTACCCATGACCGTCGACTCACCGGGCTGCGTGGAGCCAAACGGTGACGACTTTATGGAACCACTCACACGTGCCGGTATGGACGAACGCATTCGCGAGCACGCGGAGGTACTGGTAGACTGGAGCGCCCGCGTCGAGGCCGGCGACAACGTCGTTCTCTCTGTCGGTCCCGACGCTCACGAACTCGCCGTCGCTGTCGCCGAGAAGCTCGGCGAGCGCGGCGCGAACCTCCTCGCGACCTACAGTTCCGGCGAGGTCACACGCGCGTACCTCCGAGCCCACGACGACGAGTTCGACGAGAACCCGAGTCACGAACGCGCGCTCATGGAGGAAACGGACGTCTACCTCTCGATTCGCGGCGGACGGAACACGAGCGCGACGGCAGACGTCCCCGGCGAGACCCGTACTGCACACCGCCAGGCTCGCGACGAGATCCGCGAGGCGCGCTACGATACACGCTGGGTGTCGACCGTCCACCCCAACCGCTCGCTCGCCCAGCAGGCTAACATGGCCTACGAGGAGTACCAGGAGTTCGCCTACGACGCCATCCTGCGCGACTGGGAGTCACTGGCCGACGAGATGGCGAACATGAAGGACCTCCTCGACGAGGGCTCCGAGGTCCGACTCGTCTCCGAGGGAACCGACCTCACGATGAGTATCGAGGGCCGAACGGCAGTCAACAGCGCCGCCTCGGTCGCCTACGACTCACACAACCTCCCGAGCGGCGAGGTCTTCACCGCGCCCGCCGCCACCGAAGGCGAGGTCACCTTCGACGTGCCGATGACGCTCCGCGGGGAGGCCGTCCGGAACGTCCGACTCGAGTTCGAGGACGGTGAGGTCGTCGACTACGACGCCGACCAGGGCGAAGCCGTCATTGGCGACATTCTCGACGCAGACGAGGGTGCGCGCCGCCTGGGCGAACTCGGAATTGGGATGAACCGCGGCATCGACCGCTATACGGACAACATCCTCTTCGACGAGAAGATGGGCGATACGATCCACCTGGCGCTCGGCCGGGCCTACGACGCCTGCCTGCCGGAGGGAGAGACGGGCAACGATTCGGCGGTCCACGTCGACATGATTACCGACGTGAGCGAGGAGTCGCAGCTCGAAATCGACGGCGAGGTCGTTCAGCGAGACGGCCAGTTCCGCTGGAACTGGGACGACGAGTAGAGCGAGTGACCGACACCGACGTTCGCAGTCGAACAGAATCTGCCGGTCGAATCCGTCGAGAGAACTCTTAGGGTGGCCATAGAACCATTTCGCCCGACACAACGGGAGCCTAAACAGTCGGAACTGCGCGCATAATAATATGCGATTCCGTGCTCGGATCGAGTACCGCCTCACCGGTGGCGGTGAGTAACCGGTCAGAGAGTGCATCCCGGCGTCCAGTTTCCGTCATGGTTTGGCCGCACTCTCCGTTTCGACAGTTGTCTGCCCGCCCCGCCGGAGGCGGTACGTATCCGGCACTTTCAGTTCCTGCCGCCAGTCAAAACCCTGATTCAGCAGTTGTCACCAGTCCGCTCGACTAGACAGCACCATACCGCCGTCAGAAGAACCAGCCACCGACACCCTCTCCACTCTCCCCCGACTACTGACCAGCAGACAGCCACCTATGCGCGACCACCTCCGGGCCGGCATCGCCATCTACAACGACGGCTTCTACCACGCCGCCCACGACGCCTGGGAAGACCACTGGCTCGACCTAGACAGTGGCACCGACGATGAACAACTACTCCACGGCCTCATCCAGGCCACCGCCGCCGTCCACCACGCGCACACGCAAAACTGGGAGGGCGCAGTTGGGCTGGCCGAAAGCGCACTCGAGTACCTCGCCGATCTCCCGGACACCTATCGCAACGTTCGACTCCCGCCCCTGCGCTCGTTCCTCGCCGCACTCGCCGCCGACCCCGAACTCGTCGAACGGCGTCCGCCCGTCCGCATCGAACACGAAGGCGACGTGCCGACGCGCGACGACCTCGGCTTCGACGCGACGGCGATTGCCGCGCTCGTCCTCGCCGGCGAACTCGGCTACGAGGCGGGAGTGATCGAGCAGGGACTCGAGTACGCCGAGCACGATCTGGCGGCGGGCGAGGACGACAGCGCGTTCATCTCGCTGCTGTTCGATTTCGTCCGCGAGGATGCTCACCGCGGAATTGTCGCCCAGCGGCTAGCGGGACACGTCGATCGGCGACAAGCGAAGGAGTCGGATGTGGAAGGACTGTTCTGAGGGTGCACAGAGAGCGGTTGTGGAGAGAAAGGGGAGACAGCACGACTGACCACGGGTCGCAGTCGTGCTGGGCGGGGTCAGCACACGCCAGCGCATGCGGGCAACAGCCTGGTCAGCCGTCCAGTTGCGGCCCCTGTGTCAGCCACTCCAACTGCTCTCGTCGTCCTGGAGAGCGAACGACGCCTGCAGACGCGACCAGCGAGCCATCGAAGCGGACGTCGCCAGGCAGTCTGCCGTCCTCACGAATACGCCAGGTTCAACTCGAGTTCGTTGACGATGCTACGGAGGAGGTCCGGAATCTCCGTCTCGAACCGCTCCCCCTCGAGTCGGTGTGTTGGCCCGGCGACGGCGAACGCCCCGAGAACGTCGCCATCGGGTCCCGAAACCGGCACAGCGACGGATCGAAGGCCCTCGGTGCTTCCCTCGCTGTTGAACGCGACGCCGCGTTCCCGTACCTCCTCGAGTTCTTCGAACAGCGCGTCCTCGTCAGTGATGGTATGAGGAGTCGTTGCCGGGAGCCCGTGTCGGGCAACGATTTCACGGACCCACTGCTCGGAAAACTGTGAGAGCAGTGCTTTTCCGGCAGCGGTCTGGTGCATGTAGAACCGTCGGCCGACGCGCCCGCGGGAGTAGACGCCGCCGTGGCTCACCTCCCGGTAGAGGACCACGGCCTTGCCGCGCTCCTCGACGGCGAACTGGGCGCTTTCACCAGCCTGCTCTGCGAGTTCGCGCAGTTTGCGTTTGATCTCTGACGACCCCGGTATCTGCGCTCGCACGTGAGCACCCAGATCGAGATACCGAAGTCCGAGTCGGTACTCGTCGCCGTCTGTGACCACGAAATCGTGTTTCAACAGCGACCGCAGGTGTTTGTGGACCGAACTCTTCGAGAGTCCGGTCGCGTCCGCTAACTCGGTCACGCCAGCACTGTCACGCTCTTTCAGGGCTGTAACAATAGCGAACGAGGTATCGACGCTCTTGATAGTCGATTCATCGTCTCCAGGCTCCGGACCGCCCGGTTTCCAGTCAGTCATCGATATGCTACCTGCGAACTCGAACGCAAAGTCGTTTTCTACTGGGAAACAGAGTAGTTAATCGTTCTCTAGCAGCGAACAGATGCTGGTCGACTACTCTCCGGGGGCCGGTCCCGTCGACGAAGCGGCTACCCGTCGTCTCGAGGGCGTTTACGGTGCGACGAAGATCAACGACTGTCTCTAAAAGAGGCTATTCGACCGGTATAGCGTTTCACGCGCGGAAATCGCCCTTCGTTATTTATGCACTATCGACCATGATAGAATCGATGAGTTCGACGACACAACAGGCGGATCGGATCCGGTCTATCGACGACCTCGAGGTCATCGTGGACACGGACTTCCACCTGACCGAACGGCAGGAAGATATCTTTCCGTACCTCGAGAGTCCGTTCGACGAGATGTTGAACACCCAGGGTGGCGACGACTACGGCTATCTCGGGCGCGTCTATCCCGCTCACGGGATGGTGTACTCCGTGACGATGGGAAAAGCCGACTCCGAAACCGTCCGAACGGCCGACGACATCCAGAAGGGAAAAGACCTGATCGAATGGGACAAGGCAATCGCGACCCCGACTCAGAACCTCTATCTGGGGGCCGTCCACCACGACGATCTGGCCGCCGCGCTGGCGACGGCGTACAACAACTGGCTGCTCGACGAAGTGATCGACACGGACAACGGCGTCTACGGCGCAGCGATCGTTGCACCGCAGAAGCCGGTCGAGGCCGCCGAAGAGGTCGACCGTCGGGCCGACGAAGACGGGATCGTCGCCGTCATGATTCCCAGCGGCTCGGTCGATCCGACCCTGGGGAACGAGCGCTACTACCCGCTGTACGAGGCCTGTGAGCGAGCCGGCCTGCCGATCAAGATGCACAACGCCGGCGGGACGATGATGACTCGGTTCCCCTCGACCTGGAAGTCGATGAACCGCGCACTACCAGTTCACGCTACCTCGCACAACATGATGCACCAGACGAATCTGGCTGACATGATCACACAGGGCGTTCCCGAACGGTTCCCCGATCTCGAGTTCGTTATCCAGGAGGCCGGACTCGGCTGGTACCCATACTTCATGCGCCGGATGGATCACGACTACATGGGCGCGAAGTGGGACGCACCGATGCTCGAGAAGCTTCCGAGCGAGTACCTCAAGGATCAGTTCTACCTGACGAGCCAGCCGGTTGAAGGCGCCGACGACCCGCAGTATCTCAACCAGATCACCCGGCTGTTCGAGGGCGAGGACAATCTCATGTTCTCCTCGGACTATCCGCACTTCGACTTCGACAACACTGACGAACTGCTGAAGATCCTTCGCTCGGAGTTCTCGAGCGAGGAGATTCAGAATATCTACGGGAAAACGGCAGAACGGGTGTACGACTTCGACTAATATGGCGACGAACGATACACAAAACCCCGAAACCGACGGCCTCCATCACGTCGCTTCCGCGGACGAACTCGAGGAAGGCGAACGGATCATCGCGGACGTCGAGGGGCGCGAGGTCGCGGTCTTCAACTCGAACGGCGACCTCTACGCACTCTCGAACTACTGTCCCCACCAGGGCGGTCCGGCCTGCGAAGGGCTGCTAAGCGGCACGCTCGAGGTCGACGAGGACGAAGACCTCGTCTGGAGCTGCGAGGACGAGATCGTCGCCTGCCCGTGGCACGGCTGGGAGTTCGACGTCACGGACGGGCGACACACGGCCAGTGACAAGTATCGCCTCCCGACCTACGACGTTCGAGAGATCGACGGCGAACTCTACGTGGGCCTGTAACGGCACGATGACCGCCGAGGACGACCGCAATATCGAACGCGACGGCGACGAGCGTGCCCCTGGCTGGTTGGACCGCGACGAGCCGTACGCGGACATCGATGTCTCCGAGCTTCCCGCGTGGTGGCGCAACGCTGTCGAGGAGTTTCGAGCGCATGACCTCTCGCCGTATCGGCCGCCACAGTTCCAGGATCACGTACTCGTTCCGCCAGTCGTCGAGCGACTCGAGTCGAGCCACGGCGTAGAGATCCAGTTCAGAGGAGTCGACGTCGAGAACGGCGACGACTGGAGACTCTACGTCGACCGTGAGCCTGTCGTCGCCGTCTCGCGGACACGAACAGCCGCCGGATATACGCGATACGGTATCACGAGCAACGCGTTCGAACAGGCGGTGCGCGAGGCGACAAACGCGACCGCCGAACGTCGAGACGAACCCTGATCCGGCGGGAAACAAAGACGACAAGCAGACTCACGGAGGAGCGAACTGCAGTTTCACGCCACAATAGGCGATCCATCTGTTTTCAACAGGCGATCCATCTGTTTTCAACAGGCGATCCATCTGTTTTCAACAGGCGATCCATCTGTTTTCAACAGGCGATCCAACGGCCTTCAACAGGTGATCCAACGGCTTTGTCGGGAGCAAATCACTACGGGAGCAAAAGCTCTCAAACGCCATCCAATTTCGATTCCGTCCGAAAAACCGCCCTCAGTTGTGCTCGGCTGAGTTGTCCCGTGGCTCGTAGCCCAGCACCGCTTTCGCGCGATCGATCGAGTAGTATTTGCGGTCGTTGTCGGAGATGCCATAGACGATTTCGTACTCGTACTCCGCGCGGATGCAGCGGTCGAACAGGTGTGCACAGTCGCGGTAGGAGAGCCACATCGCCTGCCCGCGCTCGTAATCGATTGGTGGATGGCCCTTCGTGAGATTTCCGATCCGAACGCAGGCGACGGAGAGGCCGTGTTCGTCGTGGTAGTACCGCCCGAGCGACTCGCCGGCGGCCTTGGAGACGCCGTAGAGGTTCCCCGGTCGCGGGAGTTCCGTGCCGTCGAGCAAGTAGTCGTCGTGCGCGCGGTACATCTCGGGAGTGCGTTCTTCGGTTTCGTACGCGCCAACGGCGTGATTCGAGGATGCGAAGACAACCTTCTCCACGTCGGCGTCGACTGCGGCCTCGAAAATCGTCTGCGTGCCGTCGATGTTGTTCGTCAGGACGCTATCCCAGGGCGCTTCCGGACGCGGGTCGCCCGCGAGGTGGATGACCACGTCGATGCCCTCCATCGCGTCGCGGACGGTTTCCTCGTCGGTGATATCCGCGACGACGAATTCGCCAGGATGGTCCTCCGTCATCGGGTCGCGATCCATCAGCCGCCACTCGTGTTCGTCCGCGAGGTCGGCGAGGATCGCCGTTCCGACGCGCCCCGCAGCCCCGGTAAGCAGGACCGACTGTGCCATTCGTTCGGTGTGAGGGAAAGCGTCGATAAGAACCATGCGGTTCTGGACCGGGACGTACGTCGGTGTCACACCGCGGCCAGATGAAGTGGAACGGCGGAGCGCAACGGCCTTCCATCCCGCCCGCGAACCCGTGACTATGAGCGAGAGCGACGACGAATCCGAGCCAGCCGACTCGGAAACGGCAGCAGCATCGACAGCCCCGACAGCCCCAACAGCCCCGACAACCGCCGAAACCGCCTGCTTCGAGGCCGGCATCAAGTTCGGCACGCTCTATCACCAGTTCGCCGGCACGCCCGTCGCACCCGAGAGCGCTCCAAGCCTCGCCCGCGCGATGGAAGCATCCATCGAGAACCAACCCCACTGCGTCGACGTGACTGTCGACGTTCGCACGGACGAACTCGAGTCCGAACTCGCTGGGTCGGCGGCCGACTACACTGAACTGACGGGACGGTTTCTCGAGGTCGAAATCGTAATCGAGTACGAAGGCCGAGAGGTCGTGACGCAGATGGCGATGGAAGACGGCTACCCGATGATGAAAGTGGTTTCCGTGAGTGGCCGCGACGCGGGAGACTGAACGGGACACGACACGGGCGACCCGAACGGAGTGATCAAGCGATACCCACACAACAGATGACCTTCCTTTCGAAACGTGCTCGCCGTTCGGACGGTACCGATTCGCTCCCGCCAATTTTCACTTTCACTTTCGGGCGACCTTTTAACCTCGGTGACCGTGAACGTGGTGACATGAGCCAAGCGACACTCGGCGACGACGAGGAACTCTTCGGCGAAGCGGCCAACGAAATGCGCGAGGACGTCGAATCCTCGCTCGCGGACGCCTGGGACGCCCTCCCCGACTCGGACGACGTCTGGGAGGCCGACGCAGATAACGTCCTCGGCATGCTCAACGCACTCAACTCAGCACTCGACGCCGGCGACGCCGAAGAGCACCTCCGCGACGCGAAGAAGTGGTTCACCATGGGCCAGCGCGCCGATGCCTTCGACGATGCCGAGGACCTCGAAGAAGAGATTGCTAATCTCGAAGCGACCATCGCAGATATCAGCGATGCCGGCGAGCAGGTCGGTGACCTCACCGCGACGATTCCAGCGCTGCGCGGGGCACTCGAGGACGCCGGCCCTGATGCAGACGCCGACGAAGAGGAGGAGGCGGCTGACGATGGCGACGAAGAGGATGACGACGGCGACGAAGAATAACGTCGTTTCAGATCCGTCCGCGATACCGGCCACCAGCCGCGATACCCGCCACCAGCCGCGATACCCGCCACCAGCCGCGATACCCGCCACCAGCCGCGATACCCGCCACCTGCTACCCGCTACTAGCTGCGCGCTACCCGCTACAGACGACAACTACCGGCTATCGGCCACCGACACATCCCGCTCCGCAACCGCATCCAGCAACCGCACCAGCGACTCGGCCGCCAACTCGAGTAGCTTCTCGCCTCGCTCCGCGTCGCCCTCGGCTGGATCCCCGACGACACCGTTTTCGCTAAACTGTGCGGAATCGTAGGCCAGGTTCACGTAACTCGTCCACTCGCCCCAGCCATCGGCAGCGCCGTCGCGCGCTTCTTCGATGCGGTCTTCGCGGACCAGTTCGGGTTCGACGTGTCGAAGGAGGGCCGTCTCGAGTGGCCCACCGTGGCCCATATCAGCAGAGTGCTCTCCGACTGCGTTGAACCAGGTGAACGGGACGGTGTAGGCGTCGCCGTCGCGCGTGAGCCGCGCACCGACCTCTCGGAGCGCGTCGACGTTGCCGCCGTGGCCGTTGACGAGGACGACGCGTTCGACGCCGTGGTGGGCCAGACTCTGGACGGCTTCGCTGACGTAGCTGCGGAAGGTGTCCGGCGAGACCCACATCGTGCCCGGAAACTGGCGGTGTTCCTCCGCGACGCCGATCGGAATCGCTGGCGCTCGGAGCACGTCACGATCAGTGCGCTCGAGTCCGGCGTCGGCGACTGCCTCGGCGGTGAGTACGTCGGCTCCGAGCGGTGCGTGCGGGCCGTGCTGTTCCGTGCTGCCGACGGGAACGACCGCGAGGTCGGCCTCGAGTTCCCCCACGTCGGTCCAGGTGGCGCTGGCGATGTCCATAGCAGCATAGGCTCGGCGTTCGGACATGAAACCGTCGGTGACTCGTGACTCGTAACTCGTAACTCGTGACACGTGACACGGCACCTCAGGGTCCGGAAACACCACATACGCCACCGTGGCGAACGCAAGGTCAACCGGTTTCCGCCCCATCGACGAAAGGCCACTATGACCGACGACAGCCGCGAACTCGGCGTCGAACTGGGCGACCTCGGCGACGAACTCGAGTCGGTGGAGTATCCGATCAGCCAAGACGAGTTACTCGAGACACACGGCGACACGGAACTCGAGATGAATGAGAAAACGGCGACACTCGAGGAGATCATCGGGCCGCTGAACGAGGAGGAGTATCGGGACTACGGGGAAGTCGAACAGGCGATCATGAACATGGTCGGCGACGAGGCGATCGGGCGGAAAAACTACAGCGACCGAACGCCGCCCGCGGTGGGTGAGGAGAGGCAGGACGAGGGTGCGCCGGACCAGGAAGGCCAGCGCGAGCAGGAGTCGTTCTGAGGGCGAACTAAGTTGTCGCTGCGTCGTCGCTGAGGTAGTTATCGCGGAGGTGGTTATCGCCGAATTAGTCGTCACTAATTTCTGTGCGCGCGTGGCGACGCTGGGCGCGCTCGATGAACTCCTGTGGGAGTTCGTCGATTTCGCCGGCCTGAACGCCCCAGAGATGCGAGTAGAGGCCTTCGTTCTGCAGTAGTTCGGCGTGGGTACCGCGTTCGACGATTCGGCCGTCCTCGAGGACGAGGATCTGATCGGCGTCCTTGATCGTCGAGAGACGGTGGGCGATGGCGAAGGTGGTTCGATTCTCAGTCAGGTCGTCGATCGAGCGCTGGATGAGCATCTCGGTCTCCGTGTCGACGTCGCTGGTCGCCTCGTCCAGGATGAGGATGTCAGGATCCTTGAGGACCGCGCGGGCGATGGCGACGCGCTGGCGCTGACCGCCCGAGAGTTTGACGCCGCGCTCGCCGACCATCGTGTCGTACCCCTCGGGGAGGTTCTGGATGAACTCGTGGGCCTCAGCGGCTTTGGCGGCCTCGACGATATCCTCGCGGTCCGCGCCGAAGGTGCCGTAGGTGATGTTCTCCTCGACGGTGCCGTAGAAGAGGAACGAGTCCTGGCCGACGTAGCCCATCGACTGGCGGAGACTGGCAAGCGAGACGTCGCGGACGTCCTGTCCGTCGATGCGGATCGCCCCCTCGTTGACGTCGTAGAGCCGGAGGAGGAGTTTGAGGACGGTCGACTTGCCGGCACCCGTTGGGCCGACGAGTGCGACTGTCTCGCCACCGTCGACGTCGAAACTGATGTCGTCGATGATCAGGTCCTCGGCCGGAGTCCCGTCTGCATCTTCGTCGGTATCGTGCAGTTCGTCCTCGTAACTGAAACTAACGTTGTCGTACTCGACTCGACCGTCTCGGATCTCGATATCGTTGGCATCCTCGTCGCGCTCGATGCGCCCCTGTTCGTCCATCAGGCCGAAGATCCGTTCGCTCGAGGCCTCCGCGCGCTGGTACATATTGATGACCTGTCCGAACTGGGCCATCGGCCAGACGAGTTGCTGGGTGTACATGATGAACGCGACGAAGACACCGGTCTCGAGTGTCCCCGTGAACGGCCCCGGTGCAGTGCCCATGAGTACCCAGTAACCGCCGACCAGGAACGTCAGGACGAAACCGATCCCCGAAATCACCTGCAGGCCCGGGAAGAACTTGATTCGGAGCCAAATGGCTTCCCAGTTAGTATCGTAGTACTTGCGCGAAACATCGTTGACGCGGTCGGACTCGTACTCCTCGGTGTTCGAGGACTTGATCACGTTGATGCCACCGAGGTTGTTCTCGAGTCGGGAGTTGACCTTCCCGACCGAGGAGCGGACGGCGGCGTACTTCGGCTGGATTTTCTGGACGAAAATGTAGGTGAAGATCGCAATTAACGGAACAGGCGCGAGCGAAACCAGCGCCAGTTGCGGGTTGAGCCAGAACAGCAGGAAGGTAATCCCGAACACCATCACGATTAGCCGGGTCGCCGAGTTCATCCCCTCGTTGAGGAAGCGCTCGAGTTGGTTGACGTCGTTCGAGAGCACCGACATCATCTCACCGGTCTGCTTGTTCGAGAAAAACTCCATATCGAGGCGCTGCATCTTGTCGTACGTCGCCGTTCGCACGTCGTGCTGGACATCCTGTGAGAAGGAGTTAAACCCCCAGTTTCGCAGCCAGTGAAACACCGCGCCGAGGACGAACGAACCAGCGATAGCGATGACGACGAACGCGAACTGCTCTTCCGGCGTCGTCGGCAGCCACGCCTCCGGCAGCACGGACAGTGGCACCTGCTCGTGAAACGCCTGTTCGCCAAAGATCGAGTCGATCGCAACCGCGAGTAACAGCGCCGGCAACAGATCCAGCGCACGCGCGAACACGCTCGAAATGAGTCCGACAGTCATCGAAAACCAGTACGGACGGCCGAAATCGAATATGAGCCGTCGCATCGGACTCTCTGCCTGCTCGCGTTGCTCCTCGAACGGATCGTCTTCATCCCAGTCGACGCCGGCCATTATACGCACCTGTGAGCCGACTGGCAATAAGAGTTTGCTACGAATCGAAACACATCGGTTCGAAGATTACTCCGCGACGAGTTCAACCTCGTCACCAGGTTCCATCCCAGTCTGATTCGCGTAGCCCCGTGGCACCTCGAGCACCCACTCGCCATGGCCAGTGTACTCGAGTGCCTCGCCATCCTCGCCCGGCTCTGGCGCGCGGGCGTGTTCGATCGACGTGATCTCGCGATTGGCGTCGATGAAGATGATGTCGATGTCGAAGTCCATGTCGCGCATGACGTAGGTTCGTTCGCCTTCGCTTGCATGGATGAACAGCATTCCCTCGCCGTCCGCCAGAGAGTCGTGGTCGCTCAACCCGGTGTAGCGCTCCATCGGCGTATCCGCGAGTTCGACTTCGATGATCGCTTTGGGGTCGTCGTCCTCGTCGAGCACGTGGAGCGTTCGGGTGTCGTCCGCCCATGGGTCGGCGATGAGACCGGTCTGGAGGGCCAATATGACAATGAGCAGGAGTACGGCGACGGCAAGGAGGCCTTTCCAGACCCGCTCGAGAACCATACCTTCGGTGCGACACGAGAAAGTAAAGGTTATTCGGACGGGGGGTCTTGTTCCGGATACGGGCTCGTGGTCTAGCTGGTTATGACGCGGCCTTTACAAGGCCGAGGTCGGTGGTTCGAACCCGCCCGAGCCCACTACGATTCTACGACGAACGAACGTGAGGAGTGAATCGTAGCGCGAGGCGGGTTCTAATCAGGGAGCAGCTTTGCTGCGACCGTGGTTCGAACCCGCCCGAGCCCATATTTCTGCCGCGAACAATTCGTGAGCGGCAGAAATCTGTCGTGAGGGCGGATCGAACCCTATCAGTCGCGCGCAGCGAAGCGAGCACGTCTGATTTCGGTTCGAACCCGCCCGAGCCCACTATTGCTGTCGCGAACAATTCGTGAGCGCCAGCACTGTGACGCGAGTGGCGGATTCGAACCAGACCAGTCGCAGCGGCCGAACGAAGTGAGGCCAACCGTCTGGGCGAGGTTCGAACCCGCCCGAGCCCCACTCCATCACCACCCACCCAGCGATAGCTCACAGCACGCTGAGAAAACAGGGTGAAACGAAATTACAGCCAGCAGCGACTCGAGTACACGCTATCAACAGCGAGAAAGCGACACGTCACGGAGCCGAATCGGGGGCTGTGATCAGTTGGCAGTGGTCACTGCTTGAGCCGCGCGACGTTCTCTCTGATCTGGCTGAAGAAGCCCTCGCCGGCTTCCCGCTCGAGTGCTGTATGCAGCGTCGAGTTCTCCGGTTCGTCCTTGACGACGATACGAAGGTACGGCTCGAGTTGCTCGAAGTTGTCCGCGAGGACCACGGTGTGGTTGTCCTCGTCGTGGTCGACGACGCCAGCGTCCGCCAGTTTCGGGACGTGGCACTGGACGGACGAGACGTAGACGCTTTTGTATTCGTTCTTTGCGACCTCCTCGGGCGGAACGTCGTGTTCCCAGCCGGCGACTTGCTCGGCGAGTGTCGAGAGTTCAATCGGCCCGTCCTGACCCCGAAGGGCGTACAGGAGGTACCGACGCCGACGGTTGGCCAGTAACTCGAGGATAGTATCCGCCGAGAGTTCGTAGTCTGATTGGCTCGAGGTAAGCGCCCCCATAACACGATATTACCGCCGAGTGCGGAAAAACGTGTCTTGAATATCTGTATATCCAACAGACAGCCGTTACACCGACCTTTCTTGCGGCGTAGCCTTGCCATTACGGATGGTGATGGGCCCTACAGTTGGTTGTTATGTGAGAGGAACACTGTCACAGAAACCACGTAACGGCCGGATGCAATTCGAAATCCTTTTTTATACCATGGCCTGAACTACGAGTGCGAGCCGCCTTAGCTCAGACTGGGAGAGCACTCGACTGAAGATCGAGCTGTCCCCGGTTCAAATCCGGGAGGCGGCATACTTTTGCGGCGAGCAACACCGCGAGCCGTAAATATGCATTCTGACCGGATTGTGAACCCTATCAGCCGCGCGCAGCGAAGCGAGCACGTCTGATTTCGGTTCAAATCCGGGAGGCGGCATCCCTTTTCCACGCGAGTTATACTCGAGAAGCTGTCGGACTCGACTGAAGATCGATCTGTCCCCGTTCCCGCGAGTGTAGCGAGCGGGAAGTCGAAAGACGAGCGCCAGCGAGTCTTTCGGTAGTTCAAATCCGGGAGGCGGCATACTTTTGCGGCGAGCAACACCGCGAGCCGTAAATATGCATTCTGACCGGATTTGAACGAGGCCAGAAAGGCGTAGCGAAGCGAGCATTTCTGGGCGTTGTTCACAATCCGGGAGGCGGCACTTTTCGCGTGAGCAAGACGACAAGCGTAGCGAGTTGTTCGTCGTTCGTCGTCCGTCGTTCGTCGTTCGTCGTCCGTCGTCCGTCGTTCGTCGTCCGTCGTTCGGGAAAGCAGTGACGGACAGTGGTACTATAGAGAGCCTAATCAGCGTATAAACCGGATTCGCTGTACGTCTCGTTCGTGGTTAACCGCGAATCGAATGCTCGACGGGCGGTCTGGCAGTGATCCTCGAAACGCGAGAATCGGACAGCTGTGGTGAGTGAATATATATGAGGCAGTCGGTTGTGGGTTGAACTGTTTCACGTCGGGTATGCACTCACTCCGTACACTCTCATCGCGTGTTCGAGGCTTCCTTCGTCAGTCCACGTACATCGATCCGGACGCGGTTCGAATCGATACGCGGGCGCTCGCAGCGTTTCGTATCGCCGCCGGATTACTCATCATTGCGGACGTACTACTGCGTGCCCGGAACTTCACGTTCTTCTATACAGAGTCAGGCGTCGTTCCGCAGTCACTGGCCACGGAGATGGCAGCGGACAACGCGATTTCGGTCTACTACTTCACGACGGATTCGACCGTGATCGCGGCGTTGTTCATCCTCACGATACTGATCGCGATCCAACTGATCATCGGCTACAAAACGAGGGTTGCGACCGTCCTGTCGTTTCTCCTGGTCGTCTCGCTCGATCACCACAACCCGCTGGTACTCAGCTTTGCGGACACGCTCTTCCGGATGCTCCTGCTCTGGGCGATGTTCCTCCCACTGGGGGAACGCTGGTCGGTCGACGCCCTCCACGCTGACTCCTCGCCCAGATTGGGGATCACGAGCCTCGCGTCCGCGGCCATCCTGGCGCAAGTCGTCTACATGTATGTCCTCAACGGCTACCACAAGCGAGAATCCGAGCTCTGGACCAGTGGGGAGGCCACCCCGCTCATTATGGGGCTCGACAATACGACCTTCCTTCTCGGGGATTTCATGCGGAACTTCCCGACGCTCCTACAGTATGGTGGGCTGACGTGGTACTATATGCTGTTGTTTGCCTGGCTTCTCATCCTCCTCCGGGGGAACGCACGTACGTTCTTCGTCCTCATGTTCATCGCCGGGCACGCCTCGTTCGCGATTACTGTTCGGATCGGTGCGTTCGCGTACGTCGCGATTGCTGGCCTGCTCCTGTTCTTGCAGGCGCCGGTCTGGGACAGGCTAGAGGCTCTCGTTCGCTCTGTGACCCACGGCCGGTCTCGACTCATCCACGCCCGAACCGAGCTCGAACGGCTTGGCTCTCGGTTCCCCAAAGCGCAGGTCGACTCGGAGACGCTCGGACGTGCCAGAACCACCGTTTACACGCTCGTACTGGTCGTCGCAATCATTTCCCTCCTCGTCGTCCCGACACTGTCGCATCTGCCTGTCGCGCAGTCCATCGACGAGGAGGACGGTCCAAAAGAACGCATCGACGACAGGGCCGATGCAATCCGCGTCAGCCAGCCCGACTGGACCGTCTTCGCACCCCATCCACGAACCGTTGACCGATACTACGTCTTCCCAGCCGAGACCGAAAACGGAGAGATGGTAGACGCAAATAATGAGCGTCAGTTGACGCATGAAAGACCATACGACGAACTCCAGAAACAGTTCGATACCTATCGGGAACGCTTCTACATGAGCAGCGTCAGACGTGGTGGTCCTGACGATATCGTGGCCGAAACACTCGCCGAACACCTGTGCGAGACCTGGGAGGAAGACCACGGTGAGGAACTAACACACATCTCCATGCACTACGTCGTCGAGGACGTGACCCACGAGACAATCGACGAACCGATGGATCGCGACCGGGACGTCCAGCCGATTTATGACCACGGCTGCGGCGACAACGAGCCACAAACTATCGAGCCACCCGAGTGACCGATTTCGCCTTCTGACGTGCTATCGCGGAACGGCGAGTCTCGAGTAGCGATTGGATCGATTTGACTGGAGGTCACGACAAGAGTGGGACGAGACGACGCCGCAATTTCGGAGCCAAAGGAGTTTCAACGAGTATCTACGTGTACCGTTCCTACAGTGACACTCCGTCATTCTGGACGTATCAGAGCCCGTGCTGGTAGGTTCGGGATTAATGGAGGATTCGAACGTACGCACTCCCCAATGACATCGATTGTCATGGATGACGTTAGCAAGTATTTCGACGGTGGGCAGACCATCGCGAACTACCGGCTAACGCTTGAGGTGGCCGATGGCGAGTTTCTGGTGTTTCTCGGCCCGTCGGGCTGTGGGAAGACGACGGCACTGCGGTTGATTGCGGGGCTAGAGCAGCCCTCAAAGGGAGAGATCTACTTCGGTGACGAACGAGTGGACGGGTGGTCGCCGAGCAGTCGAAACGTGGCGATGGTGTTCCAGAACTACGCACTGTATCCGCATATGACTGTGGCGGAGAACATCGGCTATCCGCTGCGGGTTCGGGGCGTCCCACCCGACGAGCGTGATCGGAAGGTCGAGGAGGTCACCACGTTGTTACACATCGAAGATCAAGTCGAGAAGAAGCCGGCGGCGCTGTCGGGTGGGCAGCGCCAGCGCGTGGCGCTCGCGCGAGCAATTATCAGGGAACCATCGGTGTTTTTGCTCGACGAACCGCTCTCGAATCTCGACGCGAAGCTTCGCCAGGAGATGCGTGTCGAGCTAAAGCGACTCCAGAACGAGCTCGACATCACGACCGTCTACGTGACCCACAACCAGGAGGAGGCGATGAGCATGGCCGACCGGGTCGTGGTGATGAACCAGGGGACGATCCAGCAGGTCGCGCCCCCACAGGAGCTGTACAAACGCCCGCGGACTGCGTGGGTGGCCCGGTTTATCGGCTCGCCACCGATGAACCTGTTCGAGGGCACGCGTCGGAACGGTTCGATCGACTTCGGTGAGGCAGGGGCTGTCGAGTTGGACAACGTGGTTCGAGTGGGCGAGACAGGCGACGAGACGGTCGGAACCGAGAAGTCAGGGGCTGAAGACGGCAGTGGCGCCACCAGCGTCGTGGCAAGCGACGTACAGGGCGAGGTCGAACTGGGTGTTCGCCCGGAAGACCTGACCATCTCGACCTCGCGCCCGCCAGCCAAGAACGTGATCGAAGGGCAGGTCGACACCGTCGAACCGCTCGGCGAGTACGTCCTCGTCAACGTCATCGTCAACGACCAGCTCGTAAACGCGAAGCTGGCCGACGGAACCGTCTCGCGCGACGAGCGCGTCTACCTCACGTTCGACGACGAGGACGCCTACCTGTACGACGAGAACGGCGAACTGGTTGGCTAACGGACCACAGGAACCAGAGCTATGAGCCTCCGAGACCACTTCGACGCGGTCACCGCAGACACCGACGAAGCGAACGGACTGGCCGTCGACCGCGACAAGGCAATCGCAATCGTGGTCTTTCTGGTTCCCGGGCTGACGCTCTTTGCGATTTTTTCCGTCGGCCCGATCGTCTACTCTGCGATCGGAAGCTTCTATTCGTGGGACACCTTCACGATGGAGCACTTCGTCGGCCTCGACAACTGGATTCGGTCGCTCACTGACCCGCTCATCGTCAACTGGTCGAATATGCAGGAGCTCCAGTATCCGATGGGGGCGCTCACACACAACCTCCTCTGGGTCGTCCTGCACGTCCCGGCGAGCACGTTCCTCGGGCTGGCACTCGCGCTGTTGTTCGCCGATCTGAAGGGCCGGCGCATCCTTCGGTCAACGGTCTTTGCGGGCTTTACCGTCCCACCGATCGTGATCGGTCTGGTTCTCATGTTCGTCTACGACCCACAGGCCGGCATCTTCAACGAGGTCCTGCGTGTGATCGGACAGGACCACCTGGTGCGTAACTGGACCCAGTCACCACAGGTTGCAATCTACGCCCTCATCGCGGGCGGCATCTGGGTCCATACCGGGTTCAGTATGCTCCTGTACAGTTCGGCGCTGTCCGCTATCGACCCATCACTGATCGAGTCAGCAAAGGTCGACGGTGCCGGGGCGTGGCGACGGTTCTGGGACATCATCTGGCCGCTAGTCAAACCAGTGACTGCCGTTGTCGTCATCATGGGCATCATCTGGGTGATGCGGATGTTCGACATCGTCTACGCGGCTGGCGGCGCCGCCGGAGGCCCGAACCACGCCTACTCCGTGCTCGGGATCGAGGTGTACCGGGCCGCGTTCCGCCCAGAAATCGACTACGGGATGGCGATGGTCGTCGCACTGCTCCAGCTGTTCATCGTCGCCCCACTCGCACTCTACATCGCTCGCATGCGGTGATCGAAATGACAGACGACGACCCACTCAAACCGACCGGCATCGACACGGGATCAGAGACGGCCAGCAACCGCGAGCGCGATCACTACCTGCGAACCGAGGAGATACCCGAAACAGCTCCAGAAGCCGACCTCGACTGGCGGACCCGAATTGCCGAGACCATCCCCTCGAGTAGGCGCGCGCTCACGTATCTCGTTGCGATTACCGTCGCGCTCCTCTGGATCGTTCCCTTCATCGGCCTGTTCATGGCCTCGTTCCGGCCGCTCTCGGAGATTATCGGCGGCTGGTGGCACGTCGAGGGGATGACGGTCACACTCGAGAACTACTATCAGGCCTGGGACTACAGCACCGCGCCGATGGGCCGGGCGCTACGAAACACGTTCATCGTCACGATTCCAGCCGTGCTCATCGTGATGCTCCTCGGGGTGATGGCGGCGTACCCCTTCGCCCGTTTCGAGTTCCCGCTGAAGACGACACTCTTCTTCCTGATACTGCTCGTGATGGCCGCACCGCCCGAACTCGTCGCGATGGGCAACTACAACGCGCTGCGCGAGTTCGGGCTGTTCGACACCTACATGGGGCTGATCCTGATCCACATCGGGTGGGGGCTGGGCTGGGTCGTCCTCTTCTTGCGGAACTATCTGCTCGGAATTCCGGAGGAACTCGAGGAGGCCGCGCGAATCGACGGGGCCTCGCGGTACCAGATCTTTCGGACGATCATCCTGCCGCTGTCGACGCCCGCGCTCGTCTCGGTAGCGGTGATTCAGTTTACCTGGGTCTGGAACGCGTTCTTCTTCCCGCTGGTGTTCATGCGCTCGCCGGAGCTCTATCTCGCGCCACAGGTGCTCCCACTGATGACGGGGCGCGCACAGGTCGAGTGGGGGATGATCGCCGCTGGCTCGATTATGACGATGGCCGTGCCGGTGATCCTGTTCCTGCTGTTAGAACGGTATTACAAGCGGGGGATGGTTGCCGCGGTCGCGGACTGACAGTGAGCGGTTACCAGCAACCCTACCCCGATATCCAGTGTCGGCAGCTCGTACAGCGACCCTGTTTAGCAGTTCACAGCGCCAACAAACCAGCTCTCGTCGCTGCGATTGCGACGACGATTGCGAGCACGTTCGTCAGGAAAAACAGTCGTGAAGAGAGCCAGGCGAACGTGAGCAACACCGCAATCGGAAACGCTGCGATCAGCGCCGGCCAGAACCCACGAATCGCGAGACTCGCGAAAAACCCAATCGTGAACACGTACAGCAGGTCCACCGCGATGGCGTTCGCACTACTGCGCCGGATCTCCTGGCCAACGATCTGGATGGACTCGAGTACCCCGCCGTTGTGAGCGTCGCGTCCGGCCTCGTTGTTCGGTCCGCTCTCGAGACCGAGGGAGGTCCCGCTGCTGGTGTTCCCCTCGGCGTCGGTGCCTGTGGTGGTCGTATCAGTGTCGGTGCCGCCGTCGGTCTCGAGTTTCGACACGCTATGGGTCGTCCTCCTGAACGGTTTCTTGCAAGACGCCGTCGAGCGACTCGGTGATGCCGGTGACGTCCTGGTCTGGTTCGGCCCAGAGACCGAGCAGTTGCGACCAGAACTCGGCCTGGAACGGATCGCCGACCGCGTCGTCGAGGTCGGGGACGAGTTCGACCTCGTCAGCGTGTTCGGACAGTTCCTGCATGATGTCGTGGTCGAACGCGTCTGCCGGCACCTCGAGCGATGACGGAACGAAACCGCCGCGTTCGGTCCAGACTTCCTGACCGTCGGGAGAGATGATTTCCTCGACGGCGGTTCTGGCCGCGTCAGTCGCCTCCGTGTACGCGGGGATGGTGAACCAGTTGATGCTGGTCACCATCGCATCGGTACCCGGGAGCATGAAGTACTCGAGGTCGTCTGGATCCTCGATTGCGCCGAAGGCTGGTGTCCACGACCCCATGAAGTACAGGGGCGTCTCGTTCTCCCAGAAGAACTCGTACTGCACACCGAAATCACGGACCTCGCTGAAGTAGCCCGCCTGCAAGAGTTCCTGTAGTTCCTCGAAGGCCGTGACGACGCGGTCGTCGGTGAACTCGGCATCGCCCTCGATGAGGTCCTGCTGGAGCTGTGCGCCGTCGTCCTGCCGAAGGATAAACGCCTCCGTGACGTCGCTGAGCGGCCAGCCGTCGCCGTTCCCGGACGCGAGCGGTGCCTCGACGCCTTCGATGCCGTCGATCTCGTCGAGGAGGTCGAGGAAGGCGTCGTAATCCTCGGGCTCCTCGAGTCCGTGTTCATCGAAGAACGACTGGCGGTACCAGAAGCCCGGCTTGAGGTCCATCCCGAACGGAGCGGCGTAGACCTCGCCGTTCGCCTCGACCACCGCGTGCTCGGTCGAGTACTCGTCTTCGTCCCACAGGTCACCAACCGGTTCGAGGTGCCCCGCTTCGCCGTCCCGTCGGACACGTCCCTCGGTCGGCAACACGACGATATCCGCCGTCGCGATGCCGGCCTCGTAGTCCATCAGCGTCTCTGTCAGGAGCGTTTCGGTGTCTCGTGGCGCATACGAGATGTCGATGTCGGTCTCGTCCTCGACGTAGTCGACCACAGCGAGGAAGTCTTCTTCCTCGTCGTCGGTCCAGACCGCCGTGACTGTGATTGCATCCTGTGCGCTGACACTGCCAGCGCCGCCCAGTCCCGCCAGTACGATCGCCCCGCCGCCGACGCCACGGAGCACACCGCGACGGTCGACGTTCATGGTATCGTCTCCCATGGGGTGCCCTATGACCGATCGGTATCATAATGGTTTTCCACATGTTGGTGTAAGTACAGGAGGACGACCAGTCTGGCGGACAGACTGATCCGGTCGCATTGCAACACGATTCGAACCGAACCGAACCCGCCTCAGCAGTTCTCGAGATCCCAGCCAACGAACGGCGCTTCACACTCGACCGCGAGCGCGTCCAGTAGTCGCGCGAGGCCGAGATAACATCCCGAGAGCATTCCAATCCCCAAAATCGTCTCGTCATCGTAGCACTCCGCCAACCGGTCGTGCGTCGCGTCGTCGACCGTTCCTGTGACGAACGCCGCGACGTAATCGACAATCGCTGCGTGGTTGTACTCGAGTCGGTCCTGTTCCTCGCGGGAGACCGCAAGAATCTGCTCGGGGTCCATCCCCTCGTCGAGTGCGACGCGGACGTGCTGGTGCCACTCGTAGGCCGAGTCGGCGTAGTACGCCGTCGCGAGGATTACGAACTCGCGTTCGTGGGGAGAGAGGCCGCTCTCGCGCCAGACCGCAGAGCCGTAGGCACGGAACTGCTCGAGCAAGGCGGGGTCCTGGCCCATCGTTCGGTAGACGTTCAGCGTGCCGCCCTCGAGTGAGTGGCCGCGCTCCTCGGGTGGGATGTCTTTGTCGGACAGTGTGTCGAGCAGGTCACGTTTGTCGGCCGGGAACTCCTTGGGGTCGACAGGTGGAATCCGTGGCATATGCGCACGTTCGTTGGTGAGTAAAAATAGGTCAGTGATGCTGCTGTGACGTGTTCGCGAGAAAAACGTCCGGGTGCGAGAATCGAACCACGCCGAGACGTGCTCGCTCACGGCTGCGCTGTTCGCAATCACGGTCGCGAAGCGACCGCGCTCTCGCTGCGCGCGACTCGTCTGATTCGAATCTCTGAGAAGTCCGTCGGTTCACGGATTTGTTCACCGGAGCAGTGTGCTGCGCCGAGCAGTCGCTCACTCCGTTCGCGACAACGCTGAAGAACGTCCGGGTGCGAGAATCGAACCGTAGCCAGACGGTCGGCCTCACTTCGTTCGGCCGCTGCGACTGGCAGGGTTCGATCTCGGTCGGATTTGCGCCGCTCGCGAATTTGCTCGCGGCAACAAAGTCCGGGTGCGAGAATCGAACCCGCGTCTCAGCCTCCACAAGGCTGAAGGATAACCACTACCCCAACCCGGACACGCTTGCAGACGTATGTAGGTCCGGTTAACCTGAAATACGTTACGACTCGCGTACGTGATCGTGGTACCGAATACCGCGGTTAGCGGACACTCACAGTCCCGGTCTGAATCGGAACTTCAATCGCCGACCGAGACGTTTTTCGGCCACGCTGTCGTATATCCGCCAACGCGTGGCCATCACCGACAAGATCTACGTCAAGAACCACCGGCAACTGAGCTCCCAGCTCGAGACGAACATCCCCAAGGGCGCGTTCAAGGGTGCCACCCTCGACATGCTCTTCCAGGGCGCGGGACTCGAGAAGCTCGACGACGCGACCCGGGATCGGGTGCTCGACTTCACGGAGGACTTCCTCGACTGCGACTGTGACAACAACCCGTACTGTGGCTGTCCCGAGCGCAAGTTCATCGAGTACCTACTCGAGTTACGAGCGCAGGGACTCGGCCCCGATGCGATCGTGGACGTGATGAGCGACGACTACATGGTGTATGCCTACTCGGGGGACGTGCTCTCTTTCCTCGACAGCGGCGTGCGGACGCTCGAGGCCGCCGAAAGTCTCGCACGAGTCGAGGGCGCAGACGAGAAGCGCGACGAGATTCGACAGGCGAAGCAGGACCTCACGCGGTAGCGCGCTCGCACAGCGATCCGTCTTCATGCACCTGCGCACCTGCGTGTCGAGAAACTAAGTAGCCATCCGTAGACGACACCACCGTGTTGTCGCCACAGCTTTCACTCCGAGGACGGCTCCCCCGGCAGCCATCGCGCCGGCGCTGGTCCACGTATACCAGCCGTCGCACCCGTCGCGTTTCACAGAACAACCGGACACGACCCACACCACCCGCAGGTGCAGGTGACCAGCAATGACAGCCGACGTCCTCGGCTACCACGCCTCCCACGAACAGTTCGCGCCGAGCGAAGTACTCGAGTACGCCCAACTTGCAGACGAGCAGGGCTTCGAGCACGCGCTCGCCTCGGATCACTTCCATCCCTGGAGCGAGCAGCAAGGCGAATCTGGACTGGTCTGGTCGTGGCTCGGGTCAGCGCTGGAGGCGACAGACCTGGCGTTCGGGACGGTCAACGCGCCCGGCTACCGCTACCATCCGGCGATCATCGCGCAGGGAGCGGCGACGCTGCGCGAGATGTATCCGGAACGGTTCTGGCTCGCGGTCGGCAGCGGGCAGGTGCTCAACGAGGGCATTACGGGCGTAGACTGGCCGATCAAGGAGGAACGAAACGCGCGCCTCGAGGAGTGTGCGACGGTCATGCGTCGCCTCTGGGATGGTGAGGAGGTGACCCACCATGGCCGCGTCGATGTCGAGCGGGCGACGCTGTACTCCCGCCCGGAGACGCCGCCGCCGCTGATTGGGGCGGCGCTATCCGAGGAGACTGCCGAATGGCTGGCCGAGTGGGCCGACGGCATGATCACCATCGCGACGCCAAATCACGAGGACGACGCGGCTCGCGTCGAGGCCTTCCGCGAGCACGCTCCGGAGAAACCGGTGTATCTCAAGGCCCAGCACTCCTACGCGAGCGACGAGGAGGCTGCACTCGAAGGCGCGGTTGAACAGTGGCGAAACCAGTGTATTCCGGGGACGGTAACACAGGAGCTTCGGACGCCGGAGGACTACGACGAACTCGGGGCGCAGATCGGTGCCGAAGCGGTAGAAGCGAACGTTCGGGTCTCCGCGGACCTGGACGATCATCGCGAGTGGATCGAGCAGGACCTCGAACTCGACGTTGATCGGGTCTACCTCCACAACGTCAACACGAATCAGGAAGAGTTCATCGAGGCGTTCGGTGAGGATGTGCTCCCGGCGTTCGACTAACTACCGGTAGCGGCTGACGAGTAGGGATCAGACTCGCAACGTTGCAACTCCGAAACTGCTGACTACCTACCGAAGCTGGTAGGAATCGTCTACGTCCGCGCTATCGAGATCATCGAGGTCGTCAAAATCGTCGAGATCGTCGAGCAACAGCACCTCGTCTTCCTCGTCCTCGAGTCGATCCTGTAGCTGCGTGACGTAGGCCTTGTACTCGTCGAGTTGCTCACGAAGGTGGTTGGTCTCGAGTTCGAGTCGTTCGTGCTCGCGGATGAAACTCTTCGGGACCTCGACGGTCGGCGGGAACGAGAGATCCGCGTCGTCGCCATCGCTGCTGCCAGCACCCTCGGCCGATCTGATCTCGAGGTCGCGCTCGGGGACGACCGCGACCTGTCCGTCGTGCTCGACGAGCTGGTCGACGTAGTCGCGAAACACCGCGGACAGCGAGATGTCGCGCTCCTCGGCGATGTCCTGGAGCGCGTCGAACGCGTCCTCGTTGACGCGAAACGAGATCGTCTTGTTCTTGTTGCCCATTCGTACTCGTCAGTTACTCACCGGGCATTCCACTTAACGATTCGTCAGACAAGAAGATCGAATTCGGTTCGAACGACCAGCTCGTCGCCTGGCGTCGCCTGGCGTCGCCCGGCGTCGCACGCTCGGACACTCGGGCGCTTACGACTCCGGTTCAAGTCCTTTCTCGGCCAGTTCGGCAATCGCGTCCGCCGATTTCTCGAGCTCGAGACCCATCCCCTCACGCACGTGCTCGGCTTTCGTGAACTGAATCTCACCGTACTCGACGAGCTGGATGCGATTTCCCCACGGATCGCGGAACTCGAGTCCCGGCACGTCGAGGCGGTCGACGCCCTGGTCGTCGAGCCGGCGCTCGGCGGCGTCGAGGTCGTCGACGACGAGGCCGAAGTGGCGTTTCTCGTCCCCAGTTGCCGCCGCGTCGGCGGTCTCCGACAGCGCGATGAACTGATCGCCCATGTCGAGAAACGCCGTGGTCTCCGACCGCCCTCGGAGGTCGAACGCGAACAGCGACTCGTAGAACTCGAGTGCGTCCTCGATGTCGCCGACCTCGAGGGCGACGTGGTTGATGCCGACAAGTTGCGGTCGGTCATCGGTGCGGTCTGTGTTCGGCTCGGTTCTGGTGTCGTTCGACTCGGACGTGGACTCGTTCGGCTCGGGCATGGGTTCGTGTACATCGTCCGAGTGGGTATAGTGGGACCGGTGATAGGTAACGGAAGGAGATTGATAGCGCGGCAGTGTGGTGGTCTGGCGGTCTATCGGTGTGGCGACACGACTGTGAGTCTCGGTGTAGGTGCGCTATCACCGTCGCATCTCCCAACCGAAAAATCGAATCGGCGCTGGCAGTTACGGAGAATCACGGAGAAAGTCCGTCCCTTTAGGGCTGTCTCTCACCCACAAGTTCTATCCCTGTAATTGGTGGAACGGAACCAGGAAATGGGACGAGGTTCACGGAATTGACGGCCTGATTTGGACGAAGACGGAGCGTTGTGTGACATGGATATGTCAGGTTGGATCCGGACAGAGTTTCGCTCAGCTGATCTCGGAGATAAGCGTCTTGCCGATTGACTGGCGACCCCAACCCTGACGCTGCCTTGCGTTCAACAAGGCATCCGAAGGTGTACGCCCAGGTACAGCAGACGCTCCGAGAACTCGGCGAGTGAGGTGAACTGGCTTCCACCAGTCCGTCTCAGTCGGTGCCGTCGCTGCGTTCGGTCCCGACCGCAACCCGCGCGAACACGTCCTCGAGCGTCGCCGCTTCGCTTTCGAAATCGACGATTTCGACGCCGTGGTCGTCGAGCGTCGTCAGAACCGCCGTCCGCGCCGTCGACTCGACGAGCGCACATGTCAGCGTCTCGCCAGCCGTCGAAACTGACTCGACGGTCTCGAGTGACTCGACAGCCTCGAGGGCCTCTGCGTGCGGTTCGACTTCCGTTTCTACGGTCAGGCTGATGCCCGCCGCATGGGCGGTACGAAGCTCGTCGATCGAACCGTCGGCGACGAGGTGACCCTCGTTTACGATCGCCACCTCGTCGCAGACAGCTTCGACCTGCGAGAGGACGTGACTCGAGAAGAACACCGTCGCGCCACGGTCGTTCTCTGCACGGATAATTTCTCGAAGCAATCGCACTCCGTTCGGGTCGAGACCGGACGACGGTTCGTCGAGGATGAGCAGTTCCGGTTCGCCGACCAGCGCCATCGCCAGCCCCAGCCGCTGCGTCATCCCGGTCGAGTAGCTGTCGGCGCGTTTGTCGGCGGCGTCCGCGAGCCCGACGCGCTCAAGCAGCGCCGTCGGATCGTCGTCGGACTCGTGCATGGCGACTGAGAACTCGAGGTGTTCGCGGCCGCTGAGGTGGGGACAGACGGTGAACCCTTCGGGTAAGACTCCGGTCCGTCGGCGGATTTCGACGGGATCGGCCCGCGAATCGTAGCCGAGCACCGTCGTCGCGCCCGAGTCGGGACGAACGAAGTCCAATAGCAGGCCGATTAGCGTCGACTTTCCGGAACCGTTCGGTCCCAGGAGACCGAAGACGGTGCCCGTGTCGACGGTGAGCGACAGCCCGTCGAGTGCGGTGGTCGATTCGTACTGCTTCGTCAGATCGGTGGTGGTGAGTGCAGTCATGGGTTCAGTTCGGTTCGTGAGAACGCGAGGGATGCGAGCGCCGTCGCCAGAAGCATCCAGCCGACGAGAATCAACGCGGCCCCCCACGAACTCAGGTAGATCGGCACCTGTTCGGACACGGTCGACCAGATTCGAAACACCTCCGAGCTTCTGCCGCCGTCGGAACCCAGCGCGGTCGTTACCCTGAGGGTCGCTTCGAGGTCGTCGAAGCTGCCGGCGACGAGGATCGCGTACGCCGTCGTCGGTTCGATCGCTCGGAGCCCGAGCGAGGGGAGTGGCAAGCTCGAGACGAGCACATTCCACCCGAACGGCGTACACAGCACGTACATAGCCACGGTCGCGACAACCGTTCGCCGCTTCGTTTCGAACAGCGTCGAGAGACACACGCCGAGTGTGACGAACAGCCAGCCGTAGATGATCGTCATCGCGACGAATCTGAGATAGGCTGCGTTCGGGACGATTCCGAACCGGACGTACGCCGCGACGGCGGCGACGGCGAGTGCGACGACGACTGCGAACGCGAACACCAGGAACCTCCCGAGAAGTTTCCCGAGGAGCACCTCTCGTCGAGCGCAGGGTGTCGACAGCGCGGTGCGAATTCGGCCGGCCCGGCGGTCGTCGACGATCGTACTCGAGCCAAACAACAGCCCGAGTAACGGAACCAGAAATACGAACGAAAAGACGATCCACGAGGGGCTGGCGAGATTCAACGCGAGGATCGCCACGCCGGTCATCGTTCGATAGTTCTGAAAGTACGTGTTGGCGAAACCGTCCGACGACATCATGGAGACGATCACGAGTGACGCGACGACGAGCGCGCTCACGATCGCGAAGAACGATCTCGAGCGACGGGCGATGCGGACTTCCGTTCGGGCGAGTGTGACGATTGACATGGACTAGAGGTCGGTTCGGGTGAGCAGCCATCGGCCGATCAACGCCGCTACGATCGTCCAGCCGAGCAAGACGAGAACGAGAAACGGGTCCGAAAGGTAGAACGGAATCGTCTCCCGCTCGATCATCCCCGTCTCTGAGCCATCGACCGCACCGGGCATTCCGATGTGTGGGCTGGCGTTCGTCATGAGCGCTGTCGACGCAAAAAGCGGGTTGAGAAAGAGCAGCCCATACGGGAGCGGAGACCGAAGGAGGCCGATCGGGTAGATGACCAACAGTCCGGCGTAGACGACGAACAGGGCTCCGACCGCACGGTTGCTCGTTGACGCTCCTGCCGAAATCGCGACGCCGATGCTGACGCAGGCGAGCGCGAGTAGGCACGCCGCGAGGACGACGTAGCCGTATGGCCGAAGTGCGTTCGCACCGACGGCGGACGCGAGCGCGATACCGGCGATCAGCAACGCGACGAACAGGGGGACGAGAAACGTCACCGAACGAGCGGCGAGTATCGCCCCGTACAGCCGTCGTCTCGAACACGGCATCGTGAGCGCTACCCGGAGTCGGCCGGTTTCTCGCTCCTCAACGATCGCGCCGTAGCTGTGGACGAACGCGACGAGCGGAAGCAAGAGGAGCGCGGTGAAGTACGTCCGAATAACGGCTTCGTACGTCGACTCGACGTTCTCGAACAGCACGAACAGTATCGGATGAACGTCAACCGGCTGTACAGTCCGCGGTGGTGACGCGCCGAAAACGGCGGCGACCAGTAACGCCGCGATGGCGAGCCAGCAGATCCACACCGCTCTCGAGCGGGAGAGGAGTCGAATCTCGGTTGTGAACGCTGGGTCGCTCATTGGTTGTGGGATACTGTGCAGTCGAAACGTAAGGGTTCTGGTCCTCACCACGTGGTTACAGATGGCTTGTCCAGGGCCCAACTGTAGTTCCCCGAGTGGCTTCGGTCCCAGTCTCGGGTGACCGAGCCAGTGTACGAGATGTCCACCGAGGCCGTGTGGTCGGCGTAGTGAGTGCCAGCGTACGGCATCGGGAAGTCGGTGTTGTAGTAGTTCGCTTCGCAGCTGGACTCCACTTCGCCGCTGCCGGTCTGGCCCGCGCTGTCGCTTTCGCTATCGACGTGCCACGTCGTGGCGAAGACATCGTAATCCGGGAAGTTACATTCCGCGCCGTCTACGCTCCAGCTATTGAAGATGTGATCGTGGTACTCGCTGTACATCGTTTCGGGGTTCGTTCCGTGATGTTCCCAATTGATGTTGAGTTCCGTCGTTGCAAGGTCGCCACAGAACCGCGAGGCGGTCGGCATCAGCAGGCCGTTCCACGTGTCGTCCATTGTTCCTGCGTCCGCGGCGTCTACGGGGCTTCCCGGCCGCTGTGTGACGAACTCCGTCGGACTCATCTCGAGCGTTGCCACCTCGACAACGGCGCTCGCTTCGTGTTTGAGTTCAGCAACCGATGGCACCTCGTCGTCGTGGGCGTCACCCTCGAGTTCCTCGAGAAGGTCGCTCTCTAAGCCCACGTTATACCGCTGGACCGGTGTCTCCTTCGGTGTTTCCACCGACATCGACTCTCGGGTGACCCACCGTCCGTCTCGCTCCGTGATGGTGAGCGAGGCTTCGGTGACAAACTCGTATTCATCGAGATTCGCGGTGAACGTCACTGACTCACCGTCGTTCGAGCCAACGGCCGAGCCGGCTGTCGCGCCGACGAGACTGACGCCGACCGCTGCAGTGCCAACTGATTTCAGTACAGTTCGTCTTCTGAGCTGATTTTTATCTCTCATCTCAGTTCCACAATCAAGATAGTAGGATATAATGATATTTACTGTTGAAACGACAACCGCTGTCAGGTCGACAGTCGCTGTAGATTGGTGACTTCGCCTAGTTCTACCGGAGTGGATACCCGGCGAGTGACCGGACATCCGGTAACGAAAAATCAAATCGCTCGTATCGCGCGCGACAACAGTTCTTACGCCAGTTGTTTGGCTACCTCTTGTTGGTGCGCGTATGCCGTCCTCGCCCACTGTCTGAAAGGTGGGGAGTCTCCTTCCAACACGACTCGGAGAACGCCGTCATCGTAGCCACCGACGAGCACGGATTGATCCGTGATGAGCAATCCGTACGGCACTTTTCTGTCTACGAGATACGTGCGAGCGTCGGAGTCATCAAGTATCGCGTCTAGTTTCTGGTTGGAGCCTTCTTGTAACGCTTTAGCCGCACCAGCAGTAAGAACCGTTTCGACGATCGAATTGTCGGCAATCGCCTCCGCGTATATCTGCGCATAGATCGGTGAAACGACTGGAATTACCATTCGAATAGTCGACGCCATCGAAACGGCTTCTTGCACCGTCATCAACGGATCGTGTGGATTATCCGAATCGCTCCTGACGACCGTGATGTCTTTGAATGCAGATAGCGGGATGTCGATGTCTTCCGGTGGAACGTACTCGAAAAAGGCCGCGAGTTGGGATGCGGTGGAGAGGCGGTCTAACACGTCGATGAGTTCGGTTAGAAACAGTTCGACGGCAGGCGTGAGATGATAGTTCCGCTGGTGAACAGCGACCCATCCACTCGTTTCGAGACTGTCGAGGTTTCGGATGATCGTTCGTCGATGAACGTCGAACTCGGACTCAAGTTGATTCACCGTTGCAGGCTGTGCCGACAGGTGTTCGAGAAGTTGGATCCTGACGGGAGACCGAACGAGCAGCTCAAGTTTCTCAATACTGTCCATAGGGCACCATAACCATTGGAAACAATATAGTTTTAGTGAACTTACTATTTATTTATATAATATTTCATATGTATTTGTGTGAGTAACGATAGAATCTGTCGTCGGTAGACCGAACTGTCGGCGACACGGGCGCAGACGACGCGGAACCGCCCGAGGGGCCAACTCGTCACTCGCTTCGAGTCGCACACCGGTAGGAGCGACGGCGCGGACGGGTACGCCAAGTGGGTGCAGATCGCGTTAATTCTGGACCGCGTCGAACTGGAGAAGAGCCTCCGCGAGACCGAGGACTACCTCAACGAGATGCCCGGTATCCTTGCCGTATTCGATCTCAACGAGGCACCGCACTACAGTTCGTTCTGCCGGTGGGAACAAGAGTACCGGATGCGTGAACTTCGCCGCCTGCTCCCTTCTCCGGACGTATCCGGGAGAGGCATCGCCGGCGTCATCGACATGAGGATGCTAGCTACCATAGTTCTGACTGTTCAGCAAACACCGTAAGTGACAGCTACTGCATCTTCTGCGGTCACAAAGCTGTCTCTGACGCCGTGAATCTGTAGATGAACGGCCCTATCCCGACGCTATCTTGCGTTCAACAAGGCAACGTGGGTTGTACGTGTGTGATCAGTGCGGCACGGTAGCGAATGCTGATGTGGACGGTGCTGAGAACATCCGACAGAAAGTATCTCCGAGTCTCGCCTGTGACGGAGGAGATAGGAGTAACGGCTGGTTGGTACAGCCATCGACGTTCTTGTTTGACAAGAAAACTGGTGTGTTCGCACCTCAAGAGCAGGTCACGTCGTAAACCACAATACCCCAACGTGGGAATCCTCGCGCTTCAGCGCGGGGAGGATGTCAAGCCGTCGCTTCGGTCTCCTCGAGTTGCTCGAGTGCCTGAATCACGTCGTTGCGGTAGTTGACGACCGGCGAGTCGTACTGCTCGCGGGCCATCTGGGCGTACTCGTTCGTCGGCGCAGTCGAGGCGCTTTCGGGGGCCTCCTGTTCGGCTTCCCACTCCTCGAAGGCCTCAATGCGGTCGAGCGTGCGTTCTGCGGTTTCGACGACCCAGCGGTCGCGGGTCGCGGCGTCGACAACGGCGATCGATTCGGGTCGGACCGAGACGTTGACGCTGCCGTCCTCGGTCTCGTAGGTCCGTGGCTTGCCGACGACCGAGACGTACGCTGGCGGCTCGGTTTCACGCAGGATCGAGGCCGCTTCGGGCTGGTACTGCCCGGCGTAGACGAAGAACGTCCCCGTCGGATCGACGACGCGGCCGCGCCAGTACTCGCTGTCCTCGCCGACGTCCTCGGTTTCGGTGAGAGTACCGACGATGAACACGCGGTTTGCGCGGTCGCCCGTCGGGAGCAGGGCGAAGTTCGGCGCGCGCTCGTCGTCGCTTTCTTTGAACGTGTACGTCGAATCGTTGAATTCCGAGGCGAAGACGCGGCGGGCGACTTCGCGAGTGAGTTCTGACTGGCTCATGGTTACATCGACCTCGCTTTGATCAGCAACTGTTCAGCATCGGCGGGCCCGTCGAGTTCGGAGACGTCGTCTGCGAGCACGTAGCGGCCGAACGTCGGCCCCTCGATGCGGTAGTAGGTGCCGACGATGTCGTCCGCGATTTCGTCGGCGACGACGGTCGTGTCGAGTGCGTCCATCGCCATGTCCTTGGCCTCCTCGAGGGAGAGTCCGGTTAGCTCCTCCGTCGCCTCCTTGTCGAAGATGACCTCGTGCGCGTCGAGTCCGTCGTCGACGACAGCCTTGATCCGGAGGTCGAACTCGCCTTCGACCTCGCCGTGTTCGTTACAGCGCCCGTTCTGGAGAACCCTGGTGCAGTCCTCCTTCGGGCAGCGCTTGATGAGGCCGCTGCCGCTTTGCATGTCGACGAGCGCGCCTTCGATCTCGCTCGTGTCGTCACCGACTTCGAGCTCCTCGTCGAGTTCCTCGATGATCGTCGTGCTGTTGAGTTTGACCGAGTACCGGCCCTGGTACTCGTCGGTGACGACGTTCTGGAGCGAGTAGACCCCGCCCTCCTCGAGTGCGGGCAGTTCTGATTTGGCCCACTTGGTAAACTTGATCGTTCCCGTCGGGTCGCCGAGCAGGCCGACCTGCGCGACGGAGTCGCTTCGTGGATCCCAGAGTTCGATGACTTTCGCCGTGAGGTCGACCCACTCCTCGGGTTCGTCGACGTCTTCGACGTTCACCGCTTCACTGGAGCCACTCGAGAGGTCCTCGCGGTCGAGGCCGGCCTCCTCTAAGTAGTGGTTGGTGACGCTCCGGCGCGCCTCGTCCATTGGTACTTTGTACTCGTCGACGAGCGTGGCCAGGCGCTCTTCGACGTCCTCGACGCTCACGTCGAGGTGGTCCGAAAACTGGTCGTGGATGTCGTCCGCATGCTGTCGTACGTCGCTCATGGTGTCACGCCTCCTCTTTGGTTTCACTGGGAGGCATACGGCCATTCGCGCCCGATCGTATTTAAATTGCGGTTACCGGAGTGAAAGTGAACAGCTGCGTGCTGGGCGAAGACGTCGTTACGACTCCGACTCGGTTGCGGCATCAGGCAGCCCGGTGCCCTCGTCGGTTTCGACGATGATGCGAATGTGATCACCCTCAGTGAGTTCCTGGTTCGGATCGGCAGGAGCGTCGTTGATCGTCATGTCGACGCTCGTTCCGTCGTCGCTGTCGTCGTAGGTCGTGTCGTGGATGCTGATCGCAGCGTCGGTGATCGGCATCTCGATGTCGGACATCGCTTCGCCGAACGTGACTCGTTCAGGGTGCATATGCCAGACGTTGCCGTCGTCCGGGTGGAAGTGGAACGTCCCGCCGAGTTCCTCGTAGTAGTACTGGGACTGTTCGAAGTCGATCGCCTCGCCGTCGACGCTGACGGTGATCTCACCGTGTTCGTGGACCTCACCGCTCTCACTCAGCCCGGAGGCGACGATGTAGCCAGCCGAGCCGATCACGAGCAGGACGAACGAGAGCGCGAGCCCGTAGACGATAATCGGATCTCTACCACCCGGCCCCGACTGTGACTGCGAGGGGGACTCGAGTTCACCTGCTGCGGCGACGCGCCGGCGGTCGATTCGTCCGAGTTCGCCGGCGTGGTCGCGACTGAGGTGGGCCAGATAGGACGCCTCGTCGTCGAACGATGCATCGCAGTAGTCACAGTCGGGCATCGGTCGGTTCGGTCTAGCGAGAGTGGGTACTCAACGGTGTCGGTCGCACGAGCACGAGCACGAGCACGAAAGATATTTTCCAGCGTCTACTCACGAGCAACTGTAGCACACTACTGATTTTCGCCGTCGGCCTGGTGACGCGTCGCCAGTCCTGCAAGGTGGGGCGACTCGGGGACGATCAGCTGTTCGCACGCGGTCTGACACGCGCCGGTGCTCCCTGGGATACAAAACACCGGTGTGTCGACGGCGATGCCAGCGGTCGCACGCGAGGCAATGGTCCGCGTGCCGATCTCCTCCCACGAGAGCGCGCGAAACCGCTCGCCAAAGCCCGGGAGGTCCCGCTCGAACAGCGACGATGTCGCTTCTGGGGACACATCGTCCGCGGTGACGCCCGTCCCGCCGGTCGTGACGACGACATCGATATCGGCTCGCGCAACGAGGCCGCGAACAGCGGTCCGGATCGACGAATAGTCGTCTCGGACGAGCAGCCGCTCTTGTACCTCGTGGCCCTCGGCTTCGAAGCACTCCTGGATGGTGTCACCGCCGGGGTCGTCGGGTGCGGACCCAGCGTCGTCGGCCTGCGCGCGTGAACTCGAGACCGTTACAATCCCGACGTAGAGGGGATCGATGACGTCGTGTCCGTGGTCGTCGGTGCTGCGCCGATCGTCTCGGTCGGTTGCCATACGTATACGTCAACACTGCAGTGCCATAAGCGGTGGTCGACGCGAGCGGCAGTTAGCGCAAGTGATGCCCGCTGTGAGTGGTAGCCGATGCCGTCGAACCGGATCGAGCACTGCGAGACTCGTCGCTGTCTGCGAGTACACAGGTCAGGACGCCCGTCCGGAACGTTTTACTACCACTCGAGCAACCTGTCACGTAAATGGCTCCCCGAGACGCCACGGGTAGACTCCCACCCGCCGCGTCCTTTGCCCCAATCTTGCTCGCTAATCTGGTGCCGCTGGTCGGTGTTCTCGAGTTCGGCTGGGATCCCGCGACGCTGGTCGTCATCTATGCGCTCGAGGTGCTGCTCGCGTTCCCACTCGCCGCGGGGAAAGCACTGTTCGCAGGGAAGCCACCGAACGTCGAGGAGCTAGAGACTGACGACGAAGACGGGGACGAGAGTAGCGGGGACTCGAGTGTCGTCAGTATCGGCAATACGGATCTGGCACGAAAGCGCGGGAGCGTGCGACTGGTATCCTGGCTGCCGCCGGTGTATCCGCGGAACGTGCCGTTCATCGGTGCGGTGCTGTTCGCGACCGTTTGGTCGACACTCTTCATCGTGGCGCTGCTGTCCGAGGTGGCAATCGACGAGGCCCTCGCACGACCGGAGGTCTGGCTCAGCGTCGGCGCGCTGCTCAGCGGGCAACTCATCGAAACCTGGCGCGACTATCTCCGCGGCGGACGCTACGAGGAGACCTCGCCGTACGCCGTCATCGAAACGCCAGCGCGGCAGGCCTTCTTCCTGATTTTTGTCCTCTTCATCGTGGCGGAAGCCAGCGGTGCGATCGTTCTCGCCGCGTTCGTCGCCGTCAAGTTGCTCGTCGACTGGTCGGCGTTTCGCGCGACCAACGGCGGTGGTGGTCGGCTTACCGGCTGGCTGTCCGGTCCGGACGGCGAGGACGAGTCCGACGAGACAGGCGAGGCAGGCGAGGCAGGCGAAACCACCGCCAACGAAATCAGTGAAAACGGAGAGAGACTCGAACCCCTTTCCGTACCCGATGGCGAACCAGACACTCGCGTTTCAACACATACGCCCACAGTGGTTCTCACCGGCATCCTCCACACGCTGGTGAAGCCTGCACCGTTCTACACCGCCATCGTGATTCTCGCCTGGTTCATCACCCTCGCCGTGCTGGGCGGCACCGCCAGCGGCGGCTTCGCAGTCGCGCTAACGGTCGGCATCAGTTTCCTCGCACTCGCCGCACTCGCCGGCTATCTGACCGTCAAAACGCTCGAGCACATCCTCTCGCACGCGCCACTCGAGTACCACCGATACGACGACCGACTGGTCGCGTACGATACGTGGGTCGAGGAACCTCAGTGGCAGATCCCGCTGCACGAGATCCGCGACGTGCGTCTCGTCACCGACCGGTATCCAGATCGCGTGTACGACACCCGGACGCTCGAAGCGCAGATGGGCTGGGGCGACGACGAAGCGACGCGAGAGATCGGTCCGGTCGTGGACGCCGACGCCTTCGCCGAGGCGCTCGACCTCCCGATTCGCGGGACGGTACTCGAGTTACAACCAATCGATCGACGGATTGCAGCGATTGCAGTTGCCCCGCTCGGTGGCCTTCTCATTGGTGCCGTCGCGGTCGTCGTTGGTCCCTGGCCGTTGCTTGTCGCGCTCCCGTACGTCATCTTCGGGCTGCCGTTTATCGCCCTCGTTCTGCACGGGCTCTGGCGGCAGGCGTATCCAGACCCGGATCCGGATCCGGACCCGGGTCCAGAGTAGCACTCACGTTGACCGCTAAGGGTCTCGTGCTCGGAGAGCACTTGGACCAGACAGCGACACTCGATCCTACGGTTCGATCGAAATCACCGTGGTCTCGCCCATGCCTGTCGGCGCGGCGTTCTCGTACTCGAGCCAGTCGTCGTCCAGTTCCGCGTCGGTGAGCAGGCACTCGTCGAGGCGTTCCTCGAGGTCGTCCAGGTCGACGTTGCGGCCGATCAACGCGAGTCGTGTCTCGCGGTCGCCCCACTCCTCGTCCCACGGGAGGTTGGGCTGGCCCTGGCGATACGTCTCCTGGCGGTCCGCGGAGAAGCTGGCGATCCAGCGGCCCGTCACCTCGAGTGCGGTCTCACTGCCGGCGTAGCTCATCGTGATGGCCTGTTTGTCGCGTCCGGCGATCCAGCACAGTCCCTTCGCGCGCACGAGGCCGTCGGGGAGGTCAGCGAGGAAGGCAGCGAACCGTTCGGGATGGAGCGGCCGGCGGCGGTGGTAGGTGTCGACGGTGATGCCGTAGCGTTCGGGCGGGTGGGTGTGGTCGTGGCCGCCCTCGTGGTCGTCGTGTTCGTTGCGTTCAGAGTGGTCTGGGTGTTCGTTGTGTTCAGAGTGCTCGGGGCGATCATGGGCATGGAACTCGTCATGGTCGTTGTCGTCCACACAGTGATCGTGTTCCACCTCGCCGTGGGCGTGATCGTCACCGCGCTCATCCGCTTCGATCGCCCGCTTCCAGCCCGCCGCGTCGGTCACTGCCTCGAGGTCGAATCGCTCGACAGCCAGTATCTCGGCAGGATCGATTACCCCGTGTTCGGTCGTCACGACCTCGGCGCGGGGCTGAAGCGTCTCGAGAACGGCGACCACGCGCTCGCGTTCGGCGTCGGAAACGAGATCACACTTGTTGACAACCAGCAGGTCGCAGAACTCGACCTGTGCCAGAACGAGATCCGCGAGCGGACGCGTTCCGGAGTCGTCCGGCCCCTGCACGGCGGGAGCCTCGTCGGAACCGGCGTCGGCGAACCGGTCGTGGAATCGCCGCGCGTCGACAACGGTGACGACAGCAAAGAGGTCGTACGGCCCCCCAGCAGGGCCGCGGACGAACTGGCGGGCAATCGGCTCGGGTTCGCCGACGCCAGAGGCCTCAACGACGAGATGGTCGAACTCGTGTTCCTTCCAGAGCTGGATCACCGCCCGCGAGAGTTCGCCGCCGAGGCTACAACAGATACAGCCGTTCTCGAGTGCGACGACTTCCTCGCCGGTCGCGAGGTCGGTGCGAGCCTCCACGAGATCAGCGTCGACGTTGACCGCGCCGACGTCGTTGACCAACACTGCGACATCGCGGTCGGCCGACTCGAGAAGGCCAGAGAGCAACGTCGTCTTTCCCGCGCCGAGTTCGCCGCTGAGGACGGTGACCGGAATAGACATGCTGGTTACCGGGAGAGCGCAAGCTCACGTCGGTCTTCCGGTTTGAACGGATCGGAATAGCGCGACCAGTTGTCCTCCATCTCCGCGTCGGTGAGCACACAGTCGTCGAGCCGGTCGATCAGCCGGTCTTCATCGAACTCGCGTGCGATGAAGACCAGCCGAGTCATTCGGTCGCCGTACTCCTCGTGCCAGTCGTCTTTCAGCCCAGGGCGGGCGGCGAAGTACTGCTCGCGTTCGGCCTTCGGAAGGTTCGCGAGCCACGTGCCAGCGGGGCCGGCACGGACGGAGGTACCGGCTTTGTCGACGCCCATCGAGACGTCTTCGCGGCCCGCACTCCAGAGAAACCCCTTGGCGCGGACGATTTCGTCCGGCATGTCCGATAGCAATGCGGCGATGCGTTCGGGGTGGAACGGCCGTCGGCGCTCGTAGACGAAGGAGGTAACACCGTGTTCCTCCTGTGGGTCGTGGTGATGATCGTGCTGGAGTTCGTGTTTCCAGCCCGCCGAGTTCTGGGCACGCTGGAAGTCGAACGTTCCGGTCCCCAGAATCTCGGTCGGGTCGATGTTCCCGAACTCCGTGCGGATGATCTCTGCGCGTGGTTGAAGGCGCTCGAGAACTGACTCGATCTCTGCAAGCGCGTCGTCAGGGACGAGGTCACACTTGTTTAGCAACAGTACGTCACAGAATTCGATCTGATCGAGTAGGACTTCCTCAGGGACGCGGCCAGACTGGCCCTCGAGTTCCTGTTCTGTGAGGGCGGTGCCGGAGTCGAACGACTCCCAGAAGCTGTGGGCGTTGACCACCGTCACCATCGTGTCCAGTTCGTAAGTGCCGGTCGGATCGAACTCGGCGTCTTCGAAGCCCATCGCGAACGTCTGGGCGACCGGAATCGGCTCGGAAATACCGGACGATTCGACCAGCAGGTAGTCGAATTCGCGCCGCTCAGCGAGTCGGCCGACTTCATCCAGCATGTCACCTCGCAGGCGACAGCAGATGCAACCGTTGGATAGTTCGATAACCTCTTCTTCGCCGCCCAGGTCGGACTGCTGGGTGACGTGTTCGGCGTCGACGTTCACCTCACCCATGTCGTTGACGACAACGGCGACGTCGAGGCCGTGATCCGCGGTCAGTACGTGATTCAAGACGGTCGTTTTTCCCGCACCGAGGCTACCACTGAGGACGGTCACTGGAATAGGGTCGTCAGTCATGCGTCAGTTATGAATATGATCTCCAGTGTTGTTAATACTAGTTATTATGCCCCAGCCCGTTAGAGAATAACAAATATTAATATTTTTTATGTAGAGTTTCACAACTACAGATGCCCGTCATCAGCGTCTCCATGCCCGCGGAACTGATCGACCGACTCGACTCTGTCGCCGAGCGCCACGGGTATACAGGGCGAAGCGAAGTCGTCCGCGAGGGATCGCGAGTTCTCCTCACTGAATTCGAAGACGACCGCCCGGCGAATCAGCAACTCGCCGGAACTGTCAGTGTCTTCTCCGATTTCGAAACTCAGCCTATCGAGCGAGAGCTAACGGCGCTTCGTCACGAATACGAAGACAGTATCGCTTCGATCACCCACAGCCACGTCGGTGACTCCTGTCTCGACGTCCTGGTACTCGAAACCGCTCGCGACGAACTGGCGACGGTTGTCGGGAAACTCCGAGCGATTGACGGCGTCCAGACGGTGGAATACTCGCTAGTGCCGCTAGAGACGACTGGAGTATGACCAAGTGTGCCAGACTGGCAATGCTCTCCCAGAATTGTTATTAGAAGACCAACTAAAAACCGTGACGTTGACTATTTGTCCACCATAATCCTATTTTTATGAGAATATCTCATAGCGATTTCCAATAGAAACGTTCTATTTGTACCACTGGAATACCGATAAGAGGAATATCTCAAACAACGGCCAGAATGGTTAAATACTAGTAAGAAATCTTTATCAAACATCCTCGTTGTAGGTGGAAGTATGAGCCCTCCAGCACCGTGCAGCGGTCCGATAGCTGCGGCTGCAGGTGAACCGAGTCGAGGAGACCGACGCCAGTCGTTTTCGTCGGTCCAGCAGTTATCCGCGCACCGTGATGGTGACAGTGATCACCTCCGAACGGCCCGTGCCAGAACGAGGACACAATGATCATTGCTGTCACCCTTACCGTGCTCGGATTGCTCCTGGGTATCGGCCTCGTACAGTCGTACGGACTCCGGTTGTCCGGCGTCCTCGTCGTACCGCTGTTCGCAGTGTACGTACTGTATGACTTCCTCGCACTCCCAGTGTTCGTACTCGGTACTGCTGCTGCGTACGTCGGACTCACGGTGCTCCAACAGCGGACACTGTTGTTCGGTCGTCAGTTGCTCCTCGCGAGCGTGGCGATCAGTATGGCCGTGCCGCTCGCCGTCTTCGGAGGGCTCGCCGCTGTCGGCGTTCCCGGGCTGGCGCTCTCGTCGTTTACCTTCGTCGGGAGTATCCTCCCGGGTGTCGCCGCGTACAACTACCACCAGCTCGATTCCGAGCGACGACGCGAGGACGTGCTGGTAAGCGGTGGCGCACTCATCGGGCTCGTCGCACTCGGTGTCAGTCTCGTGAATATCACGCTGACGCCTACCGTTCGAGAACTCACACCACCGTTGCTCTACGCATCGGGATCTGACATCGCCGTCGCACGAGGGGCTGAGATCACCACCGATCCCAACCTCTTCATCGACGCGTCGTTCGGCCTCATCCTGGCCGTGTTGCTCTGTGGGATGCTCGTTTCGGAGGGTGTATACGGCCGCTGGGGAATCAGGCTCAACGGGATCATCGCACTCCCGTTACTCGCACTGTTCGCGCTCCAGTCGGCTGCGATCGTTCCGCTGTACATCGGCGGCATCGCCATCGTCTACGCCCTGCTGACGCTCGTCCACCGGACAACGTTGCTGTACGGACGCGTGTTGCTCTCAACCGGACTCGTCATCTCGCTTCTGGGTGCAGTCCCCGTGGCGATGGTGGCCCCGGTCGACTCCGCGATGCACGTGTTCTTCACAGCGATCCTGATCGGCATCGGTGCATACAACCTGCATCGAATGCCCCAGAAACACCGATGGACATCGATTCGGCTCTCCGCAGGCGCGTTCGCGATCTTCGCCATCGCCCTCCGGACAACGGTCGCTCCTGGCCCGAACGGGCTGCTCGTGACACACGTTCCACTCCAGATGAGCGTGCTCGTCGTTGCCATCGTTGCTGGTGGCCTCACGGCGCTCCGTCTCGAGTGGCTCCGTTCACCGGATCGAGTCCAGCAGTCGATGTTCCGGAGTAGACACACCTGAGCACGCGATTGAGAGTCCCCTCTAAACACGAATGGCACCCCACGCACCACCGCCTAACACGTTGTATGGTGACACACCGATAGCGTTCCCACTCTGACACGTCGTCTCAACCAGACTATGTCAAACCCACCCCTCACAGCACTCCGGCAATCGATCACGACCCTCTCTGGACCGCTTATGCGGGCTGGACGGCACCTCCTGTCGCCGTTCACCCGCGGTCTCGAACACCGTCGCAGACTCGCGGACATCGACGTCAAGATCGTCGTCTCGGGAACCCGCGGCAAATCGGGTACCATCGAGCGACTGTACGACGTCCTTCGGGCCCGCGAGTACGACGCCTACGCGAAAGTCACGGGTAACCATCCCCTGTCGCTGTACGACGGGGACGAAAACGCTATCGATCGCGGCGAGCGCGTCACGCTCTACGAGAACGTCCGCGAGCTTCGCAAGTACGCCGACGCCGAGGCGTTGGTCCTCGAGAATCAGGGGATCACGGACTACACGACGCGAATGATGAACGAGGCGTTCGGCCAACCCGATGTCCTCGTCATCACGAACATCCGTCAGGATCACCGCGACACGCTCGGCAAGAGTCGCGAGACGATCGCCCGAGCGTTCGCGCGGGCTGCGCCACCCGGCACCCACGTGGTAAACGGTGAGCAAGACCCGGAGCTTCGCTCGTACCTAGAGCGTGAACTACAGGAGATCGGCGCGACCGTGACGCACGTCGATGTTCCCGACTGCCACCAGCACGTCCCGGGAGCCGAGTGCGTCTACGCCATCGACTGCGTCCTCGAGACGATCGGCGAACCGGCCATGTCCGACGAGCGTCGAGCGTCGATGCTCGACGCCCTCGCCGTCGACTGGGTGCACGCCCTCGGCGGCCGCATCTACAACGCGGCCGACGTCAACGACGTCGAGAGTACCGAAATGGTCCGACAGTCGCTGGTCGAGGACGGCGAACAGATTCAGCCGTTCGTCTACCTGCGCCGCGACCGTCGCGCCCGGACAGCGTCGTTCCACGAGTATCTCGAGGAACTGTTCGAGCAGGATGCACTCGAGCAGGCCCGTGTTGCGGGCAGCCACACAGACCTGTTCGCAGCAAAGGCGTCGTTTCCCGTAATTTGTCACGACGAGCAGACCGAGGCTGCGATCGATGTCCTCAACGAGATGCTCGAAGAGGACTGGCCGGTGCTGGTGATGGGGAATACCGTCGCCGAGTTCATGCGCGATCTCGACGACGAGATTGAGCGCCACGCAACCGATCCGGCGGCCGTGTGCGAGCGCGAACTCGAGTCCGAACCCGAACGTGAGGCTGCGAGCGACGGCACTGCCAGGTGCGAGCGCGAACGCGATCAACAGTCGAACGCGCCAGCAGACGCCGCGATGACCGCCGACGGTCGGGAAGACACACAGTCCGGGCATGAGCCCGAACCCGAGCAGCGTGCCCCGGCTCAATAGCCGCTGGCCGCTGGCGGGGAACACGGCGACGGAACAGAGGTATCGAGCGGTAGAAAACCGCAGGGAGACGGGCATCTCCCATGCTCACAGAAACAAACCAATGACAGACGACACAAACAAAACCGAACGAATCGACACCCCGAAACTAACCCGCCGATCGGCGTTGACCGCCGCAGTCGGAACACCGGCGTTGCTCGGCCTCGCCGTCGGCTCGTACGAGGCAGCGACGCGAGTCAGCGACGGCGACGAGTCCGAGACCGGAATCCTCTGTCCGCTCGCTGATAACCAACCGTCGCTCGAGGGAGAGAAAACCGCAATCTCGGCCGATCCACGGCTGCTCTCGGCCCACGGGCTCTCGGCGGGACAACAGGTCCGGCTCGTCCGAAACGACACCGACGACGAGTTCGCCATCTACACGATCGTCGAGGAGCGCCCGGAGAATCCGTCCGACATCATCAGAGGTGGGGCCGCTGCACGCAAGCGGCTCGATCTCGCGTCGGTCGAGCCGACTGATCCTGGCAACGACGACTGTCCGGAGCTCCTCCAAGCCTATACTGGCGACGATAAGGAAATCGACGTCACGATTTCGACGATGATTCCAAATCCGGACCTCTCCGAAGACGAAGCGCGCGAACAGGGCGAGTTGATCGAACGGCTGGACGATCGGGGGTCCGACCTCCTCTTTCTCGCACCCCACGGCGGAGCCGTCCAGCCAAAGACCGACCAGCAGGCCGAACACGCCGGTGAGCTTGCCGAGGCAACGTGCTGGCGGACGAAGGGGTGGGGCCCAAACGGAGTCAACGCCTTCCACCGATGGCACGTCCCGACGAGCGAACTCTCGCCGTCGTCCTACCCCGAACTCGCGACAGTCACCGACGAGGAGTTCGAGCTCGCCGTCGACTTCAGCGGCGTCTGTGAGACGGGGATCGTCGTCGGCGGGACGGCTGACCGAGCACGCCGCGAAGCCGTGCGCGATTCGATCAACGATGCGTTGCCAACCTGTTCGGTGACGGCGACGCTTGCCGATGACGAGAGCGGAACCAACCAGGAACTGCTCAGCAACCGCCTCGCTGCGGAAACCATCTACCTCGCACAGAGCTACGACGCTCGACGAGCCTACTGGAAGGAGATTTCGCTCGGCGTCGCCGCTGGACTCTCCGACGACGTCGTGTTGATGCAGCGACATAGCTGCTGAGCAGTTCGCTGGGAGCGACACACCACGCCACCACAACACCACGACACCACGGCACCACGACACCACGGCACCACGACACCACGGCACCACACCTAATCCCGACAGTTTTTCACTGCGATCTGGATCGGTTGCAGGTCTCGAAAGACACACCGCAATGAGAACGTGTGAGTACGACTACAACTAGCGACTTTCGGAAATTAACAACAGATGTGCAAAAAGCGCCCCGCTACGAACCAGCATTCAAAGACGAATTCGGAGCACAATTATCGCCGCCGCCAACTGCTTCGAACCGGAATCGCGGCAACTGCAGTCGGCGGGTCCGGATTCGGTTCCCGAGCACTGGCAGCCGACTCGGATCCGGCGACCAAAACAGGGACCGGAACGAAGACGACAGCTATCACGACCAAACGAACGACCATGACCACTCCACTGAGCTGTAACGGCGAAACGACCTACTGGGACCGAACCGTCGAGGAGGTCGACGACGAATGGACGACCCGCGCTGCAACTGATCGTTACTGCTCGCTCCCATGTGAGCTCCTCGACTCGAGTACACTCGAGATTGGCCAGCAGGTTCGGTTGTTTCACGACGATGGCGGCGGTTTTGCAAACGCTATCTATACCATCGCGTCGGACCACGACAGCGAACACCTCTGGCTAACCGACCGCGGTCTCGGCCGCATCGGTGCCGAAGGCGGCGACACCGTGACAGTTGGCCAGCTTGCGGCTCACCCAAACTACGGCACGCGACAGAGTGCGCGTCTCAACGACGAGTACGCGGAGTATCTTGTCGGCGACGATGGCGATAGCAATGTCAAGAACGGTGTCGATGGCGGTGATGTCGATACCGACGTGCTCGCACTCGCCCCCCACGGCGGCTACATAGAGTACGGAACCGACTGGCAGGCAAAACGTGTCGCCGACACGGCCGACGGCCTCGCCTGGATCTGTGCGGGCTTCAACGACGTCGGCGGCGCGCTCGACCGGTGGCACATCCACTCGACGGATATCCACCACGCCTCGTTTCCAGCCCTCGACGACATCCGCCACGGGGAGTTCGAGTGGAGTGTCGCCTTCCACGGCTACACGAACAACACCATCCTCGTCGGCGGGACCGCAAGCGAAGACGACCGGGCACTCGTCGCCACTGCACTCGAGGAGGCCCTGCCCGAGACGCCGGTCGAACTCGCGAGCAGTGACGCGAGCAGCTACGCCGGTGCAGCACCCGAGAACGTGCTCAACGAGGTCGGAACGATTGGGCAAACGATTCAGCTCGAACAGCCGATGGACGTTCGGCAAGAGCAGTGGGCAGCTGTCGCGGATGCCGTCGCGAGTGCACTCGAGGAGCTGCACTGAAAGCTGACGACAGATCGACTCGAGTGTAGCGAGAGAGGCCCCCATTCCGAAGAAGTGGTGGACGCCGAAGCCAGGACTCGAACAGGTACGAGGCGGTCGGTCTCACCGTGTTCGGCCGCATGCGATTCGCGTGTTCGAGTCTGCTTGTGTCGCTGTTTTTCGAATCGTTACCTGCGAGGAGCGATAGCTTCGAGCAAAAACCCGAGAAAAACAGCGACACTGGAACACTCTGCCGGAATTATGGCCTCAGTGCTGCGAGTCGTTTGTCGAAGAGATACTCTTTTGCCCAGTTGATCCCAGCGTGTTGCCCGTTTGCTGAGTCTCGAAACCGAATTTCCATTTTCCCAGTTGCAGCCTCGGAAACGGGTCCGAGATACCGATTGTCGTTGATTGGGTCGTAGACCGCAAAGTACTCGGCACGGCCATCGTACCCAGTCCGATCGTATCCATCCCCCCGGCGGCGTGTGCTTACCGTCTCAAACGCGACCGTGCCCTCGCTCTTCTGGTACGCTGTTTTGCACTGAATTCGGAGGAATTTACCGGCGATTTCGACGACCAGATCATACGGTTCGTTATCGTAGGCTGGAACGAGAACCGGAACGTCGCGGAGTACGAACGCAGAACGGATGATCGCCTCGGTTGCTTGACCGCGCTTTTGCGGTTCGTTGAGTGACTCATACCATGTCGTCCGATCAGACATACCGCTATTCGATGCGGTATATGATATAAATCATCAGTTAGATACCGATCGGTGAACCAACTAAACGATGAAAGTGAAAGAGCGCCGAAGCCAGGACTCGAACAGGTGCGAGGCGGTCGGCCTCACTATGTTCGGCCGCGTGCGACTCGCGTGTTCGAGTCTTCCTTGTTTCGCTGTTTTCTCTCGTATTTTTGCTCGAAGCTATCGCTCCTCGCAAGTAACGATTCGAAAAACAGCGCCGAAGCCAGGACTCGAACCTGGGACAACCTCGTATCTGCGGCGGACAGGCAGTACCTGAGTCGCCGTAACAGCGAGGTGCTCTACCATCTGAGCTACTTCGGCTCAACTTGTGATTGGAGGGTTCATTTGATAGGGCTTTCGTTTTCGCTTCCGGCGGTTCGACACCCTTTCACGCACCGCACGAGTAGATGCGGGAAAATGAGCGACGAGGATGCAGACGCCGACGCTGATGCAGACGCCGAGGCTGACGCAACCGGCGGCGACCGTGATGCCGGAGGAACTCGAGACGAAGGCAACGGCAACGGTAACAGTAACGGCAGCAACAGCGGCGACGCTGCCAGCGACGAGTTCAACACCGTCGTCGCCACCGTCCGAGACCGCGTCGACCCCGACGAGGACGAACGCGAGCGACTGCGCGCAGTCGCCGATCGGCTCACCACCCGCGCCGAAGCCGCAGCGACCGAGCTATGCAACGACGCGGATGTCATCCAGGTCGGCTCCACCGCGAGAGGCACCTGGATCAGCGGCGACCGCGACATCGACGTCTTCGTTCGGTTCCCACCCGAACTCGACCGGGAGACACTCGAGTCCTACGGCCTCGAGGTTGGCCACACCACCCTCCCCGGGGGCCACGAGGAGTACGCCGAACACCCCTACGTCAAGGGCACCGTCGAAGGATTCGACGTCGACGTCGTCCCCTGCTTTCGACTCGAGTCGGCCACCGAAATCAGGTCGGCCGTCGACCGAACACCGTTCCACACGACATACCTGCGCCAGCGACTCGACGACGACCTCGCCGCCGACGTGCGCGTCACGAAGCAGTTTCTGAAGGGAATCGGTGCCTACGGCAGCGACCTCCGAACGCGTGGGTTCAGCGGGTACCTGACCGAACTGCTCGTCTGCGAGTACGGCGGCTTTCGGCCACTTCTCGAAGCTGCTGCGGACTGGCAGCCACCGGTCGAACTCGACCCCGAGAATCACGGCCGTGAAACCTTTGCCGACCCGCTCATCGTCATCGACCCCACGGATCCCGACCGCAACGTCGCCGCAGTCTGCGCCCCCGAGAACGTCGCCCGACTCCAGCACTACGCCCGCGCGTTCCTCGAGGAGCCGGCACTCGAGTGCTTCGAGCCAGCCGACCCCGAGCCACTATCTGAGACGGACCTTCGCGAGCATCTCGAGCGCCGCCAGACGACGCCGGTTGCGATCCGATTCGATGCGCCGGACCTCGTGGAAGACCAGCTCTACCCCCAGCTTCAGAAATCGCTCGACGGGATCACACAGGGGCTCGATAACCGCGGCTTCGACGTCTTCCGCGCTGCAGCGTTCGCAGACGAGGCTGCTGTCGTGTTCGCCGAACTCGCCGTCGCCGAGCGCCCCGCAGTCGAGCGCCACGACGGGCCACCAGTTCACGTGCAGGGCCACGCCGGAGGATTCTACGACGCGTACGCGGACGATTCCGACGCGTACGGCCCGTTCATCGACGGCGACCGCTACATCACCGAGCGCGAGCGAGAGTTCACGAGCGCACGCGAGTTTCTCGAGAGTCAGCGCCTCTTCGATGTCGGCCTCGGCGCACACGTCGAGACGGCACTCGAGTCCGACTACGAGGTGCTGGTGGGTGACGATGTGGCAGTGCTACTCGAGGAGTTCGGTCGCGAGCTCAGGACGTACTTCGAGCCGCGGCCGTGAGTTCGTCTCGAGTTTTGGGTTAGTAACAGACGCCCGAATAGAGGAACAAATATGCAAGGGTAGAATGACGTATCTGTCATGAATCCTGCAGGTGCGTTGCTGTTTCTGTTTGGGCTTGCGGTCGTGACGTTTCCCGAAAAGCTGCTCCGAGTGTTCTTTTTCGGGCTCCTCCAGGAGGGGACCCTGTCCAGTGCTGGTGCGCTGTTCTACAGACTAATTGGCGGATTCTTCATGTTCGCTGGTGTGGCTGTCGCAGTAGGGATGTGACCCGTACGCGGCTCAGTTCGAGAGACGGACCGATCGAGGATTGTCAAGGAAATAATACGGAGGGGACGATTCGCTAGAACAGCTACAGGCCACTATCGGCATCTAACTCGTGCTCCTCGAGAACCGCCTCGAGTGCGTCTTCAACTGCCTCGTCAATCTCCTCGTCGTCGTCCGGCCCGAGCGGTTCGCGGCCGTCGAACGTCTCGTGGACGATCGAGACGCTGTCAGCGAGCACGTCGAGCCCGTACCCCCCTTCCAGAATAAACGCAAGCGGTGCATCCAGTTCGTCGGAACGGGTTCGAACGCGGTCGGTCAACAGCGCGTAGGCCTCCGTCGAGAGACGAATTCGAGAAATTGGGTCGTGGCGATGTGCGTCGAACCCTGCGCTGATGAGGAGAAGGTCCGGATCGAACGACTCGAGTGCGGCCGTAATCGGGCCGTCGAACGCGGCGAGGTAGCCAGCGTCGCTCGTTCCCGCGGGCATCGGGATGTTCATCGTCGTCCCTGCACCGTCACCGGAGCCGGTCTCCTCGACATCGCCGGTGCCGGGATACAGGCCCTGTTCGTGGATCGAGACGAAGAATACGTCGTCGCGGTCCTCGAAGATGTCCTGCGTGCCGTTGCCGTGGTGGACGTCCCAGTCGAAGATCGCGACGCGGTCGACGTCGTACTCGTCGTGGTCGAGTGCGTGCTGGGCGGCGATCGCGACGTTGTTTGCGAAGCAAAAGCCCATCGCGTCGTCAGGGACGGCGTGGTGTCCCGGTGGTCGGCCGATCGCAAATGGCGTCTTGCGACCTGAATCGCCCGCGAGGGCAGCGTCGACGGCCCAGCAGGCCTGCCCAGCACTGGCACAGATCGCGTCCCAGGTCTCCTCGACCGCCGTCGTGTCAGGGTCCCAGTTCCCGCCGCCGTCCTCACAGAACTCCTTGACCGATTCGATGTAGTCGCGGTCGTGAATCGCTGCAATGTCGTCGATCGGACAGGGGTCGGCCTCGACGTACTCGACGCCGTGTTTCTTCTTCAGGCGCTCTCGAATGGCACGCAGCCGGTCTGGCGACTCCGGGTGGCGCGGACCGGGATCGTGTGCGAGGCAGACCTCGCTGTAGCCGAATTGCATCTGCTGTCACTCGAACAGCGAGAAGTACGTCTCGATGTCGTCGTCGATGATCGTGCGTCGGTCTGCGTGGTGTGCGAGAATCGCTGCCGCACCTGCTACGTTGTCGGCGTAATCCTCGAGAATATCAGCGAGCGCGACGCGAGCGTCCATCGAGACACGGTACTGATCGTCAATCTCCAGTCTGGCGATCCGGTCGACCGGTGCGACCGGTAACTCGAGTTCGTCCTTGTCGACGACGGTTTCGACGCCGAAGTCGGCGGCCATCAGCGTCTTTCGGCCGTCGTCGGTGGCGCATTCCGCGGCGTCGATTGCGAGTTCGCTCCCGTGGTTCTGGATCCGGGCTGCGAGTTCCTGGGACGCATCGGCACTCACCCGAAGCTCGCCCGCGTTCCGCCGGATAATCGTATCCACGGGGGCGAACGGGAGTTCGACGTTCATACAACCATAGGTGAAGCTAACGCCCTTAACGCTTTTCCTCGCCGCTTCGCAGCGCGAGGACTGCTTAGAACACGTCGTTTGCATCCAGCCGGCCGTCCCGGACGACGCCTCGTGCAGTGACTTCCTCACCGAGGCCCACGTCGACGTCGGTGTCGACGCTCATCGTCGTCTCGCCGTCGTCGAGGACGACCGGGCTGCCAGCCTGGACGACGACGCCGGTGAATTCGGTTTCCTCGCCGTCGTCGGCTGCAGCCGCATCGCCGTGTTCATCGGCTGTTGTTGTCGCGGCCGTGTCAGCGCCACCACCGCTTGTCGCGTCAGCTGTTTCAGAGCCACCGGACGCATCGCCGGCAAACGCACCGAGTCCCGCGTTCTCATCGCCACCGCCGCTCTCATCGCCGCCCGTCGTGCGCTCGGAGTCGGAATCGGACTCGAGTACCGTGATTGTCGACTGCCAGCCTGCGGAGGCTTCGAGGTCGTCCTGCCAGCCGTCCTGAATTTCGACGTCGCCGAGTGCGACTTCGTCGCCGGGTCCGATGTCGATATCGGCCTTCTCGCCCCAGAGCGCGACACGAATGTCGCCGGTCGCGTCCTGGACCCGGATGTTCCGGACCTGTCCCTCGGAGCCGTCGTCGCGGTCGAACGTCCGTTTCGGGTCCGCCGAGCGGACGACGCCGGCGAGGTCGACCTCCTGTCCGATTTCGATGGACTCGATAGACGTACTCTCCGGGACGTATTCGACCTCGGCGTCGACTTCTTCGACCGCGCCACGGTTGCCGACGTGGAGTTCGAGACTGCCGTCGCGTTCTTTGACGTAGCCGTCGACGACCTCGACGGTCGTCCCGGCCTCGATTTCGGTCGCGAGATCGGCCTGCTCGTCCCACAGCGTCACGCGGACGCGGCCGGACGAGTCACCGAGGACGAGATTCGAAACCTTCCCCTCGGAGCCGTCGTCGCGGTCGAACGTGCGGACGGTGCCGGTATCCAGAACCAGTCCGACGAGATTGACGTTCGAGAGACCGAGTGAAAGGCTCTCGACAGTGTGTGTATCCGAAACCTGCACGTCGACCTCGGTATCCGGATCCGGTTCGACTTCGTCGACGCTGACCTCGACACCGCTGAAGCCGTCCTTTGGCCGGCCCTTGATTCGGAGCACCTGGCCCTCCTCGAGTTCCCCGAGTGCGGCCTCCGCGTGTTCGTCCCAGAACGCTGCGCGCACGGAACCAGTTTCGTCGGCGACTTCGACGTTGACGACCTGTCCGTCTTCGTCCTCGCCGTCGCGTTCGAAGGTGCGGCGCTCACCGATCGAGAGCACCTTGGCGACGAACTTCGCCACCTCCATGCTGGGTTCGATATCGGCGATACCGCCGACTTCGCTTTCACCAATTTCGTGGGCGATTAGCATCGCCGCGGTCTCCTCGTCCGCGAGCCCCCCCATCTGCTCTACTTTTTCTTCGACGGCCTCGCGAAACTCTTCGAGAGAAACGTCGGCCTCGAGATCCTCGTAGACGCCCTCGATATCGCTCATTCTATGCTCGTGCATGCGTAGCCCGCGCATAAGCGTTATCCATTCGATGTGCACGCGTGGGCTGTCGTCCGCGGCGGTGTCTGCTCGACGTGACGAGCGTATCACGTTCGCCGGGATAGTCGGGTACCTCAAACGGACTGACTGTCTCGAGTGTCCCACGCGCGCCGGGCGTCACTCGAGTCCAAACCGTATCGATTTCCTGCTTCATCGTGATCACCACGTATTGGGTCTATCATCCTATATGAATGTTGAGCCGGGCGTCGATCAGGGTTGGTACTCGAGTACAGGTGTTCGTGCTGCCGCCAGCGCGTTTTACGGTGGGTTGAAACGCGGAATGGCGTCGTGGGAGAGTAAGACAGGCACAATCGGCCGAAACAGGCCCGTTCGCCGGTCGCTTTCGAAAGGGCTTTAATGTCCACGCGGCTACGAAGAGATGAGTCCTGATAGGGTAGTGGACTATCCTCTTGGCTTGCGGAGCCAGGGACCGGAGTTCAAATCTCCGTCAGGACGCTCACTTATCGCGGACGCTTCGCATTACTCAGCGTCCGCTTTTGCGTTCGGTCCTGACGTGCCCAACGCTCGCTACCGCTCACGTTGGACTCCGTCAGGACGTTTCTGACGCGACAACATCACGAGCGACGCGTAGCGTCGGGAGTAGCTGTCGCGTCAAAACGTATCCGGAGATTTGAGCAGACAAGTTGCAGCCCGGAACGGCGCTTTGCGCCGCACGCCCGGAACATCTTGGCGAGTTCAAATCTCCGTCAGGACGCTTACTTATCGCGGACGCTTCGCATTACTCAGCGTCCGCTTTTGCGTTCGGTCCTGACGTGCCCAACGCTCGCTACCGCTCGCGTTGGACTCCGTCAGGACGGTTTTCCGAACACAAGCGTGAGAACGGTGGCCGAGCCTCTCGTAGCTGCTGTGAGTAGTATGACCCATACTAGATATCTGCTGTGTGAGTAGTGAGCCCAGCTGTCGTTGCCACCAGAGTCTGATTCTGGGGTTGATGGTGCTCACTTGAATTTGAATTATTTCCATTGGCTATTTCCCAAACTGGGAGAATGAGTGCGAGATTTAGATAGTTTTTTATGAGACGATGTGGCCCATCTTCCAAGAAGTGGGATGGATTCGAAAGTACACCAACGGACAAACTCGACTGCGGGATCAACAGCAATGGGACAGCACGACTACGATGTCGATCACACCGCCTCACTCGCGGTGATCAACGCAGTTTCGGCTGTTGCCGACCGCGACCCGACCGAACTGCCACCCCTGTACGAGACGATTGATCCGGATGCACTCGATGCGCTGCTCTCAGAACAGACCGAAACCGGCGTTCGGCCGGAGGTTTCGTTTAGCTACGACGGGTACGCGGTAACGGTCGTTCGAACCGAAACACAGCTCTCTGTTGAAGTGACAGAGTAGCGCTGGCGTACCACCCGTTCTTCGACTGTCGGTTCGTCACTCCGCTCAAAGAATACAGACAGCGAGTCGCACAAGCGAGCCACCAGACACAGGGTATACCTATCGGTACAGGGTGTAAGACGGTGAGAGGAGTAAGCCCCCTTCTGTTCATCCCGGCATTCGGCTGAGCGTCCGCGCCGTCGCGGCGAGGCCGCGGTGTTCGGGCTACCACGGCGCGGACTTGCACCGGTGAGGGTTCGCCGTTCCATCGATCCTCGGCCGTCTCCGTGCGGTCGGTTACGACGTGCGCAACCCGCGGTTTCGAACCGCGATCGATCGACCACACGGGGCTCGACGGCTCACGCCGTCTCGCATAAGGTGACTTTCGCGCCGGAGGCGCTCTGAGTCGCCCTCCCTCTGCGGGTCAGCTCCCCTTCCTCTCGGTCGGGTTCGCGCGCATCATCGGTCAGGCCGAGACGTGTCGTTTCTGTTCCAGAGCCAGCGGTCTCCCGCTCCGGACTTGCGTCCGGTCACCTGCCCGAACAGGTGGGGGGACTTTCCTCGCGAGCGTTGCGCGACTCGGAGAGTCGGGCAACGGTAAGAGCGCTGGGCAACCCAGAGGGTTGGCCAACGGTCAGCGCGGGACACCCCAGCGGGGTGGCCCGCGTTGTACAGCCATCCTGTTACCAGCATGGCCGCCGCGGCAGCCAGGCTCTCTCTCCACCATTTCTAGGTGCTACTGGTGAATAAGTCCCTCGGTCGAACCCGCAGCCGACTGTCGATACTCGCAATACATGTCACCAGTAGGATGATACCACCCGGTGGTTTGACGGTCGAAACGAATGGAAGCGTTTTAGGACGACTGTCTCATGTACACGTGTATGTCCCAGGGACAGGGCGTCAACCTTTCCTACGAAGACGGTGCACGAGCGGTTGAACTCGCGCGTGAAGCCGTCGAATCCTACGTCGAACATGGCCAACGAGAACAACCAGGCAGCATGCGCGAGAGCTTCTACGAGCGAACTGGTGCGTTCGTTCGTCTCGAGTCCACTCGCGGTCGCGGCAGCCTGCGCGGCTGCGCCGGCGGCTACCGCTCTGGTGAGCAACTCGGTCACGTCATCGTCGATGCAGCGATCGAAGCCGCGAGCGAGGACTCCTGTAGCTCCGAAGTGAGTCCCTCCGAACTACCGAATCTCACAGTCTCGGTCTGTACGGTCAAGAACGTCGTCCTCACCGACGACCCGCTTGCAGATCTCGAACTCGGCACGCACGGGGTTGCCATCGACGGCGGCGAGGGCGGCTGGCTCTACCCGACAGTGCCCGTCGAAAACGGCTGGAGCAAACGTGAGTATCTCGATCGAACCTGCCGCAAGGCCAAACTCGCCCCCGGTGCCTGGCAGGACGACGACGTTGTCGTTACACTCTTCGAAGGGCAAGTGTTCCGCGAGCGCGAAGCAGACGGCAGTATCGAAGAGCTCTAATCAAACGAATTCTGCATCGATTCTCGTACTGGTCAAAGAGTGAAGTCAGGATCGAGAGCGCGTATTCTCAGATTCTACAGACCAACAAACACAACAGCGGGTCAAATCAGATATTCTGGTCGCCGAAGCTAACCGCCTCGGCGTCGGCCAGACACCGTTCACTCGCCTCATCGAGGTCGAACTCGCGGACGAGTTCGCCATCGCGGACGAGTGGTTCGAGTAGCGCCGTCGCATCGGCAGGCGCCTCGCGGTCAGCCAGCACAACGTGGTGACCACCAGCTGCGGTCCGGTACACCTGCTTCACACCGGAAAGTTTGCCGCGCTTTGAGATCGGTTCGCCCTCTATTTCGACGATATCCAGGCTGAAGTCGACCGAGTCGGCACTGGTGATGTGGCTGCCAACGCCGAAGCCGTCCGCGACGTCTCGCAGTTCACGCATCGAGTCAGGACCGATCCCGCCGCTGCAGAAAATATCGACGTCCTCGTATCCCCGTGCGTCGAGTTCCCAGCGAACTTCACGGATAATGTGACGGAAGTCGCCGCGTCGTGAACCCGTGGTGTCGATTCGAACGCCGTCAAGGTCATCGCCGAGCGTCTCTGCGGCCAGCAGACTCTCGCTCTTTTCGTCCCAGAACGTGTCGACCAGTGCAATCCGGGGAACGTCCGCAGCAACTGCCTCATCGTACGTCTCCCAGGCCTCGGCCTGGTTCCCTTCGCCGAAGCAGAACATGAGCGCGTGGGGCATCGTGCCGCCCGCCTCCCGGTCGAGAATCTCGCCCGCTGCAACGTGCGAGAAGCCATCGAGTCCAGCGAGCAACGCCGCCCGCTCGACCGTCGCCGCAATCGACGGGTGAACGTGGCGCGCACCGAAGGAGAGGACGGTCGACTCCGGTGCAGCCAGTCGGGACTCGAGTGCTGCCGTCGCGAACCCACTTGGTTGAGAGAGAAAGCCGAGCAGCGACGTCTCGAGTTCGGCGAACTCGAGGTAGGGGCCCTCGATTCGCATGACTGGGCCGCCATCGAACAGGTGGCCGTCAGGCAGCGCGTCGACGTCGACGGCGCGGCCCTCGAAGAGCGTTGCGACGTCTCTGACGCCCGTGAAGACATCGAACGACCCAGTCGGGAACTGGTCGGCGGTGACCTCGGCGACGACGTGAGGGTTCTTCCCGGCGTACTCGAGTGTCGACCGGGTGCGGTCGAAGTAGGCGTCCGTCGCGGTCCCCTCGAGAATTGCCTCGTCAGGGATGGTTCCGAACGGGTTTGACATAGCGTCGATTTCCTGCGCGGAGCCAAAAATCTACCCGTCTCCGGTCGATTTCGGCGTCGTTGTGGCGGACATTTGTACACTGGCAGCGAGCGTGCGGGGAGAACGACTGACAGAAGAGCGTGGATTACGGCGCGGCTGGAACCGGACTCGCGGACGGTCCTGTGTTACCAGCAGTGGAAGCGGACGGAGGAGCAGCGATCGCTGTGGATTCAGGTATCGGTGTGGGGACTGTGTCGTGGACGGACTCGAGTGCTGCCGTCGTCGGTGCGCCGACGATAGTCACCGTGTCGTCGGAAACCGAGACGGCGTAGCCGCCGGCGAACGGGTCATTGTCGGGGATGTGGTGAACGGTTTGCTGGGTGGCTGTAGGGGAGGTTGTGTCCTCGAGCGTTGCGCCGTGGGTGGCGAGGAGGGTCCGGTAGGCGTCGGCGAATGTGGTTGCCTCGTCGGGGCTGTCCCAGGTGAGTTTCCAGACGAAGGCGTGCTGTGAGTCGTCGTTTTCATGGTTGTCGTCGCGCTCACCGCTGTCATCGTCGTCACTACCGCCGCTCTCGTCCTCGTCCTCGTCCACGTCCACGTCAGTGTCTGTGTCTGTATCTGTATCTGTGTCTGTGTCTGTATCTGCGTCTGTGTCTGTATCTGCGTCTGTGTCCGCGTCCGCGTCCGCGTTCACCTGTTGATACACCTGAAACGTATCGCCTTCCCAGCCGTCAGTTTCGGGTGCCGAGTAGTTGTACGGCGAGTGCTCGGGTGCGCCCGCGGCGAGCGGGCGATCAATGACGCCGTTGGCCCACAGCGTTGCGAACAGCGTCGCCTCGCCGACGGTATCAGTTCGCGGTTCGTCGCTCTCGCCGCCGACTGTGATCGGCTCCCACGCCGCACTGGAGCGGTCGGGAACGTCGACGGTGACCGGTTCGCCGTCGGGATAGCGCTCGGGATCGATCAGTTGTGCCGTGCTCGTCGGCCGATCGTCGTAGGCCGCGTCGACAGCGTCCCAGCCACCGCGCTCGTGGAGGCTGGCGACGAACTCCGGTCCCATGGCGTAGGGAGCGTAGATGGAGAGGAAGAGTCCGGGGTTGATCTCGTTGGCGTCGGTATCGGAATTGGCCTCGTCATCGTCATCGACATCGGCTTCACCCCCAGTGCCATCGGCTGCGTCAGGAGTAGACGCATCCGTCGGAACGGTGGCATCGAGACACTGCCACTGCTCGCCACAGCGCTCGTCGTACAGCTCCGGCACGTAGTTCGCCTCCCCCTCGATCAGGCCGAGTTCGGCACGGCGCTCGTCGAGCGTCTCTCCCTCACGTGTGAGGCCGAAGTGCTGATCCTGCAGCGCGTGGACGAGCTCGTGCACCAGCGTATCCCGGTCGATCCGGACGCCATCGTCCGCTACGTCGGTGACGATGACAATTCGGTCGTCAGTGTAGTACCCCTGTACAGCCCCAGCGTAGAGGGCGTCGAGTTCCTGATTCACGTCTGTCTCACCGTCGACGACGAACGTGCCACGCCAGAACTCGTTGACGAACGGCGACGCGGTGCCGGAATCGCCGCGTTGCTCGCGGTACGTCTCACGGGTGATTACCTCGAGTTCGACGTCGTGCTCGAACCGCAAGCCGCGGATGACTTCGATACGAGCCATCGCACGATATTTAGCCTGCTCGAGTTCGGTCTCGGTGAGGTCAGCAGTGGCCCCCTCGTCGAACGCAAACCTGTCTTCGGGTGAGTACTCGCCGAGGTCGCCGTACTCGCGGTCAGTGCCGAACTGGTCTGGCGACGCTGGAAGCGTACACCCCGCAAGAACGACGAGAAAGAGCACAGCGACGAGCCCCAGCGGCAGACTTCGTACTCGAGTACGCAGCCCTCTGCCGACCTGCTGGGAGTTCGACCCCTGTCGCTTCGTCATCGAGTCTCGGTTTTGCCTTTCGCCGGTGCAATCAAAGCTTCGTCGGCTTTTCGCCCGCCACAGCCACCCGGCGTGCGCCGTGCGAGCCCGAAACGGGTGAGAGTGAGTCGATCCGTGGCCGAGCGCGTGTTCTGAGGATGACGAGCCAGCCACCCGTTGCTGCGAGCGCGACGGACACGAAGACGGCCGTCACCGTTCCGAAGCCAGGATCGAGCCCCGCGAGTACGGCACCCTCCTGGTCGTCGGTAGTACTGGCTGTAGTTGCGTCAGAATCCGTCGAGTTCGATCCAGCCGGCTCCGCACTCCCCGGGACAGCGCCTGGGTCGATTGCATCGAGGTCGTCGACGGTCGGTGCGCGGACGATGGTGACCGTCTCATCGTCCTGCTCGACGTGGTACGCACCGGGGAAGCCGTCGTCGATCACGTAGGTATCCTGCGAGTCATCGACCGACTCGCCATCGTACAGCGCGAGTAACTCGAGATAGGCGTCGGCAAACTGCGAGGCGTCCTCGGTCGAGGTCCACTCGGTCTGCCAGACGTAGCCGGTGTCGCCGACGTCGACGTCGGCATCGTCAGCAGTCTCCCCGTCGTTCGTCGCGACGTACGTTACCAGTTCGTCACCGGCCCAGCCGTCGGTGATGGCGTGATCGAACTCGTATCCCATCTCGGAGCCAACGAAGTCAGCGCGGTCGATCACGGTCGGCCGCTGGGGGTCGAACGCACCGCCTGCAAACATTGCGACCATCCCCGCCTCGCCGACAGATTCGCTCGCAACATCGTCGTCCAACTCGAGTTGGGTCCACTCGTCGTTCGATTGGTCTTCGACCTCGATTGCAGTTGGCTCCCGGTCGTCGCCTGGGCGGATCACTTCGGAACTGCTCGCGGGTGGGTCGTCGTAGGCTGCGTCGACGGCGTCCCAGCTATCCTGTTCGAGCAGGTAGTCGACGTAGTCGGGACCGTCGTCGTAGGGCTGGTACATGGTGAGATACAGCCCCCAGTTGAGATCGTCCGGAGCGGGTGGGATTCGATCCGGCTGAAGACAGTCCCAGTCAGCCTCACATCGCTGTTCGTACGCGGTGTCGACCCAGACCGCGTCGCCCTCGATGAGGCCGTTTTTGGCGTTATCCTGATCGATCGTCTCGCGGTCGTAGCTCCGGAGATCGAAGTGCTGGTCCTGGAGGGCGTGGAGTAACTCGTGGCCCAGAACGACCTCGTCCAGTTCAGGAGTGTCGGGGTTGTCCGAGACGAGGACGATTTCGTCGGTCGCTGGATCGTAGAAGCCGTCCACGGCACCGCCATAGAGCGATTCGAACGCATCTGTGGCGTCGGTCTCGCGGTCGACCATGAACAGCGCCTCGTAGTTGACGTTCTGTTGCAGGTGCTCGTCACCGGTCACGTTCGCGAACATGTCACCGTGCTCCGCCTGATACTCCTCGCGAGAAATGACGTCGACGTCAGCCTCGCCCTCGAAGGTCAGGTTACGGATGAGTTCGACACGCGCCATCGACCGGGCGACGACAGCGTCCAGTTCGTCTGACTCCACGACAGCGTCGTCCCGGTCGTCGACTGGTAACTCGTCGTCGTACCAGTAGCCGTCGACGTAGCCAATAGTCTCAGTTGTCGCCGGATCGTCCGGCCGGTCCTCCTGTGGGACCTCTGACTCGAGTCCGTTCTGTTCGTGGTCGCCGGCACCCGAGTCCGAATCAGGGCCCGGACCCGGATCGTCGCCCGGCGAAAAGATAGCGACACCGCCGATCGCCGCACCGAGGAGGACGAGTGCTGCGAGGACGGCAAGACCCGCCGTAAGTTGCGTTCGCGTCGGATTCATCAGGGATAGCTTGTAGCTGCCAACCTGTACGAAAGCAACCGTAAAAAGACCGACGGTCGGCCGAACGGATCTCCGCCGCGAACGTTTTGACAGAAGCGTTCGTACCATCACATATGTCCGTCACACTGGAACCAGACCGTACGGCCGTGATCGTCGTCGACATGCAAAACGGGTTCTGTCACCCCGACGGGACGCTGTACGCGCCCGGCAGCGAGACAGTCATCGAGCCAGCCGCTGAACTCGTTGACCGCGCTCGCGACGCAGGCGCGCGCATCGTCTACACCAGAGACGTTCACCCACCAGAACAGTTCGACGGGGCATACTACTACAACGAGTTCGAGCAGTGGGGCGAACACGTCCTCGAGGACACCTGGGAGGCCGAGATTGTCGACGAACTCGAGGTCCACACGGAGGACCACGTCGTCGAAAAGCACACCTACGACGCCTTTTATAATACTGAACTCGAGGGCTGGCTGAACGCTCGCGGAATTGACGACCTGGTTATCTGTGGCACGCTCGCAAACGTTTGCGTACTCCACACTGGCGGAAGTGCCGGTCTGCGAGACTTCCGGCCGCTCATGGTGGAAGACTGTATCGGTGCGATTGACGACGAGCACCACGAGTACGCCCTCGACCACGCCGACTGGTTATTCGGGGAAGTCCTCACGGGCGCTGAGATCACATTCAGCTCGTAACCCGTCCAGACACTCCACCGCTGTCAACCGCTACCCACGCAGTACCACTCCTGCTGCCGGTATGCACGACTACCGACCGTTGCCATCGTAGAGTGTTCTCTCCTCGACCATCGTGTTATGTTTCCAATTATTCGATTGTTTTAAATATAAGACAGTCCCCAGAACAATACGAAGCGATATAAGCAATGGAGAGCAACGATTCGCCGACCCGCTGTCCGGAGTGCGATGGAGTGCTCCGGGAGCGAGGAACGGAAACGCTCTGTGAAGACTGCGGCGTCGTCGTCGACGACGATCCAATCGACCACGGTCCCGAATGGCGATCGTTCGACGACGATCCGACCGACCGCCGCCGAACTGGTGCCCCACTTACACGCTCGCGACACGACCGAGGCCTCTCGACGAACATCGGCTATGGGTCCGGCTCGCAGTTCGACCGCAGCACTCGTATCACCGGCCGGAAGCGCCGCCAGATAACTCGCCTCCGGCGTGAACACACCCGCTCACAGATCCCGACGAAAGCTGCCTACAATCAGGTCCGCGCGTTCAACGAGATCAAACGCATCGTCGCTCGACTCTCACTAACCGAGGCCATCCACGAACAGGCCTGTTCCCTGTTCGACTCCGCGCAGTCGGAAAACCTCTTACAGGGACGGTCACTCGAGGGGTTTGCCGCCGCAACTGTCTACGCGATCTGTCGTGTCCATTCGCTCCCGCGGACGATCGACGAAATCGTTGCCATCGCCTGCGCGGACGAAGCCGAACTCAAAGCCGCCTACGCCGCCCTCAATCGCGACCTCGGACTCGAGACTGGACCGATCGATCCCAGCCACTTCCTCCCACGGTTCGCCTCAGAACTCGACCTCGAGATGCCCACCGAACGACGCGCATACGAACACGTCACGGCACTCAAGGAGGCAAACCAGATCTGTGGCAGCAACCCAAGCGGCGTCGCCGCAGCCTGTCTCTACCACGCTGCCGGTGAACGCGATTCGTGGCCGACCATCACGCAAGTCGCAGCCGCCGATGTCGCAGATGTCGCCCCCACAACGGTCCGGGCGACAGTCAAAAAACTTCGTGCACTCGAGACAGAGTCAAAGTCGGAGACAGAGACAGAGACAGAGACAGAGACAGAGACAGAGACAGAGACAAAGGGGGAATCAGCACCGGAGTAGTCTCGAACGGTTCGACTGAATGGAATCGGTGGCTGTGAGAGCAGCCGAAGCCGATTCGTTACGTCGTCCGCAGATTATCCGTACTCGGCTCGTAGACCTCGCCTTTCTGCTTTAGCTTCTCGATTTCGTGCTCTGCTTTCGAGTGATCCATACCGATCTCCTCTGCCCGATCCATGACGATGTCGACCGGCGCACCGTCGTCGTACTCCTCTTCGATATCGCTGATTAGCTGCTTCAGGTTCTTGATCCGGTCGCGCTGGGACTTCGAAGTCCCGGCTTCGACGATGTCGGCGTCGAACTCACCCGTTTCGGGGTCGACACCAACATCCTGCAGGCACGAGCGGACGATTTCGATGACCCGGTCTGCGTCGGATTGCTCGACCGTATCCGAGAGTCGGACACGCGCACTCGCCTCCGAGAGGCGAACGAGCGCCTCGAGCTTTCGGGCCGTAACGGGCACAGCCGCATCCTCATCGGTCCCCTTCGAGCGGAGATTGACGTAGAAGTCCCGGATCGACTCGCGGGCCTCCTCGGTCATCCGCGGGTGACAGTTCTGCTTGGAGAAGGCGATATACTTCCGAAGGAGGTCGGCGTCGATCTCCGGGTCAACCTGCTCGGTCATCTCCTCGATTTCCTCCTGGCTGACGTCGAGGTTGGTCATCTGCTCGCGCTGAGTGGTTAGCTCACCCGCGTAGTTGGTTGTCAAGATGTGTTCCGCCAGATTGCGGTCTTTCTCCTCGTCTGGCGTGTCCGTGACGGTGAAGATCAGGTCGAACCGCGAGATGAGCGCCGGTTCGAGGTCGATCTGTTCACTGATCGGTTCGTACTGGTCGAAGCGGCCGTACTTGGGGTTCGCCGCACCTAGCAGCGAACAGCGGGACTTGAGGGTGGCGTTGATCCCTGCCTTGGAAACAGAAATTTTCTGCTGCTCGAGGGCCTCGTGCATGGCAGAGCGGTCTTCGGAGTTGTGGACAACCATGCCGTTGGCGACGAAGTTGTGCGTGCCCTCGACCGTGAGGTCGTATACTCTTGGTTGATCACGTCGGTCGATTTCCTGAAGAAGCTCCGAGATTCGACGACGCTTCGCATTAAGTAGTTCTTCGCAGACGGATCTAACGGCCTCGAAGTTGTCAACATCTACGGTTCCAGAGAACCATCGTGAGACGGTCGACCCTGCGACATCCATCTCCGCAGCGACCTGCTGGAATGAGATGCCATACGTTTCCAGTCGAATTCGGAGTTCATCCCACGTTTCAGCCGAGTTCTCTGTTTCGATCAGAGACCGAGCCGACTCACGAACTGAGTCGACGGTTTCAGCACCGATTTCATCAGCAAGGCGTTGTTCGAGAACCCGTACTCTGGCATCGGTGTGCTCTCGTGAATCGATTCGTCGAATAGTTTCGACGCGCCGCCACTTTACGTCGCTCTCGATTAACCCTCGAAGCGGATCGAGATCGACTGAAGCCGGGGTCTCGAGCAAGTCGCGAAGTCGATATCGAACTTGTTCTTGGAGTTCAAAATCACCACCCCACTGGGCCGAGAGTTGTTGCTGTGAGATTGACATCTCGGCAGCTAACTCCTGCTGGGAGATATGATATTGCTCCCGAAGTTCAGCAAGTCGTTCCCAGGACGCCTCAGATATAAGCTCACTATAGTGTTCTTTCGCAGCTAATTTCCGATCTTCGAACGCTTCGAGTATTGGTCTTGAGAGACGGAGAGACGCATTTGCGTCCCCGTTTTCGAAGTTGCAGTAAGTTGAATCATTTTCGAGGCCACACTCGGATTGATAGAGGCGAAGTGCTCCCCGCGCCTGTTCAAACAGCTCACCACACTCCGGAAGTACGTCGAGAATGGTCCGGTCTCCTGTCGTCCGTTCGCAGGCACGTTCCAACGCGCGGTGTTTTCGTTTAAGTGTAAATCCGATGGAACGCTTGAACGCTTCCAGCGATTCGCGGGACGTGATTGCAAGAATGAACAGATCGCGTCCGCCATCTCGAGGTCGTGTCTGGATCTGGCTCGAAATTCCGAACTCGAGGAGCAACATTTTCGTTCCGAGCAAGAGTTCATAGCTCGATGAAAAGAGTTTGACAGCGCGCTTGTCAACTGTTCCCTCCGAATCCGCGAGCGCACGAATAAAGGCAGATTTCGTCTCGCGAGACGCGCTTGTTACCGCCTCCGGGAGCCGTTTTCCATCGTAGTTTTCGAGGTTCGCACCTGAATCGAGGAGTTCGTCGACGTACTGTTTTCCGTGTACTCGAACCGTCTCGACACCGTCAGCTCGTTGTTCGCTCGGATGGCGAACAGCCTGGGTACTGAACGCGTTCGTACACGTCTCTTCGAAGTCGCTCAGCAATTCTTCCTCGTTGTTCGTAAAGCGGAAGCCATAGCACCCCTCGTCACGGTCATAGAAGATATTGCCATCACCGGCGATATATCCGAGGATCGCGCCGTGCGAAGGAGATAGTCGATTCGTTTCCGTTTCGGCGTCGGCTGATGGGAGTACGCTGACTCCGCCATCGGCCACTGTCGCGGGAATCGTGTCGGGAACAAATATCCAATCGTTTTCGTTCAAATCCTGTGCCTGGCGTTCCTCCCGGTTGCCCTCGTTCAGAACGAAGAACGGGTGATCGGCTGTCGTTGTCAGTTGTTCCCCACTCTCTAGCGTAATCTCGTGAAGTTCATCAGGTGCGTCGTACTCGTGGATCGCTGAAACGTCGCGCTTGACGATAGATCCATCCTCTGTCATCGTCAAGACATCCACATCAACGTCCCGGATCGTTCGCCCGTTCTTGAGTTCTTCAATTGAACCACTCGGTACCGCTTCGTGTGCGAGTTCACGGATCGGCTTAATGCCGTCACCAGTATGAACCAGTGTGTCACCAGTCACGCACCGCATCTTATCGAGTTCGTCAACCGCCGCAATTCCCTGATCGGCGAGGACCAGCGCACCGGCCTCGAGTGTCCACTGTTGGCCGTCGCCGAAGTCGTCTCTCACAGCCGCAGCGGTAAGTCCCGCCGAGGACGACCCCTTCCCGGAGGTGTAGACGGATCGAGGCGCGATATTCTGGATATAGCCAATCATCTGACTCTTTCCGGTACCTGGATCCCCTATCAGAAGCATATGCAGGTCGCCACGAATTCGGGACCCGTCGGGGAGGTGCTTCGTAACGCCGGAGAACAACTGGAGGGTCATCGCGAGCTTCTCCTGATCGTAGCCGTAGATGGAGGGCGCGATGGAACCGACCATCTTCTCGTAGACATCGTCCCGATTCGAGATTTCGTAGATTCGCTTCTTGTCCTCGTCGGTGATGTCCATGTCCTCGAACTGCTCTTCGTCGATGTCGACGGACATCCCCTCCATGTAGAAGTCGAACACCGGCGTCTTCTCGCCCTGGTTGCTCTGCTGTTCGAGTCTGAGCACACCCGTCGCAGAGACGTGGTCGCCCGGCGTGACCTCGCCGGTAATGTCGTCCTCGACGTGGACGTCGAGCGCCTGCGGCGTCTCGCCGCCGCGGAGTCCCTCGGGGCTCTCCTGAATACGGAGCTTCTGGGAGTCGACGAACTCGGACTGGTCAAAGTTGACCTTGAACGGGCCCTGGCGTTCACAGCCCTGGCACTCGTGGGGTTCCTGAAAGTCGCCGCTCGACTGCGGGACGCGGCTGAGCGTGCCACAGAGCTGGCACTCGAAGGCTGCTTCCTCGATTTTCGGACGGACGTCCGTCGCCTTGCGGACAATGCCGTGGACCTCGACCAGCGAGTTCATATCGCGCGCGCGAATCTCGCGGATCTCGGGCGTTTCCGTCTCGGGCAGGTTCTTGATGCGGACGTGGGCCTGTCCGAGGCTGACGTCGATTGGCAGGTCGTAGAGCCGCAGCGCCTCTTCGGCGTAGCGCTGGAGTTGTTCAGGCTGGGCCAGAACATCGTCGGCCAGGTCGGGATCGAACCGGTAGAGGTCCTGCCAGTCGACGTGAAGCGAGCGCTGCTCGTTGGGATACTGCTGCGCAAGCTGCTTGATTTCGTTGTCGTAGTAGTTGCGGAAGAACTGCTCGAACGCGTCGACAAGTTCAGAATTTCCCGCTTGCGCCATTGCACTGTCCTAAGTTCGCCATCGGGTATAAATGGTCGCAAAGCAGACCGAAACTGAAACGGGAGTCTGTGTGTGGCCGCGTGTCGCGTTTTCGTTCACCGTAGCGCAGCCCGTTCACCGTTCCAATTTTCAGTAGCTTTCAGTAGGACACCGTAAGAAACGGGTACACTGTTGGACGACTGGGCCGCGTCCATCACTCCCATCCGCATTCGACTCGGGCAAGGCGACAGCGGGTGCTATGACAGCCGACCCACCACCAGTGGTCGCCGCTGCCTGTTCAGGTTCGTAGGCGACGATGCCAGATCCGAACGTGAGCCGCGTGCCAGCGTCAGAACTCGCTTCTGACGAGGATCGCAGTCCATCGGACTGCTCACCAGCGGAACGGCCAGCTAGCACGATTTCAGAATCCCCCGTGTAGGAGGAGGTGAAACCGTGGTCTAGCTCGTCCGTCTCGCTGAAGAACACGCGAGCTACGTTCAGTGTCCCGATGTAGTCCCGGTCGCCCTCGAACCCACACCGCGCGTTGTCACACCGGAAGTGCCCGCCCCACCAGTGTTCTTCGTGGTGGTCGGGTGACTTGCAGGTGTGGCCGGTTGAGCCACACCGGGGACACGACCGACTTGTTCCCTGTGGATAGACTCGCTCAACAGCGAGACCGGCACACTCTGCCCGATATTCGATTTTTTTGATGATGTCCCGCCGCGCCCACGACGACAATTCCCACGACAACGTGCCTTCGTCACTCGGCGGGGAGAGCGACCGCAAGTCCTCGTGGACGATGGCGTCTACGTCGTAGGCGAGTGCAAGTGCGAGAACTTGGTTTGCGACGTCGTGTGTTAGTTGATCGCGCTTGTGCTGGATCTTGCTGTTCACTCGCTCGTACTCACTGTGGATGTGGGCGAACTCGTCAGTATGCGAGCGAGCGCCACGGCGCAACGCGGCAAGGCGGTCGTTCAGGCGGGTACGTTCGCGGTGGAGTCGTCGCATCTTCTCGCGGTCTGTGAACTGGATGAACTGTGGCGTGGATCGTTGCTCGCCATCGTCTGTGGCCACCACGACAGTCATGTCTTTTCGCATCCCGGCGTCGAGCGCCAGTACGCAGTCTGTGCCGTCAGTCGTCTCCGCGTGGTCGACTTCGACGGGGAAGGACAGTTCGTAATAGGTGTCACCGGTCTTTCGGCGAGCGGGCTGAAACTCGGGAGCCGAGAGATCGCCGTGAGCGAGGAGGTCATGAAACGCCTCGTAGCCGTCACGCTCGTACTCCGTCCACGACCAGTCACCTCGTGTCTCCGGCGACAGCGTGTCCGGTGTCTTGAGGCGAATGGTCAGCGTCTCACTGTCGGCGTCATACTGGTATTTGACGGCTTGGCCGCTCGTTGGGCCGTCGTCCGCAGAAAACGGTAGCACGCCGCTATCGTACTCTGGACAGTCCTGCAGTTCGAAATACGTGGCAGGATGCGTGCCATGACGGTCGCAGTAGCTGGTGAGTTGGTCGATGAGGATGTCCACGTATCCCGACGAGAGGTAGTCACCGTCATCCCAGAGTTGTTCTTTGATGCGACGACGGTGGATGCGTCGGATTTTGTGGGCGGGCAACACGCTTTGGATGGACTGAAAGGCGTCTCGCTTGTCGGCGTGACTCCGGAGCGTTTCCCCGACTTTCTGCAAGATGCACCGTCGAAACCGCGAGGGGAGATACAGGCCGAGTTCGTCGAACGGTTCGTGTTCATCGAAATATTTCCACGCTTGATGCGATGCGTCAGCAATCCCGTCAAGATGGGCTGGCGTCCAGTGGTCTTCGAGGACATGGTTGGCGACACGACGGGTGAGTGTTGCCAGTCGCCCGAATCGGTTGTCCTCCTCGTCTGGCAAGCGAATTGGGAGTGAAAGGTGGTCACTCATCGGGTTTTACCTCTGATTCGACGGTATTGACGACCTGTTGTTTTTTCGATGAGCGCATCCCGTAGAGTTTGCCGCTGAAGCTGGCGACGAGCTTGATAAGGTCGTCAACGAGTTCTTCCTGTGCAGATTTGTCCGTCTCGTCTTCGATGACGGTGACTGTGACGCCGTAGCAGTCGAAATACCGTTTGAGATACGAGGACCCAAAGCGAGTGAGTCTATCTTCGTAGGTGACGAGAATGCGTCCGTAGTCGGCTTCCTGTAGGTCATCGAGGAGGGAGTTGAGGCCACGGCGGTCTTCGTTGAGGCCACTGCCAACGTCGGTATAGGTGTTTTCGACGCTCCAGCCGTGGTCGTGAGCGTAGTCTGTGAGTCGGTCGAGTTGGTGGTCGAGGTCGCCGTTGTCTTTCTGGCCGTGGCTTGAGACGCGGGCGTAGAGGGCAACACGGTCTGTTGGACGAGTGTCGCCTGCGAGTCGGCGGAGTTCTCGGTGTGGAATCCGACGTTCGCCGCCGGGTGTTCGGGTGTAGTCGAGATCGTCGTTGCGACACCAGCGTTTGACGGTCTGGGGGTGAACACCGAGTTCGTCCGCGAACTCGCCAATCGAGTACGACCGCGGCATCCTGATGTTACTGGTTACTACTGGTAGATACTTATAGATACTGAATTCTGTAACAGTTACATTACCCCAGTCGTCGAGTTACAGGACCCCACAGCCGTCAGTGGCGGCTACTCTCAGTGTCCAGATTGTCAGCCGGTTCTGACGAGGACGCAGCTGCCTGCGTCCCGAGCTCCGAGGAGGCGACACCGAGCGTTGCAATCGATCGAATTGCCTCCTCGACGGTGATGTCGATGTCGTAGACGTTCTTCGCGGGCACGTGCATAACGAAGCCGTTCGTGGTCGGGTTCGGTCCGAGCGGCACCATAATCGTCACCATCTTCCCTTCGTCGGCTTGCGCCTCGATGACAGGTGGTGTCTGTGCGGTAAGAAAGGCAAGCATGTACGCGCCCTCGTGCGGGAACTCGACGAGTTTCACGTCCTCGAACTGGTCCGTATCGTCGTCGAGCAGCATGTGACTCGCGCGACGGATGCTCTTGTAAACGGTACTAATACCAGGAATCGTCTCCATGGTTGCGTGGAGCCGTTTCGAGATGTGGCGACCCGGTGTGTACTCCGCTACGATCCCGACGAGCAGGAAGAACCCGACCAGCGACGCCAGCGTCACGAACTGGACGACAGTGGTCGGCGGATCGTTCGGCAGCAAGAAGATGATGCCCTCGACAATCGGGGAGAGAATGCCGAGCACGAAATCGACGACCACGATCAGAATGAGGAGCGTGATAACGAGCGGTATCGTGATCGCGATGCCGTTGATGAGCCATCGCTTGAGAGAAGACTGGAGACGTGCCCAAAACTCGACCATGCAGCAGACTGTACAGGGGAGGCGCAGTAAACCGTTCGGCCTACTGCTGACTGCGCCCCTCCACAGAACAGTTCCAACGAGTTGGATTCCTGGTGCTCACGCGCTGTGACTGGCAGGGAGCAACTCGCTCAATACGAAAGCGGTGTCCCTCACGAAGTTGTTCGCAACAGAAGTATGGGATCGCCCGGATTTGAACCGGGGTCACGGGCACCCAAGGCCCGAAGTATACCAGGCTAACCCACGATCCCGTACCTCCCACTTTTGGGTGCATTGCATAAAGGGTTTCGTTCTGTTCCGAACGGTTTTGTTCCTCGCGACACTAGAGTTGTCTATGGTTACAGGACTCGAAATCCTCCTGCTGGTCCTCGTTCTCGCTGCGCTCATCGGCGCAACGACCATTATTCAGACGATTCGCCCCTTCATCGTCAACGCCGTCGTGGGGCTGCTCGTCCTCTTTCTGGCCCAGACTGTCTTCGGGCTCTCCGTCGCGATCACTCCGATTGCGCTCGCGATCGTTGCGATCGGCGGCTTCCCCGGTTCGTTGCTCGTCATCCTGCTCTCGCTGTTCGGGATCGCGTTCGTTCCGTGATACTGATCACCGATCACTGACCGCTGACCGCTGTTCGGGATCGCGTTCGTTCCGTGATACTGATCACCGATCACTGACCGCTGACCGCTGTTCGGGATCGCGTTCGTTCCGTGATACTGATCACCGATCACTGACCGCTGACCGCTGTTCGTCGGTCGCCGTTCGCTGTTTGCCGTTCGCCGTTCGTTTCCCCCACCTGTTTCTGCCAACTCATATCGCACCCGCTACTGACCGCTCGGAATCCACGAATCGACGTACTGACTGCGAAGAACTCGCGAGTCAACGAGTCGGTTCAAAAACAACGGACCGCATCAGAGATCTGCATCGCGAAGCTCGATATCCGCTACGAGCTCATACGGATGCGCGTCCTTCCGAATACCATCGAGCAGCATGAACGCCTCGCTGGGATCGAGGAAGTGCTCCGTCACGACCTGCCCCAGCGGCGTCGGCTCAAAGCCGTCGATGAAGTCGTACTGGAGCAGTTTGCCAACCGCGTGCTTCGTCGGGACGTCACCAAGCATCCGGTCGTTGAGCGCCTTCGCTGCCTTGCCACCGACAGTAATGTTCGCGAGTGTCTCCTCGATCGCCGCGCTCTCGTCGTAGTGGGTCATCACCGACTCCATCTCACCCTTGAGAAGCTTGAACGCCACCTCATCCTCCGTCATCTCCATCGAATTGTGATAGGCGGTGTCTGGTTCGACGAGAACGTACACCGTCCCCTTGTCGTGGTAGTCCGGCCGACCCGCGCGCCCGAGCATCTGGTGGAACTCCTGCACAGAGAGCCACTCGATCCCCATCGCCAGCGAATCGAAAACGACCTGCGAGGCGGGGAAGTCCACACCGGCTGCGAGCGCCGCCGTCGTCACGACCGCCGCGAGATCCTGGTCACCGAACTGGCGCTCGACCTTCTTGCGGCGCTTGTAATCGAGACCCGCGTGGTACGGTGCCGAGGAGTACTCGAGTTTCCGCGAAATTTCGTGACACCGCCTGCGGGAGTTCGTGAAGATGATCGTCTGTCCGCGATACCCCTTCGAGGACTCCGTGTCGAACTCGCGTCTGACGAGTTTGTTCTCGACACGGACCTTCTCCTGGCCGTCGGCGAAGGTGACGTGGCGCTCGATGGGGACCGGGCGCTCTTCGAACTCGATCAGGGTGGACTCGAGTGCGCCCGCCAGCTGATGGGGGTTGCCGACGGTTGCGGAGAGGGAGATCCACTGGGCACCCTGGTAGTCGTCTCGTCGCTTTGCTCGCTGCTCGCAGGTGTGTTTGAGCCGCGAGATGAGGCCGTCGAGGCGGTGGCCGCGCTCGTCTTCTTTGAGGGTGTGGACCTCGTCGATGACGACGGTGCCGATATCGCCCATGTCCTTGCCGGTTCGGAGGGCGTGGTCGATCCCCTCGTAGGTGCCGACGATGACGTCTGCGTTGGGGTCGAACTGGTTGCCGTTGTCCGCAATGCGGCTGGCACCGACGCGGATGGAGACGTCGACGAGGTCGCCGTACTCGTCCTCGAAGTCTTCGTGTTTCTGATTCGCGAGTGCGACGAGCGGGACGAGAAAGAGCATCTTCCCCTTGCCGTTTAGCACGCGGTTGATGCCGGTCATCTCGCCGACCAGCGTCTTCCCGGTTGCCGTCGCGGAGACGACCAGCTGGTCGTCGCCGTCAAAGAGCCCGTTCTCGACCGCGAGGCTCTGCACCGGGAGCAGCGTTTCGAACCGGTCCTCGAGGAGGTTCTGGAGGCCGGGGTGGAGATTCAGCGAGTCGACCCGGACGGGATCGACCTCGTCGGTCGTCGCAGAGATGGTATCGAACTTCGTCAGATCGGGGTCGAGTTGGCCCTGCAACAGGTTGACGATCCGATCCAGGTCCTGCACTTCGATCATGAGGTCCTCGAGTCGGTCTTTCGCAGCGCCCGTGACCTTACCGCCGCCGGAGTACGATAACTGACGCTCGAGTTCCTGGCGGGCACAGTCCTGGCAGATCCAGTCTTCGTCGTCCTTGACCGCCGTGTCGGTCGTGATCGGCGAATAACGACCCGCGGAGGCGCAGTAGCGGCAGGTCCGAACGGCCTTGGCCTTCTCCTCGAGCTGGTAGCCCGAGAGCATCTCGAGGAGTTCCTCGCGGCCAGTGTGGGAGGTCTGCTCTGAAATGCGAATTCGCTTCGCGCGGCGTGCGAGTTCGACGAACTCGTCGGGCTGGCGTGGCTCCTCGCTCGAGCCGTCTTTGAGGCGGAACTTCGCGGGGCGGGGCCCGGCGGAAGTTTCGGAGAGTCCGAGCTTTGCCCGGAACAGCCGCTTGCCGTCGCGCTGGACGACGATCAGGTAGTCGCCGCCGGTTTCGTGGCAGAAGATGGTTTCGACCTGCTGGACCTGCTTCGACACGATACGTGATACACGACTGTCGTACTTGAGCGATTCGGACTCCGGCGGTGGCCGCTGGACGACGACCTGACTGTCGCCGGTGCTCTTCGCCAGAAGGAACCGCTTCGTTTCGTCCACACCAGTCCGTCACTGACTTGCGTCACCGTGAGCGACAGGACGTTCCGACGGAGTTGCAGTGATGTCGGTCACCGTCTCGTTCACTGTATCGACCGTCACTGCAGTTGTCGTTGCGTGTCCATCGTCCTGGAGAATCAACGTTGCAGTGATAGTATCGAGAGCTGTTGGCGCTGTTTGCCAGATACGGATTTCGTTTTCACTGGTTGTAGTGATGTCGAACGCTGGCTGGCCCCGTTCTACGGACATGGGTTCTCGTTCGCCCTCGTACGACAGATCAACCGCTATCTGTGTCGAGAGATCGTGGTCGCTACTGTTGTCGATGAGTGACTGTACGGTCTCGTTGGCTCGAACGATTTCCTGTACGTGCGTTTCGTTCGGGGCTATTGGCTCGCCCTCGAGCGCGCTTTCGTTGATCGGTGGCGACTCGGCCGTAATCGCAAGAGTATCGCCGTCTCGGGCGATACTGATCTGTTCGTCTGGCGTGCCTGACATCGTGTGTACGTCGACAGGTTCGGTGAGCGTTTCGGACTCGAGTGAAACGCTTTCGTTCGTTACCTGAACTTCTGCTGCAGGAGTTCGGTCGATCGGTCCATCGATTCCGACGCTGACACCGAGACTCACACTCGAGAGGACCAGCGCGACCACTGCGCCGACACGGAGTAAACTCAGTACTCGAGGCGAACGGCCGCGAAGAATCGACCGGAGCGGAATTTCTCTCATCGTCGGGTAGTTCGTTCTCGTGACGTGGTCGGTGACTCTGCGTGAAATACTATGTAGTTATTTGTTTCAGCGTATTTCACTCGTGTTTCGTGCTTGTTTCATCTTGTTTCATTTTGGCTATAGCAACAGTATATGTTCTCTCTCGCCAAAATCTATTGACTGACTCATACGTACCGTGAAATCCTCAGTCTTATAACCATACTGGGGGCAACCATCAGCCACGAGCGATGAAGTTACGCACACGCCTCGGTCCCGGGTTGGTAGCGGCGACGGTCGTCGTCGCGTCGGTCGTGCTGGGGTTGCAGTTAGCACATCCGTCACCGGTCGTCGTTTCTGTGGACGGCACGGGTTCGGAGACGACGCGACTCCCTGGCTTTTTTTCTTATCGTGACGTCGGCGTCATCCTCGGTACGTCGTTCGTCCTCGGTGCGAGCAGTGCCTACCTGTTTCTCGACTGGCGGGCAGGAACGACCCAGATACCATCGGAAGACGGCGCGGAGACCACTACAAGATCGGCGAGAGGTGAAGATGAACCTGGTTCGACAGCGACGTCTGACGACCTCCTCGAGCGACGAAAACGCGAGTGGGAAACGACCGCGGCGAAACTTTCCCAAGCAGAACAAGACATCTACGAACAGATACTCGACGCTGACGGTGTTCTCGAGCAGCGCCTCATCGTCGAGCAAACGGACCATTCGAAAGCAACAGTCAGTCGGAAACTCGATCGGCTGGAGAGCAAAAACCTCGTCGAGCGAAAACGTCGAGGGATGGGAAACGTCGTGTTCCTTCTGTGAATTCAGTGTCACAACAGCTGGAACGAGTATTTCAGCCGTTCCGAAACGGCTTTCCAACGGGTGATTATCAGGTGTTTCTCCCAACACCCGTTTGAGGTCGGTTCGGAACGACGAGACGACGAGCAGTGTCGAAACGGTATCACAGACTGCTGTAGCCCGTTCCGAACCGGTCTCGAAGACAATCACATGACAACGATGAAACGAAACCGACTCCCGATTGCGCTCGCACTCGTGGCGATGGTCGCGATTGCGCTCAGCGGCGGTGGTGTCGCTGCGACGGATGGTATCGACGTCGACGTCGAACTCGTCGATGCGGACGATGCTGAGGTGGAACACGGAGACGAGTTCACGCTCGAACAGATCGATGAGACCGAGTTCGAGGAACTGTCGGTGACGGTTACCGCCGACGAGAACACGTCTTCCGATGATTCGATAGTGCCGCGTTCGGACGACACCGAGCCGACGGCGCTCGATCACGAAGCGCATGACAACAGGACGACCGCTTCTGACGAATTCGACGTGACGACCGACGAAGTCGACAGTGTGGCCGATGTCGGTCCGGCTGCAACGTACGACATCGACGGAACGATTGACCCAGGAGAGGCGACTGCGTACGGCACGCATTCACTCGCTCCCGGAGAAACGCTAACTGTCGACGTGTCGTGGGACGCCGCCGACTCTGATCTCTGTCTTGGTATTATGACAGCCGACGGTGACATCATCTGTACGGAAGAATCAGACGGACAAGGGTCAGTTAGCTTCGAGGTTGAAGAGTCCGGTGACTACTACGCGTTCGTCGGAAACGAAGGACCGTATACAGCTGAGTACACAGGCCACTACCGCGTTTGAAACGTCGGTGGCCAGAAATAGCGATTTTTTGTCGCCAGGGAGGCGCTCGCTGATCCACCATCCGTTCGTGACACGGACAAAAGCGATTCCGGAATCACGTCCGGTTGCACCTATTGATCAGAGAGTGCACGCGCGGGGTGAATCCGTATCTCGGGATCGTGCTCGACTGTCGCTTTAACGTTGAAGACGTCCGCCAGCAACTGTTCGCTCACAATTTCTCGTGGCGGACCCCAGTCGTACAGTTCGCCATCGCGTATCGCGACGAGATAGTCTGCGAACCGTGCTGCCTGCGAGATATTGTGGAGAACGAGTCCCACCGTCACGCCGCGTTCGTCGTTCAGCGTCTGGACGAGTTCCATCACCTGTAGCTGGTGTTGCAGGTCGAGATACGTCGTGGGCTCGTCGAGCAGAAGCACATCCGTCTCCTGGGCGAGCACCATCGCGATCCAGACGAGTTGCTTCTGGCCGCCGCTCAGGTTCCCGACCTCCTCTTCGCGCAGGTGGCCGACATCCGCGGGGTCGATAGCCCGCTCGACGGCCGCCTCGTCGGACTCGGTCGGTGTATCGAAAAACCCCATGTGCGGATACCGTCCGTAGTAGATCAACTCCTCGGCAGTCATCCCACCGGCCGACTCGTACTCCTGGGAAAGCATCCCGACACGGCGAGCGAAGGGCTTGCTATCGAAATCGTCGATATCGTCCCCGTCGAGGAGGACAGTACCGTGTTCGGGCGCATGCTGGCGGGCCAGCGCTTTCAGCAGCGTCGACTTGCCGCTCCCGTTCGGTCCGACGAGCGCCGTAATCTCGCCCGCTGGAAGATCGATCCGGTCGACCTCGACGACCGGCTCCTCGGTCGTCGGGTAGCCAATCGCGAGGTCGTCGCCAACCAACCGACTCGAGTGCACCTCGCCGGCGTCAGCGGTGGGACTCGAGTGGTCGTTAGCAGCGGAATCGATTGATCGCGGGACAGAGTGAGTGCCACCGTCGGCGAGCGGGCTATAGTAGCCACTGCAAGTCGCTGCACACCTGATCGCCAGTCTGCTCGGTGATCAGTGTGTAACTAGTTGCAGTTGTTACTATAGTAGTGGTGATCTCATCGGACTCGCGCGCGGCGGACCGGCCGGTTCGTGTTCGCGCAGCAGACGGCGATGTCGAGGAAGGGTGATGGTGCAGGTGGTTCGTGTTGTTGCTCATAGCGTACCGAACAGGACCGCCTGTTCGTGTTTTAGGCTAGCCTAATTACTGGAAAGTGCATCGTTTTAGGCGAGCCTAACAGCGAGTGGTCGGCGTGTATGGACGTGTTCGGGTGAGCAGAATAGCGGGGGCGAGTCGATGCAACTCGAGAAAACCTGGCGGCGTCGGCTTCCAACTGGAGTGGTCCGGTCGTGAAACGACGAGTGAGGACTACTCGTAGATTCGGTCGACGCGGTCTTCGAACCGGTCCATAATGACGCGGCGCTTCTTCTTCATCGTCGGCGTCAGCATGTCGTTCTCCTCGGTGAACTCCTGCGGAACGAGTTCGAACTGCTTGATCGTCTCGTGTTTCTCGAAGTCGTCGTTCACCCGGTCGACCTCCTGCTGGATGTACTCGCAAACGCGGTCGTCGTCACAGAGCGCTTCGGCATCGCCGGGCAGGTCGATGCCTTCCTCGTCGGCCCACTCGCGGATGTGCTCGGTGTTCGGAACGAGCAGCGCGCCGATGAACTTCTCGCCGTCGCCGACGACCATCGCTTGCTCGACGATTTCGCTCGCGGCGAAGGCGTCCTCGATCGGACCGGGGGCGACGTTCTTGCCGGTCGAGAGGACGATGAGCTGTTTGACGCGGTCGCGGAAGGAGATGTAGCCGTCGTCGCGCAGGTGGACGACGTCACCGGTGCGGAACCACAGACCGTCGTCGTCGGCGTCGGCGTCGCCATCCTCGCGTGGTGCTTCCAGAGCGGCGCCACCGTCGGGTTGTACACCTTCGGTGAACGCCCGGTCGGTCGCCGACGGCTTGTTCCAGTAGCCCTGGGTCACGTTCGGTCCACGGACGAGGAGTTCGCCGACTGCACCCGGATCGTCGAACGCGTCCTGATTGACGACGCTCTCGTCGATCGAGATGTCCACGTCGACCACCGGCGGGCCGATCGTACCGATTTTCGGCTCCTCTGGCGGGTTGACCGCGATGACGGGCGACGTCTCGGTCAGGCCGTACCCCTCGAAGATCGGGAGCCCCATCGCGTGGTAGAGTCGACAGAGTTCTGGCGAGAGACTGCCACCGCCGCTGATCAGGATCTCGATCTCGCCACCCAGTGCCTCGCGCACCGTCGAGAAAACGAGCTTGTCCGCGAGCGCGCGTTTCGCGTTCAGAATCGGGCCGGGCGAGTCGGCACGCTGGTACTCGACACCCACGTCGGTCGCCCACTCGAAGATGCGCTTCTTGACTGACGATTCGCTCGCCTGTTCTCGGATCGCGTCGTAGATTTTCTCGTAGACGCGCGGGACGCTGGTCGCCGTGTTCGGCTGAACGGTGCTGAAGTCCTCCTGCAGCGTGTCCGGATTCTCGGCGTAGGCCACGCAGGCACCGCTTGCAAACAGCAGGAAGTGTCCCGCCGTGCGCTCGAAGACGTGTGCCAGTGGCAGATAGGACATCGCCTGACTCTCCGAATCGATCACCGGAACGTCGTCGTCGCGATCCGGCCGCGGCGCGAAGCGCTTGCGAATCTGATTGACGTTCGACCGGAAGTTACCGTGCGTGAGCTGGACGCCTTTCGGCTTGCCGGTCGTTCCGCTCGTGTAGATCAGACTCGCCAGATCGTCCATTGCGGGTTCGTCGACCCACGTCTGGTAGGCTTCCTCGTCGAACGCCCCAGCGCCGCGGTCGTGGAGTTCCGCGAGCGTCAGGATATCGTCCCGGTCGTCGTACCCATCGAAGTTGTCGATCGAGACGATGAACTCGAGATCGAGTTCGTCCTCGACTTCGAGCACGCGCTCTAAGAGTTCCTGATTTTCGACAACGACGCCGTCCGCGTCGGGGTCGTCGAGCAGATAGGAGACCTGATCGGGAGAGGAACTCGTGTAGACCGTGGTGACGACTGCGCCAGCACTCAGCAGTGCGAAGTCGGTCTGGGCCCACTCCATCCGGGTGTTGCTGAAGATGCCGACTCGGTCGCCTGACTCGATGCCGAGGTCTCGAAAGCCGGCGGCGAGGTTGCGAACGATGTCGCGCATCTCGGCGTAAGAGAGTGCGTTGAACGAACCCGGAGCAGCCGACGGCAGTACGTCGTCGGTGAGCGATCGGTCGTAGACACCACCCTTGTAGCGCTGGGCTGGCCGACTCTTGTTCCGTTCGGCCGACTCCTCGAACATCCGTCCGAGTGTCGTCGTCCCGATCACCTCGTCGTCGTACTCGCGTTCGGCGTCCCGCCAGTTCATATATCCAATGAGAGTGAGGCCCACGCGATAAAACGTGATGAAACTGATTTCGGTCGAATTTCCGTTTATTCGCGCTGGAGAACCTGTTGCCGAAGATCTGTCGACAGCCTCGGCGAGTTCGTTCGAGGGACGTCAGTCCGTGCTCGCAGTTTACTCCCGGTCGTCAAGATAGCCGACGACGCCACGGACGTTCATCGCCGCCTCGGCGCTCGCCTTCTCGTCGCTCCAGGCGTCACCGTGGTCGGTCGCTGCCGCAAAGTGGTCCATGAGTTCCTCGTCATCCAGTTCGTCCCGCTTCGCCTCGACCGCCCCCACCCACTCGGTGAGGACGGTAGCGTACTCATCGAGTGCCTGGTCAGCGTCGTCGCCGACATACCGTGGGCCAAAGTGAGTGTAAAGGAGCACGTCGGGATCGATGTCGGCAATCGTTCGAGCATCCGCGAGACACTGCTCGAGATCGAAGTCAGACGGCGGCGAGGTCTCGACGATTTCCTCACGGTCGGGAATCCAGATCCCCGCCGCGTCGCCGGTGAAGACCGCGTCGTTCGCGGGATCCTCGAAGACCACCTGGTGGAACGCGTGGCCAGGGGCGGCGTGGACGCGCAGTTCGTGCTCGCCGAGGTCAATCACGTCGCCGTCCTCGAGTTCGACGATTCGGTCTTCGGGGATCGGTTTCGGTTCGACGTAGTACTGCCACTGGTCGCCGACGGCGTTTTTCGTTCCGGCGACGAGTTTGCCGGGGTCAGCGAGCAGGCTCGCGCCGACGCCGGGGATGTACACGTCGGCGTTCGGACAGGACTCCGCGAGCAGTCCCGCGCCGCCCGCGTGATCGAGATGGATGTGCGTGACGGCGATGACCGCGACATCCTCGGGCGCGATGTCGAGTTCCGCGAGCGCGTCGAGAATCCGGTCGTAGTTGGCTCCGATGCCGGTCTCGACGATCGCCGGTCGCTCGTCGTCGAGGATGTAGACAGCACCGTATCCCTCCGTCTCGTACATTCCGGTATCCAGGTAGTACAGATCCGAACAGTCGCCGACCGTCACCTCGCGAACGTCTCCGATAGCCATACCGAATGCGCGTCCGACGACGACATAAAAGCACGTATCACAGCAAGTCCGCCGTTCTCCGGCGGAACCCGCGCCACTACAGGCCAGTCTCGTCCGATTGCTCCTTCCACTCCCCGATCCCCGACGGATCGAGATGGACGTGCGCGTCACCCACGTCCTCGAGTGCCCGCAGTTCGTCGACCAGGTCGGACTCGATGTCGTGGGCCTGCCGGAGCGGGAGGTCGCCGTCGACCTCGACGTGGACTTCGACCTCGAGGACGGGGCCGTCGTAGAAGACCGTCAGGTCGTGCATTCCGTGCGCGTCAGGATGCTCGCGAAGGACCTCGGACACCGCCTCGCGCTTCTCTGGCGTCGGCGCGGCACCGATGAGGTAGTTCACGTTCTCACGGCCAATCACGACGCCCTGATAGACGACCAGCACGCTGACGAGCGCGCCAGCGAGCGGATCGAGCAGCGGCTGGCCGAGCAAGACGCCGATAACGCCGACGACGGCGGCGAAGGAAGTGTAGATATCGTTCAGACAGTCAGTCGCGAGCGCCTCGAGTGCGGTCGACTGCAGGTGTTCGTTGATCGCCTCGGTGTAGCGGTAGACGAGGTACATATCGACGATTGCGAACGCGAGCGCGCCGAGCAGGAGCGGACTGAACGTGACATCGACGCCGGTGATGAGTCCCTCGACGGAGCTATAGAGCAGGTTCAGCCCTAGCAGGGCGATCACCGCACCGACGAACAGCGCCGTCAGCGGTTCGATCCGATCGTGGCCGTGGGGGTGGGTGTCGTCGGGTTCGTCGAACGTACTCCGTCCCCAGACGAGGACGACGATACTCGCGACGAGGTCCGCGACGGAATGGGCCGCGTCGGCCAGCAACGCGACGCTGCCGAACAACAACCCAACTGCACCCTCGACGATAATCTTCGCCGCGTTTCCGAGCACGTTGGCCCACGACGCCCGCGCAAACCCGCGTCGCTCCTCGGCGGCCTCGACCATGAATGTTTTAGAGTCAGTCTAAACTTGAGTCTTTTCCTTCGCCGTGGCTGCTGGGTAGGGTAGCTGGCGACGTGGACTTCGGCAATGGACTCGAATACACCCCTGCTCACAGTTCCACAACGCTCATTGGCTAGCTCTGAGAAGGGCGTCACAGACACTGGGCGATGGGGCCCGCCTGACCCAACTGTCGGTGCTGTGGGCAGACTGTGTACGCGAGACGCTTTCGGCTGTTCGGATAGTCGGCTATTCGAGTATTCGACTGGTCGGCTAGCCGGACAATCGGTTGGTCGGCCGATCGGCCGATTGGCTAGTCGGATCCACGCTGCGCGTTCAGCCTGTACCCCACGGCCGGCTAACGGTCCCTGCTTCGGTAGCCATGGCAGGATCCCACTCTCACCCTCTCGTTCGACTCGAAACGCTCGCGCTGGTCGGCATCGGCGGCTTCGCCGGCGCGAACCTCCGGTTTTTTGCACTTGGAATCTTCCCGGATGTCATCGCCGTCTTGCTCGTCAACGTCCTGGGCTGCTTCGCGCTCGGCTTCATCGCCTACGAGGCCCAGTACTCGGGAATCGTCGAGCGGAAATCGCGGCTCGTCTTCACGACCGGCTTTCTCTCGTCGCTGACGACCTACAGTACGTTCGCCCTCCAGTCAGCGCTCGCCGCCGACCCGCTCCTGCTCGCCGCCATCGTCCTCGGGAACTACGGACTCGGCTTCACCGGCGTGCTCGCGAGCCGCGAACTCGCCCGTCGGGTTCGCAGTCCCGAAGCCACAGCGGCTGGAGGTGAGACGGCGTGAGCGAACTGTCGACACTGGCGCTAGCACTGGTACTGGCACTCACTTCCGACCTCGTCACCCTCGACCCCGAACCGGCCCACATCGTCGGCACCGGCGGCGCAATCGGTGCGATGCTGCGTTATGCTGTGTACCGGCAGCTCTCGAGTGACCGGTTCCCCTGGCCGACACTGCTCGTCAACGTTGTCGGGAGTTTCGTCTTCGCGCTCGCGACGTTCGCGGGCGCGAGCGAGTCGGTGTTTCAGCTGGTCGGAATCGGCATCTGCGGTGCGTTCACGACGTTCTCGTCCTTTTCGGTCGAAACGGTCCAACTCTACGAGCGCGGCGACAAACACCTCGCCGTCGCGAACGCGGTCGTCAACCTCGCTCTCTCGCTTGCGGGCATCGGCCTCGCGTGGGTGGTCGTCGCCGTCGTCTAATCTGAGGGTTCGTCGTCGGGCGAGCCACGAACGATGGTGACCGGCACCGCAGCCCGGCGAACGACCTGTTCTGCAACACTGCCAAGTAGATAGCGGACGGCACCCGACCGACCGTGGCTCCCGATGACGATTCCGTCAATATCGTGGTCGTCTGCGTATTCGACGATCACCCTCGAAGGCTTGCCAGCCTCGAGTGCAGTCTCGACAGTCGCGTCGTCCGGCAGTCGCTCGCGCACCCTCTCGAGTACCGCTTCTCCCTTCTCGTGTTCTGTCTTGAACTCGTCGTCCGCCGTATACCCCGGATACGACCGCTCGCGGCTGTAGTCCGCCATCGGATCGACGACGTACAACACTGTCAGTCGGTTCTCGGGGAACCGCTCGTGGGCGTACTCGAGTGCCGCCGTCGCTGGCTGAGAGCCATCGACTGGGACGAGGATGTGCTCGGTCATACGACGACTACGGCGGCAGTTCCAAAAAATGTACTTCGCTACGAGCGCCCCTGCAGGGGCGATGGCCTAGATCAGTTCACTCAGCAGCACCGCCGCCAGTCCGAAGTAGATCAGCAGCGCGGTGATGTCTTTGACCGTCGTGATCAGCGGGTCCGACGCCGCCGCGGGGTCGAAGCCGAGTTTGTTCATAATCCACGGGATGACGTAGCCGACGACCGACGCGACCACACAGACGGTGACGAGGCCGACGAAGACGACTGTCGCCAACTCGAGTGCGTACGGTTCGTCGATCTGCCAGAGGTACGCCGCACCGGCACCGATGCCACCGATGATCAGCCCGATGAGGAGGCCGATTAGCCCCTCGCGGGCGAAGTGACGCATCGCGTTTCTATCGTCGATGTGACCGAGTGCGAGACCGCGGACGAAAATCGTCGACGCCTGCGTGCCGACGTTCCCGCCCATGTCCATGATTACCGGGACGAAGAAGGCGAGCGCCACGACGGCTTCGAGCGTGTCCTCGAACTGCTCGATGACGCCGCCGGCCATCAGACCGCCGGCCAACGCGACGATCAGCCACGGCAGTCGCAGTCGGAGGATCTTCGGGATCGAAGACTCGAGGATCGCCGAACTCCGGGAGCTCTCGACGTCGGCGAACGAGAAGCCGGCGCTCTTCATGATGTCCTCGGTGGCTTCCTCCTCGACAACCTCGAGCATGTCGTCGGTACGGAGGACGCCGATCAGCACGTCGTCGGTGTCGATGACCGGTAGTGCGGGGAAGTCCCGATCAGCCATCTCGTCGGCTGCGTACTCGGGGTCCGCATCGGCGTCGATCGTCACGAGGTCGGTATGCATGTGCTCCTCAACCACGTCGTCCTCTGGGGCGTTGAGCAGTTCCCGGAGGGACATGACGCCGACTAATCGGCCGGAGTTGTCGGTGACGTAGAGATAATAGACGGTCGTTTCGTCGTCGATCGGTTCGAAGTGACGAAATTCCTCGATTGCAGGGCCGACGAACGTTTCCTGGGTGACGGCGACGTATTCGTCGTCGGTGATTTCGAAGACGCGGTCCGCGTGGAACTCAGTAGTCCGCTCAGCAGCCCCCATATACCTCACCTCGGACGTGGGACCGAATAACGCCTGCAAACTCTCCTTCGAGCAGGTCGAGCACGAGTTCCTCGAGTGTCTGCCGACGTTCGATCCCGTCGGCGACGGCAGCATCGGCGATCGCGATTTCAGTTCCGTATCGACTGCTGTGATTAGTATCCAGCATACGGTGCAGAATTACTAGACTGTTCAAAAACTGTTTCCCTTTGGGGATCGATATGTGGTTTAGCCACACAGGCACGACACCAGCGCTGAATCCGACTGTGGTCGAGTTCGCGTGGCTGTGAGGGACACCTCGTGAGCCCAGTTTCCGCGGTAACGGTCCCGATACGTTTAACAAACGACTGAGTGATGAACTGATATGAGCGTTCGCGGCGACGTCATCGCGCTCGATCTGCGTCTCCGGACCGGGGTTCAACAGCCACTCGTCACCGCGCCGGAGCGCGATTACCCGGACACCGGTGACGGATTCGAGGTCGATATCAACCAGCGTGCGGCCCGTGTACTCGGAATCGGACGCGACGACACCGCGAACGAGCGTCTCGGTCGCCTCTGGCAGCGCCGCGCGCATCGCCTCCGGAAGGCCGACCTCCTCCAGAACGATCTTCGCGATATCGCCCGCCGCGTCGCTGATATCGTCCGCCGCGGCGACGATGCCGAGCACCGGCGCGAGTTGCTCCGCATCGTCCGGGTTCCGGACGGCCAGCATGAGGCTCATGCGCGCCTGTAACTCGAGTACGTCCATGCGCTCTTCGAGTCGAAGCACTTCCCGCGCGAGGTTCTCGTTGCGGTGGAGCACCGCCGAGTACGAGAGGTCGATCAGCAGCTCCGCGGTGTCTTTCATCTCGACGAGAACGTCCTTGACGCTCCGTGGCTCGTACTCGATCGGTACCGCCGCTTCCCCCTCGAACGGGTCCATACGTCGACAAACCCGCCGCGTCGAAAAAAACGTTTCCCGCGTTGGACGGGTTCGTTCCGAACGGCGGGCAATAGACGGCGGACGGCAACCGACGGGCGACAGACAACGACCACGGCGACAGACACAGCCAACGACGCCTTCCGATACGGTTTTGGATGGCCACAAAGAACCCACGGGCAATGATCGATCAAACGACGCTTCGTGAACAGCCCGAGGCCGTTCGCGAGGCACTCGAGAACCGGGGCGCGGACATTGACCTCGACGACCTTCTCGAGACGGACGAGCGCTGGCGCGAACTGAAAGCCCGCGGCGACGAACTCCGCCACGAGCGAAACGAGATCACGGACACAATCGGCGAACTCGTCGCCGAAGGCAAAGACGAGGAACGCGAGGAAGCCATCGCGGAATCGAAGGAGCTCAAAGCCGAAATCGAGGACGTCGAGGCCGAGGCCGCCGAGCTCCGCGATGAACTCGACGAGCGGCTCCTCGAGATTCCACAGCTTCCCGACGAGAGCGTCCCGGTCGGCGAGGACGAAGACGACAACGTCGAGGACCGCCGCTGGGGCTTCGACGACATGCGTGATCTTCCAGACGACATCGTCCCCCACTACGACCTCGGCGAGGAAATGGACATCATCGACGAGGCTCGTGGCGCGAAAACCACGGGCTCTGGCTTCTACTTCCTGAAGGGCGACGGCGCACGCTTAGAGCACGCGCTGATCCAGTTCATGCTCGATATCCACCGTGAGCAAGACTACGTGGACCTCTTCCCGCCGGTGCCGGTTACCAGCGAATCGATGCGCGGTACCGGTCAGCTGCCAAAGTTCGCCGACGACGCCTACCGACTCGGCGGCAGCAACGAGGAAGACTACGAGGACGAGGATCTCTGGCTCTGCCCGACGGCCGAGGTGCCGGTCACCAACATGTACGCCGACGACATCCTCCTCAAAGACGACCTTCCGCTCAAACACCAGGCATACACCCCGAACTTCCGGCGCGAAGCCGGCGAGCACGGCACCGAAACCCGCGGCATCGTTCGCGTCCATCAGTTCAACAAGGTCGAACTCGTCAACTTCGTCGAACCCGAGAACAGCTACGACCGCCTCGAGGGACTACTCTCGGAAGCCGAAGAAGTGCTTCAGCAACTCGGCCTCCCCTACCGCATCCTCGAACTCTGTACCGGCGACCTCACCTTCGCCTCGGCCAAGACCTACGACATCGAAATCTGGGCTCCCGCCGACGACATGGACGACGGGCCCGACGAAGGCGGCCGCTGGCTTGAGGTCTCCTCGGCCTCGAACTTCGAAGACTTCCAGGCCCGCCGCGCCGGCCTGCGCTACCGCCCAGAGCGACACGAATCGGCCGACTACCTCCACACGCTGAACGCCTCCGGGCTCGCACTACCGCGCGTGATGGTTGCGGTACTCGAGTACTACCAGAACGAGGACGGTACTGTCACGGTACCCGAGGCGCTGCGGCCGTATATGGGTGGCCAGGAGGTTATCGAGGGCCACGAGAAGGTCGGCGAGTCGGCGCTCGGTGCGGGCGAGCGGGAGTAGCCGAAAGCCTGCCACACGGAAAGACGACCACGTTGTCACGGGAACAGCGGTCGACGCACGCTTTCTGACGGATACATCGATCGACGCACGCTTTCTGACGGAACAGCGATCGGCGGACGCTTTCTGACGGAACAGCGATCGGCGGACGCTTTCTGACGGATACATCGCTCGACGCACGCTTTCTGACGGATACATCGATCGGCGGACGCGGAAAGAGAGAACTGATTTATCGCCGGTAACGATCGAGAACGGCCGGAAACCGCTTGCTTACCGTCCCGCCGAGCCGATCTCGAATCGAACCGAGCAGTCCGTTGGGGACGAACAGCACGAACAGCACGAAGATGATCCCCAGATACAGCGGGGCGCGACCGTCGAGGAACGTTCCGATGAAGTCGTTGATCGTCAGTCCCGCGACCTCGGCGGTGAGGACGCTCTCCGGCAGGAGCTGTTCGAGGTACGTGGAGAGTCCGTCGCTCTCCGTCGAGAGGATGTCTTCGAACCACTCGTGGAACAGCGCGCCGAACAGTGGTCCGGCGAGCGTTCCGATACCGCCGATGATCGCCATGATCAGCGCGTCCGCCGTGACGAGGAAGTAGAAGGAATTGTCCGGCGAGGCCCCGCCCGCGTACGCGGCGAACAGTGCACCGGCGATAGCGGCGAAGAACGCGCTCGTCGCGAACGCACCCATCTTGTACCAGAAGACGTTGTAGCCGACCGCTCTGGCACGTTCTTCGTTCTCGCGGATCGCGATCATGACTTTGCCGAAGGGAGAGTGGATGATCCGCTGCATTACGAAGTACGACAGAAGGACGACGATGCCGAGCGCGTAGTACGACGTCATCGTCGCCGAAACGTCGATTCCCAGGCCGAGGACGTTCTCGAAGCTGTCCCCGGAGAGGCGGCCGACAGCGAAGTTGAGCGAGTCGACGAACGGAACGCCGATCGACAGGTCTGCGCCGGAGGAAATCGTCGCCCCCTCAGTCGGGTTCGAACTGACGTACCCCCAGTGGCGGATGAACTCGTACATCACCTGCGCGAAGCCGAGCGTAAGCATCGCGAAGTAGACGCCCGTGAGCCGGAACGAAACGGCACCGATGGCGAGCGCAACGACGAACGCCAGGGTCGCACCGAGGACCATCGTAACCATGAACGGTGTCCCTTCCGGGACGCCTGGGACCTGTCCGTTCGCAGCGAGCACCACGAAGTACGCTCCCGTTCCGTAGAACGCGGCGTGGCCGAACGAGAGGTAGCCGGTGTAGCCGCTGATGAAGTCGAAGCTGATCGCGAACAGTCCCATGTAGAGGACGATGATCATGAAGGTGAGCCCCGGAAGGAACGCGCTGGCTTCCGACGCGAGCGGCGTCCGGTTGAGGACGCCAAGCAGTATCGGATACAGCGCGAATCCGAGCACGACCAGCACGTGTGGGAACTGGTCGCGGCCGTACGACCTGATCCAGTGTTCGTCGCTGGAACTCACGGCCGTCGCCGAGCGCTGCTCGGCGGACTGGTCTGATGTGGTCTCGACGCCGCCGTCTGCGGTTCGCTCGCGGTCGCGGCTGCGGTCGGGGTCGGGGTCGGGGTCGGGGTTGCGGTCGCGGCCACGGTCACGATCGCGGTCAGTCGGGCTAATGGCCCCCCACCTCCTCGACGCCGTACAGTCCCTGTGGACGGATAATGAGCATGATTACCAGTAAACCGAATATCGTCAGTTCCGGGAGCCCGGTGAACGTGACAATCCCGGTGGCGAACAGCCACGTGGTGAACGAGTCTGCGATACCGACCAGGATTGCCGCCGCGACCGTGCCCTTGAACGAGCCGAGGCCGCCGATGATGACCACGACGAACGCGTACAGCAACACGTCGATGGCGAGCAGGGCGCTTGGTCCCCACAGTGGGTCCCACATGAGTAACACGCCACCGATACCGGCGAGACCCGTACCGAGACCGAACACGATCGTAAACGCCTGGCGAACGTCGATGCCGAGCGCCTCGACCATCTCCGGGTCCTCGCTCCCGGCACGGATATAGAGCCCGTACAGCGTCCGGTTGAGGAACAGCCAGACGCCAACAACGGCTACGATCCCGAGGACGATTTCGAACGCGTACAGGCCGCGGATTGGTGCACCGAGGATATCGTACCGCTCGGTGAAGGCCGCCGGCGCCGTCGCCATCGCTCCCGACCACGGTGGTTCGGGCTGAATTCCCTGCGAAAGGACGACGATCCGCGTCACCTCCTCGAGTATCAGCGCGACGCCAAACGTCAGAAGGATCTGGTACATCGGCGTCCGATCGTAGATCGGACGGATCAGCGAGTACTCGAAAGCGCTCCCAAAGCCGGTGAGCAGTGCAAAGACTACCGCCAGCACGACCATGAAGAGCGCGATCCGAACGAGTGCACCCGTGCCGTCGGAGACGGAAAGGACCATGACGAGTCCCCCGATGTACGCACCGAGCATCGCCATCGCACCGTGGGTGAAGTTGAGCACACCCATCAGACCGAAGACGAGCGTCAATCCGACCGCGAGGACGAAGTAGACGGCCGCCTTGCCGAGGCCTTCGACGATGATCCGTGCGATCGTACTCGGCTGGAACAGCCGTTCGAGCGTATCGATTACCAGCGGAACCTCGGTCGTGAGTTCAATCGTCATCGTCTCGACCTCCTGTACAGTGGGTTGGTTGTCGGCGTCGCCCTCTCACGGTAGCTCGCTCGCGACGACTCATGCGCTGAGATACCTCCGTATTCGTTCGTCATCGGCCGTGACACCCTCCGTGGAACCGGACTCGACGACGGTCCCGTGGTCGATGAGGTAGAACCGGTCTGCGAGCTCCATCGCGAGGGGGAAGTTCTGCTCGACGAGGATCATCGTCGTGTCTTCCGAGGCCGTTTCGAGCGCGTCGACGACCTGGTCGACGATCATCGGTGCCAGCCCCTCACTCGGCTCGTCGACGAGCAATAACTCGTTCTGTCCGACCATGCCACGAGCGATGGCGAGCATCTGCTGTTGGCCGCCGCTCAAGTTCCTCGCTTCCTTCTCGCTGAACTCGTCGAGCGCAGGAAACAGCGAGTAGACGTACTCTCGCTGGGCCTCGAAGTCGTCGTCCGGTTTGACTGCAACCCGAATGTTCTCTTCGACGGTCAGATACCCGAACATCCGCCGCTCTTCGGGGACCCAGCCGATCCCGTCGTTGCTAACTTCGTGCGTGTCCTTCCCGACGATCTCCTCGCCCCTGTAACGGATCGTCCCTTCTCGAGGCGGCGTCAACTGGAGGATCGATCGGAGCGTCGTCGTCTTCCCGACGCCGTTACGCCCGATCAGTGCGACGATCTCTTGCTCTTCGACATCGAGAGAAACTCCCTGTAACACGTGACTCTCGCCGTAGTAGGTGTGAACGTCCTCGAGTTCGAGAACACTCATCCGGCCGCCACCCCCGTCTCCGAGTCGTCGGCGGGTTCGTCACTTTCGTCGTCTTGCCCGTACCCGCCGAGATACGCCTGCTGGACCCGATCGCTCTCGCGAATTTCAGACGGAACCCCGTCCGCGATAAGTTCGCCGTTGTCGAGGACGACGACGCGGTCGCTGATGTCCATCACGATGTCCATATTGTGTTCGATCAGCATGATCGCGTGATCATCGGCGACGTCATCGATGAGGTCGGTGAGCCGCCCGATATCTTCGCTCGAGACGCCGGCGGTCGGTTCGTCGAGCAACAGCACGTCCGGATCACCGGCGAGCGCGATTCCGATCTCGAGACTGCGTTTCTCACCGTGGCTCAAGTTCTGGGCAGCGATGTTGGCGTCGTTGTCCAGGCCGATCCGCTCCAGAATGGTGTGGGCCTCCTCGAAGTGTTCGTCGAAGCTGTTGACGTTCCGCCAAAACCGCCACGAGTCGTTGCCACGGTGGGCCTGTACTGCGATTCGGACGTTTTCGAGAACCGAGACCGTCGGGAAAATATTTGTTATCTGGTACGATCGGTGGAGTCCCAGCCGGGCGGTCGTCGCCGGATCGGCGTCCGTGATCTCGACGGTTCCCGCGTCGGAGGAGTCGAACTCGATCGTCCCGAACGTGGGCTCGAGTTCACCCGTAATCAGATTGAAGAACGTCGTTTTGCCGGCGCCGTTCGGACCGATCACGGAACAGAGCTGTCCGTCTTCGAGCGTGAAATCGACGCCGTCGACGGCAGTGATCCCACCGAACTGTTTCGTCAAATTGGTGGTCGAGAGTAACATTGTTGACTCTAACTGCGGTCACAACCCAGCTCGTCGGCCGGCACCATCGCTTCGTCGGCAGCCACGGTTTCGATCGGTTCGCCCGGCATGATTGGAGCGTCCCAGGTCTCTTCGAACTCCTCGGACGTCGGCACCGGATAGGCGACGGTCATATCCGAAGTCGCCTGGTTATTCTCCTCGCGGAACTGATAGCCGTTCTCGCCTTTCGGCGTGTCCGTCACGGTCATACCAGTCAGGGCGTCGATGATCGCATCGGAGCTAGCGTCTTCGGCCTCCTCCAGCGCCTGCACCAGCGCGGAGGCGATCGTGAAGGTGCCGGCGCTGAGGAGGTCCGGGACCTGTTCGTAGGTCTCGACGTTCATGTCGATATACGCGTCGTTGATCGGGTTGTCGTACTGGTTCCAGTGATATCGCGTCGTGAACGGGCCCAAGCCGGATTCCTCGATATCTTCCGCGGTGAAGTCCTCGCCGAGTGCCTCCACGACTGCACCGCCAAGCACCTGTGTCGTGACCAGTTCCGCGAAGCCGCCGAAAATCTGTACGTCGTACGCCATCGCGGTGCCGATGAACTGCGGGAGCGTCTGGAACGTGTACACGCCACCGACGGCGTCGGCCCCTTCGTCCACGGCTTCGTCCATCATTCCCTCGAACTCGGAGTAGCCAACTTCCGTAAAGCGCGGTTCGAGAATTTCGACGTCGTCGGACTGTTCGAGAACGGCCGTGTAGTTCTCCACGCCGCCGCGACCGAACGCGTTGTCCGAGCCAAACAGCTGTACCGTCGAAATATCCATCTCCTCGGCGACGTACCGCGCACCGGACCGCGCGTCCATCGAGGTGTGCTCGCTTGCACGGAACACGCGTTCGTGGCAGTACTCGTCCGAAACGGTGATGTCCCCATCCGCTGCCGGTCCACAGAGGTACGGAATGTCAGTCTCCGGGACGATCGTGTCGATTACACGGCGTGCGCTATCGGACGACGTCCCCCCAAACAGGATGTCGACATCCTCGTCGACGACGAGGTCTTCCGCCACGCGCCGTGCAGTGTCCGGATCGAACGCCGTATCCTCGAGGATTATCTCGAACGTCGGCCCGTCCGCAGGGTCAACCGTGTACTCGCCCGCCGAGAGGGTGTCGACCGGTTCGACGTCGTCGTACTTGTACGCGAGCCCGCAGTAGAATCCCTGTAGCGCTGATTGGCCGTAATATTCCAGGTCCCCCGATGTCGGTTGGAACGCGCCGATTCGAATCGTCTGCTCGTCCGGGTCGCCGGTACCATTTCCCTCGTCGGTAACACAACCCGCGAGCAGCGTCGTTCCGACCGCAGCTGCTGCAGTCGAACCCTTGAGAACACTGCGCCTCGTGGTGTGACGTGCCATAACAATGAATTAGACGCTACTAGTACGAAACACATCATGTTCATATGTCAACCTGCGACTCGGCTCCAGGGTAAGTCAGACATCTACCATCGAACAGCGTGGCTGCGCTCGTGGTACACTAATCCAGCGAGAAACCGAGTGCCTCAGACCGCTTCGTCCTCGTGTCTGCGTTGATACGTGTCGACCACGTCGTACAGCGTGTGGCGGCGCGCTCCGTGCATGACGAAGTGGTCGCCGCCACCGATCTCGACGTACTCCTTCTGGTCGTTCGGGAGCGACAGTTCGTCGTACAGCGCCAGCGCGTCGCCACGACCAGCGACCTGGTCGACCGACCCTCTGACGACGAGCGTTGGACAGTCGATCTCGCTGGCGTCGTACACCGGATTCCCCTCACATCCCTCTCGGACATCGGCGAGCGCACCAGTCTGAGCGAGGTACCCGTCGCCGTCTTCCAGCCCCTGGTTCGATTCGACCTGCGTATTCCAGACCGCCTCGAACAGCGCTTCGTTATCGGGATCCTGTCTCGCTTCGACCTCCTCGCGCCGCTCAACGAAGTAGGCGTCGAGATCCGTCTCCAGCCCGAATCCTTGCATGCCGACTTCGAACTCGTACTCGGGTTTGTAAACCGGCGCACACAGCGTTGCCGAGGCGAAATCGTGATCGTTTTCGGCGAGATACGTTCCGCCCGTTATCGTCCCCCAGGAGACCCCGACGAAGTGAACCGTCTCGAACCGCTCGCTCACGAACTCGACCGCCGCCCGAATGTCTCGGACCGCGTCAGTCGCACGAACTGGCGGCCCGTTCGCTTCGGGTGGTTCCTCGAGTGCTGCTGGGAGGTCGCTCTCCCCATACCCGCGAATGTCGAGCGCGAAGGCGGTTCGGTCGTCGGCCGCCGCGTGAAGCCACGAGTACGAGTCGTCACCGTCGACCGGTGGAGCGAACAGCGCGCGAGAACACGTCAACGCGCCGTGTACGAACAGGACGGCGGTGTCGGATTGATCCGCTGATAGCTCCCAGAGATTCAGTGTCGTTCCGTCGTCTGCGGTCACTTCGTGCTGCGCTACTCCCATGGTTCGATGGTCGTTCGAGTTATTAATAAAATCCGACGTTAACTGGTAAACGTATCGCGGCTCGAACGAGGGGCTGGCAAAATCGGCAGAGTAGTAGTACGGGAGTGAGATTCGATCACAAGAACGAGTACCGAGTATGTACATCGATTTCAAGCAGAAACTCATCGCCTCGATTGTCGGCCTCGGGTTCGCCACGATGATCGTCTTCCTTTCGCCGTGGTGGTTCGCCTTGCTCGCACTCTGTACGATGGTCCCCTTCTTCGCGAAACTCCTGACCGCCTGAGGGACGGAGAGCAGTCACGCTCTGAGAGGCCATACTCGAGTCCACCGGTACCGGCGTTCTCCATTTCAGACACACTGATAGATCCATCAAGCAACAATAGTATTGATTATTGAACAACAAACAAAATAGTCGAATACTCTTATTTGTCCAACAACCGAAAGCGATCTATGGCGATGCCCGAGGAACAGCTGGTTCGACTGATCGCCGATCCAGAGACCCGTGCGATCCTCTCTTGCCTGGACGATGCGTCGGCCCCGCTCACCGTCGACGAACTGACGCATCGACTCGTCGAACGGGACACGACGGTCGTCGATGCCACGACCTACGATCGGGAACTCGACCGGACGGCGCTCTCGTTGCACCACAGCCAGCTTCCACAGCTCAAGGAGGCAGGGCTGGTCGAGTACGACGCCGACGAGAATCTCGTGTCCACTCGAGACGACGCGATCGATCCTGAGTGGCTGACGTTCGATCTGATCGACGAGTTTCTCTCGCGGTTCGCCGGCAGACGGAGTACCGATACGGACGCGATCGGCGTGATCGAAGGAGCGGGTGCGGTCTACGATTACAGCCGTGAACTGGCCGATCGAGCCGAAGATGAACTCTTTCTCATCTACAGGAGTGACGATCTCCTCGACGAGGGCTGTCTGCCACACGCGACGCAGGCGATGGACCGCGGCGTCGAGTTCTGTGTCGGATCGCAGAACGCCGATGTCCGTCAGTTCTTCCGTGAACACGTTCCCGAAACGACGATCTGGGAGCCACAACTCGACTGGATGAACGAGCCGTCGCGGTATCCACGGATTAGCCGACTCATCGTCGCCGACCGCGATAAGGTGATGCTTTCGCTGCGGGACAAACCGGTGGCGACCGGGTCGAAGGCAGAGACGGCGATGATCGGCGAGGGAGAGACCAATCCACTCGTTGTGCTCGTCCGAGAGTTGCTCGGACCACGCCTCGATCATCTGGACTACCAGAGCGACCACTTCAGCGGTGAACTCCCGTTCGAACTCTAACGATGACTGATGAACTCCGCTCCGACGGTGGCAACGGTGACGACGGTGAGGGTGAACCGGTACCGGCGGCCACACGATCGACGTACGAGATTACCGACGACCAGTCACCGAGCGAAACGGTTATTCGCGGTGTTGCCGCGCTCACGAACACACCTGTACTTGATCTCGCGCCCCTGTACACCGTCATCGATCCGACGCAACTGGACGAACTGTACGAGAAGACGTCCGACGCGGTACAAGCGGAACTCTCGTTTACATACAGCGGCTGTGCCGTTACCGTCACTCGAACGGCAGTTCACGTCCGGATAGTTGCAGAGAAAGACGGCAATGCTGAGAACGGCAACGACAGAAACGGGGACACCGACTGACGGCCACGATATGGTCCTGTCGTCCGACACGTTCGGTCAACTCAGCAACTCGTTTATGACGGGATCATAATACTTTGAGAGTCAACGGTACAGTCGCTCACAGAACGGCACAACAATTCACCGTATCGCAGTCATCGACCGAAAAAATGAACCCAATTGACTGCGGGCAAAGCCCCAGTCCAGTTCCAGTCTTAGAGGTAGTCGATCGCTTCCGGCAGTTCGAGCTTCATGCCCTTGCGCTCGCGAATCTCCATGATCTTCTCGCTCTGGAGGGAGTCAGACATGACTTCGAAGCCGGCGTTCTCGGTGTTCCAGGAAGCACGACCCTCGGTCGCGGAGCGAATGTCGCTCGCGAAACCGATCATCTCGCCGACGGGTGCGATACCCTCGACGACCATGAGGTCTCCTTCCTGGTACATGTCGTCGACGCGGCCACGACGACCCTGGATCTCGCCGGAGGCGGCACCCATGTGGTCGTTTGGCACGTCGATACGGGCGTCCTGCATCGGCTCGAGCAGCTTGATCTTGCCGTGGATCAGCGCGTTGTGAAGCGCGTTACGGGTTGCAGGGATGACCTGCGCCGGACCACGGTGGATGGTGTCCTCGTGGAGACGGGCGTCGTGCAGACGGATGAGCGTCCCCTGGACCGGCTCGTTTGCGAGCGGGCCGTTGTCGAGGGCGTCCTCGAATCCCTCGATGACGAGTTCCATCGTCTCGTTCAGGTGCTGGATACCCTTCGTCTGGTCGAGCAGGATGTTCGTCCCGTGGATGTGCTCGACGTTCTGGGAGTCGTCTTTCTCCATGCCGGCGTCCTGCAGGGCTTCACGGCGTTCCTGCTCTGGCATGTCCATCGAGGCTTCGCCGAGCTTGATCGTCTCGACGAGGTCGTCCGCCATCGGTTCGATGGAGATGTAGAAGCGGTTGTGACGGTTTGGCGAAATGCCCTCGACTTCCGGGCTTGCCTGCTGTGGCTGCTCGCGGTAGACGACGATCGGTTCACCAGTGATGACCGGAATGCCCTGGTTCTTCTCGATACGCTGGGTGATGACCTCGAGGTGGAGTTCACCCTGTCCGGAGATCAGGTGCTCACCAGTGTCCTCGTTAATGGTAATCTGGATCGTCGGGTCCTCCTTGGAGACCTGGCGCAGCGTCTCGATGAGCTTTGGCAGGTCGTCCATGTTCTGTGCCTCGACGGACTTCGTGATGACGGGCTCGGAAATGTGCTCGATGGACTCGAACGGCGTCATCTCGACCGAGGAGACGGTCGAGCCGGCGATGGCGTCACGCAGACCGGTGACAGCTGCGATGTTCCCTGCTGGGACGCGCTCGACTTCCTCGCGCTCGCCACCCATGTAGATCCCGACGGACTGGACGCGGTTCTTGCCCGCGGTCCCGGAGACGTACAGCTCCTGGCCCTTCTCGAGGGAGCCCGAGAAGACACGACCGGAGGCGATTTCGCCTGCGTGTGGGTCCATTCCGATGTCAGTGACCATGAAGACGACTTCGCCGGACTCGTCGACGAGGCGCATGCCCTCTGCGAGTTCGGACTCGTCGTCACCGCGCCAGATACGCGGAACACGGCGTGGCTGTGCGTCGACCGGGTTCGGGAAGTGCTCACAGACCATGTCGAGCACGACGTCCGACAGCGGCGTCCGGTCGTGGAGCTCCTGGCGCTCGTCGTTGCGCTCGAGTTCCATGATGTCGCCAAAGTCCATGCCGGTACGCTGCATCGAGGGCATCGAGACACCCCACTTGTAGAGGGCGGATCCGAAGCCGACGGTGCCGTCTTCGACAGAGACGGTCCAGTCGTCGACGTCGTCCATGTCCTCGGTCATGCCGCGGATAAGCTCGTTGACGTCGCCGATGACCGAGACGAGTCGCTGCTGCATCTCCTCGGGACCTTCCTGCAGTTCCGAAATCAGGCGGTCGACCTTGTTGATGAACAGGGTCGGCTTGACGCCCTCGCGGAGTGCCTGGCGCAGGACCGTTTCGGTCTGTGGCATGGCACCCTCGACGGCGTCGACGACGACGAGCGCACCGTCGACGGCGCGCATCGCACGGGTCACGTCGCCACCGAAGTCGACGTGGCCTGGCGTGTCGATCAGGTTGATGAGGTGGTTGGTGTCGTCGTACTCGTGGGTCATCGAGACGTTTGCTGCGTCGATGGTGATCCCACGTTCCTGCTCGTCTTCCTCCGTGTCCATCGCGAGCTGTTCGCCGGCAGTCTCGTCGGAGATCATGCCTGCACCCGCGAGGAGGTTGTCAGAAAGGGTCGTTTTTCCGTGGTCGACGTGAGCGGCGATGGCGATGTTCCGGATGTTCTCCGGTTCGTCCATCAACCGTTCACACTCTTGGACGATCTTCTTGCGTCGGCCCATATACCCCTCATTACCGCTAGCGGGGTCAAAAGGGTAGTGTTTCGTCGGCGTCGGAATCCGACGCGTACCTCCGCTCTCGGACCTGAATATCCAGTTTGCGTGAGTGAATGCCACACAACGAGTCTCCTCGTTACGGTGTCCACTCGTCGCCTGCCGATGCCATCGTGGCCCGCGAGAGCGGGCGTAAGAGACATACAGTCCTAACCCTTGGTACCTACACACATGGATATACGCGTCCAAGGCCCTGGACCCACGTCTCCGTTTCTCAGCGCCCGCGACCTCTTCGAAACCGAACACGACCTCTCGCTGCCGGTGTACGTCCAGTTGCGCGACGACCCGGACGAGCGGACCTGGGCTGGCCACTACGACGACCGACACGTGCTCAACATCTCCCGACAGGCCGCCTCGAGCGCCATGGCCCGGGAACTCGCTCTCCACGAGTTCGCCCACATGGCCCGCCACGAGCAAGAACACCCCTCCCACACGCAGTCGACCGAGGAGGTGCTCTACCTCGCGCTCGCCGGCAAGAGCGTCGAACGACGCAAACTCGCTCACTGCTACCAGATCGCTAACCACATGAAAGACATCTACGCCGACGACATCACGCTCGCCGTCGGCCCCGGCGAGAAACTCCTCTCGTACCTCGAGTCCAGCCTCGCGATGGCCGTCGCCGATCGGCCGCCGACGCCCGCTCGACCGGGACACGAGCGCCTCTCGGCGAGCGCCGATCCCGAGATCACGGCCGTCAACGCCGCGTTCGCGCTGGCGCTCACCGAGCGCCACGACCTCGTCGATGACGACCACCGCCTGTACGACCTCGCGCGCGTCGCCGCGATGGACGCCCCCGGGGTCGACTTCGAGGGCTTCAAGCGTCGGTTCCGGGAACTGGCGGCGGATCCGGACTCGAGCGGCTACCGCCAGGTGCTCGTCGACGCGACGCGGGACTACGTCGGTGGAGAAGGGCCTGCGGCGGACTGATTCAAGAGTGGTGGACTGCCCCGGGTGATCCTGCCTTCGATGCGCGAAGGAACCGGTTTTGAGATCCAGACGGTCTGTTCTCGTGAATTGAGCGTTCATCAGACACCACGTCAGTCCTGCGGGTGAGACACTCGATATCACAGTGCTGGCCCATGTCGTACGTCGATCAACGTCGTTCGTCACGAATTATATTTATTAAACTCTCAACATTCTCGTAAAATGCAATGTCTGATGATAGTCACGGACGGTTCAATATCGACCGACGAACGTTACTTAAACGAACGAGCGCCGCATCTGCCGTTGCACTTTTCGGAGCGACCGGAAGTGCTGTTGCAACGGACGACCTGCAGGAGGGTGTAGTAAACGAGGTCTCACTCGATACTGACGGGTACGACGACCTAGAAGAAGCTTCGATAATATTTTTGAAACGGAAAGAGCGCGAGATCGTCCGCACTAAAATCCATTCGGTACACGAAGTGAACCCGGAGGGAGCAGACGAAGACGCCGATCCGACGAAGGTCAGTTACAGCCTCTCTTACGACGAGATGGGCGGAGTCGAAGTCACTGAAGCGCAAGACGTGGCTCGGCTGGAAAGCAATGATTTCACGCTTGAACGAACCGAGACTACGACGACCCTGGCGGAACATTTGCGTGATAATTCGCTACACCAGAGCGACGATGTTGAAATAAACATCCCTGAGGAACCGGAACTCGGCAACCTCGGTGACGCGGCAACGTGGGTTCAAACCGAATCGAGCGAGTGTGGTCCCCTTGCCCGAACAAACCTCGCGATCGAGTATACGCCGACTAGCGGTGATTACGATATCGACGACTCTATTGGCATTTTCGAAACAGCTGACGGGGAGACGTGTGACGGCGAGGAGTTCGGCGATCGGTTCCCCTGTAGTGATCTTCCGCCGGGAGTCGACTGTGATATCCCGGATGCATTCAACACGACGTGGCACGTCGACAGCTCGGACGACTCCCTTACGTCTGCGGAAGCTGAATACTACAACAATGATTTCCCCATCATTCCGGAATCGACCGCCGATCACAGTCAAGATACGTGGTTCGATGGGAACGAACTGAACGTGGAAGGAACAGTTGATCACTCGGGTACCCTTGGGTTCCGTACAATAATTGATTTCTTCTTAGGGAGTGACGCTGGCGTCCTCTTTTACTGATTTCCCTCCTACTTTCGAGACGTCACCTGACTTCCCGAGACACTCGGTATCTCGTGTTTGATACCCATATCTCGAGTTTTCGGCTTACACGTTTTCCGTATCCGCGTACGTAGCAAAGACGTCTTCGAGTGATGCACGTTCGGTCTCGAAATCGATGACGTCGATTCCAGCTTCTTCGAGAGCGACGAGTACGTCGGTTCGAACGCCTGCGGATTCGCAGCTGACAATCACTCGGCTCTCGTCGATCCACGCATCTTCGACGCCCTCGACTGGCATTACAGCGTCAGGCACCGATACCGGCTCGTTCGTCAACGTGATGACGAGTCGTGGCCCTCCGTCGATACGGGCCTGGAGTTCTGACACGGATGCTTCGGCGACCATCGTCCCTTCAGAGATGATGCCGACTCGATCACAAATGGTCTCGACTTGGGCAAGCTGATGCGACGAAACGAACACAGTGGCTCCGCGCTCGTTCTGTTCGCGGATTAGTTCTCGGATGCGAGCTGCGCCGCTCGGATCGAGTCCGGCAATCGGCTCATCGAGAATTAGCAGGTCGGGCTCGCCGACAAGCGCCATCGCAAATCCAAGCCGACGGACCATACCCTGTGAGTACCCGTCTGCCTTTTGTTCCGCAGCATCCAGCAATCCAACGCGTTCGAGGACGTCTTCAGGGTCAGTGTCGACTCCGCGAACCGAACACGCGAACTCGAGATGTTCGTATCCCGTGAGATTCGAGTATGGGGTAAATCCCTGTGGGAGAGCACCCGTTCGGGACTTCACTGCGAGTTCGTTTGCCTGTACGTCCTGACCGAAAACGCGAACCGCTCCATCAGTTGGGCGCAGGAAGTTCAACAACAAGCCGATGGCTGTCGTTTTTCCGGCTCCATTCGGACCGAGAAAGCCGTATCGTTCTCCAGGACGAACCTCGAGTGAGAGGTCTGAAAGGGCAGTAATGTGACCGAACGTTCGAGTTACCGAATCGAATTCTATTGCGGGAGTATCGTCTGTCATTGTGAATTACGTGAGTGATAGCCGTCGGAGTCTGTTGTACGTGAATGCCAGCGGGACGACAATCCACAGCCCGAGGACACAGACGGCAACCGGCCAAGAAAGATGTAGCGGTACCGTGGCCACCTCCGCGATCTGTGTTCCGACAACGGTGGTACCGAAGCCGTCGATATCCTCGTGCGGCGCGAGGTGGACCTTCGGAATGATTTCTTCGTAGGGGGCCGAAGCAAGGATCAGGTACGCCTGTCGTGGGTCGACACTATACGCGTCAGGGAATAACCCAAGAGCGTTAACGGCGATTTCGTGCCAGTTGAACGTGAAACCGATAAACACCGTGAACACCGCAGCCGCCACTCGTCGTGGCGTCGCGAATAGCGACGACAGGGCGAACCCAATACTCAACCAGACGAATCCGTACCCGATCGTCGCCGCGGAGAACGCGGCGTAGAATCCGGCTTGGGCGGTCTCGAATTGAACGAGAATCGTTATCCAGCCGACGAGGAGACCGGTACCGATCACGGCTGTAAGAATGATCCCTCTGCCGAGTACTGTTCCCAGTAGTATGGCCGCGCGCGAACAGGGGAACGAAAGCACGGTTTTGAGTTGTCCGGTCGCTCGAGGAGTAACGACCGCTCCGTACCCGAGTACTAAGCCCAGCAGCGGAACGAGGAACACGAACGAATTCACGTGGAACGTATAACTCATGAAGCCGTACACGGCGTAGGCGGCATCGTACGTCTCCGGATATTCGAGGAACGTATACCGACTGCCCCTTCCTCCCTCACCTTCGACGGGGCGGATACTGCTTGCAATTCGCCAAGCAGAGAACCCGAAGAAAGCGACGAACAGAGCCACCAGCCGTGACCATCGAAACTGGCGAATTTCCATCGTCGCGATTGCGGCCGCTATTCGCGCTTGTGCGGCTGTGTTTGTTGGTGTCGTCCGCTCAGTCCCACCGGACGATTCGACGAAAGTACTCAACTTCACGATAGAATCACCTCTCGTCGAAATCCGAGGTATCCGATCGCGAGCGAACCGCAGATCCATGCGAAGAGAACGAGGATGGCAACCGGCTTCGTCACGAACAGCAACAACAGGGTGTCCGGTGACTGGCTTCCGCTCGAGAGGGCGACCCCGAGTGATGGATACATCGTGTCGAAGAGTGTTGCAATCAGCACTGAATATCCGTGAAACGGATGTCCGACGATTGCCAGTGGGGCAGAACCGAGCGTCCACACTGCGCCAAATACCAGTCCGAAATAGCCGACAATCGCGCCACTCAATGCGTGTAACCGACTGGAGAGAAGTGCAGACACGGCGATAGCGATGGAGACGAGTGCAGTGCCGAAAAGCACAGTCGGAACACTCGCCAGGAGGTGGGCATGCGGTGACGCCGTCATCGGATTCGCTGCGAATACCCCGAGCGATCCGGCAAGAACACCGACGAACACAACTCCTGAAAAGACGAATATTCGCGCGAGCGCCTTTCCAATGTATATATCGAACCGAGTTATCGGAAGTGATCCGAGCACCGTAAGCGTCCCGTCATCTCGTTCTGACGCAATTGTACCGTAACCGAAAAGGAACGCGAACAGCGGAAGCAAAACGACATAAATATCGATACCGTGAAACCAGTAGGCGGCTGAAATCGTATGCCCTTCCTCGAGAACAACGAAGGCTGACCATTCGGACGACCCGCTCGTCTCTCCCGACACCCACGCAATTGGTGCAACGAAAACAACGAACACGGCAGCAGCAATAACGAGATTTGTCGTCGACCGGCTGATCAACTGGCACTCGAGTAGAAACACCTGATATGGACGACGGGGGTCGTAGTTTCCCAGAAAAGTCCGGCAGTAATCTCTTATTAAACCACTTCGATTCTTCTGATTCGCCATTAGGTATACCCATTTGAATTTAGATCCATAAAGTTATTATGGTTACAATATCGTCTGAAGACGATATACTGAATGAGTATCATGCTCAACGATCAGTCTGTGAAACAATAGATGCCTTTTTGCGATACTTTTCATAGAGCGATGTACACCACGTCAGGAATTGTTCGTGACTTCCAAAAACAATGCCGTGAACTGTGCTGTAATCATCATAAACTAGTACAATTACGTGATCGTCCGTACAGACGAGGCCAATCGGCTCCGTGAACTCGTCGTATGCGTATGTCACATCGCCAATGGTAGTAGAAAGATCGACCATGCTGCTGGATCGAATGCCTTCTAGTCCGGCTGATCCGATAATCAACTCGACTTGCTGGTCCCGCTCCAAGACTGTCCGATGCGCATCAAGGAGTTGCTGTGTAACGGCCGGTACGAACGTGTGTACCTCAGATGCGGATTGAATGATCTCGATAACTTTCTCGAGTGGTCCATTCGGATACCTTGGTTCTCGAATAATCACTTCACATTCGATAAGAATGTCTGTAGAGATCTCTTCGAAGTAGCCTGGCGCATATCTAGCGATCGTAGTTAAATCTTGAAGCTTTTCTGCGCGTTCGATTTCCTCAACAAAATCACTCACCGCTGTTTCTACGAGAGGCACAAGGTAAATCCGATCATTTGACTGTCGAATCCACCCTTCTTTTTCGAGTGGTTCAGATTTCGTAGGACTGTCCGTCGTGTCGTATTAACTGTCTCTTCTAGTTCCGAAACAGTCTTTGGAGACTGTGTGAGCTTTCGCAGAATCTCGTATCGAGCTGATGAAGCAAATAGTTCTGCAAGTACGACACCGTAACCCATATCTATAAGCAATATTGAAAGATGTATATATGTTACCCCTAATTGATTACCTCTCGTACGTTCTTCGTCACTGTACAAATCATTAGCAGCGATATACACGTCCAAGGCCCCGGCTCCACATCTCGTTTCTCGGCGCTCGCGACCTCTTCGAGGGGTCAACACCGGTTCCGAGAGCTACGCGGGACCCCGATTCGAGCAGCTACCGCCAAGTGCTCGTGGACGCGACTCGAGACTATGTCGGCGGTGAGGGGCCTGCGGCGGATTAATAGGGAGTGAAGGGTGCATAGGGGTTTTCGAGGGATCGATTTCGACCGAGTTTTCGATGGATTTCGGGTCAGTCGGCCTGCTTACTGATCGATGATTTGTTCTTGTTCAGAGAGGATTTTTTCGTGTTCGTCACGCGCCTCCTTGTGCGCCTCAACGTCTCCTTCGTCTCGGTATGCGAGTTCCTGTAATCGACCTTCTTTCCCATAGAGGACAACGGTATCTCCCGGTTGAATCTCTGTATCAGGACCAGGGGCACCAATACAGTCACCATTTCGCTCAATCCCGAGCAGGATCACCCCTTCGTCAGAGAGATTCAATCCGCTGGCTGTATCATTTGCCAACCATTCGTCTTCGTTGATCTCGACTTCGGCGACGCGATATTCACTCTGAAGACCGAGAACTTTCGTGTAATCTTGAATGGCAAGATCCGTCGTCTGGTCAAGTGCCCATTCGATAACTGGTGTCACTGCTCGGTTCAGTAGTCGGCTACGAGCGAGAAGAATAATCCCGACAACGCCACTGAGAACGTAGATGAGGGTAAGAAAGTCCTCGCCCTCGGCGTTGATGAACGATAGAAGGACTGACGCAAGCGCACCCACCACCCCGATACTTCCGATTCGAATGAGCCAGATGACAATAGTCGGCCGTGGTGAATCGCCATACGGCGGTTGATTTCACTGGTTGATGGCACGCTTGATGTTGTAGACGACACACATCAGGACGATTTCACGGAACTCTCGGTACCAGGCTCGCGCACGCACGGCGTCGCCGAGCGTGCGCTTGATCACCGAGAAGACAGTTTCAGACAGCGCTCTTTGACCGTAAAGAGTCCCATCGATCCGTGCGTTATGCGCGTGATCGATGGGCCGGAACTCACGATGCTTGATCAGCGGTCTCACGCCTTTTTCCCGGAGTTTCTCGCGTAATCGTTGCCAGTCGTAGCTTTTGTCTGCAGCGAGGTTGAGCAACTCGCCCGCGTTGCGGCGGGCGAGTTGCCAGCCGATCTGGGTGTCGTGACGCTTTCTCGTCGTGCAGTGAACGTCAAGGACAGCCTGTGATGTTGTATCGACGAGAGCAGTAGTTTTGAGCGTCTGCACGCGGTAATTCGTTCGTCGGCAGTAGTGCTTGCTCGCGTTTTCGCGGTCGAAAAACGTCGCGTCCATCGCTGCATGACCAGATGGGTCGTGAAGCTGCGTCCCAAAATCGCTCCGCGGTTTTGTGGGTTGCACAAAAGCTGCGCTTTTGTGAACGCCGACAGGCGCAGCAGCACTCGCCAGACTGTCATCTTGATCCTATCAAACGCCTTTACTAGCGTCGAGTGATCCGGGAGATTCGCCGCTTTGGGGCCTATCTTAGCCAATATTTGTGGCATCTCGCTCAAGAGGTCAAGCGCTTCGCGGTAGGATTTGTTCAGGTAAATCCGCAGACAATGCAGCGAAACGACCGCATAGTCGGCGAATCCGCCGCCACCCTGCGGGGCGGCAGATTCGCCTCGGCCACCAACAGTACTTTTAGCCAACGTCACGACCTTCCCAGTGAAGCGGGAGATTTTGGACAGAGAGCATCCGCCGTTTCCCGCTTCAACTCCCTAGTTGTGACGGTTCAACTCCACGCTGCCTGGCGATTCACCAGAGCCCAATAGTCCGTCTGCTCGACCCGGAGACCGTAAACTCTGCTTTTTCGGTCGTGTACCCCGCTCCCGAAAATGCCGATGCTGCCTGAAATGTGGCCACGTCCGGTGAGAGACCAGTCATTCGAAGTGCAATCGCTCTGATCAGAACCACCAGTAGTGCGAGGCCAAAGATGATGAAAACGGACTGAATTTGATTGGTCGCTACCATAAGGGGGCGACCCACGGAGAACTGCAAAAAGACGAGGTCTTCATTACGGAATCGCTATATGAGTAGACTGTACTTACCGTTAGCCGGGTAGTCGTAGAGAAAGTACGCGAACTGTTCTTCACAAGCGACGCTACTGCTACTGATCTGCGAAAAACGAATGAGAAACCGCGGAGTTAGCGTGCAGCCGCCGCGACGCGCTCTTTCTCTTCTTTCTGACTGACTGCGTAGGTCTGGACGTCGTAGTTCGCCGCGCCGGTGAGCTGGGAGGCGATGGCCTCCGGAACCGACGTGGACGACTTGAACGAGTCGTTGTGGACGCCCTCAGCGAGGAACTTCAGGGCCTGGTCGACGCGACGCTGTGGCGCGACGTCGACGGCCTTCGGGACCGAGATACCACCGTACTTCAGGCGGACGGTCTCCTCGCGCGGTGCCGAGTTCTCGACGGCCGTGACGAGAATCTGAATCGGATTCTCCTCGGTGCGCTCGTGGATGAGTTCGAACGCCTCACGGACGAAGTTGAGCGTCTGCTGCTTCTTGCCCGTGTTGTCCTCGGTCTGCATCAGACGGTTGATGAAGCGCTCGACGATCGAGATTTCGGACTTCTTGAACTGCTTGCTCGCGTGGCGACCGGCAGTGTGTGCGACCGGTGTCACCGAGATGTAGCGTTCGGTCGATGGATCCTCGTAGGCGATCTCGTCGATATCCCACGTGCCAAAGAGCTGTGCGCCGACGTCTGCGCCGCCAGCTGGGGCATCTGGGTCTGGTTGATCTTCTGCTGCCATGATTATCGAACCGGTTTCTCCGCGTTCCCGCGGACGAGCTCTTTCAGCGCGACGCCGTTGACCTTGTCAACCTTGTAGTTGACACCCGAGAGGTCACCCATCGCACGACCCTTCGCCCCACCGATACCGGCGATGGTGACTTCGTCGTGCTCGTCGATGAACGAAATTGCACCGTCACCGGGACAGAACGCGGTGACCTGCTTTCCGTTCTTGATCAGCTGCACTCGGACGCACTTTCGGATTGCCGAGTTTGGCTGCTTTGCTTCGATACCGACCTTCTCGAGGACGATACCGCGTGCCTGTGGTGCTCCCTCGAGTGGGTCAGACTTCTCGCGAAGGCCACGAGCGCGGCGCGCGTAGTCAGAGTCGGACCACCGCTGATTCTGGCGGTCCTTCTTGAGCTTGCGCGCGGCGTATTTGCCGTTTGCCATAGTACCCGTCGCTATCCGTCGGAGCCACTTAAGCGTCCCTGTTTGGAGACGACGTTACGCCACGAGAACGCTCGAGGTACCCCGCTCGTCGGATCTGAACGCGTTTCGGCAACTCACGAGATCGCGTGAGCGCAGGTTAACGGGCCTCGGCTGACCGGAGCGTTCCGAACGGGCCAGTGCCAGTCGGCCCTGTTCGGTTGTGGTCGATCGTGCACATCGTGTTTGGTTCTAGTCAGGATCTGAATAACAGATCCGTTGGATGACAGAGATGTGGAAAATCAGAACCACGAACCAGAACCCTACGTTGCTACGTAGTGTCAGACGTACTGTGATACCAAATTCGGTGTCAGTAATACAAAGCTATTAGTTTGGTGGCTCATATTCTGCACTCAATATGACGACAGTTTCGACGGTCCTTATCACTGGTTCCTGGCTAAAACGACTCGTCGGATCCGATGACGACGACGCACAGGCCGACGAGCAACTGCCGCCGACAGCCGGCCGAATCGGATTCGAGGGGACACTCGAGGACGCGGAAGTGATCGGACGTAGTCCACAGTCCTACGTCGCTGCGGGCGAGTCGATTTCGCCGTTCGTCGGCAAGCAGGTGACGCACAAACTCACCGAGTACGGCCTCGAAGAAATCGAAGCCGACGAATGGTATTCGCTCGCAATTCCCCTCGCCATGCTGTACGATATGCGCGACGAGTACGGTGAAACCAGGATGCGGAATATGGGGCAAAACGTCCCGGAACACGTCGAATTCCCGCCAGATCTCACCGAACCCGCAAACGCGCTCCACGGAATCAACCAGGCCTATACGCAGAACCACCGTGGGAGCGAAATCGGCTTCTACGAGTTCCAGCAGGAGGGAGAGAACGAGGGCGTAATGACCTGCGAGACGCCGTACCCGTGTGAGTTCGACAAGGGATTGATCAAGGGCGTCGCAAAGAAGTTCTCTGACAGCTACGTCACGGTCGAGGAGATCGGCGACCAGTGTCGGTCAGATGGTGGCCAGCGCTGTGAGTATCACGTCGACTGGATCTAACGGAGTCAGTGCAACTTTCGCGGGCGTGAACACAAACACGAAAAGGGGCACAGGCACGGGACGGAAACGGGCACCCTGACCTGCGGCGATTTTCGACAGCGTTCGACGCTGTTTCCGTCCCCGTCGCGACACTGGAATACTGCACTGTTCTCGTCTCCGGACGCCATACCGACAGCGAACGAATTAGTACGGATACTCCCGCGGTTCGCGCTGGATCGAGATCCACTTCAGCGTCGTCAGGGTGTCCATGATCCACTCGTCGTTGTACCGACCCATCCCCGACGCACCAACGCCACCAAACGCAACGTGTGGTTCGTCGTTCAACGGCTGATCGTTGATATGAACCATCCCCGTCTCCAGTGCATCGGCCACGTCACGTGCTCGGGCGATGTCACTCGAGTGGACCGAGCCCGATAGACCGTACTCGGTATCGTTTGCGATCCGGATCGCCTCTTCGTCGGTCTCGAACGGAATAACGGGTGCGACCGGCCCGAAGTGTTCGTTACAGGCGACTGGCATGTCGCTCGTGACGTTCGAGAGCACGGTCGGCTCGACGAACAGGCCGTCGTGACTGCCACCGGCTTCGACAGTTGCGCCGCGCTCGACCGACTCGTCGACGAAGCCGACGATTTTGTCGCGCTGGCTCTCGTTGATGACCGGGCCCACGAGCGTCCCCTCCTCGCGCGGATCACCGATCGGGAGCTGTGCAGCGCGGTCGGCCAGGCCGGCGACGTATTCGTCGTACAACGACTCGTGGACCAGATGGCGGTTGATCGAGATACATTCCTGACCCTGGTGGGTGAACGAGCCGAACGCGCCGGCGTCGGTTGCTCGTTCGAGGTCGGCATCCGACAGGACGATGTGGGCGTTGTTGCCGCCAAGTTCGAGCGCCGGTTCCGTGTAGGAGCCGACGGCGCGCTGGCCGACGCCGCGGCCAACTTCCGAGGAGCCGGTAAACGACATCACCGACGGGACCGAATGCCCCGAGAAGTGGTCACCCATCTCGTGGCCGTAGCCGGGAACGACGTTCAGGACGCCCGCGGGGAGACCAGCCTCCTCGAAGACCTTCGCGAGGACGAGCCCACCTGTGATCGGCGTGTGCTCGTCGGGTTTCAAGACAACGCTGTTGCCAAGCGCGATGGCCGGTGCGACGACGCGACTGGAGAGATACAGCGGGAAGTTCCACGGTGTAATAACGCCGACGACGCCCGCCGGTTCACGAACGAGCAGATTCTCTTTGCCCGGCGTCACCGACTCCTTGCGCCGGCCGCCATCGCGCATCGCTAACCCGGCACCGACCTCCATCGTCCCCTGTGCGAGCTGGAGTTCGAAGTCAGCTTTCAGCTGGACACCACCGCACTCGACCGCGAACAGCGTCGCGAGGTCGTCTGCATACTCGCCCAGCAGTTCACAGGCCTCGGTGACGATCGCCGCCCGTTCCTGGGGCGGTCGCTCCGCCCACGCCGACTGGGCGTCCGTCGCGATGGCGTACGCCTCGTCGACATCACTTTCGGTACTCGAGGGAACCGACGCGACGGTCGAACGCGTTGCGGGATTTTCGACGTCGATCAGGTCACGGTCGCCGGCCGGGACCCAGTCTCCATCGAGATACAGTGCGTTCCACCCGTTGTCCGGTGTGATAGCGAGTTCGGTTACAGCACGCTCTTCGGCAGGTAGCTTACTCGTACCCGTCATATGCTGTTTCTCTTGGTGGCATCTGCTTATTGTTTTGGTTTTGATACTCCCAGTCGAAAATCAGTCGTCACGGAACTGCCGTCGCTCGATTACTGCCGGTCACGTTCAGTCAGAATTCCAAATACGTCTGGATGTAGTAAGATGAGCTCGGACCACAACGAACTGGCAAAGAGGGCGACTACGCACGCACAGAACCGCAGATATGCGGCCCAAACTACTGACTCAGCGACGCTGCGGTCGCCAGTTGGCGACGAGGGCAGTGAGAGACACCAGACAAAGAAAACAGATAGCTCAGGTGAGCTGAATGTCGTCGATCTCGAAGTGGCGCTGTGCGAGCGTCCGTGCAGCCTCGATCGTCCGGCCGTTCGATCCGATCGCAATACCGCGGTCGGCGTCTGCGACCTCGACGTAGGCGACGGTGTCGTTATTCTCGCTGATCGTCACGTTGTAGACCGCTGCAGGCGCGAGCGTGTTCGCGACGAACGTCTCCGGGTCGGCCGCGTTCTCGACGAGTCGAACCGGGAGATCGACCCGGTCTTCGAAACGCTTGATCGTCCGTCCCTCGGGGCCGATCGCCTCGCCCATCTGACCGCTTGCAACGACAATTATTAGCCGATCAGCGGTGCCGTTGCCTTCACCGCCGGAATCGGCAGCAGCGGTTCCATCGGCCTCGCCCCCGTCGGCGACATCAGTCCGGCCGCTATCGAGGATGCAATCGGTCCCGTCCGCGCCCGTCACCTCCTCGAACGTCGCGAGGTACTGACGCGCGTCGTCGTCGAGGGTAACCGCCATCGATCAGTCTGCCTGACCGCCGCTTTCAGGGCTGGTCGAGCCCATGCGGAGGTCGACGTCGCCGGTCCCGAGCTTGATCGGTTTGCCGACGATGACGTTCTCGGTGACGCCGTCGAGTTCGTCGATCTCGCCGTGGATCGCCGCGTTCAGCAGGTGGTTAACCGTCACCTCGAACGCTGCACGAGCGAGGACCGAGTCCTTCGAACCCGAGATACCATGGCGACCGATCGACTCGATTTCGCCGCGGTTGGTCATCATGTCCGCGACCAGCATCAGATGGCGTACGTTCACGTCGTCGAGACCCTGCTCTGCAAGCGTGTTGTTCGTCTCCTCGATGATGGCCTCGCGGGCAGCCTCGATCCCGAGGTTGCGGTGGATCTCGTGGATGTTGTTACACGTCGTCCGTGAGGCGTCGACACCCTCGATCTCGAGCACGTCGCCGAAGGCCGACCCTTCGGTGTAGAGGACGAACTGCTCGTCGCCGTCGTCCATCTCCTCACGGCGGATGACGACGCGAGAAATCTCCTCGATTCCCTTGAACGTGATCTCACGCAGTTCCTCGACGAGCTGGAGCAGGTCCCGGTAGGACGGCTCTTCTGGTCCGAACTGGATGTCAGTCCCCTGCTGAACCGTGCTCACGCCGAGGTTGTCCTCGATGATCTCGGCGACCTCCTCGGGCGTGATCATGCGCTCTTCTAAGGTATCGCGGTTGAGCGAGATCTGGACGCGCATATCGGCGACGTTCGTCGAGACGTCACCCAGTGCGAGAATCTTCGTCGCCTCAATGTTCCAGACGACCTCGTGAGCGCGTTCGCGTTCGGTCGCGTACTCGTCCTCGAGGTAGACCGTCATCATCGGCGTGTCAGGGGTCTTGCGGGCGTCGACCAGCTCGATCAGCCGTGGCAGCCCCTGGGTCACGTCGATCTCTGCGACCCCCGCGTAGTGGAACGTGTTCATCGTCAGCTGCGTCCCCGGCTCCCCGATCGACTGTGCCGAGACAGTGCCGACGGGGTCGAGCGGCTCGACGCGCGTATCGACGTAGCGGGCTTCGACGGCCTTCGCGAGTTCGTCCGCATCCTCGACGGTCGCGTCGCCACGGTCCTCGAGTGTCTCGTAGACGTTGTCCTTGAGCCGACGCGGCAGGTCGGCGTCCTCGACGACCGCAATCATGTCGTCGTCGACGGCGTAGTCGACCTCAGTCATCGGAGGTCACCTCCTCTGTCTCCTCGACAAAGCGAGTATCGGCGTGCTCGGAGAGGTTCGTCGGCTGGCGCTTCGTGCCGAGGAATTCTTCCTTCTCGGCCTCGGAGGCGAACTCCGAGTCGAGCACACGGTCTGCGATCTGCTCGACATCGATGTCGTTGTCGTCACCCGAGGAGACTTTCACCGGCGAGGTGCCGTCCTCGCCGAACTCGAACTGGACGATCGTGTCCGAGGTGTCCCGAACAGTGCCGTCGTACTGCGCTTCGAGTTCCGAGAGCGCGTTAATCAGGCGACGCTGCAGGTAGCCGGACTTCGAGGTCCGGACTGCCGTGTCGACCAGACCCTCGCGGCCACCCATCGCGTGGAAGAAGAATTCCCGCGGGGTCAGCCCCGACGTGTAAGAGTTCTCCACGAAGCCGTGGGCCTCCGCAGAGAGGTCGTTTGGCTTGTAGTGGCTGAGCGTGCGGTCCTCGTAGCCGCGGTTGATTCGCTCGCCCCGAACTGCCTGCTGACCGACTGCACCGGCCATCTGCGTCAGGTTGAGCATCGACCCACGCGCACCGGAGTTGGCCATGACAACCGCCGGGTTCTCGTCATCGAAGTGCTCGTCTGCGATGTTACCAGCGTTGTCACGCGCACGCGAGAGCGTCTGCATGATCTTCATCTCGAGTGTCTCGTCGAGCGTCCGGCCCGGGAGGGACTCGAGTTCGTTGTTCTCGTAGGCCTCGATGAGTTCCTCGACGCGGTCGTTCGCGTCCTCGATCGTTTCGTCGATTCGGGACTGCGCCTCGCCCGGAATGGTTTCGTCGTCGATCCCGATCGAGAATCCGAAGTGCATGATGGCACGCATCGCGAGCGTCGAGACCTCGTTGATGAAGATCCGCGAGCGGGTGTTGCCGTAGATCTTCGTGATGGTGTCGACGATCTCGCCGCCGAACTCGCCGACTTCGTCCTCGGCGATGGTGCCCTCGATGAGCTGGCCGTCCTCGATGATGACCTTCTCGCCGACGGTGCCGGTGAAGTCGAGGTTCAGATCGTCGGGTAGGAGTTCGGAGAAGACGTCGTGACCGGTCCAGAACGGCTCACCTTCGTCGTCGATGCCGCTTGGCTCTGGCAGTTCGTCGATCCGCGTTGCACGGAGCAAGTCGAGTGCCTGCGTTTCGTTGAACCGCGGGTTGTCGTGGGTCAGGAGGTACATCCCACTGATGTGGTCCTGAATCGCTCCGATGATGTTCTCACCGAACCGCGGGGAAAGGATCTGCTCCTGGACGCGCATGAGGACGCGCGCTTCCGCACGGGCTTCCTCGTTCTGCAGCGCGTGCATGTTCATCTCGTCACCGTCGAAGTCGGCGTTGTACGGCGGACAGACGACGGTGTTGAGGCGGAACGTCTTGTACGGCATGACCACGACCTCGTGGGCCATGATCGACATGCGGTGAAGCGACGGCTGACGGTTGAAGATGACGATGTCGCCGTCGACCATGTGCCGGTTGACTTCCCAGCCGGCGTCGACCTTCTCGGCAAGTGCCTCGCAGTTCTTCTCGGTCACCTTTAGTCGGCGGCCGTCGGGTCGGCGGACGTAGTTCGCGCCAGGGTGGCCCTCGGGACCGTTCGAAACGTAGCGTCGAGCCTCCTCGACGTTTCGGTCGGTGACGTTCATCGTCTGGGTCATCTCCTTTGCGACGCGGTCTGGCACACCGACCTCGTTCAGCGAGAGGGTCGGGTCCGGCGAGATGACGGTACGAGCCGAGAAGTTCACACGCTTCCCGGACAGGGAGCCTCGGAATCGACCCTCCTTGCCCTTCAGGCGCTGGGAGAGCGTCTTGAGCGGCCGGCCGGAGCGGTGTCGGGCCGGCGGCGTCCCCGAGATTTCGTTGTCCATGAACGTGGTGACGTGGTACTGCAGCAGTTCCCAGAGGTCCTCGATGATCAGCTGTGGCGCTCCTGCCTCACGGTTCTCCATGAACCGCTGGTTGATCCGGATGATGTCGACCAGTTTGTGCGTAAGATCGTCCTCGGAGCGCTGGCCGTTGTCGAGCGTAATCGACGGCCGCGCAGTGACCGGCGGGACCGGAAGGACGGTGAGGATCATCCACTCCGGCCGCGAGCGGTCGGCATCAATGCCGAGTACTTCGATGTCCTCGTCCGGAATGTTCTCGAACCAGTCCCGGATGTCGCTTGGCATCAGCTTGTTCGTGTCCTCCTCGGTGAGGTCGATGTCGAGTGCCTTCTCGATGGCCTCGCGCTGACTCTCGCGCGGACGGAACGATCCCGAGAGGATCTCGTTGATCCGGGTGAGGTCAATCTCCGTCTCCGCGGCGAGTTCGTCCGGCGAGGTCCGCTCGATGCCCGCCTCCTCGTCCCCCTGCATCGCGCCGGCGATGCGCTGGGAGTACTCGCTGGTCAGGACCTGCTGAACCTCGTAGTAGGTCGTCGGCTTCTCGTGGTCGATATCGTACTGGACCTCGCCACAGAACGGACAGCGGTCTTTCTTGCGAGCCTGACGGATCGCCGCCTTCGTCACGTCGTTCAGGTCACGGCCGAGCTTTCGAGACTCCTCGATCTGGTCCTGGAACTCCTCGCGCTCGTCCTCGACCAGCAGCAGGCGCGAACACTCACGGCAGGTGCCACGCAGCAGCCGGCGGATGAGCTTCGTAAAGCCGACGTGGATGACAGGCGCGGCGAGTTCGATGTGACCGAAGTGACCGTTACAGGAACCCGAATGCTTCCCACAGGTCTTGCACTCGAGTCCGGGGTCGATCACGCCGAGACGCGGATCCATCAGTCCCATGTCGATGGGGAACCCGTCGTCGTCGTAGGTGTCGGCGGTGATGATCTTCGTCGCGCTCATCTCCCGGTACTCTTCGGGCTCCATGAGCCCGAAGTTGATCGATCCGATGTCTTTTGGTGTACTGTTTCGCATTGTGATGTTAGACGGCGTCTGCCAGTTCCAGTCGTGGCGCGATACCCAGTGCTTTCATCTCGTCCAAGAGGAGCTTGAACGCGTAGCTCATCTCGATCTCGTGGATGTCGGTCTCCTCCTCGCAGTTCGGACAGTAGACACGCCGTTGTTCGACGTTCTCGACTGCGCTCATCCCACACTGGCCACAGACGTTGATGAACTCGCGGTCGGACTCGTCGAGGAGTCGCTCCTTGAGCGTCATCGCAGCACCGTGACCGATGAAGACGTCGCTCTCCATCTCCCCGATACGCAGACCGCCTTCGCGGGCACGACCCTCGGTCGGCTGGCGGGTGAGGACCTGCACCGGCCCGCGCGAACGGGCGTGCAGCTTGTTCGAGACCATGTGGTAGAGCTTCTGGTAGAAAATGATCCCGACGAAGATTTCAGCTTCAATCTTCTCGCCGGTCACGCCGGAGTACATCGTCTCCTTACCCGCGGAGTCGAAGCCGGCCTCCTCGAGACCGTCACGCAGTGCGGACTCGTCCTCGCCGAGGAACGGTGTCCCGTCGACACGACGGCCTTCCATCGCGCCGAGTTTGCCGCCGATCATCTCGAGGATGTGTCCGACGGTCATGCGCGATGGCAGCGCGTGCGGGTTGAGCACGAGGTCGGGAACGACGCCGTTCTCGGTGAACGGCATGTCCTCCTGCGGTGCGAGGTGGCCAAGAACACCCTTCTGGCCGTGTCGAGATGCGAACTTGTCGCCGAGTTCCGGAATCCGTTCGTCGCGCACAGAGACCTTCGACAGCTTCGAGCCGTCCTCGCCCTCCATGAGCGTGATCGTGTCGACGACGCCGCTCTCTCCCGAGCGCATCGTCACGGAGGTTTCGCGGCGCTTCTGTGGCGAAAGGCCACCCATGTCGTCCGGCTCCTCTAAGAATCGCGGTGGACTCGTCTTGCCGAGCAGGACAGAGTTCTCGTCGACCTCGGTCTCGGGGTTGACGAGGCCGTCCTCGTCCAGATGCGCGTAGGCTTCCTCACCGCGCGCACCGCGAACGTCCTGGGACGGAATCTCGAAGCGGTCCTCCTGACCGCCAGGGTATCGTCGCTCCTCGCCCTCGTAGGTGCGGAAGAAGTGCGAACGAGCGAGTGCACGCTCGACCGAGGCCTTGTTCATGACGAGTGCGTCCTCGATGTTGAACCCCTCGTAGCTCATCACGGCGACGACGAAGTTCTGTGCGGCAGGGCGGTCGTCGTAGCCGATCTGCTCCGTGGTCTGGGTCTTGACCATCGAGAGCTGTGGGTAGTGCAGCAGGTGCTGGCGCGTATCCGGCCGGATCCGGTAGTTGGCCGACGGCAGCCCCAGCGACTGCTTGATCATCCCGGCACCCATCGTAATTCGCGGCGAGGCGTTGTGTTCCGGGTACGGAATCATCCCCGAGCCGATCGAGAAGATCAGCTGTGGGTCGATCTCGAGGTGCGTGTGGTCCGCGGTCAGGTCCGCTTCCTCGACGGCGACGTAGATGTCCTCTTCTTCCTCTGCGTCGATAAACTCGACGTAGCCGTGGTCGACGAGATCCTCGAACTCGAGATCACCGTCGCGAAGCGCCTCGATCTCCTGCTCGGAGATGCGTGGCTCGCCGTCCTCGACGACGAGCAGCGGGCGGCGAGCGCGGCCCGCGTCGGCGTTGACGATGACTTCGCGGGTACGGTCTTTGACGGAGACGTTGACCATCTCGCTGACGTCACCGATGCGTCGCGCTTCGCGGATCTGTTCGGCTAGCTCGTGTGGATCGGGGTGTGTTCCCACCAGCGACCCGTTGACGTAGACTTTGGCTTCTCGTTGTTGGCTGCTCATTGTAGATCAGTCGTCTGCAGTGGATGTCGATCGTTCGATGCCCTCGAGTCCGGGAATGCCCTCGACCCCCATCGAGGCCAGTTCCCGCTTGAGCGCCTGTTCATCTTCGATGTTCTGGGAGAGCTCCATCGCCTGCGCGAAGTTCTTCACGAGGCCACAGTTTGGTCCCTCGGGCGTTTCCGACGGCCCGATACGACCCCACTGCGTGGCGTGCAGGTCCCGTGCTTCGAAGTGTGGCTGGCTGCGCGAGAGCGGACTGCGCAGTCGGCGAAGGTGAGAGAGAACGCCCATGTAGTTGGTCCGGTCGACCAGCTGAGACACTCCAGAACGGCCACCGACCCAGTTACCCGTCGCGATCGGGTGCTCGAGTCGCTCGGTCAGCACGTCCGAGCGAACGACAGTCGAAACGGAAAGATTCCGATTACGCATGTTGGCGCGCTCGAGCTGGTACTTCACGTCACGTGCCAGTTTGTTCAGTGCCGTCCGGAAGAGGTCCTTCATCAGATCGCCGGACACTTTGAGACGCTTGTTGGCGTAGTGGTCCTTGTCGTCGGACTCGCGGCGACCGAGTGCGAGTTCGAAGCAGGCTTCGGCCATCCGACAGAGGTAGTGGGCCTTGTTGATCCGAACGTCTTCCTCCTCGACGCCCTCCTCGTGAAGATGCGGCAGGAGGTAGCGGTCGATGACGTAGTTGGCGCGCTTGAGCTGGTAGTTTTTCCCCTGGCCCGACGCGACGCGCTTCCCGAGCGCCTCGATGGCCCCTTCCTCGGTCTGGACCTCCGCTTCCTCCAGGTTCTCGAGCATGTACTTGACGACCTCTGGGTCGTTCGAGACCTTGTGAACGATCTCCTCGTCCGATTCGAGGCCGAGTGCGCGCACGAGCGTCACGAAGTTGATCGAGCCGGAGACCGAGGGGAAGGAGACCTCGAGCAGCCCGTTACGGGTGCGCTCACAGAGGACGAGCGCACGATAGCCACGGCGCTGAGAGAAGGTCTTTGCGACCTGAATCTCGTCGCCGTACTTGGTGTCGTACTCCGCGAGGATCTTGTTCGGTGCGAGGTCCTCGCTGGTCATCAGCACGCGCTCGGAGCCGTTGACGATGAAGTAGCCGCCGGGGTCGGCGGGGTCCTCACCGATCTCGATCAGTTCTTCATCCGAGAAGCCGGCGATGTTACACTTGTCGGAGCCGACCATAATCGGCATCCGGCCGATCTTCGTCTCGGTCGAGTCGACGACGCGCTCGTCACCTTCCTCGCCCTTGACGATCGACATCTCCATGAAAACCGGCGCAGAGTAGGTGATATTACGGAGTCGAGCCTCCTGCGGATAGAGCAGTTCCTCCGAGCCGTCTGCCTCGCGAACGCGGGGCGTGACGACGCGAACGTCGCCCAGTTCGACGTGAACCGGCTCCTCGCCTTCCTTGTCACCGATGTCCGTGTCGATGGTCGCCTTCTCGTCGACGACCTCCTGCATCCCCCGGTTGAGGAAGGCGTTGAAGGAGCGATAGTGATGTTCTGCGAGCCGTTCTCTCGAGAAGTATTCGCGCGAAATGTCCCGTCGTTTGTCTCGGTCAAGTTCCATTGCCATTTATTCCACCACAAGTCGATATACGACCGCCTGATCGGTTGTACGTGAGTTTCGGACGATTTTGATAACGTCGCCGACCGCCGCATCGTCCGGCAGCGCGGGGTCGTTGCGTTTGATTTTTGGCAGATCGGTACGGTCGATGTCGTACTCGTCGAGCACCTCCTCGAGTGCGTCCTCCTCGAGGACGGAGTGGTCTGGAACGAGTTCGTGTTGGCTTACGTCTACCATGTATTGGTCTGGTTGAGGTCAGTGATGTGCGTGTGCGCTATTGGGAGAGAAGCGGCTGTCACGAGATACTACAGCGAGGTAGCGGCGGCAGGCATTTAACGGTTACTAACTCGACTCAGAAGCGTCGCTATCCGGCCGGGCGGACCTGACCGGTGTGAACGATCACGAGTGTGAGTAGCCGATTCTCAGTTAAATCCCTTGTGGGTCGTGTCAATCACCACCACGATTTGGCGGAATGAGGCGGAATTGTGTGGCGATTCCCCGTACCAAGGCGAGTTCGATTGGAAAGCCTTAATACTCCGACCGGGAAAGAAAGCATTGCAAGCCCGGGTGGTGTAGTGGCCCATCATACGACCCTGTCACGGTCGTGACGCGGGTTCAAATCCCGCCTCGGGCGTTTCTTCGATTCCTGATTCGTGAGCGACCCGCGTAGCGGTGTCGCGAGCATGCTGAATCGAAGAACGGCAGCACCGGATTTGAACTACGGAACGAGCGAGCACCGCGAGCGAGTTCAGGTGGTTCAAATCCCGCCTCGGGCGTTTTCTCGAACGTAAACTCACGAGCAACCAGCGTGCTGTGTTGCGAGTATCCTGTGTTCGAGAACACGGCACTAGGGATTTGAATCAGGGAACAGCTTGCTGCGACCGTGGTTCAAATCCCGTCTTGGGCGTTTCTTCATGTGCTGTAGGATATTTCTGCGGCGATGAGTTGAGCAAGCCGCTCTCATCATTTTGTCGATGTTCTGAACAGTAGAAACAAGACGTCCGTCACTCCACGCAGCGTGAGCGGCAGGTACGACAACTGTGTGCTGTGATTGCAGGGCGTGTCCTCCGCAGCGGTACTCGAGTACACCGAGTGGTCAATATTCCCACACACGGCGAGATGAGAACAAAACCCTTAATACTCCGACCAGGAAACAAAGTATTGCAAGCCCGGGTGGTGTAGTGGCCCATCATACGACCCTGTCACGGTCGTGACGCGGGTTCAAATCCCGCCTCGGGCGCTTCTTCGATTTCTAATTCGTGAGCGATCAGCGTAGCTGTGTCGCGAACATCCTGAATCGGAGAGCGTCAGTACCGGGAGTTGAACCCTGCCAGTCGCGCACAGCGAACAGCGTGAGCGGGCACGTCTGGCTCCGGTTCAAATCCCGCCTCGGGCGTTTTCTCGAACGTAAACTCACGAGCAACCAGCGTGCTGTGTTGCGAGTATACTGTGTTCGAGAACACGGCAACAGGGATTTGAATCAGGGAGCAGCTTGCTGCGACCGTGGTTCAAATCCCGCCTCGGGCGCTTCTTCGATTTCTAATTCGTGAGCGACCAGCGTAGCTGTGTCGCGAACATCCTGCCTCGAAGAGCAAGCGGCCTCGAGTTCCTGTAGCGCGACGACCCCACAACACAGCCGAGAGTTCATATACGAAGACGCAACCAACACCGGCGAACTGCGATGACTGTGAGGACGAAGACGCAACCAACACCGGCGAACTGCGATGACTGTGAGGACGAACACGAAACAAACCGGCGACGAAACCGAGTGCAAGATCATGTGCCGGCTACTCGAGAAGGGCTACACTGTCTCGCAGCCGTTCGGAGACAACGACAAGTATGACCTCATTCTCGATACCGGCACTGATTTGTTCCGAGTGCAGTGCAAAACCGGCTGGCAGGAGGACGATGGTGCTGTCCTCCGGTTCAAGACGGCAAGCAAGACGACGAGAAACGGAGAGGTGACTGTCGTCGACTACGGAAACTCGGTCGACGCGTTCGCCGTGAGGTGTGTCGAGACAGACACACTTTACTGGGTTCCAGCTGAGCAGGTTGGGTCAAAGAGTACGTACCTCCGACTCGAGGGGCCCGAAATTGATCACCCCCACGTCAGACTGGCATCGGCGTTTCACTTCGATACCGCACTTCCGTGATGTCGGTATCGCGGTGCACCCGTTGTCGCGCTGCACTCGAGTACCATCCACGAAACCGAGTGCGGCAACGCGCGGCCGTGGAAAGGTCGTCGTCGAACACGCCGAGTGAATACGAACGACAGGAGCCAGAAGGCTAACTTTTAGTACAGGTTGAAACGTTATAGAAGCAGTTACAGGTCGCCGGTCACAGAACGGTGTCGCGCGTAGTATCGGCGACCTGGAGTTCAATCTCGACTATGTCACAGCAGATTGCCGTTCTCGTCGTCGACAACGAACCCGGGTTCGCCGGGCTTGCCAGCGAAATGCTCGAGCGCGAGCACGATGCAATCGCCGCAACCCCCGCGACCAGTGCGCCGGAGGCACTCGAGTACCTCGAGGCCGATAGCCAGCCGGTCGACTGTATCGTGAGCGACTACGAGATGGCGGAGTTGACGGGGCTGGAATTGCTCGAGCGCGTGCGGGCGGTGGATCCGGAGTTGCCGTTCATTTTGTTTACGGGCCGCGGGTCAGAGGCGGTCGCGAGCGAAGCGATCGACGCGGGAGTAACCCAGTATCTTCAGAAGCAGTCGGGCAAGGAGCAGTATACGCTGCTTGCGAATCAGATCACGAACTCGGTTGCCCAGTACCGGGCGGAGACGGAGTTGCGCGAGAGCGAGCGCCGGTACGAGCGGACGGTGACGACGCTGCACGAGACGACACGTGAGTTGATGCGCGCAGAGACGAAAGCGGAAATCTACGAGTCGGCGGTCGAGACGGCGGCGGAGATGCGAAACGTCGCGGCTGCGGCGGCCTACACCTTCGAGCCGACGGAGCGGGTACTCGAGCACGTCGCAGCGGCCTCGGCGTCGACCTCGACGGGTGAGTCGCGGGCGGTTGTCGATCCCGATATCGACGCTGCGCGGTCGAATGATATGATTTGGGAGGCGTTCTCCGAGGGGTCGGTGACGGAGTACAACGAGTGCACGCAGGCGGGCGGCATCCTGCGTACAGAGCTGGTTCACCGCAGTGAGGTCGTGGTACCGCTCGGATCCCACGGGGCGCTCGTCGCGGGGACGACGGATTCGGATGGGTTCGCCGAGACGACGACAGAGGTGATCCAGATTCTGGCAGCGAACACGGAGGCAGCGCTCGACCGGGCCGAACGCGAGCAGTTGCTGCGAGAGCACGACCGAACGCTGACCGAGCAAAACGAGGAGTTGACGCGGCTCAACCACATCAACGAGATCGTCCGTGAGATCAACCACGGCGTTGCGCAGGCCTCGACCCGAAACGAGGTCGAAACGACGGTATGCGATCGGCTCGCCGACACGGATCGCTATCGGTTCGCCTGGATCGCGAGCACCGACGAGCCGCCCGAGCCAACCACCTGGGAAGGCGTCGACGCGGCGTACATGGACCGGATCCGCGACGGCGGGTGCCAGGCCCCTGAAGCGACGCTCGTTCGACAGACGCTCGAGGCGGAGCGACCCTGTGTCGTCCGCGACGTACTGGAGACCGACGCCTGGGACCAGCGCCGCGCCGAGGCGCTTACCTACGGCTTCCAGCGCGTCCTCGCAGTTCCTGTCACCGACGGCGAGCGGGAGTTCGGCGTCCTGCTTGTTCACATCGGCGGTGGCGAAGACATCGGTGACGCCGAACGCGAGGTGCTCGCGGAACTCGGCGAGACCATCGGCCACGCGATTCACTCCATCGAGCGCACGCGAGCGATGCTCACCGACAGCCGACTCGAGTTGGAACTCGAGTGTCGCGACTCGCGGTTGTTGTTCAACAGGCTGACGACGCGGATCGAAGAGTCGTTGACGGTGGCTGGCGTTATCGACCGGAACGACGACGAGTTCGTCTGTTTCGTCAGCACGCCGTCGTCGGCCGATATCCGGCCGGTTGCCGAGCAGTGGGCGGCGCTCGAGACCTGTTCGGTCGTCTCGGACGGAGAAGACGAAACGCTGTTCGAGATTACCGGTTCGACGACGCCGCTACTCGACGTGTTGCGGACCTACGACGTGACGGTACGCAGCGTCACCGCGGAGGCGGGCGTCTCGACACTCGTCCTTGACGTACCAAAGCGAGTCGAGGCTCGGACACTGATCGAAGCGATCACCGAACGGTATCCGGAGACCGAACTCGAGGCGCGCCGCGAGACGACGAGCACCAGATCAGCCCGACAGCTGGACACCTATCTCGAGGAGGAGTTAACCGACAAGCAACACGAGGCGCTGCAAGCAGCGTTCTACAGCGGCTTCTTCGAGTGGCCTCGTGAGAGTACGGGAGAGGACCTCGCGGCAGCGCTCGACGTGTCGTCGCCGACGTATCATTATCATCTCCGAGCGGCCGAACGAAAGCTGGTAACGCTGGCACTCGACAGCCATTCTAATTGATTAGTACCTTGGTCAAAGAGTATCTAATCAGTTAGAAAGTATACTTAACCCCCTCCCGTCCATATCCATAACTGGCGATCTGCGAGAGACTGTCGCCACCCCCTAATCCCCACCCCCACTTTCCGGAACTAACACCTGCGAGCGACAGGTAGGCCTGTTTTCAACTGGTTGGAGAGATGCTCTCGTAGGCAACGCTTCGTACTGGCTTCGTGCCGCACAGAGCCACACTCGTGCGCCGTAGCACCCAAGTGCTTACGAGTCGACCGACCGTTCCCACTCGATCCAGTCCTGTTCCCAGCCGCGTCTGGATTCGGCGCGGCGCTGGGCGTACTCGCGATCTTCGCGCGCCATCCGATTCCGTTCGATGGTTCCCTGCTGTTCACCCTCGACCAGTAACGGCTCCAGAGAGACAACATCGTGTTCGGTCCGGTCACCGCCTTCGGTGACCGCGACCACGCGCTGGCGCTGGGTCCCCTCCGGGTAGACCAGTCTCCCCTCTGGAGCCAGCTGGTCGAGTAACGCCCGCGGCGGTGACACGACGGCGGCCTCCAGCAGAATGCAATCGAACGGAGCGTACTCGGGGAGCCCCTCGGCTCCGTCGCGGCGGTCGACGAGAACGCCGTCGTAGCCCGCGCTGGCGAGGTTCTGCCGGGCTTCGATGACGAGTGGGCGAGCGATGTCGATCGCGTGGACGTTCGTCTCGCCGGCGATCTCGGCGGCAAGCGCAGCGGTGTAGCCGACGCCGGCACCGACGACGAGTACGTCATCACCGGCTGTCGGTGCGAGGGCGTCCATGAATCGAGCGACAGTGCTCGGCGAGAGCATACGCGTCCCGAGCACCTCGTGGTCGCGGTCGGCGTACGCCGTCCGCTCGTCATCGACGAACTCGTGGCGTGGCACGTCCCGCATCGCAACGGCGACGGTCTCGTTCTGAAGGACGTCCTTGGCGGGGGACTCGAGTCCGTCGACCATGTCCTCTCGCAGTACCGCGGGGTCCATAGTCGAGCTATCTGGTCGGTGGATATGAATGGCGCGCTTGCGCAAGACGGAGTCAGCGCTGTCGGCAGGTGGGTCACGCGTGCTGTCGAAGGCTTACCCACGCAGTTGAACGAACCGGACCGCGCCGTGCTCGGACCGATCGAGTGAGCCCTCGTCCCGTTTCGTCGCCTCGACGAGCGTCTGGTGGCTCGTCCCGACGGGAGCAAGGACCGTTCCTCCGGGCCGGAGCTGCTCACGCACCGGATCCGGAATCGACGGCGTCGCACAGGTGAAGTAGGCCGCGTCGTAGGGTGCGTGTTCGGCCCACCCGTCTCGGCCGTCACCCGTCCGAACGGAAACCTCACCGTAGCCGAGTGCTGCGAGCGTCTCGCGGGCCAACTCGGCGAGGTCAGCGCTGTATTCGACAGTATACACGTGCTCCGGACCCACAATCTCGGCCGTCACGGCCGCGTGATAGCCACAGCCCGTTCCGATCTCGAGTACCTCGTCACCCGGCTCGAGTGCGAGACGGTCGGCCATGATCGCGACCATGTGCGGCGCGCTGATCGTCTGACCGTCCCCAATGGGAAGCGGTCGATCCGCGTAGGCGTTCCCACGCCGGTCGGCGGGCACGAACTCGTGGCGCGGAACGGACTCGAGTGCGTCGAGGACGCGCTCGTCGTCGACGCGGTGGGAGACGGTTTGGACCATCCGCTCGCGAGCGGCTGTAAAGTCGCCGACGTCCGGATCGTCGGTATCGCGACCGAAGCGATCGAACATAGGTATAGGTACTAATTGGCGTTCGGGAGGAAAGAGTATGGGGGCGCACGTGCGTGCTCGCTCAGAGTAAGGGTAAGCGCCGGGATGGGGTAACTTGCGCTCGCTACCAGGCCGACCACGCGCTCGAGGTCTCGTCGTAAGCATAGATGCGCTTGACGTCCTTCGCTGGCACCGTATCGCCTTCCATATCGTACCGGTCGCGATCGTAGCCCGTGACTGCCTTGCGGACGACGAAAGCGTCGATTTCGAACTCGTCGTCACCGAAGTCGTCGACCGCACCGACCTCGAATTCGTAGTCGCCGGGGACGTGAACCGTGATGCTTCGGCTGTCGTCGCGCGAGCCGTCCTGTGGGTGGATCGTGATATCGACGGAGACGTTGTCGACCTCGCGGGTCCAGACGGTCTCGATCTCGTCGGCCGGGGCGCTCTCCACGCGGCGCTGGCCGTCGAGTTCGAGGCTGGTCACGCGAACGGTCGAGAGGACCTCCTCCGTTTCGAGGAGGAATTCGTCGCCGACCTCGATGGTCGCGCCGTCGGGTGTCGTCACGTTGGCAGTGAACGATTCGTCGTCCTGCGAGACGACGACGTCAAGCGTGACCTCGCGCTCTTGTTCTGGCTGTATCTTGTGGACGTGGCCACACTCGCTGCAGCGCACGGTGAGGGAGCCGCCGCCCTCGGTGAGGACCTCGTGGACGGTTTCGAGGTCCGGCGAGCACGACGGACACGGCGTCGGAATCCGATCCGGAATATCGTTCATAACACGGCGTAGACGCTACGTGCCTAAAAGGCGATTGGACCTGTGCTGACGGAGCGATTCGACTGCTCGGTACTGGAGGGTGCCTGCCAGCCGCAACGAGTGGACGACAGAAAACACTTGTATCCTGTCACTGTGGGAGAACGTATGCGACGCTCGCGACGAGACCTGCTGTCGGCGTCCGGACTCATGCTGGCGGCACTGGCCGGCTGTGTCGATTCCGCTGCGGTCGGCACGGAGGCGGCCGGGGAACCGAAATTGTCGAGACACGAACGGAGTCGGGAGATGAATCCGGAATCGGTGAGGATCCGCCGACGGTAGCGTACGACGCCGACAGCCGAGAGATTCAGGTGAGCGGTGTCTTTCCGATCGGAAACAGTTGTTACACCAGCCAAATCGAGGAGCCGGAGTACGATGCAGACACCGACGAACTGACGGTCCGCATCGGTCGGGAACACGATGGCAGGGATACCTGCGAGGACGTGTTCAACACGACGTCGTACCGAATCGTCGTCGAGTTCGAGGGCTCACCGCCGGGAACCGTCGTCGCGATCGAAAACGGTGCGTACGGCAGAGAAGAAACGCGCAAAGAGCTCTGAGACGCTGCTACTGTGGCACTCCTCAGCAGGGTGAGAACAGCGACTGCCGTTCCGTTACTCGCGCTGCGGAAGTTTCACTTCCGCGCCTACTCGCGGCTACCGCCGCTCGCTTTCTGGGAGGTCTACGACCTCCACGCGTTCGCGGTTACACCGCTCACTCGCTTCGCGGAAGTTTCACTTCCGCGCCGTCCGCGTACACCGTCGGTCCACGAATAATGCCGTCGAGGTGGATTGGTGCCTCCACGTCGCCGCCGATACCGGCGTCGTCACCGATCGCGATGTGGACCGTTCCGCCGGCCTTCTCATCCAGCAGGACCGAACCGACGAGTTCCGTGACGGCGACGTTGGTTCCAATACCGAGTTCCGCGAGGTTGCGCGCTGCGTCGCCAACCTCCTCGGCCGCACTCTCGACTGTCTCGCGGATGTCGTCGTCCGAAATGTCCGTGACGAGGCCGTCCTCGACCTCGAAGGCGAGCGTCTGGTCGTCTGCGAGGAGTCCGTGGGGCATCATCGTCCCGTCGACGACGAACGTCCCGTTGGCGCTCTCGGGGCTGATGAACACCTCGCCGGCGGGGAGGTTCGACATGACGCCTGGCTCGTGGACGATGCCGGTATCCGAGAGGAAGTCGCGGCCGCTGACATCGAACGTGATGTCGGTCCCCGCGGGCGCAGTGACGCGAATCTCGTCTGCGTCGTCGACCTGCTCGCGAACGTCGGCACAGTGGTCCGCGATCAGTTCGTAGTCCGCATCGAGCCCGGTCGTGAAGACTTCCTCGGTGATTCCGGGCAGCGTGGCGACGCGCGCGCCAGCCTCGTTGGCCTCGGTTCGGGCGCGGGTGTGACTCAAACTCTTGGTCGTCGGCGCGAGCACCACGTCCGCGTCAGCCATCGCCGCCGACACCGGCGCTGGTGGCTCGCTCCCGTGGGTCGATCCCGGCGGGTAGCGTACGATCACCGCATCGTCTGTAACCTCACTCGCCACGTCGTAGAGCGCCTCACCAATCTGCTCGCGCTTGTCGTCCGTGACGATCACGCAGGACTCGTCGGACTCGAGTGCCAGACACTGTTCGACCGCGGTTTCGGCTGGGTCCCGAAGGGTGGTGGGAGTGGTAGACATACCACAGGGTGTGTGCGGGGAGTGAATATGTCTTCCCTTCTGTGAGTCGCGCCGCTGGAGGGTGTGGTGCCGCGGTCGGGACACGGGCTGTGAAGTGTGCTGGAAACCGTGCTGAGAAACTCTGAGTCGAGTAAAAATCCCGCGAGAAGCCTCGAAACGGTTATCCGCCTCGGTAGTGGACTGCCGGATACACACAATGATCCAGGTCGCGATCAACGGCTACGGAACGATCGGCAAACGCGTCGCAGACGCCGTCCGGGCCCAGCCCGACATGGAAGTTCTCGGCGTCGCGAAGACGCGGCCGAACTTCGAGGCCGAGACCGCTATCGAGAAGGGATTCGCCCTCTACGCCGCCATCGAGGAACGCGAGCACCTGTTCGACGAGGCCGGACTCGACATCGCCGGCTCCGTCGACGAGCTCGTCGCCGACGCGGATATCGTCGTCGACGCTACGCCCTCCGGCATCGGCGCTGAGAACAAATCGCTGTACGAGGAGTACGAGACGCCCGCACTCTACCAGGGTGGCGAGGACGCCGACCTGGTCGACGTGAGCTTCAACGCGCGCTCGAATTTCGAGGACGCCACCGACGCCGATCACGTCCGCGTCGTCTCCTGTAACACGACCGGACTCTCCCGCGTCATCGCACCGCTTCGCGAGACCTACGGCGTCGAGAAGGTCCGCGCCACGCTCGTCCGCCGCGGCGGCGATCCAGGTCAGACCGACCGTGGACCGATCAACGATATCCTCCCGAACCCGGTGACGATTCCGTCCCACCACGGCCCCGACGTCGAGACCATCTTCGATGACCTCGACATCGACACGCTCGGGATGAAGGTCCCGGCGACGCAGATGCACATGCACAGCCTCAACGTCACACTCGAGGAGGAAGTCGACGCGGCCGACGTTCGCGACCTGTTCGCCGACGAGTCGCGACTGTTCCTGATCCCCGAACACATGGCTATCGACGGCAGCGGGAAGCTGAAGGAGTACGCCCTCGATGCGGGCCGGCCACGCGGCGACGTCTGGGAGAACGCCATCTGGGAGGAGTCCATCTCGACCGTGGGTCGCGACCTCTACCTCTTCCAGGGAATCCACCAGGAGAGCGACGTGGTGCCGGAGAACATCGACGCGGTTCGTGCGGTACTCGGCACAGCCGACGCCGAGGAGAGCATCGAGACGACCGACGAGACGCTCGGCATCGGGCTCTGAGCCGTCGACCGCGCTTCTCCACCAGCACACAATCACGGCACCACAAGGCACGAGAAGAGCCGAACAGTTTCGGACCGAAACAGTTGATTCGACGCTCGAAACGCCCCTCGAGTTACCGTAACAACTAGTTCCGACAGAAAGTTTTTCCCCCGTGGGCCACTACTGGTGACTATGCGAAGAGACGACCGCGACGAGCCCTTCGATGACCTCTTTCGCGAGATTGAGCGGATGATGAACGAGATGATGAACGGTGCCGACGCGAATGTCAACTTCAACTCTGCTCGAAACGTCGACACCGGCTTTGGCATGGATACGCACGTCGATATTCACGAAACTGACGATGAACTGCGCGTCGTTGCGGACCTCCCCGGCGTCGAAAAGGAAAACATCGACCTCGAGTGTGACGGTGAAACGCTGACCATCTCCGCGGGCAGCGACCACCGCCAGTACGACGAGCGCATCACGCTCCCACAGCGGGTCAACGAACACACGGCCTCTGCAACCTACAACAACGGCGTGCTCGAGGTCGTCTTCGATCCGGCCGAACAGTCCTCGGGAATCAGTCTCGAGTAAGTCGATCCGCGGTCCAGTAGTCGTCCGGTTTCGGTCTCCGTTCGCGCTTGTTCTACTTCCGTTCGCGCTTGTTCTGCTTCTGCCTCTGGGTCAGCCACCGAGTACCGATTCACCATACACCACCGACTCACAGCCCCTGCGCCGCAGTCGCACGAATCGCAGCCGCCAGCCGATCGTAAAACGCCGGTTCGTACTTCGTCTCCGCGTCGATCGTCGGGCGTGCGTTCGTCTCGTTAATCACCACCCGCTCGTCCGTCACGAGCAGATCGACGCCGACGAAGGGAATCTCGAGTTCCCGCGCCGCAGCCTCGGCAATCTCTCGCCACTCCGACGACAACTCGACCCCTGTCGCCTCGGCACCGCGGTGGACGTTGTGCTTCCACTGCCCCTCCCGAACCGCGTCGTCCGGCAACCGCCGCTCGACCGCGCCAACGTAGTCGGACTCGAGTACCATCACGCGATAGTCGGTCGCGTCGGGGAGGTACTCCTGGACGAGAAACGAGCGGTCGCCGGTCGCCCGGTAGTCGTGGACTAGCGAGAGGTAGTCACAGATTCCCAGAAACGAGTCCAGATCGTGGGCCTTCGCGACGCCGACGCCGCGCGTGGTCGAGTTCGGTTTGACGACGACAGGGGGTTCGAACTGCGCGAAGACAGCGGCCAGTTCGTCCTCGTCGACATCGTTCGAGACGTAGACCGACGTCGGAACTGGGAGGCCAGCCCGATCGAGTCGCGCGATGACCGCAGCTTTGTTCCGCGAGGTCAACACTGCCTCGCGATCGTTGAGCCACGGTATCTCGAGCAGGGCGTCCGCGACGCCGCCCTCCATCAGCCGGCCGGGGTAGACGAAGCCGACATCGTACTCGTCAGGCTCCCACGGCGGGTCGGTCAGATCCACTACGCGCTCGCTCGCGGGCACGTGGTGGACTCGAATGTCACGTTCTGCGAGCGGGTCACGCATCCGCTGGAACGTCTGCTTCGCGTTGGCGACCGCGAGATCGATCATACACCGACGTCAGGAGTAGAACGGCAAAAAGGTAGCTCGATACCGAACCTACTCGTCGGCTTCCGCCGCATGCGTCGCCTCCGCGCGCACGTCGTAGGACTCCTGTTCCCGCGAAAACGCCCCCTCGAAGGAGACCGTCTCGGTTTCGTCTGCGCCCAACTCGAGTGCCCGGTGGTCGTCGATATGGCCGCGAACCTCTCCACCACTCGGTGTGGTGAGCGTGACGTCGATGGGGCCGGCCTCGCCGTCGTTTCGGACATCTGCCTCGATGGCACCGATCTGGGCCTCGAGGTAGTAGGCGTCGTATCCGTCGAGATCGACATCGGCATCGTCGAAGACGATTTCGCGCCGTTCGCCCGCGTCGAAGTGGGCACTGCTGGCATAGGCGGGCGCGGCGGCTGTGAGGACGGAGTCGGTGTTGTCGTCCGATTCGAGGAGATATAGCAGGATCGTAGCCTCGCCGGGGTCGCCATCGTTTGCGAACGTGCCGGCGGGTTCGGGAGTTGAATTAGTATTGGTATTGGTGTTGGTATTGGTATTGGTATTAGTCTTGGAATCGGAACCGGAATCGGAACCGGAATCGGAGCCGGAATCAGAATCGGCATCCACATCGATCGATTCGATAGGCGGCATGCCCTCGCGGTCGACGTGTGTGACTGCTGGAATGCGAACGGCTTCGACAACTGGGTCGGGAAGGCTGTCGTCTTCGTCCGCTGACTCAGTCGAAACGGTAACACAGCCTGCGACCGAGATCGGGAGCAAACCGCCAGCAGTGGCGAGCACTCGTCGACGTTCCATACGCCGTCAGCCACAGCGAACCCTCGTTATTCTTTCGTCTCGATGACTCTCGAACCAACGGGCGGTGGCGGACTCTGAGCAGCCAGTTCGAAATACAGCAACTCACTCGAACGCTGAAAGACTGGAGTGACAGAGCAGCAGGTGGGTATCTGGGTGGTGTCGAGAGACACCGCGCTGTCTGACAGCGTTGCTGCAGCAGTGCGATAGACTGCAGGGAAAAGGTGGGCCTCGGTCTAGGCGATGAGCTTCTCTTCGCCCTTCTCCACGACGATGCGACACGGCGGCGTGATCTTGTTGTAGGAGCGACGGAGCGCGTCCTTGGCGAACTCGGCGTCGTCGACGTCACACCAGATCGTGAAGATACGCTCGCCGGCGTCGATGCGGGCTGCGGTGCCGACGATTTTACCGAACGACTGACGCATCCCGTCGGAAACACGGTCTGCACCCGCGCCGGTTGCCTGCTTGTTCTCCCGGATGACGTGGTGGGGGAACTTGCGCAGGATCATCTTGTACTGGTGCTCGCCAGCGTTTTTCAGCATGTGACGGTTGGCCGAGAGGCGGGAGGCCTCGAGGCTGCCGTGGCGGATCTGGACCTCTTCTTCGGTGATGAGGCTGATCTGAACCGGGTAGTCCTCGGGATCTGCCTGCAGGTCGCCCATCTGGTGCTGTGCAATCTTCGAGCCGGGAATGCCAGTGATGTACTCGCGTCGCGTGTATGCTGGCTTGCTAATGTCCCGGTACATTGAGGCGGGTTTGTCTGACATGGTTGTGGTTACTTACGAAAAGGCAGGCCTACCGTCCGGATAAAGCCTTCGAAGCGCGCGCTCGAAACCGCTCCACGAGACCGCTCGCACTCGCGCTTCGCGTGTGAGTGTATCGCAAGAACGGGGCAAGGAGGAGCAAGAAGGGAGCAAGAAGGGAGCAAGAAGGGAGCAAGAAGGCGAAACCGAGTAGGCGAGCCAGGAGCGAGACGCGACCACTCGAGTGAGGCAAACCCGCTCATTGCGGCGGCGTGCTTAAGTTTCTAGCACAGGTATCATAACGCATGATGAAGAGTTTCCGGATCGGATCCCTCTTTGGGATTCCGATCAAACTCGATATTACGTTCTTGTTGGTGCTCCCGTTCTTTGCGTATGTTATCGGGCTCCAGATCGGTACCGTCGCAGAACTCCTCAACGTAATGATGGGGGCCGACATCGACATCGGGTACGTTACTGCCGGGTGGAACCCCTGGATCTTCGGCCTCGCGGCCGCGCTCGGTCTGTTCGTCGGCGTCATCTTTCACGAACTCGGCCACTCGCTGACCGCCCAGCGGTACGGTTTCCCGATTGAGTCGATTACGCTCTGGCTGTTCGGCGGCGTCGCTGCGTTCTCTGAAATGCCCGAAGACTGGCGGCAGGAATTCGCAATCGCCATCGCTGGCCCCATCGTCTCGGTCCTCGTCGGTATCGCTTCGTTCGGGCTCTTCTACGTCACTCCATCGAGCATGGACGGCACCCAGTTCGTGCTCGCGTACCTCGCAATCCTGAACATCGCGTTGGCAGTATTCAACATGCTGCCTGCGTTCCCGATGGACGGTGGTCGCGTCCTGCGTGCTTTCCTCGCTCGCACGAGGCCATACGCCAAGGCGACCCAGCAGGCCGCAAGCATCGGGAAGCTCTTCGCAGTCCTGATGGGGCTGTTTGCGCTTCTTCCACCAATCAACATCATCCTGCTCGGGGTCGCGTTCTTCGTTTACATCGCCGCCTCCAGCGAGGCCCAGCAGGTGACGATGAAAGCAGCGTTTCAGGACGTGACCGTCTCGGACATCATGACGCCCGCGAATGACCTCCACACGGTCACCCCCGACGCCTCCGTCGCACAGCTAATCCAGCGGATGTTCAGTGAGCGCCACACGGGATACCCGGTCGTCGAATCCAACGGTTCCGGCGGCGGTCAGCTGGTCGGACTCGTGACGCTCGAGGACGCTCGCGAGATCCAGCCAGTCGAACGCGACGCCCACACGGTCGAAGAGATTATGACGACGGATCTGAAGACCATCTCCGCGGAGTCCGACGCGATGACCGCGATCGAACAGATGCACGAGAACGGTATCGGTCGGCTGCTCGTCGTCGAGCGAAATGGCCACGGCACTGTGCCGGGTCAGGACACCGACGTTCCGCCAGGCAGTGAACCACGGGCGGGCGACGACCTCGTTGGCCTCATCTCGCGCTCTGACATCATGACCGCCTTCGACATCGTCCAGAAAAGCGGTGCGGTCGGGGCCGCAGCACAGGCCCAGCGCGCGGACTGAGAGTGACGATCGACGACCGATTGACGACCAAACTGGGGGTTCGATAGCCGCCGAAACACCCGTTTCGCGTGCCGAGACCAACATTCTTAACCGCAACGGTGGCCGAGAGTGCGCCGATGCCACCGGCCATCGAGACCGTCGATCTCGTGAAGGATTACGGGGAGTTGCGCGCGTTAAACGAGCTGTCGCTCACCGTCGGAGAGGGCGAGTTCTTCGGCCTTCTCGGCCCCAACGGGGCCGGGAAGACGACGTTCATCAACACGCTCGTCGGTCTCGTCCGCAAGTCGGGTGGCGAAGCGCAGGTCTTCGGCTACGACGTCGAGGACGACTACCAGCAGGCTCGCAATGCAATCGGGCTTGCACCACAGGAATTTAATGTTGACAGATTCTTTCCGGTTCGGGAAGTGCTGCAGCATAAGGCCGGCTACCACGGAATCGCCGAAGACGAAGCCGCCGACCGCGCCGACGAGGTACTCAAGCGTGTCGGCATCTACGACAAGCGAAACGAACGCTTCGACTGGCTTTCCGGCGGGATGAAACGCCGCCTGCTCCTCGCGCGGGCGCTCGTTACTGATCCTGACTTGCTGATTCTGGACGAGCCAACCGCGGGCGTGGACGTCCAACTGCGCCACGACCTCTGGGACCTCGTCACCGAACTCAACGAGGAAGGGACCACCATCCTCCTGACGACCCACTACATCGAGGAAGCTGAACGCCTCTGTGACCGCGTCGCCATCATGAACGAGGGCCACAAAGTTACCGTGGCAACACCGGACGACCTCAAACGGCGCGGCACCGACACGATCGAAATTCTACTCGAGTCCACCCCACCCGCTGGCACGACCATCGAGTCCGAACTCGGTGCGTACGCCCACGAGGTGTCGACGAGCGGCGACCAACTCGAGATCCGCGTCGACGACGGCGGGTCGACCGTGCCGCAGGTGTTGCACGATCTGGAAGCGGCGGGTCACGAGATTGCGGACCTCGAGATTTCGCGGACGTCACTCGAGGAGATTTTCGTGGATCTGACGCGCCAGGAGGACCGGTCGGTGACGCGGTCGTCTGCGTCGAGCGCAAGTGGAGGGGCTGCTGGCGATGATGGTGCTAGTGAATCGGAGTACGACCAGACGCAAGAGCACGATCAGGAACACGAGCAAGAGCGCGAACAGGAGGGGGTCGCCTGATGCTCTCCGTTGGCTTTCGCGCCCTGTTCAAGCGCGAACTCCTACGATTCATCCGCCGGCCGAAGAACACGTTCATGCCGCCGGCGATCACGAACGTGCTCTACTTCGCCGTCTTCGGGATGATTCTCGGCGGCCGCATCGACAGCCCGGTTGAGGGCGTGGAGGGTGCCGACTTTGGCTACATCCTCTTTCTCATCCCTGGACTCATCGTCCTCGGGACCATCTCGAACGCCTTCGAGAACGCCTCGTTCTCGATCTTCCACGGGCGATGGAACGAGTACATCCACGAAACGCTGACCTCGCCGCTGTCGTACGTCGAAATGGTCGTCGCCTACGTCTCCGCGAGTGCCGTCCGCGGGCTGATCGTCGGCGTCATCATTGCCGCCATTGGCCGCCTGTTCGTGCCGATCAGCATCGAGAACGGTCTCTTCCTCGTGGCCACGATGGTCGTCATCGCCGCGCTCTTTGCGGGACTGGGGATCATCGGCGGCCTCGTCGCGCGGGACTTCGACGACCTCACCGTCATGAACCAGTTCATCCTGCGCCCGCTGGTGTTCTTCGGTGCCGTCTTCTACTCGCTGACGATGCTCGAACCGCTCTGGCAGGCCGTCTCGCTGCTGAACCCGATGGTCTACATGGTCGACAGCGTCCGCTACGGTCTGCTCGGCTACTCGGACATGTTCGAGGTCGCGCCGGCCGCCTACGCCGAGTTTGCGCCGCTTGCCTCTCTCGGCGTGCTCACACTGCTGACCGTCGTCGTCCTCGCGATCGACGTCTACCTGTTCAAGATCGGGTACGGGCTCACTGACTGAGCGGGCGACCGGAGCGCGAACGCACTGGTCGGTACCAGCCACTCGAGTAACGCCGTTTTATTGTATCTAGAGGGTATTTTCACAGTATGGCGACTGAGGAATACTGCTGGAACTGCGGGTCGGTACTCGAGTCCGGCGCAAATTATTGTTCGGCGTGTGGTGCGGAAGTCGGTCGCGATAGCGAAGGTGATGAAGGTAGGGACGGAGGCCGAACGGATGAGTGGGGAACGAACGACTACGGAACCGACGACTACGGGGCCGATGACTATGGAACGGACGACTACGGCTCCGGGAGTTACGAGCAGGCTGGATACGGGGCGGGCGGCTACGATGCGGCAGGGTACGGAACACGGCGAAACGATACGTCGTTCGCTGCCGTGACGCATCTGCTCGCAATCTTCACGTGGGTCATCGGCCCGCTGATCGTCCTCCTCGTCACGGAGGACGAGTTCGTCGACGCGAACGCGCGGATGGCGGTGAACTGGCAGATTATGTTCGCCATCTACATGCTGCTCTCGCTGATGCTGGTCATCGTCGGCGTCGGTATTCTCGGTCTGCTCATCCTCCCGCTCCTCGATATCGCGTTCTGTGTCGTCGCGGCGGTGAAGGCGAACGATGGAGAGGCCTGGCAGTATCCGCTCACACCGGAGATTGTCTGAGAAGTGGCAAACACTGTGTGTCGCCGTTTGTTGCTGTCTGTCGCGGTTTGGCGCTGTCTGTCGCCGTGTGTCGCTGTTCTTCCCCACTACGACTCGTACTCGCCGACCTGCACGAGCTGTTTGCCGATATTGTCCCCTTCAAACAGCCCGAGGAACGCGTCGGGTGCGTTCTCGAAGCCCTCCACAGTGTGCTGGCGGTACCGGATCTCCTCGTTCTGGATGAACGTCGAGAGCCGTCGGAGTGCTTCGCCCCATCGATCCTCGTAGTCACGAACGAGTAATCCTTCTACGCGGGCGCGACTCTCGATGAGTTTGGCGAGCTTTCGCGGCCCGGTCGGGACCTCTGTCGCGTTGTAAATCGAGATCTGTCCGCAGACAGCGACCCGCGAGCGGACGTTGAGTAGCGGCCAGACGGCGTCCGTAATCGGCCCGCCGACGTTGTCGAAGTAGACGTCGATACCGTCCGGACAGGCCTCAGCCATCGCACGACCGAGGTCGTCAGTTTCCTTGTAGTTGATCGCCGCGTCGAAGCCCAGTTCGTCGGTGAGCCACTCGACCTTCTCGTCGGACCCTGCGGTACCGACGACGCGCGCGCCAGCGAGGCGAGCGAGTTGGCCCGCGACGGAGCCGACCGCGCCAGCAGCCGCCGAGACGACGACTGTGTCGCCCGGTGTCGGCTCGGCTACGTCGAGCATGCCGAAGTACGCAGTGACGCCGGGCATGCCGAGCGTCCCGAGCGCAGTCGAAATCGGGCCGTGGTCGGGATCGACCGGCCGGAGGTCGTCGCCGTCCGCGATGGCGTGTTCCGCCCACAGAAGTTCGCCGGTGACGATGTCGCCCGACTCATAGGCGTCGTGGTTTGACTCGACGACTTCGCCGACGACACCGGCTTGCATCGGCTCGCCGACGTCCCACGGCTCCTCATAGGATTCGGCGTCGCGCATCCGGCCGCGCATGTATGGGTCGACGGACTGGTACAGCGTCCGGACGAGTACCTCACCCGAACCGGGATCATCGAGGTCGACCGTGACGAGGTCGAAGTTCTCCATCGTCGGTTCGCCGGTCGGGCGGCTCGCGAGGTGCCACTGGCGCGTCGTTACCATACGCCTCCATCGGCGTGTCGACAGGTCAATATTTGGTTCCCGGAACCCACCAACCGAGGCCAGCGAACTCCCAAAGAGTAACGCCTTTGACGCCAGTGTGCGGGTGAGTTCATATGGGCGAGAACGCCGAACAGGACTCACAGGTGCCACCCTGTCCGAGCGACGAGCACACCGTGCTAACTGACCTGCTCGCCGGCAATGCAGCACATGCCGACGCACTACCGGACGAGTACTTCGCTGCCGTGCAGGACGGACAGCAGCCGGACGTCGTCTCGATCTGTTGTTCCGACTCGCGCGTCCCTCAGGAGCGAATGTGGGACGTCGCCGACCCCGGCTCCGTCTTCACACCGAGCAACATCGGCAACCAGGTCTGGGACGTCGACCACGGCGAGCGAATCGTCGATGGCGGCCTGCTGTATCCGATCCATCACGCCGGCACCAGCGCCGCCGTCATCGTCGGTCACACCGGCTGCGGTGCTGTCACAGCCGCCTACGAGGCAGCAACTGGTGGCGAGCTTCCCGGCCCGCGCGGCGTCGACAAGTGGGTCGAACAGCTCGTCCCCGTCGTGGAGGCCGGACTCGAGTCCGACCAGATCGATACCGATGCCGACGACGAGACGGTCATCAACCAGCTCGTCGAGTTCAACGTGGACCGACAGGTCGAATTCCTCCGCACCGCAGCGGACGTGCCCGAAGAGATCAGCGTGTACGGATTCGTCTACGACTTCCAGGGCGTCTACGGCGACAAACACGGACGCGCGTATCTGGTCAACGTCGATGGCGAGACGAAGCCAGAGGCAATCGCCGAACTCCTCCCGTCGGAGTTCGAGTCTGCGACGTGCAGTCTGCTGTGGTGAGCCGGCCAGTCAGTAGCCGCCGCTGTCAGCGTCCGAAAAACAGCGCCCGCAGCGCGTGATACTTCGATCGTCGGTCGTTCGGTCGATTGAGACGAGTTGTAATCGGCCGTGAGTCACGTGGGCAGTCGCACCGCAAATCGTCTGCACGTCGGACTGGTCCACGTGCTCACCCCGGTGCTTGTGGATCGTTTTCGTGTGTTCGTTCAGAACTCCATCCATGGTATTCAATGGCACGACCAGATCACATAGTTGCGGTACCAACACACGTCGGCGCGAGTAGGCAAGCGCGATACCAGAGTCACTCAGTTCAGCAGCGACCATACTGATACGTATCGGCAATTATCTCCCCAAGCGCACACAGCACCCATAACACGCCGCTATTGCGCACTACCGGACGAGTCGCAGGGTTTATGGGTCCAGCACCCATCTCTTCAAAAGCAATGGCGAAAGGAACCGTTGATTTCTTCAACGACACTGGCGGCTACGGATTCATCGAGACTGAGGACGCGGACGACGACGTGTTCTTCCACATGGAAGACATCGGCGGCCCGGACCTTGAGGAAGGACAGGAGCTCGAGTTCGAAATCGAGCAGGCCCCAAAGGGCCCACGCGCGACGAACGTCGAGCGCCTGTAAGGTAGACACAACTGAAACACAGTGCACATCGCTCGCACGTTCTCGTGTGAGCGGGTGTAACCCGTTTCAGTTGGACTACCAATTCGTAACGGTATCGACTCTTTACTGCAGTATTCTACACCTGTGAGCGACAGCGCTGTCGTCACTCACTGGCTGTTCAGTACCTGGCACCTCGAGCCGAGCGACTGCACCGTAACCGGTCGATTGGACCGTGCCCTTTTATTTCGCTCGCCTCTGTAGCTTCGGTTTGACTTCCCAGTCGGGCGGTTTTCGGCGACCGAATCGACTGGCACGCAGCCGAACACGACTCACCACCAATGGCGAACCAGTACGTCACCGCCGCAGAACACGTCCCCGAGGATGCGACAGGCGAGACAGTAACGACCCTCCAGCTACGCGACCCCGAAACGAAGGAAATCTTCGAGGCCCGCGTCCGTCTGTCCAGAACCGAACCACACCTCGAGGAGCCACACCCCCTCTCGGTCGTCAGCGGCCCCCACGAGACCACGACCGAACAGTGGTACGTCGAGTTCGTCGACCGCGCCGTCGACGAGACACTACTCGAGTCCCTTGCGTCCTCCCAGCGCGAGCGCTCGAACGTGCTCAACACGAGGTCAGACGATCTGAAGGTTCTTCTCGAGTATCTCGTCGAGACGGGACGCTACGAGTCCTCGTCGGCAGCCATCCGCGAACTGTTGTTCAGCCAGTTGGCCGAGCAAGAGCCGTCGTTGGTCGACGCGTACGACGAGATTCGCACCGAGTACGACTCCGATCCGTTGCGTGAGGCGCTCGAGCGGACGGCTGACAGGAACGAGCGCGCAGCCTCGAATACGGAGGCGGATGGGAATGGGAGTAGGGATGCGGGCAGCGATGCTGATACCGCGCCGACCACGACAACCCCGACTGACCGCGATCGCACCCATCCCTCCCGATGACGACCCCCGCAACGACGTTCCGTGAGTTTCTCACCGTACTCGAGAACGCCGGTACACTCACCGAAATCGAAACGCCAGTCTCCTGGGATCTCGAGGCGAGCGCGATCACGATGGCCGCGAACGCAATCGACGAGCGGATTCCGGTCTTCGAATCCGTCGAGGGGAACGAGACGGCTGCCCGCCTCGTCGGTGATCCCTACCGCGGTCCCCGCGGGCGGGAATTCGACCACCTCGCGCGGGCGTTCGCTCTGCCGAAGCCGGCGCGGCAGTCGGGGCCTGCCTACTACGCCCAGCTTATCGACCGACTCGAGAGCCAGCGCGAGCCGACCGTCGTCGAGCCAGAGACAGCGCCGTGCAAGGAGGTCGTTCGCACTCACACGGATGCTGGCAGCGATCCGGACCTACTCGAGTTCCCCTGGCCGTACATCCACCAGCAGGACGGCGGACGCTACGCGACCCTGACGACGCTGGTCGCACCTGATCCGGACGGCGAGTGGGGACGCTGGTCGCGCCACCGGGCGATGATTCACGGCGAGTCGCGAGCGAGCGTGTTGTTCCTCGCGGGCGAGCAGCTCCCGAATCGCTACTACTACGAGTACGAGCGCCGCGACGAGGCGATGCCGGTTGCCCTCACTCTGGGCGGGGGGCCGGCGGTTACCGCTGCCAGCGAGATGTGGATTCCCGTCGGCCGGAGCGAGGCGACGTTCGCCGGCGGGCTGCAGGAGTCGCCGGTCGAACTCGTTCCCTGCGAGACGAGCGACCTCCGTGTGCCGGCGTCGGCCGAGCTCGTCATCGAGGGGCGGATTCTTCCGGAGGAACGACTCGACGAGGGACCCTTTGGCGACTACTTCGGTTACGTGAACGGGCCGCGCCGTTCCATGCCGGTGCTCGCAGTCGACGCGATTACCCACCGTGAGCGGCCGTACCTTCCCTTCTGTGTGGAGGGGTCTGGCGTCGGCGACGCCAGCAACTCGACGAGTTCGCTGCAGGTCGCGGCCGCCGGACCGGACGCCACCCTTGGCCTGCGCGCCGCGGGCTACGACGTCGAGATGGCCGCGCCCTGGCCCTACACCGAGCGAACGGTCTGGGTGATTGCAACGGATCGGCCCTATCCGGGCGCGCTACACGAACTCGCGAACTTCATCTTCACCACCTGGGGGATGCTCCACATCGACTGCTTCGTCTTCGTCGACCGCGAGGTCAACCCGCTCGATTCGCGCGCAGTTGTAGAAGCGCTCGCGCTGCACGCCGATCCGGCGACGGACTTCCACCAGTTCGGCGTCGAGCGCATGCCAAAAGTGCCGCTCAACATCTACCAGACGCCCGACGAGAAGGGCAGCGCCGCCGTCGGCACGTCGAAGTCGAAGACCGCGAAGGCGTACATCGACGCGCTCTCGGACGGCGACCGGCCGACCCAGACTATCGGCAATCCCGAGGAGCGTCGGCGCGCACGCGATCTGCTCGCCGAGGCCGGTGTGTCCGGTGTGTCCGACGTGGCAGGCGTCGCTGCCGAAACCGACACGATGGGCGAACCGCACCACACGACCGACCGCAGCGACCAGTCCCGAACGAGTCGAACACAGCACCACCGATGACCGCCTTCCGCAAACACCTCGAGTTCCTCCACCGAACCGACGACTGTCGCACGCTCTCCCGGCCCACCGACTGCTCCCCGCAGGTCGTCGCCGCGGAGGCGCTTCGAGCGGGTGGCCACGCGATCGAGATAGAACCCGAAACCGGCCGCGAGGGTACATCCACCGTACCCACCGTACCCACCGCACCAACCGCACCAACCGCAACCACTGTCACCCTCGCAAGCGGCGTCTACGGCGGCATCGACCAATCTCGCGGCCAACGCACAACGGACTCCCGACACCGCCAGCGCTACCCCTGGACCCGACTCGGCATCGGACTCGGCATCGACCAGGACCCTGCCTACACCGACGTACTCGAGTCCCTCCTCGCGCTCGGCGAGCGCCGCGACGAGCGCGACGTGACCTACGTCGAGCGCGCTGCCGACGCGACGGCGCAGGATCTCCGGGAACTCGGACTCCCGACACCGCCGGACGAAGCCTGGCCGCGGTTTACCCTCGGACTGCTCTCGATCGGCACCGATCGAGGCTCCTACTGGGCACCGATTCACGGCACCGTCCTCGACGGCGACACCATCCGTGCCCGAGTGCCGGCAGCGGTCGCCGAGCGAGACCTCCTCGAGACGGGCACGTCGATCACCATTGCACTCGGTGTTCCCCCGGAAGCACTCGCGGCGACACACTTGCTCGCGATCACGGACCGACTCGAGACGCCGATCGAGGACCGCGGCGTCGGCGCGACGGTTCCCGTTATTCCCACCGCCGGCGGCGTGGTCCCAAGTTCCGCGGAGGTCGTCGTCGAGACCACCGTTGCCGACCGCCAGCCTGCAACGCAGTCCGAGAAACGCGAGTTCTGGGAGCGACTGGGTGGCGGAGCGACGCTGACACTCGAGTCCGACGCGATCTTCACTCGTGAGGAGCCGGTCGTGCCGTTCACGCCGCTGGGGGTGCCGCTGTCGGACGACCTGCAGCTTGCAGCCCTGTCGCTGTCGGCGACGCTGTTCAATCGGGTCAACAGCTACTGGGGTGTCGCGCCGGTTGACTGGCTGTTGTTGCCCGCGGAGGGGCGACTCGGACTCTGTCTCGTGGCTTCGGAGATTCTCTACGCCGGCTTCGAGTGGCAGCTTGCGAACCTGCTGTTCTCGCTCTCTGATTGCTTCGACAAGGTGCTCGTCGTCGACACCGAGATTAGCCCGCGAAATCTCGGCCGGGCACTCGGCGATAGCTGGGTCAAGGCCCACCCCTCGCGGGACTGGCTGGTGAGCGAGCCCGACGCGCCGAGCGCGCGGATGCCGACGTACGGCCGAGGCAGCAGTGGAGGTGCGGGCGAGAACACCCACGAAGACGGCGGCGAGACCGGTGCACGCCTCTACGTCGACGCCACCTGGGACCCGCGCTGGACGGACGAGTACATCGCACCCAGAGTCTCGTTCGACGAGTCGTACCCGCCAGAACTCCGCGAGGCAGTTCGGGACTCGTGGACGGAGTTCGGATTCGAGCCCGAATCGATGGCCAACGTCGGCGACGAGTCCGAGTCGGCGGAGTGACGAGTTGGGAATTATAGTAACAACTGCAACTAGTTACACACTGATCGCCAGCCTGCTCGGCGATCAGGTGTGCAGTGACTTGCAGTGGCTACTATAGCAACAACGGGTGTGTTTCTGGACGAAAGGCCTTGCTGAAACCCTCGATCGGTGATAGGTTTCAGCAGGCGTGCTGAATAGAGAGCATGGATGCAGCACAGAAGTTGCCTGACAGAATCAAGGAAAAGTTGTTTTGCTTCACGGAGAATGCATCTGGTGCGTTCGTGAGTACGTCAATTCCCCAGACGGCCACCAATTTCTATGCCAAGTGTTGACGGAATGACAATGTTGAAGAACCCAAGTAGCATTCCCAATATTCCCAGAAGAACAATCGCTACGCCAGTCGGTTCTGCTCTATCACTATACAGTCGGAAACCAAAATACCCCGCTACAGGCCCGAACACAATCGGTAAATAGTAGACAGCAATCACCGCACTAATCAGACCAGAAGCGATATAGGCTCGCTCTCTGGGAGAAGACGTGCTGTGATGAGACTCAGACATATGTATAACTATACTATCACAAAAGCATATATCTTCTGTTTAACTGGCTCTGTACTGAACAATCTCTAAACTCGCAAATCGCGTCGAATCTCGTGGGACATTCGCGCTTTGTATTCAGCACGCTTCTCTTATCAGGGAGTGAGGGGCTCGACAGAGTCGGACGAAAGGGACTCGAGTACCGACCAGTAGGTACTGAACTGGTCACGCTCGGTACTGGTGTATACGAAACTGTTTACGCAAGTGGGCGTCGGGTTAGTGACCTTGTTGTTGTATCGAACAGGTTGGTTCCCCCAGCTAACCGCGCAAAAGTTACCGGAATAGTTATTGGGGATGGGGAAACCGCTTCGGTGTATGCCATCGCGCGGCAACCGACTGGTTCACGTCCCGCGAACTGGGTGGTCGCGCGAGGTCAGTCACGACGTGTCGACGACCCAACTATCGGGTGGGGACACGGATACCGGTGCACGACGATACGCAGACTACAGACTATGAACTTCGAATCTACACAGGAACGCGATCTGATCCGACAGACGGCGGCCGACGTGGCCGCGGAGTACGGCCCCGAGCACTGGCGCGAGAAGGAAGAAGCCGGCGAGTTCTCCGAGGCCTTCTGGGACGAACTCGCCGAGGCGGGCTTTCACGGCCTGCTGATCCCCGAGGAGTACGAGGGCGCTGGCATGGGAATGCAGGAGATGGGCCTCGCCATGGAGACCCTCTGTGCGGAGGGCTGTGGCATGGCGGGCACCTGGTACCTCGTGCTCACCGCGGGGATGGCCGCGGTCGGCATCCGCGAGTACGGCACCGAGTCCCAGAAGGAGACCTATTTGCCGGACATCGCGAACGGGAAGCGCAACTTCTCGATCGGCATCACGGAGCCTGAAGCGGGGACGAACACGCTGAACGTGGCGACGAAGGCAGAGAAGGACGGGGACGAGTACGTTCTCAACGGCCAGAAGGCCTGGATCACGTTCTCGGATCGCGCCGAGAACATGATCATCGTCACGCGGACGACTCCGCGGGAGGAAGTCGACCGCGGCACAGACGGCATCAGCCTGTTCATCGTCGATATGGACGACTCGAACATCGACGTCTCGCCGATCGACAAACACGGCATCAACTACTCGAAGTCCTGCGAGGTCTTCCTGGAGAACGTCCGCGTTCCCGAGGAGAACATGCTCGGTGACGAGGGCGACGGCTGGTGGGTCCTGGTCGACATGCTCAATCCCGAGCGAATCGGCTTCGCCGCGGCTGGAACGGGAATCGGCAAACTCGCTGCGAACACGGCTATCGAGTACGCAAACGAGCGCGAGGTGTTCGACGCGCCGATCGGCTCCCACCAGGGTGTCTCGTTCCCGATCGCGAAACCCTACGCGAAGATGGAGACCGCCACGCTCATGCGCGAGAAGGCGGCCTGGCTCTACGATCAGGGCGAGGACTGTGCCTACGAGACCAACGTCGCGAAGGCGACCGCCGTGTCAGCCGGCATTGAGGCCGTCAAGCAGTCGATGCAGGCCTTCGGCGGCTGGGGGTACGCCACCGAGTACGACGTCGAGCGCTGGTGGCGCGAGATCAACCTGACCCGGCTCGCCCCGGTCTCCCAGCAGATGGCGTACAATCACATCAGCCAGCAGCTCGGGTTCCCCAAGTCCTACTGAGTGATCACAATGTTCGACAAACTACTCGTTGCCAACCGCGGCGAAATCGCCGTGCGCGTCATGCAGGCCTGTGAGGAACTGGGTATCGACACCGTCGCCATCTACAGCGACGCGGACCGGAACGCGGGCCACGTCGAGTACGCCGACGAGGCGTACAACGTCGGCCCCGCACCCGCGAGCGACTCCTACCTCGATCAGGAGACGATCATCGACGTCGCCGACCGCGCGGGTGCCGACGCGATCCACCCCGGCTACGGCTTCCTCGCGGAGAACGCCACGTTCGCCGCCCGTGTCGAGGATGCCGAGGGAGTCACCTGGGTCGGCCCACCGAGCGAGGCCATGGAAGCCCTCGGCGAGAAGACGACGGCCCGACAGGTCATGCAGGAGGCCGACGTGCCGGTCGTCCCCGGCACGACTGATCCCGTCGACTCCGCCGACGAAGTCCGCGAACTCGGCGAGGAGTACGGCTATCCCGTCGCGATCAAGGCAGCCGGCGGCGGTGGCGGTCGCGGTATGAAGATCGTCCGCAGCGCCGAGGAGGCCGACGACGCCTTCGAGAGCGCAAAACGCGAGGGCGAGGCCTACTTCGACGACGACACGGTCTACGTCGAGAAGTATCTCGAGTCCCCCAAGCACGTCGAGGTGCAGATCCTGGCGGACGAACACGACACCGTGCTCCACCTGGGCGAACGCGACTGCTCGCTGCAACGCCGGCACCAGAAGGTCATCGAGGAAGCGCCGAGTCCAGCACTGGACGACTCACTGCGCGAGTCGATCGGCGAGGCAGCACGCCGCGGGGTCCGCGAGGCAGGCTATACGAACGCCGGCACCGTCGAGTTCCTCGTCGAGGACGGCGAGTTCTACTTCATGGAGGTCAACACCCGGATTCAGGTCGAGCACACCGTCTCCGAGGAGGTGACGGGAATCGATATCGTCCGGGAACAGCTTCGCATCGCGGCAGGCGAGGAACTCCCCTACGCACAGGACGACATCTCGATCGAGGGCCACGCCATCGAGTTCCGGATCAACGCCGAGAACCCTGCGAAGGAGTTCGCGCCGACACCAGGGACACTGGAAACCTACAACCCGCCGAGCGGCCTCGGCGTTCGCCTCGACGACGCGGTCTCCCAGGGCGACGAGATAGCGGGCGACTACGACTCGATGATCGCGAAACTGATCGTTCGCGCACCGACGCGCGAGCGTTGTCTCGACCGCTCACAGCGCGCACTCGCCCACTTCGACATCTCGGGTCCCGAAACCATCGTGCCGTTCCACCGACTCATGCTCACAGACGAGGTCTTCCGCGCAGGCGAGCACACGACGGCCTACCTCGACCACGAAGTGAGCCAGGACGAACTCGCCGACGCAGTCGAGCGCTGGGGCTCGGGTGTAGCGAGCGGCGGCGCAAGCGGTGACGACGCGAGCGAGCACGAACTTACCGTCGAAGTCGACGGCCGCCGATTCGACGTACTGGTCGAAGACGGCCTGCCGCGGGCGGCCAGCAACGGCGGCACAGCCGCTGGTGAGTCGTCAGGATCGGGTGGTGGGTCTGGCGCTACCGAACAGGTTGCGGCCGGCGACGCGGTCACGGCCGAGATGCAAGGCACCGTGCTCTCGATCAACGTCGAACCGGGCGACGAAATCGCCAGCGGGGACGTGGTCTGCGTCCTCGAGGCGATGAAGATGGAAAATGACGTGGTCGCGCCGGGGACTGGAACCGTCGCCTCGGTTCCCGTTTCCGAGGGCGATTCGGTCGATATGGGCGATCCGCTGGTCGTACTGGAGTGAGCTGAAACGATGACGATAGACCTCAAACTCAGGATTTCGGACGCGGCGGCACAGGACGAGAGCGAAGTGCAGGCGGTCGCCTCGGCGCTCGCCGAGCACTTCGGCGAGGATGTCGAACTGTACACGCAGTCGGGTGAGGACCTGCTCGCGAGCGCGTCAGCGCCCACCGGTGCGGCGAGTGGCGGTAGTGGTGGCAGTGGCGCTGCCGGCTCCGGATCTGGTTCGGGCTCCGGACCAGTCCAGAGCGCCGGCCGAAGCCGCGACCGCAGCAGGGCAGCGGACGACCTCGGGCCAACCGAGCGCGAGGAACTGCTCCGTGAGGAGATTGAAGAGATACTCGAGGGCGGCCCCGAGAAGTACAAGGAGCGACTCCCCGACCAGGGGAAGCTGTTCGTCCGCGACCGACTGGATCTCTGGTTCGGTGACGACGGCGGGACGGATGAGGGGAGTTCAGACAGCGAGGCGGGCGGGAGCGAGAGCGGGAATACCATCAAGTTCGAGGACGGCAAGTTCGCCAACTTCGACGCCGAGGACGACCTGCCGGCGGATGGCCTCATCACCGGCGCGGCGGAGTTCGAGGGGCGTGACCTCCACTTCATGGCCAACGACTTCACCGTCAAGGCGGGCTCGATGGCCGAGAAGGGCGTCGAGAAGTTTCTGCGGATGCAACAGCGGGCGCTCAAGACCGGCCGCCCCGTCCTCTACCTGATGGACTCCTCGGGCGGCCGCATCGACCAGCAGACCGGCTTCTTCGCTAACCGCGAAGGCATCGGGAAGTACTACTACAACCACTCGATGCTTTCCGGGCGCGTCCCACAGATCTGCGTGCTCTACGGCCCGTGTATCGCCGGCGCGGCCTACACGCCCGTCTTCGCGGACTTCACGATCATGGTCCGGGACGTGAGCGCGATGGCCATCGCCTCGCCCCGGATGGTCGAGATGGTCACCGGCGAGAACATCGACCTGCAGGACCTCGGTGGCCCAGACGTTCACGCCCAGCACTCGGGTAGCGCGGATCTGATCGCCGAGGACGAAGAACACGCCCGCGAACTCGTCGCGAAGCTGATCAGCTACCTGCCGGACAACAGCGACGAGAAGCCGCCCCAAACTGCGGGAACAGCGCCGCGGCTCTCACCCGAGGGCATCGACGCCGTCGTTCCGCAGGAACCGAACCGCGGCTACGACATGTTCAACGTCATCGAGCGCGTCGTCGACGCCGACTCGGTACTCGAACTGCGGCCGGAGTACGGCAAGGAGATCATCACCGCCTTCGCGCGAATCGACGGCCGGCCGGTCGGCATCGTGGCCAACCAGCCGAACCACCGCGCGGGCGCAATCTTCCCCGACGCGGCCGAGAAGGCCGCCGAGTTCATCTGGACCTGCGACGCCTACGACGTGCCGTTGCTATACCTCTGTGACACGCCGGGGTTCATGGCCGGCTCACAGGTCGAGAAGGACGGCATCTTAGAGCAGGGCAAGAAGATGATCTACGCGACCTCCTCGGCGACAGTCCCGAAGCAGTCGGTAGTCGTCCGCAAGGCCTACGGCGCGGGCATCTACGCGATGTCCGGCCCGGCCTACGATCCGGAGAGCGTCATCGGCCTGCCGAGCGGCGAAATCGCGATCATGGGCCCCGAGGCCGCGATCAACGCAGTCTACGCGAACCGACTCGCGGACATCGACGATCTCGAGGAGCGCGCCGAGCGAGAACAGGAACTGCGCGAGGAGTACCGCGAAGATATCGACATCCACCGGATGGCCAGCGAGGTCGTCGTCGACGAGATCGTCCCGCCGAGTTCGCTGCGCGAGGAACTCGAGAACCGCTTCGAATTCTACGAGACGGTCGAAAAGGATATTCCGGACAAGAAGCACGGGACGATTCTCTGAGCCTGGCTGTCGAGCGCACCCAAACCGGGTGCTGTTTTGGTTCTGGCCTCCGAACCGGCGTCCATGGCTGATCCACTGATCCGAACCAGCGACGAGATTGAGTACGAGGCCGTCGACGCTGCGGACGGACTCGAGAAGGGCGTGCTGATCGCGGACGACCACGGCGCGCCGAACTTCGCGATCCGGCGGTTCGTCCTCGAGTCGGGAGCCGAGGTTCCGGAGCACACGAACGCGGTCGAACACGAGCAGTACGTCCTCGAGGGCGCGTACACCGTCGGCATCGACGATGAGGAGTACGAGGTCGAGGCGGGCGACTCGCTGCTCATTCCTGCGGGAACGGTCCACTGGTACCGAAACGAGGGCGACGAAGACGGTGCGTTCCTCTGTGCGGTCCCGAACGGCGACGACGAGATCGAACTACTCGAGTGAGGCGGGCGACTGTCCATTGGTTCCGTACACTGTGCCTGATTGGGGGTCGGCGAAACGGAGCAGTGGATGAAGTGTGACAGATTGCGCTCATGAGCTTCTGTCTCGACACGATACCCGGATCCTACAGAAGAGGGGTACTCAGTCAGGGTCCTCTGAAATGTCCACCTGCGAAGAGCGCAACGGTTCGAACGTTTCACATCCACAATCACAGCCTTGCGGTCGACCAATCGGCAGGGCACGATCACTGATCGTGGTTTTGCCCGCATACATCCGTCCACACGACTGACAGACAACCATCAGTTTGTCTTCTCCACTCACTATAGGAACTGTCGTCGGTACGTGAATAAACGAATTGTGTGAATTTCGAGCCTATTTATATACTATGGTTGTCACGGTCGTCTGCTGTCTGCCATTTGGGGAGGGGTGCCCAAACGGTTCGCTGCTGGCACCGCCTGGTTACCAGTGTTCACTCAAACCAGACGTTCCGCTTACCGCTCCTGTTTTCCAGGATTATTTCAAACTCTGTTCTGTGAAACATCCTATGCTTTCAAGAGTGATCGCTTCCCTTGGTATGATAAGCCATGGATTGGCAGACTGCAGAGCGAGAGTTCTCGAGCGACGTACTGGGAGGGGAACCACTGGGGCAGCTGTTCGAGGCGTCGGTCGAGCGGAATCCGAACGCGGTCGCCCAGCAGTATCAGGGCGGAATCTACGACCGTAGTTTGGCGGGGACGGCGTTCGAACCCGCCCCACACGGCGACTACGCGAGTCTTACCTATACCGAGATGGCCGAGATTGTCCGGCCGCTGGCGACCGGCTTTCGAGAACTCGGCGTCGAGGGGGGCGATCGGGTCGGCATCTTCGCCCAGACGCGCATGGAGTGGGCACAGACTGACTTCGCGCTGCTTGCCGCCGGCGCAGTCGTCACGACGGTCTACAAGAACTCCTCGACGGAGAAAGCCAGGTATTTGCTCGACGATCCTGACGCGGAGGGTGTCGTCGTCGAAAATGCGGACGTGTTAGAGCGCGTGCTGGAAGTCGAGGACGAACTCGATCTGGAGTTCATCGTCTCGATGGACGAGTTAGACGGCGAATACGCAGACGCTGAGACGGAGATTTACACGCTCGCGGACGTCTACGAGATCGGCGAGGAGCGACACGATCCGGACGCCTACCAGGAGTGGCTCGAGGAGCGTGATCTCGACGATCTGGCGAGTATCATCTACACGAGCGGGACGACGGGCAAGCCGAAGGGTGTCATGCTCACCCACGGAAACTTCCGGACGAACGTCAACCAGGTCTATCGGCGGTACGGGCCGCGGCCGGACAAGGACGACGACGTGCCGACGATCGACCAGGACAGCACGCTGGTCTCCTACCTGCCGCTGGCGCACGTCTTCGAGCGGACGGCGGGACACTTCCTGCTGTTCGCTGCGGGCGCGACCGTCGCCTACGCGGAGAGTTCGGATACGCTGAAGGAGGATTTCCAGGCCGTCCAGCCGACTGGTGCGACGAGTGTGCCACGCGTCTACGAGAAAATTTACGACACGATCCGCGAGCAAGCGACGGAGTCTCCGGTCAAAGAGCGTATCTTCAACTGGGCGACCGACGTGAGCCGCGAGTACTACCGTGCGGACGATCCGGGGCCGGTTCTGGAATTCAAGCTCTCGGTTGCGGACAAACTCGTGTTCAGCAAGGTCAAGGAAGCGCTCGGCGGGAACATCGAGATGCTCGTCAGCGGCGGTGGCAGCCTCTCGCCGGAGCTCTGCCAGCTCTACCACGGCATGGGACTGCCGATTTTCGAGGGGTACGGCCTGACCGAGACCTCGCCGGTCGTCACGACGAATCCGCCCGAGGAGCCGAAGATCGGTACCGTCGGCCCGGCGATCGTCGACTGCGACGTGACCGTCGACGACTCGATCGTCCCGGACGGCGACGCTGCGAGCACGCCCGGCGAGACGGGTGAACTCCTCGTCCGCGGGCCGAACGTGACCCAGGGCTACTGGAATAAGCCCGAGGCGACGGATCGGGCGTTCACTGAGCACGCACCGGGTGTAGACGAAGACGATGACGGTGAGGACAAAGGCAAGTGGTTCCGTACCGGCGACATCGTCACGATCCGCCCCGACGGCTACATCGAGTTCCACGAGCGCACGAAACAGCTCGTCGTGCTCTCGACCGGGAAGAACGTCGCGCCAGCGCCGATCGAGGACGCCTTCGCCTCGAAGGAACTCGTCGAACAGTGTATGGTCGTCGGCGACAGCGAGAAGTTCGTCGGCGCGCTCCTCGTGCCGAACATCGACGCGATCGAGCGCGCGGCCGCAGACGAGGGCGTCGCGCTCCCGGAGAATCCGTCCGACATCTGCGATCACGAGTGGGTTCGCGACCAGATCGACCAGGTGGTCGACACAGTCAACGAGGACTTCGAGTCCCACGAGACGATCAAGGAGTACCGGCTCGTTCCGATCGAGTTCACGGAGGAGAACGATCTGCTCACCCCGACGATGAAGAAGAAGCGCCGCGCGATCCTCGATGCGTTCGACGACGAGATCGAGTCGATCTACGCGGAGGACTCGGCCGAGCAAGCACCCGAAGCCTGAGGCGGGGTGCTGTAACGAGTCCCCAGCACGACCGCTGCTGGGGAGTTTTGATTTTCGCCTGCAGGATATATTGGTTAGCCAGCAACGCTGAGACCAGAAGACAGACAAGCCCCCCATCCAAGCATCAGCCACCGATGGTCCTCCACCGCTGGGCGTATCGCACGAGTGCAGATGCCCTCCACCCCGGCACGACCGTTCGCTACTACTACCGAACCGGCGACTCCCTCGCTACCGTTACAGAGCGCACCGAGCGCTACGTTACGTTCATCGGTGAGGAGTGCAACGGCCGGTTCACGCACGACCAGATCGACCGCCTGATTCGAGACGGGCGACTCGAGGTCGTCCTCGACGACACCGACCACCTGCCACCGGCAGGCGAAGGAATGTTTGACCTAGCTTCGAAAAGCACACAGGATACTGCCTAAAGCAGAAGAATAGTACATCGACGTCGACTCATGGTCAAATAGCCACAGTCGCAGAACCGGTATCATTTTGCCGGAGCGCGTACCACGGTACCGTGTATGAAACACGTCCGGGGACCACTGTGTACGATCGACGTCGGCGAACAAACAGTCGAAACTGAATCGATCGACGAGGTTCTCGAATCGTCGATCGGCGGCCGCGCGCTCGGGACATCCCTCGCCCACGAGCGCATCCCGTTCGACGCCGACCCGCTCGGGCCGGAAAATCGTCTCTACTTCGCGACTGGCCCGCTCCAGCACTCGACGATGAGCTTCACGGGTCGCATGTCAGCCACCGGCGTCTCGCCGCTGACCGACGGCCTGCTCTCCTCGAACGCGGGCGGCTTCCTCTCGCGGAACTTCACCGGTACCGGCTACAGTGCCGTCGAAATCACCGGCTCGAGCGACGACCTCGTTATCGTTCACGTGACTGACGAGGGCGTCGAGTTCGAGGACGTATCCGATCTCGCGGAGGCCACCGTGCCAGAAACCTGTTCGTACATCGAGGACGAACACGGGTTGGACGCAGAACACACGGTCGTGATCGGACCCAGTGGTGAGAACGAGGTTCGTTTCGCCTCGATTATGACGTCCGAGGAGCGCGCGTTCGGCCGCGGCGGCCTCGGTGCCGTCCTCGGGTCGAAGAACGTCAAGGCGATCACCTTCGAGGGCGACTCCACCCACGAGGTCGAGATCCCGCCACTGCAGATGGACGTCCACCGCGAGGCCGCCCAGTCTGACCACATCATGAAGCGACAGGGCACCTCCTCGATGACCGAATACGCGAACACCGTCGAGGCCCTGCCGACGCGGTACTTCTCGGAACTCTCATTCGAGGGCGCCGAAGGCATCAACGGCGACCGTGTCGAGGAGAAAAAGTACAAGAAGGGGACCTGCTCGGCCTGTGCGTTCGCCTGCAAGCTCCCGACGAAGGACGAGGAGGCCGGATTCGAAACGGAAGGCCCCGAATACGAGACCGTCATGGCGTTCGGCTCGAACTCCGGCGTCGACGACATCGTCGACGTCATGAAGTCGAACAAGCTCTGTGACGAACTCGGACTGGACACGATCTCCGCCGGCGACGTCGTCGCCGCCTACCTCGCCAGCGAAGACGAATTCGGCAACGTCGACCTCATCCACGAAACCGTCGAGGAGATTGCCCACCGCGAGGGCATCGGCGACGACCTCGCCGAAGGCATCGACCGCGTTCACGATGACCTCGGCGTCGACAACTGGAGTGTCAAAGGGATGGAGTTCCCAGCCCACGACGGCCGCACGCTGAACGGACAGGGCCTCTCCTTTGCCACCTCGAACCGCGGCGCTGACCACATGTACGCCGAGTTCTACCCCTACGAGTACCCACTCGTCGACGCCGAGAAGGCTTTCAGCAAGGACGGACTCGAGGACAAGCCACCGAAAATCATCGAACTCGAGAACATCAACGCGATCAAGGACAGCGCCGTCCTCTGTAAGTTCTCTCGTGATTTCATGACCAACGAGCGCATGGAGACGCTGCTCGATGCCGACTACGAGGAACTGCTCGCACTCGGTGGTGAAACCGTCGCCCTCGAGCGCCACTTCAACAACCAGCGCGGCTTCGACCGCGAGGACGACAGTCTGCCGTACGACGTCCCCGGCTTCGAGCAGGGACTCGACGAGTACTACGAGGAACGCGGCTGGAACGAGGACGGCACGGTCCCAGCGAGTGCACTCGAGTCGAGTGGCTCTGACGCGGCACCGGCTGACGACTGAGGGGGTGTGGCTGCGGTTCGATTTCGGTTCGCATTCCGAGCCAGTTCCGATTGTACGAGAGTGTGGCCAGTGAGGAACGCGTGCTCCGAGCGTGACCAACCAGACGGGAGCGGTGCTCGATCGGAGCGATGTCTGTCACTCCCAGCGTGAGCTCGAGCGGTCGTTCTCGGCCTCTCTGCTGTTTCTCTGGTCGCTGTCGTTGCTCGGAACGCTGTTGTGGTCTGTGGTGCTCTCGCCGTTACGATCACGGTCGCTACCGACACCGCCTTCCTGTTCGTCCTCCGGTGACAGGCGATTGTCGCCGCGAGATCGAATCGGGGTGTCGTCCGCTCGCGAGGGATGAATATTGAAGTTGTGACCACGATACGGGTCCGTCTCCGGATCGTAGTCGAGTTCGCTGCGCTCGAAGAGATAGATGAAGAAGCCAAAGAGCGGGATGAAGAACGTGATCGCCGCCCATTTCATCGGCGGCTCGAGTCCAACGTTGCCGGCGTCGTAATAGGTGAACGCCGTCAGCCCAATGTGCCAGGCGAGTGGGATCCCGACGACGATAGCCAGGAGCAGCAGGTCCATTGGTGGTGCTACGTGCCCGAGGATTGTAAGTCGACTGCTCGGGCGTGGTGAAAACTACCGCAACCCCGTGAAACCGTGTCCGCAGTTATAGTAACAACTGCAACTAGTTACACACTGATCGCCGAGCAGGCTGGCGATCAGGTGTGCAGTGACTTGCAGTGGCTACTATAGTTCACGTCGAACTCGATCGCTGCGCCCTGGCACAACCACCTTTTGTCTCGCTCGCGACTACACCGCTCGCTCGTAAAATCTGGACCAAAAGCCCTATCGACCGCTCTAGTTCACGTCGAACTCGATCGCTGCGCCCTGGCACAACCACCTTTTGTCTCGCTCGCGACTACACCGCTCGCTCGTAAAATCTGGACCAAAAGCCCTATCGACCGCTCTAGTTCACGTCGAACTCGATCGCTGCACCCTGGCACAACCACCTTTTGTCTCGCTCGCGACTACACCGCTCGCTCGCAAAATCTGGACCAAAAGCCCTATCGACCGCTCTAGTTCACGTCGAACTCGATCGCTGCACCCTGGCCGAAGCCGACACAGAGCGTCGCCAGTCCGAGGCCGCCGCCGCGCTTCTGGAGTTCGTGGATCAGCGTCACGGGGAGGCGCGCGCCGGAGGCACCCAGCGGGTGACCGATGGCGATTGCGCCGCCGTTGACGTTGAAAATGTCGGGATCGATGCCGAGTTCGTCACGCGAATAGAGCGACTGGCTGGCAAAAGCCTCGTTGAGTTCGACGAGGTCGTACTCGTCGATGTCGCGGCCGTTGCGCTCAAGCAGACCACGCGTCGCGGGCACCGGACCGATACCCATCACGGTCGGGTCGACACCGGCGACGTTGTTCATGCCGACTTCGGCCATAATCTCGAGGTCGTTCTCCTCGGCGAATGCCTTGCTGGTGATGAGCAGCGCGGACGCGCCGTCGGAGATCTGGGAGGCGTTGCCGGGCGTGACGGTGCCGTCGGACTTGAAGACGGTCGGCAGCTCGCCGAGCTTCTCGGCGGTCGTGCCTGGGCGGAGACCTTCGTCTTCCTCGACGGTGCCGTCCTCGGTTTCGATCGGGACGATTTCGTCGTCGAAGCGGCCTTCCTCGGTTGCCTCGACGGCGCGCTGCTGGCTCTGGGCGGCGTACTCGTCCTGCTCCTCGCGGCTGACGCCGTACTCCTCGGAGACCTTCTCGGCGGTCATCCCCATCTGGAGTTCGCCCATGTTGTACAGTTCGGCCATCTTGGGGTGGACGTTGTGCGTGTTCTGCCCCATCGCGACGCGGCTCATGCTCTCGACACCGCCCGCGATGACAGCGTCGCGGTTGCCGGCGGCGATAGCGTCCGAGGCGGAGATGACGGCCTGCATCGAGGAGGCACACCATCGGTTGATCGTCGTCGCGGGAGTGTGCTCGCCGAGTTCGGAGAGCAAGGCGATGACGCGAGCGACGTTGTTGCCCTGTTCGTCGCGCTGCTGTGCACAGCCCCACATCAGGTCGTCGACATCCTCGCCGGAGAGACCGGTTTCGGACAGGATTTCGTCGATCAGCGGGACCGAGAGGTCCTCACTACGGAGATCAGCGTACACGCCGTCCTCCTTGCCCTGTGGTGTCCGCACGGCCTTCACTACGACTGGCGTCTGTGACATACCGTATCGAAGACGCTTAACAAACTTAAATCCGGGAGAACTCACGAGGATGCGAGGAGAGTTTACTGAGACGAGATCCAGTCACGCGAAACCGGCAGTCGGCCATAACGATGATTTGATCCCATTCAGAACAGCCAGTCGATGAAACAGGTTGAATCATGTGAACGGGGGACACCCCCATGAGCGAACCGAAGTCGACTCGGAGAACGCTGTTTCAACTGGCCGGGGCAGGACTGGTCTCAGCGGCCAGTCTAGCTTCGAATACGGCTGGTGCGACGAGCGATCCGGACGCATCACTCGTCTTCGACGAACAGACATCCGATGGCACTTCGATCACCATCGCTGAAGCGAGTTCCTCGGTCGATGGCATGCTAGCAGCTCGTAGCGACGAAACCGGAGAGTTCGGACGAACGACAATCGAGGCCGGCACGACAATCGAGGACCTGACACTCGAGTTCAGCGAGCCGATCGGCGATGATGGGGAGATCGATATTGCTGTCAGTATCTACGACGGCGAGACCAGGCAGGGGATTGCTCGTGAGGTTGCGACGGTCACCTTCGAAGACACAGTCGATGTCGTCCCCGGGGTGGACGAACGGTTCGTCGAAGCGGATCCATCGTCCGGGTTCAACTATCCGTACTACCTACGTGCCGGATCAACTTGCCGACGACGAAGCGCCGCCCGTGCTCGTCGAACCGACAGTCCCTACACCGACGACATGGGTTCGGCGGACGGCGGTGCGAGTAGAATCAAAAAGCGTCCCCGAACCAAGAACCCTTATCTCGAGCCTGCAGAAATAGGCGCGCATGGACGAGGACGGCCCGAAAGTCAGCACGGAGTCGGACCGATCGACCGGGACCAACGCCGACGCCGACAGTGACGGTGAATCAGCGGGGGACCAATCACAAACCGTCGCCGAAAGTTCGCCTACGGAGCAATCGAGCAGCGAGGACCAAGCACGAGCGGGCGACGACACTGACCCACTACCGAACGTCCCGGACACCGAACCCGAAGAGTCCGATGTCCCCGAAGACGTCCAGAAGTACGCCCGTTTCAAGAAGATGGACGGCGCGCAGTACGACCGAGTCAACGAGTTCCTGCGCGATCGAACCTACATCACCGCCCGCGAGTGGGCCATCGCGCGGCTCTGTTCTGACTTCCGGACCGAAACCGGCGTCGAGATGACCAAAATCGGCGAGAATCTGCCCGAACTCGTGCCGTTCATGACCGACACCTACACGCCCCAGGCAGTCAACCAGGCCCGTTCCTCCTTCGAAGACAAGGTCCGAACCGCCGGCGCAACCTTCCTCTACGGCGCGATGTGTGACTTCTTCACCGCCGAAGAACTCGACGACGTGATGTACGAGTCCACCGAAGTCGCAAAATTCCTGCTGGAGGTCGAGGGCGTCGACCTCTCCGTCGAGGACGAACTCGAGGCCGAAGAACGAATCTCCAGTGTGATGCGCGAGGTTCGCGAGGCAAGCGAGGAATTGCGCGAACAGGAAGGAACAGGAGAAGACGAGGCGGAGTAACGGAAGACGCAGCCGAAGCAGAGTAGCGGAGACCCCACGCAGTGCGAATGCAGGGACTACCCGCAAACGGAAGCGACCGTTGCACCGAGCAAAATCGTCCAGAGTGGTAGTAACCATCGGAAAACACCGTTTCTGAATCGGGACTGTCCGGTAGCTGACTCGATACTAACCGTCCTCCTGTGAGAGCGAGTCGTGCATGACATCCCACGCAGCAGACGACGGGACCAGCGACACCGACGAGAGCCGCGACCGATGCGAGACTGTAACCACTGGTGAGTCTTCTGATGCCGATACCAGCGCAAACTCGAGTGCTCCGCCAGCAGCGGATAACCTGGGTCAGAACCAGAGCCAGAACCAGAACCACAATCAGAACCAGAACCACAATCAGAACCAAAACCAGGACCTGAGCCCGAACCTGAGTCGCAGACAAACGATACGCGCAAGTGGCGTTCTGGGAGCGCTCGGACTGGGTGGAATCGTAGGAGGACTCGAGTTCGGAACAAACGTCGGTGCAGCACAGACACCGGACACAATGCAGTGTGGTCGGCCGGATGACGTAGTTCATCTCGACTACGACGAGTACGACGAGTGGAACGACGTCTATCGCCTGTCGAACGGCGATCCGGCGGCGCTCGACCTCGTCGCTGATCCGACCGCTTCCGGGAACCGGGCGCTGCAGATGCGCATGCAGGAGGGTGGGCACTGGGGTGCGAGCACGCACTACGATTTCTCGGACGGCCTGTTCGAACTCACCGGGCGCGTCCGGTTCGCACTCGATACGGGCTGGGAAATGACAGGCCGGTATCCGGCGAACTGCCGGCTCTGGAACTGTGCGATGGCGCTCGGCGAAGGGAGCGCCGGTGGCGGGAGGCCTGACGGGACGAACGGCTGGAGTAATCGCCTCTACATCACCAACCAGGGGTCTGACCCCGACGGCCCGTTCTATCTGCTCTCGCACACGTACCATCTGGATCAGAACCAGGACCACGATTTCGTCATGGAGGGTGAGCCGTACGCGCTCGGCCAGCCCGAGCTCGTCCTCGGGAACTGGTACGAGTTCGAGTACTACGTCTGTGTGAACACCGTGACCGACGGCGCGGCGAATCCGGACGGGATCGTTCGCTACTGGCTCGACGACGACCTCGTCTACGAGCGCGAGGATCTTCGGTTCACGACGGACCACGCGGACAACATCATCGATTCGAACGGTCCCGCGGGGCACTACGGCGGCCAGTACACCGCACCGCAGAATCTCTATGCCTACTACGACGACCACTCGATGGCGTTGAACGGGGCGTTCGAGTTCGAACCATGTTGAATCAGTCTGAACCTGACTGAACCTGACTGAACCTGTCTGAAGCAGTCGTCACTCACCTGGCGAGAACTCCCACGACTGCACGTCCGACTTCGAGAGAAACAGCGACGGATCGTCGTGCGAAAACGTCACCCACGGGTCCGTCTCGTCCGCATCGGTCGCCCGAACGTGGAGCAGCAATTGCTCCTCGAGGAGTGCCGTCTCGAAGACTGTTTTCGCTTCGGGGAGGGTGTAAGTCACCGGGACGAACACAGCGATCGAGTTGTCGGCGTCGCGTTCGACGGCGAGTGCGAAGCGACGGCTGTCGTCGTGAGTGGTGCCATCCTCGTCGACCGGTAGATAGTACACCTCCGCGTCGCCGAACGTCGCCTCCGAATCCGCGACGTGCGCTTCAACCTGCTCGAACGTCTCTCGATCGATGCTAACGTTGAGCCCGAAACGCTCCTCGGCCTCGCTCGGTGAGACCGACGATGGCTCGAGAACGACCGACTCCCAGCCGTCGTCGTCGTACTCCGCGGCGATTGCGTTCGCGTCGGTGAGCAGTTCCGTCCACCGGTCGTCGGCTGTGGGTGCGTCGTTCCTCATCGCGATCCCTCCGCGGTTCCGCCGCTACGCTGTAGAATCATCGTTGCGTCGGTGTGCATACTCGAGGCCGACGGGCCGAAGCCCGAAAACAGTACCTTTCGCTTTTCGCTTTTCGCTCGTCGCTCTCACTCATTCACACACCCGCTCTCGCACTCCCACCCACTCACACACCCGCTCTCGCACACCAAATGCCACTCCCCCCTCACATCGATCTGTCGTCTACCACATCGGCATCCGGTTGCTGTGCCGCCGGACCACCGTTGGACTGACCGCTATCTGCCGGATCACCATCGCCCTCGACCGGCACAGACTCGACAGTGACGGCCTCCGAGTCGACATCGCCGACAAGTTCGTCCTCGAACCGCGCACGGACAACAGCCGGCTCCGCCTCGCCACCGACCGCTGCAATCGACCCCACCGAGTCGGGGTCGAACGCAATCCCGAGCGCGCTGTAGACCGACTCGAGTACCGTTCCAATCAGCTCGCGGTTATCGACGAGCACGATTCCTGCCGTGACGGCGGCGTCCTGCCGAACGCGCTGGGCGAGGCCGACGAGTTTGCCGAGTGATGGTTCCGCGTCGGCGGTGAGCCCGGCTGAGACAGAGTGCGAGCCGGGACAGAACGCATCCGCCGGCTCGCCGCGCTCGGCGTCGACACCCAATTCGGAGAGTGCCCGCTCCGTCGCGTTCGTGGTTCGTTCGTAGCGCGCGTCGGTCCCGCGCCGGAAGTCGTCGACCGGGTCAGCGCGCGCGAACGCAATCGATGTCTCGCCGTCGTAGGCGACCGCGCGGCCACCGACCGCCCGCTCGATCGGTGCGAATCCGTGCTCGCGTGCGGCCTCGTAAGCCTCGTCGTACCCCTCTTGCCTGCGATCACGCCGGCCGAAGGCGACCTGTCGGTGCGGTCGCCAGACCCGAACTGCGGGTTCGCCGTTGGCGGCGAACTCGAGTAGCGACTCGCTTGCCCGCCGGTCTGCGTCGATCGTGTCGGCGCGGCCGCGAAGCACTCGCATACCAGTGACATTTGTGTCGACGCACCTAAACGCTCTCGCTGCGAGTCGTCGGTACAGTTGTGATCGATCTGACGGACACGGACGCGGTACCGCTCTCGGCGGCAGCACTGGCACCGTACGCCCGCTTCTCGCTGTACAACTCGCCGTATCCGGCCCACGACGCAGGGTGTGCGATCGACCTCTATCCCGGGACGTTGCGCGACGGCCGAACGACCGCCGCACCGAGCCCCGTCGCCGGCACCGTCCGCGAGACGCGAACGGTCCGCGCACCGCCGAAATCATACGCGCCAGAACACGACTACCTCATCCTGATCGACTGCGACGGCCCCGATGCCTGCGCGGGGCTGACAGCCCGAATCCTCCACGTCGACCCCGCCGTCGAGGCCGGCGACCGCGTCGAACCGGGTGACTCGCTCGGCTCACTCGTCCGCGCCGGCTTCTTCGCGCCGTGGGTCGACAACCACCTCCACGTCGGCTTTCGAACACCGGAGCAGAACCCGTACCGTGCGTCGGGGTCAATTCCGATCGACCTCACAGACGACGTCCGCCCGCGGCCACTCGCATGGGACGGGACGGGAACCGTCGTCGCGACCGGCGAAACGTACGCCGTCCTCGACGCGCCGACACACCCGAATCCGGGCACGGAATTCGTCGGTGTCGGAGCCGACGGCAACGACACGAGCGGCGTCCTCGACGGCGGGCTCCCGCATTACGACGGCGGCGGTGTGTACTCGAGTACCCGGCTTCCGTCACCGATTTCGCTGAACGGGGACGAACTCGGCTCGGTCGCAGACGACGGCCGCTCGATCACGTGGAACGATGTGGTGGTCATGGCGAACGGCGATCCGATTACAGGACTCTCGCTATTTTGTGCGCGAGATGCGGATTTCGGTGCGAAACTGATCTGCCCGGATCGGGCATTCGAAGAGGGCGAGCAGGTACAGGTCCGCGTTCGAAGGCAATAGCGGAGTAACGGTGGCGGAACAGACTCGCTGAGTCAGTCCTCGATTGTCTCACCGTCGACGACACGACCCAGAAACAGCGGCGTCTCGGTCGGCTGGTCACGGATGTAGAAGAGAAACGGCCGGTTGAGCACCAGTTCGACCTGATTCGTTGGAGCCGAAACCGGCATCGTGACGGCCGTCGCCGCGGCGGCTTCGGTTCCCTCCTCGTCCACCTCGACGAAACTCTGGTGGACGATATCGCCGATGAAGAGGTCACTCGTCTCACCGTCAACCATCCCGCTGAAATCTGCGCTGGTGGTGAATGCTCGCTGCATCCCGAGGTCTTGCATGATTTCGACGAGACTGAACTTCGACTCGATACCGAACTTCGGCATCGCGAGGTCGACCTGTGAGGCCGAGGCATCGTCGAGCATCGCCGCGAGGACGTCCACCGAGAACGACTCCTCGAAGGACTCGAACTCGTCCTCTGCGGGGAAGATAATGACCATGCTCGTCTCCTCGTTGGCGTAGGGAAGTTCGACGAACTGGTGACCATCGTGCTCGGCGTAGCGCAGTTGGGCGGTCTGGTGCATCATCTCGACCTCGGTCTCGGCACCAGCAAGCCCGGTGAACGTCTCCGGCTCGGTGTTCGCAGGGTCGAAATCGTGCTTCCAGGCCGCGAGGAAGTAAACCGCGTTCGTCAGCACGAGCCGCGTCGAGGCGTCCACCGAGCCCTGAGGCAGAAGGTCCTCGATGCGGTCGTTCGTCCGTTCCTCGACCCAGGTGTTGATCTCCTCTCGCGCTGCTTCGGGACTGCCCGAGAAGTCCACGAGGTGCTCGCCGGCCCCGTAGTAGGCATCGAGGAGGTCGAAGTACGCGTCGTCGAACGGATGATCCTCAGCCGCCCAGACGGCGTTGGCACTCGAGAGCTGGAAGCCCAGCTCGTCCTCGCTGTCGTCCACGTCTTCGTTCTCGGTAGCGCCGTCGTCATCTCCATCCGAATCAGCCCGCGGCTGGTCGACTTCCTCCCCGTCTTCGTTTCGCCGATCGAACTCGGACTCGAGTGCACCGAAGGCTGCGTGGAGAGTCGCGTCATCGGATCCGGTTGCTGTCGACCAGTCGTCGCCACTTCCCGGCAGATCGTACCGCAGTGCCTCGCGCATCTCGTCGGCCGTCTCACCGCGCGCACCGGCGTAGGTCATCGCCAGCGCCACGGAGACGCTGTACGGGGAGAAAAAGAGATTCTCATCCGGTCGGTCCGCTCGGAGCTGCGAAAGTAGGTCGAGCGAGAACGCAACGTTGTGTCGAATCTGTGCTGCGAGCAGGTCGTCCTCGAGGTCGGGATCAGTGACGAACTCGAGTTCAGGAAACTCGCCGTCGAAGTCGATATCGGAGTCGGACCCACCTGTCTCGCCGTCGGGTTCGGTTCCGTTCGAATCCCCGTTTCCGGCCTCGTCTTCCGAATCGGGAGCCGTCCCTGTACAGCCGGCCATCCCCGCGAGAAAGGCACCGGAGAGGGCGAGCATCGTCCGCCGATCGGTGTGACCCTGTGACATATACGATACAACGAACTGGGATAGCAAACGTGTTCTCCAAAGTGAAACGACGGTTTCAGCTTACGGCTCGGCGGTGCGCTCGCGGTGGCGCTCTTTCGCCTGCTGGTAGACGTCGTCTTCGCGCACTCGTTCCCAGTAGGACTCGAAGACGAGCGCTGCCTCGCGTTTGTCGGGGTCTGCCCACTGTTCGGGGTCGCGCTCGGTACCGTCCTCGTCGTACTTCTGTCCGCCAGGGTACTTCGCGTAGCGCATCGCCCGCGTATAGCCCATCTGGAGGTACTTGCGGGCCATATCCATCCCGGGGAACTCGTCGTTCGCTCGGTACTGTTCGTACTGGTCATAGATTGCCTCGGCGGACGCCGCGGCTGCGGCCTCGTCTTTGTACGACCACAGCGGCAAGAGTTCGCTCTTGTACGGCTCTATCTTGAAAACGCCTTCCTCGCCGCGGCCGATATCGTATTCGGCGGGGTTGGCACGGAAGTCGATCCCGTACTCCGGACCGTCGTCGGTGTCCGTCGATCTGTCCCCCATAGTTCACCTGTGGCGGACCAGTGGGAACGACCCTCGGCCGGCATACGAAACCACGCTACGTGACGCAACTGTGGAGCCAGTGCCAGTGCCAGTGCCAGTACCAGAGACGGGCGAGAGTGTCATCGAGCCAGTGTGAGTCCGGTGAACGCTCGCCGAAGCGACAACAAACGCCGATCAACTGGCAGCCACAGAAGCGCAGCGATCAAGACACTCGCTGCCGGACCACAGGATATGACCGAAGACGCCCCCGACATCACCGGCGACGGCGGCTACGACGACATCGCACAGTACCTCCAGAGCTACATCGACGAGTACCAGGACTTCCTCTCGTGGATCGGCACCAGCGTCGATGACGTCGGGCCAGGGACGATGACCATGTCGATCCCCTACGACCAGAAGCTCACGAACGTCCGCCCGGCCGCCGCGGGCGACACCGACCGCCGCCCCGACATTCACGGCGGCATCGCCGCCACGTTAATCGACACCGTCGGCGGCCTCGCGCTTCGGACCAAACTCGAGGACCCGGTCGATGCCTCGATTGCGACGATCAACCTCAACGTGAACTACCTGCGTCCGGCGACAGGTGATCTGACGGCAACGGCGAACGTGATCCGTGTCGGTGGGACTGTCGGCGTTAGCGAGGTGACAGTCGAGAGTACGACGCCGGACGGCGAAACAAAGGAGGTCGCGACCGGACAGGGTTCCTACCGGGTGTTCCGACGGGAGGACTGAGATTCCGATCGGGTCGCGGCCTCGCCACTCCGAGTGCCGAGCCAAAGTCGACCGTGGAGGAAACAGCCGATTGCACACACGAGCAAGAAGTAGCCATAAATTGCCGTTTCGACGTAGACGGGGACCGGATCCATCACCGTCGAATAGCGGCCCGTGACGGATACACCCACACCTGAACTGAGTAACGCTTTATCCGACGAGGGGAGACGGCCCTGTACTGAGAGGCAGTGAAAGTTAACTACTGCTAGCCGCCTGGTCCCGGCTCACCATCCAGAATCGGATCCCCAGATAACACATTACGAACCCGAACGTGACGGCATACAGTGTCGCTCCGTTTGTCGCCGCAGCGACCAGCGCACCCGCATTCAGAAGGATTCCGAAGACGTACATCGCCTGCAACCGGCGCGCCGTCATCGGTCGCCACCCCGATGGCTGCAGCCTCTAGCTGGCACCCCGTCATCAGTGTCAGTCCGCTCGTTCGAACGACAGCACCTGTTCGCAGTCATAGCCGACGTTTTGAACGAGACAGGTAAAACTCCGTCTGTATTGGCTGTGTCTTCCTTGCAGATCTGATGTCCGCCGCTCGCGAAGATGGTGTGCTCAAATCCCCGTATTAAGTTCGTTTCAGTCTCAGTTCGATCTATCTCGATTACGTTCCGAGTTCGTTCCGATCGCGACCCAATCCTGTCCCAATCTCGTCCCGACCTCGTCCCAATCCTGTCCCAATCTCGTCCCGATCTCAACCCAGTTTCATTTCGGATTTCGATACACTCACAGGTGTCTCCCGGGTGGCGAACCTCCACCGGTTCTGACAGACAGCTATCTGTTTTATGTCGCTGTCCAGCATACGGTGGAGATGGGTATTCACCGGTCGTCACACCGTGACAAGAGAAATGACAGGCAAACGAACGGGACAGCTTCGGTGGCGGTTCACCGACGGTACCGCGCCACGAGCACCGCACCTGGCGACGATGACCTGGCGACACGGATTGTTTGCAAACTGGCCAGTCGACCCGGACGAACTCCGGCCCCACATTCCGAATCCACTACGTCTCGAAACCTGGGACGGCAACGCCTGGGTTAGCATCCTCCCGTTCGTTCTGACAAACGCCGGCGTCCGTGGCTCGCCCGCTGCAACTAGAACCGCGTTTCCAGAACTCAACGTCCGCACATACGTCACCCACCGCGGCGATCCGGGACTCTTCTTCCTCAGCGTCGACCTCGACAAACCGCTGCTCGCAAACGCCATCGGCCGCCTCACCAGACTGCCCGTCTTCAACGCCGACATGTCCGTCAGCGGCACCGAGGACGGAATCACCTTCTCGAGTCGCCGATCGGCGACGAACGCCGATCTCCCCGACCCGAATGCGGATACCGACGACAGGACTGCCTGGTTCGCCACAACCTATCGTCCGAACGGGCCAGTCACCACGGCAGAACCGGGGACACTCGAGTACTGGCTGACTGAACGCCGTCAATTCTACGCACCGGAGGATGGGAGTGTGCTCGCGGGGGAGATTGCACACGACCCGTGGCCGTTGCAGCCAGCGGATGCGACGATTCTCGAGAATACGATGTTCGAACTGCACGGGTTGCCGGAGCCGACTGCCGAGCCGGTCTGTTACTACTGTGACGAACTCGAGATGACGGGGTCGATTCCGCGGCGTGTGCGGTAGCTGGTGTCCTGTGCTTACTGGACCTCAGTATCGATCAGCCCGAACGGAGTGCCGTTGTCGTGATCGCGGGCGTTCTCGTAGACGATGCGGGCGGCGGCGACGTCCTGGATTGCGAGGCCAGTGGAATCGAAGACGGAGACGCCGGTCACGCCCGACTCATCGTCTCCACCTGTCTCGCCAGTCCGACCCGCTTTTGCGCCGACGACGAGTTCGCCGATCTCGCCGTAGATGTCTGCATCGGTCAGCGTTCCCTCGTTGTACGGGACGTTGATCTCACCCGAGTGGGTACACTGCTCGTGGTCGTCGATGACGATGGTCGCCGCCTCTAAGAGTTCGTCGGCGAGTTCGTGCTTGCCTTCTGCGTCGGCACCGATGGCGTTGATGTGCGTGTGCTCGCCGACATCGTCGGGCGTGACGACGGGGTTGCGGACAGGCGTCACCGTCGAGAGCACGTCGCAGTGGCCAGCCTCCGAGATCGAGCCGGCGCGGACGTCGAACTCGTCGTCGTAGGCGTCGATGAACCGCTGGGTGCGCTCGTCGTCGAGATCCGAGACGACGACCTCCTCGATGGGCCGAATCTCGCTGATCGCGTCGAGTTGGGTGTAGGACTGAACGCCAGCGCCGACGAGGCCGAGACTCGTCGCATCCTCGACAGCGAGGTAGTCGGTCGCAACGGCGGCCGCGGCTCCGGTTCGTTTCATCGTGAGCGCCGTCCCGTCCATGATCGCGAGGGGAGAGGCCGTTTCGGGATCGGAATAAATCATCGTCCCCAGCACAGTTGGCAGGTCGTGGCTTTCCGGATTGTCTGGGTGGACGTTGACCCACTTGATGCCTGCTGCGTCCCAGTCACCGGCGGCGTCGGAATCGCGCTGTGATCCCGACTGACTCGAGGAGGCGTCGCTTTCTCGCACCTCGAGGTAGGCCGGCATCGATCGGAAGTCGCCGTTGTACTGTGGGAGGTCGATGTAGGACTTGGCTGGCATCTGTGTATTGCCGCGCTCGAACGCACCGAAAGCCTGTTCGACCGCCCCAATGACGGCACCCATCTGGGCGTTCGCCTCGACGTCGTCGCTGTCTAAAAGCAGTGTCTGCATAGAGGCGAATATTGCGGGGTGACACCTTAACAGTTGTTGGCAATGTGATCTACTTTATTCAGTCTGACCGACCGGGACACTGCGGAATCCTTGCCGGTCATTATTCGTTTGTCAGTGCTCCGGCTCCGGCTTTTCTATTTGTTTCTTGACGTTAGTTTCGTCTGGAGTGACTGGCTTCACTCGAAGCTCTCCGAAACCGTACTTCGAGTGGTTCCCGACCCGAGTGAGTACTGACATCGCAGTCTCCACCGGACGGTTGCCGTCGTAGCCGACGACCACGCCGTGATCGACGGTCTCCAACTCGTACACGTCGCCGCCCTCGATGACCTTCTCCAGGCGGTGGCGCAGCTGCGCGCCATCGTCTACGCTCCACCACCACGGCACGTCCACGTTGTCCGCCTTCGGGTACTCCGACCGGAGGACGAACGGCGTCACGAGTTCGAGGATGAACGCCTCGCCGTCTTCGAGACGCGAGTAGTCCAGGGCCTCCAAGTCAACGACCTGCGTGTCTTTCAATGTGGTCGTCCCGTAGCCGTAGTTCCGTTTGCCTCCGAACTGGAGGCCGTCAAGCACGTCCTCGCCGAGGGGCAGAACGTCCGGGTCATCGGCGTGCAAGTAGGCGTTCACGTACCAGCGCGTGGTCTGCTGCTGTTTCCGAGCGTCGTCGGGCCGGCCCATGATCGTCTCGTGAGCCAGCGCGGGCATCCTGTTCTGGAACCGGATATCGTGGGCGTTCAGCCCGTCTCGGGGCCGAGTATCGAGCAGCCAGGGATGATCGGAATGCCGGAAGAGGAACAGGTCGTCGTAGCTCTCCACGTCGGGGAGCGACGACCCCATGTACGGGCGAATCCCGCTCTGCGAGTGCTCCTCGGGGAACGTCCCGAACTGCCCCGGCACGAACATCCCGTGACTGGCGTTGATGTGTTGGTGGACGTCGTGTTCCAGCTGCATCCCGAGCGCGTGGTAAATCGCGTTCCCCGAGACGTAGTACGGGTGCCCGAGGTAGTCCATGTCGAGTTCCCAATGAACCTGCTGGATGCGGGTCATTGGCTCACCTTCCGGATTTCGAGATCCTCGATGTACTGGAGCGCGGTGCTCCAACTCCAGATCCGCCGGAGGTTCGCATCGAGCACCATGTCGTGCTTGTCGTGATTGACATCGAGCGGGTGCGCGGTGAGGCGCTTCCACGCTGACGCCCACGACCGCCACGGACGGCTTCCAAGGCGCGCCCATGGTTGCCCGCCCGCGCTCTCGTCGATTCGAAGCGAGAAGCGGTCGCCCGCGTAGACCGTCCGGTGGGGCACGATCTCCTCGGCGTCGTCCACGACCAGGTGGAGATCGGGGAACTCGTGACCGGCGCGGTAGTTGTCCAAGAGCGCCGCTACGAGCAGCGTGTGGTACTTCAAGCTCGTGTACGGGTAGTAGATGCTCTCGTTGAACCCGCTCGTTACGTCCGACGTGAGCCACGCCCGATGCATCGCCTCGGGGCCGGAGCCCGTCAGCAGGTCGTTGATGGCCTCAGAAAGACGCGGGCGTGAGAACTCCTCGGGGTCGTAGTGAGAGTTGCCCGTCAGCAGCGAGAGCCGGTAGTGCGTCTCGTGGTTGTCTACCGTCTGTTCGGGCTTCCCGTTGGGTCGTGAGAGCGCCGACGCGTCGCCGTCCGCGCCGTGCGGGACGGTCTGGTTGACCGGGACGCCGTTGAAGGTGTCCGGCGCGTAGTCATGCGTCTCACCGTTGAGCTTGTGGGCGTCGTGCCGGTACGCGGCGATCATCATGTCCTGGCCGCCGTCGCCTTGGAAGTCGCTGACTGCGACGTTCTTGGCCATCTACAGCCCCTCCGCGATGCGCTCTTCCAGCGCATCCGCGAACGCCGGGCGGTACTCTTCGGCCCACCGGTCGTCTTTCTCGTCCATCTTGTTCGTGTTGCCCTTCCCGCGGTCGAAGACGCACTTCAGTTCGCGCTCCTCGTACAGCGGATTGATGAGGTGGCAATCAACGATCCCCGCGCCGAAGTTGCGCGCGCCACCGAGCTGGTGCATAAAGTTCGTCTTGTGCTCATCAAGGAAGTCGATCCCCTCCGCGAGGAGACCGATGAACTCGGGCTTCGTCTCCCGGAACGAGAGATGCCAGCAGCCGTCCAGATTGGCGACGGCATCCACCTCGGCGTTCCGGAGCGGTTCGCGGTTGTCTTCCCGGTTGCGAGAGACGATATTCCGGTTCAACCGCCGGTAGTGGCCTTCGGCCTGTCCGCACGTGTAGTCCACGCTGGAGCGGACGGGGTTGAACTTGATCGGGCGACGCATCACCTTTCCCGGCTGGTTGCCGAAGCCGCCGAAGAGGTCGAAGACCACGCAGCCGTTGTCTTCTTTGGGATCATCGATGCACGCACCCTTCTCGTGGTAGCCGTCGCCGAGATCGCGCTCGTAGACGTCTTCCTTCATGAAGTTCGCGTTGGCCTCGCCAGGATGACAGGCGGTGCCGTCGTATTCGTGAACGACGCGCTCCATTCCGTGGCGAAGCCAGCCCGAGAGCGGAAAGGCGGGGATGATGCCGCCAATCTGGTTCTGCGGGTCGTCGTCCTCGTAGTTGCCGTTCGAGGCGTGGTGTCTATCGGTCATGATGCTGTCACCGACCACCAGCAGGTCAGTCTGGATTCGCACGAATACGTCGCGGTCGATGTCTTCAATCATGGTGAGCCAGTTTCGTGACCTCATCACATTTAAAGGTCAGCGAGTGTCGAGTGCCTTCCTCAGCGCGTCGAGAGAGACATAGACGACACCACCCACGTGCTGCTGGTGGATCAAGTCGTCCGTTCCCACCACCGTCTCGGCAATCATTAGTAATCATCTCGCAGGAGTGTTCTAACTTTTTCAGTTGCGTCTTCGCGTTAGCTTCAAGCGGCTCCCTGCAGTGCGGTTCACTGTCATGGTACAGCAGCAGGATACCCCGCTGCTTCATATCGCCAGACAGCATCAGTCCGATGCCTTCATCTGGTTTTAGGGTCGAGTTTTTCATGCTTCGTGTGCTCCACGAAGCGCGGGGTCGGTGCCTTCAACACCGGTCTCATTTTCAGCAATCCCGCGCTTCTCAGCTACATCTCTATTGGCCACCAACTTAGAACTTAGCATTATAGCAAACTATTGGCTATGGTGCAAAGTTAGGTTGCTTTGGTGCTAACGTAGAAGTAGATGGTCTCTGAATCACGGTACGTGAGCAAATACCGAGCCATTATGACAACGACTGACCGTGAGAGAATTACCGGTGAGGTTACTGTATCTGATGAAAAACGATACCAGGCGATCCACCGTGTGCGTAGCAGAATCGATGAATTGGAGACAGATGTCGATGTTCTCGCAGAACATCACCCGGAACTGCTCAAAGAGTTGCGAGACGTTGTTTGTGACGAGGGGTGACTGATTACGAGGTAATGCCTCGGGCGAAACATCAGCTCATAGTATTAACCGTAGACTCTTATTCGAGTGAGAAGACGGCCGTTTCTATTTCCAGTCAGAATACGCTGAGATGGATACAAGGCGCAAGTCTTGCACGAGGATTTGGTCTGATTGGGACTAGGGCGACCATTTAGTCCAGTAAATCCATATGAACATTTGTTACTCGGGGAGTGGTGGCCACGTTGGGGCCATCGTATCCTGTAGGAACTGGGTTTGAGCGCGACGGAGACGCTCCGATACGGAAGACGCCGAAATGTCTAATTCTTTCCCGATTCTGTCTAGAGAGGTCTTCCGTGGAATGTCAAAATAACCCATTTCGTAGGCTGTTCTAAGTGCCTCGTGTTGTCGGTCCGAGAGGCCATCACCGGGTGGCTCAGACTCGCCATCACGAGTGAGTCGGTGCAACCGAAACCCAGCGTTTTGCTGCCAGAATGACGAGAACTCGTTGAACGCCTCCCGGTCGGCAAACCAGCCTGACTGTCGCCAGCCGTCCGTTTTCACCTCGATACGTTCAATGATAGCTTCGGTGGTGGCGAGGGATTCGAGCCCAGAAAGGTCCTCGATGTGCTCACCAAGTTGTTCCTCGAAGTCGAGTGCTGGTGACACCTGATACCGTCGCGTCTTGCCAGCCTGACCAATCAGTGTCCACTCACCAACGTCGAAAGCGTCGGTCAAAGCCTCCTCAATGACAGCCTGCGAACCGTCTGTTACGGTAGCAATAAACAGTGGCCGGTCACCGTGATTGAACTGAATGTCAAGAATGAGCGTTGCTCGTGGCACTGCAGCCGCTACCTCGACGAGTGGGAGAGCCTCACAGTGAATATTGAACTCTGCAACGAGCCCCATGCATCGTGGTCTCTAGTTACGGTAATGAGGATATCGAAAGAGTTGGGCAAGCCTGAATTCATGTGGAATATCTGGATCTAACCACGGATACCTCGGTACTGGACGGACGGCCGTGGTTCACATGTTCAGGAAATGGCATCTCTGACTTAAACGGCACCATCACTGAGAGAATAGCTTTGGCCAATTCGCCACGAACGCCGACACGTATGCAGACGAAACAATCAGAAGGTGCTATCGACGTAACGTACGAACGCCATGGCAATGGTCGGCCGGTAGTCCTCCTTCACGGAGGAATGGCACCACGCGAATACTGGAATCCAGTCGTTTCACACCTCGACGAGTACGCCGCTATCGTTCCACAACGACCCGGATTCGGGACGTGTCTCGACGACCCGAGCGAGACCAGTGCCGACGATGTGCTGAACCGTGAGGTGGAGTATGTCCGAACCCTCGTTGATTCTGTTGACGGCGAGCCGATCCTCTTCGGGCACTCGTACGGCGCACTCACCGCGATTGAGTCCGCGACGGAAGCATCGGTTGGAGGAGTTGTCGCGTATGAGCCAGCAGTCCTCCCTGAGGACTACCGGGCCGATGCTGATCTTGCCGATCGCATGCAGACACTCATTGACACGGGAGAACCCCGGGAGGCGGTGAAGCGTTATATTGAACAGGTCCTCCATCCCGAGGGAATCGACGACCTGGATGCGTGGTTAGCGGAGTGGCCAGTCTGGCCAGAGTGCGTACAGCTCGCCGAGGAAGTCGTCAGGATGAACCGAGCCGTCGAGCAATACCAACTCCCCGACCGTCTCGACATTTCCGTTCCCGTACTCGTACTGACCGGCACCAGCGGACCCAACTTCCTCCGTGAGAGTGCCCGAGATATTCACAAGGTGATTCCCCACAGTCGTCTTGTTGAATTCGACGGTGTGAGTCACAGCGGTCCCGCTGAAGCGCCAAAACGAATCTCTTTGGAGATCGATTCGTTCTTGGGTGCTCACTCGATCGCTTCTCAGAAATAACTCGAATAGACGCCTCTAACTCCCACACGTTCATCACGCATTCTGTGAGAGTAGACCAGGCATTCCAGCGTTTAGTTCAAGATACAATAATTTTGATCCAACATAATATCAGTGAAAACAGGACCTGATTGCTGCATATATTCTCGACATCTTGCACGCTAGGTAGTACTAATGCCAGTATGCTGATTATCGACGACCCGACCGACGCGCTGACGCAGTTCTACACCAACCGCGACCCGCGAGAATTCGCCACCAAGGAGCGAAACGGCGCGGAGGTACTGGCTGAGAAATTCCGTGGCAGATGGAGGGTAGAGACCTCATATCGAGTGATCAAGAATCGGTTTCTGCCACAGTCCGGATCGAGTCAGATCGAACACCGAATGTTCCTGTTCGGCTACGCGGTGCTGCTGTACAACATGTGGACAGTGGCGAACGCGATTGGTGCCGACCGAGACGACGATCACGACCTCGGTGAGGACGGGAAATACTGGAAGGCTATCGTGTTCCTGAGTAACATGATTGACGACCCGGGTTCACTCGAAATCGGGGAAGTTCCTGAGGGGGAGTTATCAGAATTCATCGAGATGATTCGGAAGGGTTTTACCTGAAGCTCAGCCTCTGAAAGAGATCGTCCCGACGGCACCCTCAAACTGAATAACATCACCCACATTGCCAACAACTGTTAAGTGGTTCTCCGGCCGAGAGAGCCGGACAACAGTATCGTTGTCACTCAGTGATAGCGAGCGCAAACGGCAAAATGGGCCGTCGCAAGTGTTCTCGGATGGAATCCGAGACGACAGTACTACTCAGTGGGGCGTGGGTCGCTGCGAGTCGGGTTTGCTCGCGGGTCGTTCGCTTCCCGCTCGCTTTCACGAGACGCTTGCTCGTGTGGGTTGCCCCGACGTCGCGTACTCACGGCGCAACGCGCCGTTCGCATGGACGCGGGTTTGGTTTCGTTCAAACCGCGCTTTGCTCGCGGATCGCTCGCGCTCCCCGCTCGAATTTACGAGGAACTCACTTCGTTCGTCCCTCGCCTACATCATGCCGCCCATGCCGCCACCCATACCGCCCATGCCGCCCATGCCACCGCCGCCTGGTGGCATGTCCTCGCCCTCGTCATCGTCGGCAACCGCGAGGTCGCCGGCCGCGATGACGTCGTCGATTCGAAGCAGCATGACTGCGGCTTCGGTTGCGGACTCGATCGCCTGCGTCTTCACTCGCAGCGGCTCGTAGACGCCTTCCTCGGCCATGTCGATCGTGTCGCCGGTGAACGCGTCGAGGCCAGCGGCCTCGTTGCCGCCGTCGTGGTCTGCGCGAAGCTCAACGAGCGAGTCGATTGGATCGAGACCCGCGTTCTCGGCCAGCGTGCGCGGGATGACCTCGAGTGCGTCTGCGAACGCCTCGACGGCGAGCTGTTCGCGGCCACCGACGGAGTCAGCGTAGTCACGCAGCGCGAGCGAGAGCTCGACTTCCGGTGCGCCGCCGCCGGCGAGCACCTTGCCGTCCTGAAGCGTCGTCCGAACGACACCCAGCGAGTCCTCGATTGCGCGGTCGACTTCGTCGATGACGTGCTCGGTGCCACCGCGGAGGATGAGGGTGACGGCCTTCGCGTCGTCGACGTCCTCGACAAAGATGCGCTGGTCGCCTGCGATGTCCTTCTGGGCGACGCTGCCGGCGAAGCCGAGGTCGTCCTCGGTGAGGTCGTCGACCGAGGAGACGGGCGTTGCGCCGGTCGCGCGGGCCAGCTGAGACTGGTCGCTGGACTTGACGCGACGGACGGCGATGATGCCCTCCTGTGCGAGGTAGTGCTGGGCCATGTCGTCGATACCGCCGTCGACGAAGACGACGTCAGCGCCGGCGTCAGCAACTGCTTCGGCCATCTCGCGCAGCTGTGCCTCTTCCTGCTCTAAGAACTGCTCGAGCTGCTCTGGGTCGGTGACGTTGACCTCGGCGTCGATCTCGGTCTCCTTGATCTCGAGGTCGCCGTCGATGATCGCGACGTTTGCGTCCTCGGCGAAGTACGGCATGTTGTCCGAGACACGCTCCTTGTCGACGATGACGCCTTCGACGAGCTCGGAGTTCTCGATCGAGCCGCCGACGACCTTCTCGACCTTGATGTTGTCCGTGTCGATGCTGTCCTCGTCAGCGACGGCCTGGACGGCGTCGACAACGAGCTCCGAGAGGAGGTCGCGTGCGCTCTCTGCGCCCTTGCCGGTCATCGCGGTGGCGGCGATCTGGTGGAGGATCTCGTCGTCGTCCTCGTCGACCTCGATCGCGATCTCCTCGAGTGCGTTCGTGGCTTCCTCGGCGGCCTGGCGGTATCCCTGTGCGAGCGTGGTTGCGTGGATGTCCTGCTCGAGGAGATCCTCGGCCTGGCTCAGGAGTTCACCAGAGACGACGACGGCGCTCGTGGTGCCGTCGCCGACCTCGTCCTCCTGGGTTTCGGCGACTTCGACGATCATGTCGGCCGCCGGGTGGTCGATCTCCATCTCCGAGAGGAGTGTGACCCCGTCGTTCGTAACGATGACGTTGCCCGAGGAGTCGACAAGCATCTTGTCCATCCCCTTCGGGCCGAGGGTCGTCCGAACGGACTCGGCGACTGCCTTGCCGGCCTGTACGTTCATCGACTGCGCGTCTTTCCCGGAGGTTCGCTGGCTGTCCTCCGAGAGAACGATAAGGGGCTGGTTGCCCATCTGCTGTTGAGCCATAGTCAACCGAAGGATTGATTGTTATTCTATATAAATGTTGTGGTGTTCGATCCCTCAGCAGCACTGAATCGACGGGGGGTGTTGCACCGCGTGAAACCGGTCAGCAGTTATTTATCAGCGATCAGTCCGCATGATCGAGGAAGTTCCAGCGAGCCAATCGAAAGTTAGGAACTCGATGGAGAGCGAAAAACGCGTCGGAGAACCTGGAAAAGCGAAAACGGCCGTCGGACACTGTGACAGAAGGGAGCGGGAGAGACCGTGACGGGACAGAACGGCACGAGAATTGACGGAGCAGGAAGATAGGAGCTACGGCGACTCTGACCCAGAATCGGAGCCGGAGCCAGGGTACCGATGATACTGCAGCCCCTGATGTTTCATCTCGTTATGCTTCTCTTCTAAGAACGAATAGACCGTTCCGTGCGGAGCCCCATCGAGAAGCATCTCTGCGGCGGTTCGTGCGGCCTCGACCTCGGGCGGCGTCCCAATGAGTCCCAGCGTCGACCCGTAGATGACAACCGACGCACCCGAGAGCTCTTCCATGAGCTCGCGGGTCCGCCCGCCTTCGCCGATGAGTCGGCCCTTCTGGCGCTTCATGTCGTTCTTGTTCCGCGAGGCGGCGTCGATGTCGACGATATCGAACATCATCATGTCGTCTTCGAGCAACCGAAGCGCGTCTTCTGGCGGGAACCCACGTCCGATCGCACGAACGATTTCGGGCCCCTTCAGCCCGAGAACGGGGTCGCCAACCGTTTCGATGGCAACGGAACCGTTCTCCGAATCAATGTCCAGTCGCACTTCGGCTTCCGCCTCGATCTCGCGCATCGTCTCGCCACCCTCACCAATGAGAACTCCGATCCGGTCCTGCGGAATCTTCACGTGCTGCATGTACCCGGGTACTTGCTGCGTGAGGTTAAGGCCTTGGTCCGTCGTCGCCGTTCGGGACCACTGCACACACCGCGACAAACGGCTCAGCACAGGTCGTTACTCGAGTACCGACCGAAACTGAACGGACTCCGTGCGCGTGTCCACGAGTGCAATCGTCTGATGGTCAGCGGGCGTCGTCGGGAACTGCGCGCCGGGGTTCACCAGCGTCGTGCGGCCATGTTCCGATCGGTCGCGGGTGTGGTGGTGGCCGTAGCAGACGAAGTCGTACGCCTCGGAGTCAGCGATTGCTCGCACTTCGTCCATCGACTCCCCGTGCAGGACGGCGAAGGAAAGCCCGTCGAACTCGAGTGTGGCGAACCGACCGTGGAGTTCGCTTTCACCACCGAGCGAGTCGAAGGCTGCCTGCAGGTTGGCAACGTCGCCGTCGTTGTTCCCAAGAACCCCGTGCAGTTCGAACTCCGAGAAGTACGGTGGGAGCAGCGGCGCGACGAAGTCGCCGCAGTGAATAACGATTTCGACGCCTTCGGAGTCGAGAATGTCGGTGATTCGCTCGGTTGCCGCGACGTTGTCGTGAGTGTCGGAGACGATTCCGATCTTCATACCCAATGGGGTACCGGCGAGCCACTAAGCCGTTCGGGATGGGTGTTCATATCCCGCAGACGGACGAACGTCTGCGACATTCGACAGCGTTTTTGAGCGAACGGCTCGCGACAGACATCGGTATCCTAACCCCTACCTACATAGTATTAGCGTGAGAACACGATGGAAACGATGACTGTCCGGTCGTCTCTCGCCGACACGATCTGGTCATCACTGGTGGGCGAGAATTTAGACTCCGAAACTGATTCTTAACTCCGTTGCTTCGGCCCTCCAATCAGGGATGTGATTCCACTAAGGACCCACAATATGACTTCTCGGCGTCAAACATTCTGCGGTGGCGGACCCTTCTGAGTTCGACGTTGGCTGGCAGTCTGGAGATATTCAGGTCAGCTGGCCCACTAAGCATATGTTGATCTTTTGGATGGTATCCAGGTGTTTGACTGTTGAGGGAGGTTTGGTGTTCTCCATGTGGTCAAGGCAGAGTGCCACGGGATTTGACTTGAGGCAGTTCACAGACAGACTACCCCTTGAGAATCTCGAGGGTTGATAGGGTTGTTTTACCATTACGCTCTTCTGTAGGAGATTGTTGATACTGCTCAGCTGTGGCTCGGAAATCGAAGAGAGCAAGGACACCGCGTCAGCGGTGTCCGTTAGGCATGATTCCGCTAGATGTGTTTGGGTCGGAATCGGTCGCAGCGGACCTGTTGGAGCAGGTTCGCTGGCGTAACGGTGTTACTTGCCCTCGCTGCCGTTCTGACCTAACGGTCAAGAACGGCAGCTATGGGCACTTTCAGCGCTATCTCTGTAAGAATTGCGACCGCACGTTCAACGATAAGACTGGCACAATCTTCGCCCATTCGAAGATCGCACTCGGAAAGTGGCTGTTCTCGATTTACGCGTTCCTCCGGTTCAACACAAGTCTGCGCCAACTTCAGCTAGAGATCGATGTTCAGTACAAAACGATCTACAAGCGCGTCGAGCGCTTCACGAAGGCGCTCGACGCGCCTTCGCTTGACCTCGTTGGTCCGATCGAAATTGACGAAGTCTACGTTTCTGCAGGGATGAAAGGCCGCGAGCGCGACCGACCGTCGCGCTCGCGTGGCCTGTCCACACGTGGACGAGGATCGTACGAGCAGGACAAACCGCCGGTGTTCACGATCGTCGATCGTGGCACCGGCAATCGGTACGTGATCCCCGCGAAATCCGCCGACGAATCGACGGTTCGGCTCCTTCTTGCAAACCGCGAGAAGGAGCCACTGACTGTCTACACCGATGGATTTCGTGCCTACGATCCGTTAGCCGAGGACGACGCATTCGACCGCGAATACGTCGTCCACGGTGACGGCGAATACGCCGACGAAGACGTTCACGTCAACACCTGCGAGAGCCACGGATCGCTGCTGCGACCGTGGCTCTCACCTCATCGAGGCATCTCAAAAGATAAGCTCACACAGTATCTCCGAGCGTTCCAACTTCGACGAAAGTTACTGCGGAAACCAGGGAGAAAAGCGCTCAAACACGCTATCAAAGCCACACTATGAGATCAACAAAGTGCTACACAAGAGCGTTGGCGGTTTTTGCCGAGCAGAAAACTTATAGACTTGCCATTTTGGTTGTTATTCATTGCAGTAATACCCCCTCTTCCTTGCGTGTTCATTGACTCTATACTGCGACTGGATTGGGTAACTCCATTTCATGTTGGCACCGTATTTGTCAATTTACCTATGATACATTATATGTTGCCTCGGGTTAAACCTGCATTTTACCAGAGTTAATTCACTCTGGAGGAAGCACCTTCTGTACTCACCGCGAGTTTCACACTCCGCACTCAACAAAGAAATTGTTCTACAGGCTGAGCAGGCCGAGCGCTTCGGGGATTGACCCCGAGGCGGTTCACTAATTCAGGTGAGTAAAACTGCCAGCCGTGGTCTTCCGTTATTGTCCACGCAGAAGTTCCATGGGCAAAGTCACCACCACCAATGTGGTCCTCCCTGATTGCGTGGAATGACGCAGCAACCCAGAACCAGTCATCGTTATTGGGCGATGTCTTATAGACTGGGGAACCGCTATCACCACCTTCACCGACATCTTCATCGCCCCACCGTAGCTGATTCGTTCGACGTGGGCACGAAAATTCGTTGACCCAATAAGTACCGTCGTGGGTTTCTACTTCTCCACTAGTTATACCACTTGATGTGCCAAATTTTTTCACTTCTTCATCGTTTTCCTCAAGGTCTGCGAGACCGTCAAGCGTGAACTGACCAGCACCAGAAACTTCTGTTCCACCCTCACCAGCAATTGCCCTCGACGGTTCCCAACCGTCTTCTGGTTCAGCGACTGCCATGTCATCTGAGCAGCTCTCGTCAATGACTTCGCCAATCTCAGAGGAAAATGATGATCCTCCAGTATATAGCGTGTCGCCTTCGCTGAACCCATCACCAATGTGCTCGCACGTGAAGAAATGCCAGTCATCGCCTGCGGATTCGCGAACTGGTGCACCCAACGTGCCAATATAATCTTCACCATCACCGATTGCCTCACCAGGTTGGCGAGTAGTGTTCGATGTCGTTACCTCGTCTTCTGTCCCTGGAGTCGGCTTTTTGGGTTCTTCTTTTTCAGTTTCTGTGATCCTCACTGGGACGCCATTTGTTTCGAGATATCCTACGGAGTCACTTCATCAGTATCCGTCACTTGAAGCTCGAGGTATGGGTGTTGACCATCAACTTTGCCAGCAGAAACCCAAATCCCTCGAACAGTCTCGCTGGACGCCTGTCGGCCCGCGATTGAATTTCCATCCAGGAATTTTTGGTATTCGCTTCGGGCTTTGGTGAGCCGATCGTACCAGCGGGCAGAAACCGTCTTTTTGTGCTCGTTGTTCGGTCCACTTTCCTCTTCTGTGGAGTATCCGATTACAATAGGCACCTCATCCCGTTTGGCCGCTCTCACATCGCCTGTGGAGAGTCCAAGAGCAGTTCCGAGCGAGAAACCTGCCGCAAGGAGTGTCTTTGTGAAGGAACGGCGGTCATCCGTCTTTAGCTAAGCCCATCAGTAATATCCGTGTTATGATTATGCATGGGGGTATTATCGATGACTGTTGTGGAGTTCAGCCGTCAGCTGTGCCGATGCCGTAGCATCGTGAGTTATTCCATGGCCTCGACCCAGCCGATTCAACCGCTTTGAACGGCGGTTTTCGACGCCTATCGACAGAATTGAGAATTACTGAGAGTATTAGCTAAAGACGAATGGTGTCGTCACTTTCAGCGTCTGCACGCTATATCCAGATCTCTGACAGTGGTACGATGAAGCAGCGCGTCGGTCAAAGAACGTACTGTCGAGAGCGACGTGCCCAGACTGCGGGTGTTGCTGCGCTGAAACGCGCAGCAACGCCCGCCACACCCACATTTTCAGCCGATCGAACGACTTGTAGATCGTGCTGTAATCCGGCAGCTCGTCCTGATCTAGGCCAAGTACGTCACGAACCTCAGACATGTACTTCAGCCGGTTCGGCGTTTCACGGTAGCTATGGCCCTCTTCGAGCCGAAAACAGTGCAAAACGACGTGTACCCAGCGGGCGAACCCGCCGCTGGCGGGCTCGCCCGCGTGCTTCCCCAACGCTTGTTTGGCTAGGTCTCGACACTGCTCAACGAAGTCGAGGATATCGATTTCCATATCCACCTCGATTTCCTTGACTTCATCCTTCTAACCCGTGATATCAGCTGATTAGATCGCTCTTCAACAAAGCAGTTCGGAGAGATCTATAGTAACAACTGAAACCATTTACACACTATTCGCACAGCCTCCGTACGATTGAGTGTGTACTGACTTTCAGTGGCTATAGTTTTCGAGTACCCGCGGAACGCCAGCCCGCTCCAGCGCCCGTCGGCGCTCGTCGTCCGTGAGCCGATAGGACTCGAGTTCGTTCGAAATCCCATCCAATTCGGCGCGCCGGCGCTGATGGGCTGCGAGAAAGTCCGTGATCCGCTCGATTGCGAGTTCCTTCAACTCGCCGCTGAGCAGGTCGCCCGCACGGTAGGCGTCGGCGATGGAATCGAGTGCGTCGTCATCTTCCTCGAAGAAGAATCGCAGGTACTGGAAGGGGACGTCGACCGCTGGATCGCCGCCGTGTTCGCGATGCTCCTCGAGCGTGGCCCGGCCACCGGTGTAGGCATGGGTGTGGATCGTCTCGGCGACGGTGTCGTAGTCGGCCGTCAACTCGATCGACGGTGCGTCGCCGGAGGAACTCATCTTCCCCGGGCCCGCCAGACTCGGGAGGAATCGCCCGAGCAACGCGCCGGGTTTGTCGACGGGCAGCGCCTCTTTCGCGGCCACGTCGCGACAGATGCGAACGTGCGGGTCCTGATCGATGGCGATGGGGACGAGTGTTGGCTGCCGGCCCGCCACGAGTTGCGGGAGCAAAAGGTGGGTCGCCTGCACGGCAGGGTAGAACTGCAGGCCGACGGTGTCCTGCTCGCCGTAGACGGCTTCGACGGTGGCCGGCGTAAGGTGTTTCGCGAGGCGGACGGCAATCGGGTAGACCACGTCCGCGTCAGCGGTGTCGACCACGATTCGCGTTCGCTCCGGGTCAAAGCCGACCGCGAGAACGTCCCGGAGATTCTCGTGAGTGTGCTCGCCGATCGATTCGAACGACTGTGCCTTCGCGAGGAATTTCTCGTCATCCGAGAGCGGGATGTAGACCGTCGCACCCGTCTCCTGCTGGAAGCGCTTCGCGAGGTACAGCGGGAGGACGTGCCCGAGGTGCATCGGTCCCGAGGGGCCACGGCCGGTCACGATGGCGTGCGGTTCGCCGGCCGCAGCGGCGTCGAGGTAGCTATCTACGTCTCGACCCGCGTAGAACGTCCGCCGACGGAGTAGCGGATGATCGGGAAAGCGCTTGATCTGGTCGTCGGTGAGCGGGTCAGCACCGAAGCGCTCTAAGAGTTTGTCGTAGTCGACCTCACCGGTGACGGCGTACGGTGTGACGGTGAAGTCGTCTTCAGGCGGATCTGCTGTCGCGTCTGTGGAATTCGTGGTGTCGGTTGGTGTCGGCATTCGTATCGCGTACTTGAGGGTATCGCAGGTGCTCGTCGGCGATTCTGTGCGAAACGAAAAACGGAGGGAGCACCCGCCGCCGCAACCGCGGGTTAGGCCGCGTCGGCCGCAGCGACGATACTGTCCGCTCTCGAGGATGGCTGCCAACCCCAGCGCCACTGCCACTCGAGAGCAGTCGTCATCACTACCCAGTAGCTACCCAGACCACCTAACAGTTTCGCCGACCCCGAACACGGGCAGACAGCGCAGGGGGTTCGATCACGACCAGCACTCGAGTCGTTTCCAGTCCTCGTCGGGAACCGAGAGCGGTTCGTCGGAACGGTTGTTGTCGGTCCACTCGCCAGGGTCGTGTTCGGTTCGGTAGACGGCATCCGGCGTGAGGAAGTAACCGACGAACCACTGGCCGTGACTCGCCCAGGTGGTTGCGTCGTTCTCGGCGTAGAGTAGCTTGTCGTCGTGTTCGACCTCGATCAGGAAATTATCGAGGTACTCGCCTGCCTCAGTGAGCGTCTCGAGCGAGTCGGCGTCCGTGATCGACCGGGACTCGCCGGTGTCGACGACGTGGTCGATTGCGTCGAGTACCGGCTCGGAGGTGGCGATCGGGTCCGCTGTCGTGGAGACGCGTTCGAGATCAGACGAGTCCGCGGCTTCGGTATCGTCTTTGTCGCTGTCCGCAGCAGACTCGTCGTCCTCGAACGGCCGGATCACTATCTCACCCTCCCAGCCGCGGCCGCTGAAGTCGACGGATGCATCGACTCGTGCCCGGTCGACCCCGTTTTCGTCCTCATTTTCATTTTCACCTTCATCTTCGCTCTCTCCCTCAGCCTCGTCCGCGACGCGCACCGCCTCGATGGAGACGGACCCGCTGCGTGTCGCGTTTTTCGGTGCTGAGACAGCGACCCAGTCTGATTCGAACGCGTCGACAAACGATTCGGCCGTCTCACGCGAGAGCTCCGTCGGCGGCTCAGCGTCGGTCGCGGGACAGTCACCACTCGGCGCGTTTTGGGGTGGGTCTGGAAGAGATTCCTCGGAGCCGTCTGTCTCGCTGTTGCTGTCGCTGCCGTCGCTGTCGTCGTTATCGCCACCATCACCGTCAGTGCCGTCGCTGGTGAGACAGCCAGCAACCACCGCAGTGGTCAGTCCGGCAGCAGCCAGCAGGCGGCGTCGGTACATTACGAACACGCACGCCGGGACCGAACAAGTATCTTCAGGAAGGTGAAACGTCTCTTTGAGCGAACTGCTACCCTCGGGTCAGTCTCGGGACGGATCCGGCTCCGGATCGGTGACGAACTCGAGTAGCTCGTCGGCATCGGTCTCGAGTCCCTGTCGGGAGAAAAAGGTCGCGACGTTCTCGCAGTCGCGTTCTAAGAAATCGCGGCTGTTGGGATGGTGGACGGTGACGGCCTGTCCGAGGTCAATGACGACGAGTTGGCCCTCGTGGAAAACGACGTTGTACTCGCTCAGGTCACCGTGAATGATGCCGGCCGCGTAGAGACGGCGCATGTACTCGCGCATGACCTCGTAGGCGGTCTGTGGGTTCTCGATGTGGACCTCGCCGAGGCGCTTTGCGCGGCCGTCCTCGTTCCCAATGTACTCCATAAGGAGGACGTTTCGCTCGGTGGCGATCGGTTCGGGAACGCGAACGCCCGCTTTCTCGGCTCGCCGGAGGTTCGCGAACTCCTTTTTCGTCCAGGCGAGGACGACGTCCTTCTTCTTGCCACCCAGCCCCTCGAAGCGCGGGTCGCCCTCGAGATAGTCGCGCATGTGCCGGAAGTTCGAGGCGTTGATTCGGTAGATCTTGACCGCGACCTCGCGCTCGTCGCCGAGTGCGTGATAGACGTTCGCCTCCTTTCCCGTCGAGAGCGGGCCGCCGAAGGCCTCGACGTAGCCATCCTGGACGAGCTTATAGAGCGCCGCCAGCGTCGCATCGTCGAACACCGACTGCTCGACTTTGAACTGATCGGCGTCCTTGATTCGCTCCTCGAACTGCTCGAACTCGCGGTCGCGCTTGCGAGCGATCCGGTCGGCCTCGGTGTCCGAGACATCGATCTCCTCCCATTCGTCTCCCGGTGTCTCGACCTCCTCGAGATCGACCAACCCGAACTCCGCGTCCGTTCCCTGTCCCATCTAGTCGCACCTAAGAGGTGCAGGCGGGTAAAGCACTGGGTATCCGTTGCCCGACCGACCAGCCTGAGATGGCTCACCGTACGGACAGGAGACCGTCTGAATCGGTATGCCAGCCTCGTCTTTTTTCCCGTCGCAACGTAGCACCGGTATGGGCCAGTTCACTGGCGGTCGGCTGACTGCGGAGGGACAGCCATGACCAGCTACGAAGTGGTACTCGAGCGCCCCGGTTCGCCAGACCACACGCTCGAGGTCAGCAAACGCGAGACGATACTCGAAGCGGCCCGCCGAGACGGTGTTCGACTCCCGGCGGACTGCCTGAAAGGGACGTGCACGACCTGCGTGGGACGAGTGGTTGGGGTCGAAGGCGAAGACGATGGTGATGACGAGACGACTGATTCCAGACCGGACGCAGCGCTCGCCGTTGACTACCGACGGCCGCCGCAGGCGCTCGCCGGACACGAGCGCGCCGACGGCTACGTGTTGCTGTGTATCGCGCTGCCACGGGCCGATTGTCGCATCGAGGCCGGGCCGCAGGTGCGTGCCGAAGTCGGCGACAGTCCCTGGCGGTAGGCCACTGTACTCGATCGTCACCAGTGTGATCGTCACTCTGTCGTTACCGTACCCGCCCGGTAGCTGGCACATCGTGATGCTGGTGCAGCCGTGGCACATTATCGTGCTGGCACAGCACTCACACGTCGCTGGCGCACTGGCCGGAGCCAGCGCCACGACAGCCCAAAGGAGCCAAAGCCACGACAGTAACGTTAACGGGGGCGCGTGGCAAGTTTCGGGCAACGAATGTCTCTCGCCGACGAAAACACGGACGAGAACCCGTATCTCCGGGACCCACCGACAGCGTTCGAGCCGCCAGAACAACTCTCGGACGACGAGGCCGAGCAACAGGTCGAACAGCTTCGGGACGCCATCCGCGAACACGACCGCCGGTACTACGTCGAAAACGACCCGCTCATCGCCGACCGGACCTACGACACGCTGTTCGAGCGACTGCAGGTACTCGAGTCCACCTTCGATCTCAGTCACCCCGACAGTCCGACGAGAAGCGTCGGCGGCGAGCCGATCGAGGCCTTCGAGACGGTCGAACACGAGGCACCGATGCTCTCGATCGACCAGAGCGGCGAGGAGGCCGATGTTCGTGAGTTCGACGAGCGCGTCCGGCGCGAGGTCGGAGCGGTCGACTACGTCTGTGAGCCCAAGTTCGACGGGGTCTCGATGGAGTTCGTCTACGAGGACGGCAGCCTCCAGCGCGCCGTCACCCGCGGCGACGGCCGTGAGGGTGACGATGTGACGCGAAACGCCCGGACCATCGGCTCGGTTCCACAGAAGCTCCACGGCGACTACCCCGACTTCCTCGCGGTCCGCGGCGAGGTTTTCATGCCGAAAGACGCCTTTCAGGAACACAATCGCGAGCGGATCGAACGCGGCGAGGAGCCCTTCGCCAACCCGCGCAATGCGACCGCCGGCACCATCCGCCAGCTTGACCCCGAAATTGTCGCCGAGCGGCCGCTCGACGTCTTCTACTTCGACGTGCTCGCAGCGAGTGAACTCGAGGACAGCCATCGCGAGGAACTCGAGCGCTTTCCCGAGTTCGGCCTGCGAGTGACGGACCATGTCGAGATTGTCGACGACATCGACGACGCCATTGCGTACCGCGACCGGATGCTCGAGGCTCGCGACGACCTGAACTACGAAATCGACGGCACCGTGATCAAGGTCGACGACCGCGACGCTCGCGAGGAACTCGGCCGAACGGCCAGACACGACCGTTACGCCTTCGCCTACAAGTTCCCCGCCCGCGCGGAGGTGACGCCAATCGCCGACGTGGCCGTCCAGATCGGCCGCACCGGTCGAGTAACCCCCGTCGCACTGCTCGAACCGGTCGACGTCGGCGGCGTCACCGTCTCGCGTGCGAGCCTGCACAACCCCGAGGAAATCGCCGAGAAAACCGTCGCTATCGGCGACACTGTCCGCGTCCAGCGCGCCGGCGACGTAATCCCCTATGTCGAGGAAGTCATCGAGAAAGGGGCGGACAACGACCCCGAGAGCCACTACGAACTCCCCGACCACTGCCCCGTCTGTGACAGCGCCATCGAACGCGACGGGCCGATGGCGTTCTGTACCGGCGGCCTGGCGTGTGACGCCCAGCTCCGGCGCTCTATCGAGTACTACGCAAGCGACGGCGGTCTCGACCTGGAGGGCCTCGGCGAGAAGAGCGTCCGCCAACTCGTCGACGCCGGACTCGTCGAATCCATCGCTGACCTCTACGAACTCGAGTGCGAGGAACTGACCGCACTCGAGGGCTGGGGTGACACGAGCGCAGAGAACCTCCTGTCGGAGATCGAGGCCAGCCGCGAGCCACCGCTGGCGGACTTCCTCTCAGCGCTTGGTATCCCCCACGTGGGACCGACGACGGCACGCGAACTCGCCCGTGAGTTCGGGACATTCGAGGCAGTCCGCGAGGCCGCCGAGGACGACCCGGCGGCACTCGAGGGCGTCGACGACGTGGGCGAGACAGTCGCGGAGACGATTCACGAGTTCTTCGCAAGCGAGGCGAACGCTGCAGCAGTGGCCGACATTCTCGCTCACGTCTCGCCACAGGAGTCCGACCTGGAGTCCGGCGGCGACGAACTCGACGGCCTGACGTTCGTCTTTACGGGGTCGCTCGCCGACGTGACCCGCAGCGAGGCCCAGGAGACGGTCGAGGCCCATGGGGCGAACGCGACGGGAAGCGTGTCGGGGAATACGGACTACCTCGTTGTCGGCGAGAATCCGGGTGCGACGAAGCGCGAGGACGCCGAGGAAAACGACGTGCCGATCATCGACGAGAGTGAGTTCCGCGAGCTGCTGGCAGAGCGTGGGATCGGCCTCGCGTCACAGTAGCGTGAGTCGGTGGTGGAGAGTAGAGGACGGGGGCAGGGACGAAAACGGAGACGGGACGTGGACGAAAATGGAGACGGGGCGGGGACGAAAACGAGAACGGCAACCGGAACGCCGACGGCAACCAGAACGGGGACGGCAACCAGAACGCCGACGGCAACCAGAACGCCGAAGCTGATCGGTGCACAACAGTATCACATGTACGAAACGCTTCTGGTCGGGATGGATGGCAGTGACTTTGCACAGAAAGCGCTTGAGCATGCTGTCGAACTGTCGCAAGCTGTTGGGGCAACCCTCCACGTCATCACGGTTGTCGATTCGACGGCGAATCCAATGCGGTTCAGCGTTACTGAAGTGGACGAGCTGAATCAGGCGAAGGCGACCCTCGTTGAGAATATCACAGACGCAACCGATGATGGGGATATTACAGCAGAGGTTCGTCGAGGCGACCCCGCTGATACCTTGCTGGCGTATGCTGCTGAAATTGATGCGGATCTAGTCCTCGTTGGACAGAGTGGTGCAGGACAGCTCGAGGCGACGATCTTCGGACGGACGACCGAGCAACTGGCGGAACAGACACAGATCCCACTGACGATCGTGCCGCTCTCGGACGAAGACTGACCAGGCTGCTGTCTAGTGAATCGTACCCTACCAATGTGGGCCACGTGACTTAGTAGCGAAGCGGTGTACGGCCCTCATGGCTTCGATCCCCGACGACTTTCAGGACCTGTTCGAGAAGGAAACGTTCGCCCACGTCGCCACGCTGTTGCCGGGCGGTGCACCGCACGTGACACCGGTGTGGATCGACTACGATGCCGACGCAGATCGACTACTGGTGAACACTGAACGAGACCGGCGCAAGGAGAAAAATGCCCGGCACGACGTCCGTGTGGCCGTGAGTATGACCGATCCCGATAACCCGTATCGGATGCTCTCAGTGACCGGACGGGTCGACGAGGTGACGACCGAGAACGCTCGCGAGCACATCGACGAACTCGCACGGCGGTATATGGACGTCGAGGAGTACCCGAACCCAATCGAGACCGAGCGCGTCATTATTTCAATCGAACCTGAGCGTGTGAGTCACTTCGAAGGGTGATGCGAGAGGGCGCTCTACAACGAGTGACGCGAGAGAGTCGCTCTAGAGGTCGACCCGATCGAACCGGAAGAGCGCAATCGCGATCGGCACGACGATCCAGCCCAGCAGGATGACGAACGCGAACCAATCCTGCAGATAGAACGGCACGCTACCGAACATATTTTCGAGCATCATCACCGTCTGTCCGTCGAGGTCACCCACCGACGTCACCAGCGAGAGAACGTTTTGGTAGGCCATTCCAGGATCGAGGCTGTTGAAGAACAGCATGACCTGCGCGGTCGTTTCTCCTTCCGGCAAATAGCCCATATTCATCAGCGTCATGAACGCGACGAGCATGGTGTCCCAGAGAATGTAGAACAGGACGAAGATGCCGAACATCCCCGCACCGGCAACGGTCGTCGAGCGCGTCAGCGACGAGACGGCGACCGCGATACTCGTGTAGGCGAGCCCGTAGATGATCGACATCACGAGGAGTCCGCCGTAGTCGACGATATCGAAGCTGCCGAGTAGGGCGACCACGACGAGCGCCGCAAGCACGAAGCCGACGACGAGTGACACCGAAAGCACGGCAGCCCGGCCGATAAGCTTCCCGAGGAGCACGTCCTTCCGGGAGTGAGGAAGCGAGAGCAGGATCTTGATGCTCCCCGACTCGCGCTCACCGGCGATGGCCTTCCAGCCGAGGATCAACGCGATCAGCGGGATGACCAGCCGCGTGATCCCGTTGACCATGGCCACGAGCGCCTCCGTCGTCTGTCCCTGTGCGGCGATATCATCGCCGAAGTAGGAAATGACGCCGGTCGTCGCAACCAGCAGGGTGAAGAAGAAGACGCTCAGCCCCCAGAACATCCACGAGCGGATGGAGTCCCGAAAGTCCTTCTTCGCGACCGCGCGGACACTCGACGGGTTGATCGAACTGCTCGGAGAGCCACCTGCAGCCGTGTCAGGCCCAGTGTCGGTTGCGGTCGCCTCGGACCCAGAGCCGGACCCAACGTCGGTGCTCATCGCGCATGCACCTCCGTTCCCGTCGTGTACGACTGGAAGACGTCTTCGAGCGAGGCCTCCTCCGTCGAGAAATCCCTGACGTCGACGCCGTGGTCCTCGAGTGCGGTGAGCACAGCGGTCTTCGAGCCCTCGACCTGTGCGGTGATCGTCGGTGACTGTTCCTGCGCCGACCCAACGGTAACGTTCGATACGTCAGAGAGGGAACGAACGGCCTGGATCGCCTCGTCGTCGATACGGTCAACCGTAATCCGAAGCGTTGTACCGCCGCTGACCGAGTCGCGAAGCCCCTCGACGGAGTCGACGGCGACCATCTCGCCGTTCCGGAGGATGCCGACGCGGTCACAGACCGCCTCGACCTGCTCCATGCTGTGGCTCGAGAAGAACACCGTCGCGCCGCGGGCGTTCTCCTCGCGGACGATTTCGCGCATCTCGCGTGCGCCGTTCGGGTCGAGCCCCGTCGAGGGCTCGTCTAAGATCAGCAGGTCGGGTTCGCCGACCAGCGCCATCGCAAGCATGAGTCGCTGGGCCATCCCTTTCGAGTAGCCGCCGGCCTTCTTGTCGATGGCGTCTGCCAGATCGACCCGCTCGAGGAGGGCTTCCGGATCGTCGTCAACACCTTTCGATTCGATGGCGAACTCGAGATGCTGGCGGGCGGTGAGCCGGTCGTAGGTTCGATACCCTTCGGGGAGGACGCCGGTCCGCGAGCGAATCTCGCGGCTGTGAGCCTGCGCGTCGCGGCCGAGCACCTCGACGCGGCCGGCTGTCGGGCGGATGAAGTCGAGGACCACATTGATCGTGGTCGACTTCCCTGCGCCATTCGGGCCGAGAAAGCCGAAGACCTCGCCCTCACGGACCTCGAAGGAGAGGTCGTCGAGCGCGAGCGTCTGACCGTATGATTTCGTCAGGTCGTCGACGCGGAGTGCGGGCATGGCTGACCCATCAGTGCGTTCACCGATAAGAGTTGCCACTTGTGAGAGATAATCCACTCACCAGATCGAAAGGAAGAAACTACAGCAGCCAGTCAGATCGGGTCGTCAGGCTCATACTGATCAGTCACGCGCTCGACCTCCGTGGCGTAGCGTTCGCGGGTCTGTTCGTCCTCGACTGGCTCGAGATCCGACTCGGGGACAGCCGTTGCGGCAGTCACCTGAGAACCCGTCTGCAGCGCAGTCGATGAACGCTCACGCTGCTGGTATCGTGAGCCATCGGGTGTCGCGTAGACGAGCGTCACGATATTTCGCGTCCCGAACTCGCGTTCGACCAGCCAACACTGAACCGTCGACTCAGTCATGGACTATGGTTACCGACGGAACACCGAGAAAGTATCGCGTCCGTCGTAGCCGGTCGCAGAATCGAGCGTTCGCACGTACAGCAGAACGCCACAGCGTACTTGAGGCGCGTTGATGGACTCACGGACGAGACGAACCGATGGCCACGCGCAGGAACCGGGACGATGGGGACAGTCGAGAGAACCAGAGCGACCCCTCCAACCCCGGATCTCGACTCGACTACCTCGACCAGCTTCGCTACGAGGGCGAAACCGAACAGCGACGCGTCGCACTCGAGTCGGCGACGGTCGTCGTCACCAGCCACCGCGTGCTGGCGGTCGATCACGATGGTAGCAGCGGTCGAGGAACCACCGGCACCGATAGTCGACCCTACCGACACGTCGATCGGCCGAACGTCCAGCACGTTGCTGTCAGCACGGGCGGGTCACCAGCGAACCTCTACCGGACGCTGCTCGCCGGCGCGCTCGGACTCACACTCCTGACGATTTCGCTGGCAACCTCGTTCGCGGCCATGGTTCCAACGGTGGCACTCGAAAGCGACGAGGCGAGCGGAGACGGGGCCGGCGCAGGTGTTGAATCGGAAACGGCCGGGTCGGGCGCGGAAACAGCAGCCGGCGCAGAGTCCGGAACGGATATCGCGACGACAGCTGCCGTCGATGGACTCTTCGAGACGTTCGGGCTGGTGTTTCAAGTGCTCGACCTGGTCGTGCTCGTGGGTGGCCTGCTCTCACTCGGACTGGCGGCCGTGTTCGCGACACTGTACGTCCGCTCTCGCAGTGAGCGCCTGCGGATCGAAGTTGCGGGCGAGGCTGATATCGAACTGCCGCTCAGTCGAACGGACGACGGGAGGGTGACTGCGCTCAGTCTCCGCGAGGCGATCCAGCCGGGCTCGCCGATCGGTGGGCAGTCCCTCGCGGCGACGAGCGGCGGTGTTTCCAACGGAGACAGAGACCGGGACAGAGACGACCACTCGCTAAACGACGAGTTCGGTCCAGGGAACGGGTGGTGAGTTACGGGTACAGTCAGCGGTGGTGACAGTGACGGAACCGCAGACCCGATGAGTCAGGCTGAAAGCCGTCCACCTCCTAGCGCGCCCGATGAACGCAGACGCGGTTCGCGAGCGTGCCCGATCGCTGCCGCGAGAGCCGGGCGTCTACCAGTTCCAGGCCGACGGCACAACCCTCTACGTCGGCAAGGCCGTCGACCTCCGGAGTCGCGTCGGCTCCTACGCCGATCCGCGAAGCGCCCGCATCAGTCGGATGATCGACCGCGCAGACGCGGTCGAGATTGCGGTCACCGACACCGAAACACAGGCGCTCTTGCTCGAGGCCAACCTGATCAAGCGCCACCAGCCGCGGTACAACGTCCGGCTCAAGGACGACAAATCGTACCCGATGGTCCAGTTGACGGATCACCCCGCCCCGCAGATCGAGATCACCCGTGATCCGAGCGAATCCGCGACCGTCTTCGGGCCCTACACCAACAAACGGCAGGTCGAGACCGTCGTGAAGGCCCTGCGCGAGACCTACGGCGTCCGCGGCTGTTCGGACCACAAGTACTCGGGCCGGGACCGTCCCTGCCTCGACTACGAGATGGGGCTCTGTACCGCCCCCTGCACGCGAGAGATCGAACTCGAGACGTACGCCGAAGACGTGACCGCCGTCGAGCGCTTCTTCGAGGGCGAGACCGGGATTCTCACGGATCCACTGCGTCGGGAGATGGAAACCGCCGCCCAGGAACAGCACTTCGAGCGCGCGGCGAATCTGCGGGACCGACTCGAGACGGTCGAAGCCTTCCACGGTGAGGGCGGCGAGGCGGTCCAATCGGTCGGCGACGAGCGTGCCGTCGACGTGCTCGGCGTCGCCATCGAGGGCGAGGACGCGACGGTGGCTCGACTGCGCGCCGAGAGCGGGAAGCTCGTGGATCGAGAGCGCCACACGCTCGAAGCGCCGGGTGCAGGAACAGAAGCGGGAGCGGAAGCGAAAACGGCAGCTGCAGGCGATGGCGGCCTCGCAGCGGGTGCGGAGACAGCGGACAGCCAGGGCGGCGTCCCCGCCGTCCTCGCCGCCTTCATCGTTCAGTACTACGCCGAACGCGACCTCCCCGACGCACTCCTCCTCCCCGAACGCCACAACGACGACGAGGTCAGCACCTGGCTCGACGCCGAGGGCGTCGCCGTCCGCGTCCCCGGTGCCGGTCGCGAGGCCAAACTCGTCGACCTCGCGCTCAAAAACGCCCGGCGAAACGTCGGCCGGCGCGACGAGTGTGGCATGCTCGCCGACGCACTCAACCTCGACACGGCCCGCCGAATCGAGGGCTTCGACGTGAGCCATGCCCAGGGAACAGCCGCCGTGGGCAGCAACGTCACCTTCGTCGACGGCAGCGCTGAAAAGGCCGACTACCGCCGGAAGAAACTCACCGACCAGAACGACGACTACGACAACATGCGCGCGCTACTCGAGTGGCGCGCCAGCCGAGCCGTCGAGGACCGGGACGACAGGCCGGATCCGGATCTCCTGCTGATCGACGGCGGCGAGGGGCAACTCGAGGCGGCCCGGGACGCCCTGAGTGCAGTCGGCTGGGACGTACCTGCAATCGCGCTGGCAAAGGCCGAGGAGACGGTTATCATCCCCGATAGACAGCTTTCCTGGCCCTCGGATGCGCCGCATCTGCACCTGCTCCAGCGTGTTCGCGACGAGTCTCACCGCTTTGCCGTCCAGTACCATCAGACGCTGCGTGACGACGTGAGGACGGTGTTAGACGACGTTCCGGGAATCGGCCCTGAGACGCGAAAACGGCTGCTCGGTCGCTTCGGGAGTGTGGAGAACGTTCGCGAGGCGAGCGTGGAGGACCTACAGAGCGTTTCTGGTGTCGGCGAGAAGACGGCTCGAACGGTGAAGGAACGGCTGTAGCGTCGATGTGCAGTGAGAGGACGCACAAAAGTCACAGCAGGCCGATTCGTCACAGTTCGCTAACGTATTTGTATTGCCCGGTTGAACCGTTGGGTAATGAACGACTTCGTCCGCGCCATGGTGGTCCCCTTCTTCATGGCCCTCTTTCCGGCGGTCTGGTTCGTCAACCGGAATTTGACGACCGCCCAGCTTCCGCCGACGGTCGAACCGAGTGCAGGGCTGATCCTACTCGGGTTGGCTGGCGCGGTCGTCGGCTCGGCCGCTGTTGCCGCCCTTCTCGCGGCCGTCGGGCGAAATCAGTCCGTCGCGGCCGAAGAGTTGCCATTTCGACAGCGGGTGTTTCAGCCCGACACGGCCTCGCTTACCGTCTTTCTCGCGCTGGTCGGACTCTGTGCGCTCTGGGCGCTGGTCGCCTTCGCCGGAATCGGACCAGCAATTCTCGGCGACGCGCTGACGTTCGTGATGCTCCTCCCCGGCCTCCCGCTGCTCGTTCTCGCACCGCTTGCGATCCACTCCGCGGTCGCGACGACGGTCGGTCTCGTCGCCTGTGCCCTCTGGCTGTCGGTCCTCTCGGTCGGCACCACCGAACTCGTTGGGCGCTGGAGGACGGATGGCGGTCCGGAAATCTGATCGGTGGCCAGTAGTACTGCGGCGTACGCGATGACAGACGAATACGAATTCGGCAAACAGTTCGCACACATACAACCGACAAACCGAGACGTCACTGTCCTTGAACAGTAGCGACCGTCACCGAGTCTCGAGTGACGAGAACGAGAAGTGGTCCATCACCCGGAACGATTGCTTCCGTCTCCTTGACGGGGAACGTTGTCGTTACCTCGGTATCCGATCTCGTGAACGTTGCTCCTGTCGACCGAATTTCGCCGGAAATGATAACGTCAATCTCACGGTCTGCTGGCAGGGCTACCGGAATCCGTTCGACTGACTCAGCCGTGAGTGAAAATTCCGCGACAGCCTCGTGATCACCGTTCGTTCCTTCAAACGACACGTCTCCGTCGATCGTACCGTTGCATTCATTGACAACGATGAGGGCGGTCTTTTGAACGTCCGTGTTACTAGCGTTCGACTCGCCAGCACTCGTCGAGAACGAAGAGAGGGCTGGAACGGTGACTGCACCACATGCAAATGCGAATTTCCTCCGCAACATATGCGTTCACCATTTAGGAGGAATAATAAGCTTTCTGAATGTGATGAATTAAGATCGTTGTGTTCAAATCTCGTGTTTCACAGGCACAATACCTACGGAGACAATTCCAAGCAACACCGGCGGACGTGAGGCGCAGGTCTTAGTCACTGGAGGACATTCGTTCAACTGTGCCCGCAGACGACCCACTCGACGACCTGCTTGACGAATTAGATAGCCAAAGTGACCTCGAAACCGCAGAGCAGGTGCTGTCGATTCGCATGGAATCCCGGCGGTACGGCAAGCCAGTGACGATCGTCGAGGGCTTCGACCTCTCGAACTCCGAAATCGAGTCGATCGCCTCCGATCTCAAATCGTCGCTCGGCACCGGCGGCACCGTCGACGACGGGCGAATTGAACTGCAGGGCGAGCACCGCGACAGAGTACCGGACCTGCTTCGTGACCGCGGATTCGACGTGCAGGCGTAGCGTTCGCACCTGTCCAAACCGACTGCTGACCGACTCAGTCCCCACCCAGGCGTAACGTTAGTTGCACTAACACAACCCGCGTTGAGTGTATCTCTTTGTCCCTCGGTATTGTAGAGCACAGTATGGAGGGAGCAATCCGACCAGCAACTGCCGACGACCGCGAGGCAATCCGCGAAGTCGCCCGTGACACCTGGCACGACACCTACGACGAACTCGAGAGCGACGTCATCGACGAAACGGTCGACGACTGGTACGCCGACGACGAACTCGAGCGCGCACTCTCGAAACCCGGCACCGCAGTGCTAGTTGCCGAAACCGACGACGGCGTCGTCGGCTTCACCCACGGCGTCGTGCAGGAAGACGAGGGCAATGTGCTCCGGATGTACGTCCATCCGGAGCACCAGCGCGAGGGTGTCGGCACGGCGCTCCACGAGCGTCTGCGCGACGACCTCGCGGATTTCAACATGAACCGAATGCGGGCAATCGACCTCGCCACGAACGAGGGCGGGCGAACGTTCTACGAAGACCTGGGCTTCGAGGAGACGGGCGGCGGCACGGTCGAAATGGGTGACGAGGAGCACGAGGAAGTCGTCTACACACTCGAGTTGTAGTAGCGATCTGTAGTTTGATTTGTGCTTGGGCGCTACCGTGGGTCGCTCTCCAGGAACAGATTGCTGGTCAAGCAGAGGCGACGCTGTGAAAACGTAGTGGACAAGCGAGAAGCTGACGTACCACACGACTGTGTTATCGCCATGAATGTTGACTTTAAATATGACCTACAGTTATGGGGTCAGTGAATAGATACCACGGAGCTATTCAAGGGTTATAATACACCATAGATTTTTAAATAGAATTTTCTCAATTAAATCTAAAGCTCCCCTATTTGAGGCGATTAAGGATACAATATGAATGAAACCACATTGCACTTGTAAGGTTCCACATTTCGTTCGTTGGAAATATTGACGATCCATTCATGGTCTGAAAGAGGCTATCTACAACCTATTTTCCTGGGTCCGCAAACAATCAGAGCGAGGCCTTGATGGATTGCTGAAAGAATTGGCCATTTCTTTATCCGTTCTGAAGGTGGCTTATAAACATGCAAAGACGAGTTACATCCCTAACCCTATCGTGATATATAAAATTTTAATACCCTTAATAGATTTCTATTGTGTCACTCAGTTTCTCCAAGGAATATTAGGGTTTCTGGATGCTCGGATTCAATACTCTCTGAAGACACACCGTAATTCTGGGGACTTTCACGAATTTCTTTAACAGTTGCCGCACTCATATTTTGTTCTTGCAGTTCCGCGTCAGACATCTCTCGAAGCGTATCCGGATCTGCAGAAGGTGCTGAAACTGGCATAGTGATATCTGTTTCCATCGTAGGGCCATCTATATTTGTTTCATCACTAACACTAAGAGTAGCTTCATCACCTCCGTCCATATTTGTCACCTCAAATCGAAGCCAATGTGCGGTACTCTCTGCTTGGTTACTGCAGGGACTATTATCATCCCAGTTGTACGCGAGTGAAATTGTATCATCAAATTCGTACTCATCTGTGTACATATTATACATACTACCCAACATTTCGCCCGCGCTCCATCCTGTTCCAAACCCGCCAGGTATTTCACCAAGAGCAAACGTAAGAATCTCTTCTCCGTAATCTCCGATATCATATTCACTGCTCTTATCTAGATCTCCTGAACCACCAACCCAGTTTTCATCTTCACGGTTATCATCCTGGATAAATGTTCTCAATTGCCCATTTCCAGATCTATTAATATTGAGTTCGGATTCGTCAACAAAACAGACTAATGAGCCGGATTCATTTCGAGTTTCGGCAAGGGTAACAAGATTGAATTGTGCCATCCAATAACTTTCAACTGGGTCATCTTCATACGGACTTCGCCACTCCGTCTCACGGGCGACAGAAGTAGTTAATTCTCCATGGACCTCCGTCACGCCAGAGGCTACGATAGAATCACTATCATATTCTAATTGATGTGGGTCATAACAACACTCCCTTCGGTGTTCTTGATCATTGATACAATTGAACTCTACCCATGATTCCTCACAATCAGACATCGAAGTTGCAGTCAAATCACGAGTCTTAGTTGATTCAGGACAGAAATCACTGTGGTGTTCCCAAGAGGTACAACTTAAATGGGAATCTTGTTCTGAGGTTTCAACCTTATCTTTTCCAACTCCGCTATTTGCACTCACGGTACTAGTGGCTACACCGACAATAGCTGTCCCAACGGACACATTTCGAAGGATAGTCCGGCGATTTATCGTATTGGTATCTTTTGCCATACTATAGGCAATATCCTCTGGATACATATAGCTAATTGACAATAGTTCCTTCGTGATTATTATAATCTAATATTATTATATATCAAAATAGCAGATGGTGAGTTTCCATCATATATTTATATGTAGAGAAGATTGATTGGAGCCATATAAAGACTGGAGAGAACCATTTAGTGGCGTTTCAACCTGAATCGAATAGGCGAAACCGAGACCGTTCGTTTGGTTTCACTCATCAGTTTACGCTTGGAGCGGTACTCAATACTAAACGCTCTTCTATAGTACAGCGGTACTGGCTCAGACAGCGAACCGAGTAATAGGCTTTCTCGAATCTTCGACCGTCTCAGTCCGTAACACGGGGGCGGGCGTGGGTTGCTAACATGCTCTTCCGCTAGTCTACACAAGAGCGCACAGACAAGAACACGCATGACCGAACCGAGCTTGAGACAGAATCGTGGATCGAAGGGCGGCTAGAAATGAAGATCAAGGACGTTGATCTTAAGTCGAGATAAGGTGCAGAATCGGCTGAATGATCGGGTACGCCATCAAGACGCATTTCGACGGTTCTGGTAGCGGTGAGAGTGATCCCTTGTCAACTGTTTCATGATCACTCCTCTGAAACGTTACACGAGGGAGCAGTTTCTAGGGAATCCTCCGTTTGGAGAAGTCCGTATCCAATAGTCACGTCATCAAGTTCACCGCCGTGGCCCGGCTCGCCGAACCTGGCAGTAAATTCGAAACACGTTCCATCTTGGATATCGTCTCGCGCGGCTTCCTCGACTTGTTCTCTTACCGACTCAGTTACCGACTCTGTCGTCAGGGAGGTCCCGATCTCCGAGTCAACCACCTCTACCCGGAATTCGTACTCGGCTAGTTCGCCCATCCAGTCCTCGACGATATTCATCGCACCAAATTGGGGATACTCACCGGATGTTTCTTCCCCTCTAATTAAGTGTTCTTCTTGGTACACCCTTTCACTATCTTTCGTCACAGAGACATCGACTTCTACGTCTTGGTCACTATGATTTTCGATATGTATTCTACCAAGGGCCAGTTCAGGTGGGTCGTCGGGAATCCAGTTTAGGCAACCTGCTAAATGGAGTTTGCCTACCCCGATTGCTGTAAGTAACATTCTCCGCCTCATATGTCAAATAACCTTCCACAGCTAATAAATGTTCGGTCATAGTTCAATATATATTAGTTGAATTGGCTCTGTTGAAACCCTTCAGAAATGACATTGAGAAGAGCTACTATTCCTGCTGGGTTTCGCAAATCCGACTGAGAACGAACTCCTTAGCAAATCACAAGACGTGAAGAGGGTTTCAACAGAGCCGTTGAATTGTAAATATGATATATAAGTAATACTGTTTCTGCAGGACATATTGAGCCATTCTAATAGCGAGTAATTCCAACACTGAGACGACATTCCGAACTGGCAACCCCATTGAAGGCAGACGCACCCGGACATCCTGACAGGTGTCAGGGTGCGCTCGTTCGCCCAAATCGCATCACAATCCACGTCTAAGCACTCTCTGAGCAGATTGGCGAGTTGCATGGACACTTCCCGCCACCACCTGCTCATTCCTCAAGCTCTCATCTAGACAGTGCCTCGAGTATCCCGAGCTAAGACAACTGAAATCACTCTGTCAGACAGAAATTAACTTTCCGAGCAGTATCGGGCGGATTCAAAACCAGGCCGATGCGAACGACCGCCTTCGTCAGAACTCCTCGGCCGGCGGCGCGACACCCTCGTCTTCGGCACCGCCTGCGAGTTCGAACTCCTCGCGGACCTCCCGAATCCGATCGCGGATATCCGCGGCGAGTTCGAACTCGAGATTGCTCGCGGCTTCGTCCATCCGGGTCTCGAGTTCGTCGATGTAGCGGGCGGCTTCGTCCTCGTCCTCGAGTTCCCGGCCGGAGACCTGCGAGGTATCGGTCTTGCTGCCGGGCAGGTTTGTCTCGCTGACGGCCTTGTCGATGGTGGTCGGTTCGAGGCCGTGTTCCTCGTTGTACTCCTGCTGGATGCGGCGGCGGCGCTTGGTTTCCTCGATTGCGGACTTCATCGCGTTCGAGGGGTCGTCGGCGTAGAGGATGACCTCGCCGTTGACGTTTCGTGCCGCGCGCCCCATCGTCTGGACGAGCGTCGTCTCGGAGCGGAGGAAGCCCTCTTGGTCAGCGTCGAGAATCGCCACGAGCGAGACTTCGGGGATGTCCAGCCCCTCCCGCAGGAGGTTGATCCCGACGAGTACGTCGATCTCCCCCAGTCGAAGCGAGCGGATAATCTCGTGGCGCTCTAAGGTGTCCGTCTCGTCGTGCATGTACTCAACGTTGACACCGGCCTCTTCGAGATACTCCGTGAGATCCTCGGCCATCCGCTTCGTGAGCGTGGTGACGAGGGTGCGCTCATCGCGGTCGATCCGGTCGTCGATGCGGTCCATGAGGTCGTCGATCTGACCGCTGGCGGGCGAAACCGATATTTCGGGGTCGACGAGGTGAGTCGGACGAACGATCTGTTCTGCGATACGTTCGGAGTGTTCGCGTTCGTAGTCGCTCGGCGTCGCAGACACGTACAGCGTCTGGTCGGTCTTCTCTTCGAACTCCTCGAACGTGAGCGGGCGGTTGTCGTAGGCGGTCGGAAGCCGGAACCCGTTCTCGACGAGCGAGTCCTTCCGGGACTTGTCGCCGGCGTACTGGCCGCGGATCTGTGGAATCGTCTGGTGGGACTCGTCGATCACCGTCAGGAAATCGTCCGGGAAGTAATCGAGCAGCGTGTACGGTGCCTCGCCGGACTCGCGATCCGAGAGGTAGACCGAGTAGTTCTCGATCCCCGAACAGTAGCCCGTCTCCTGCATCATCTCGAGATCGAACGTCGTGCGCTCCTCGATGCGCTGGCCGGCGATCATGTCGCCTGTGCGATCGAAGTACGAGATGCGAGAGTCGAGGTCGTCGCGAATCTCGTCCATCGCGCGCTCGAGTTTGGGCTCCGGAATCGAGTAGTGCTCCGCCGGGTGAACGAGGACGGCCTGCTGGTCGCCCTGGGTGGTGCCCTCGAGTGGGTCCACTTTCACCATGCGATCGATTTCGTCGCCCCAGAGTTCGACGCGGACGGCGTAGCGGCCGTACATCGGGTAAATTTCGACGGTATCGCCCCGGACGCGGAACGTGCCTTGTGTGAAGTCGACGTCGTTGCGCTCGTAGTTCAGGTCCACGAGCTGTTTCAGGAGGTCGTCGCGGCCGACTTCCTCGCCGACCTCAAGACGAAGCGACATATCGATGTAGTTTCGCGGGTCACCGAGGCCGTAGATTGCCGAGACGCTCGCGACGACGATGACGTCCTCGCGGGTCAGCAGTGAGCGCGTGGCCGAGTGCCGAAGCCGGTCGATTTCGTCGTTGATCGAGGCGTCCTTGTCGATGTAGGTGTCGGTCTGTTCGACGTAGGCCTCGGGCTGGTAGTAGTCGTAGTAGGAGACGAAGTACTCGACGGCGTTTTCTGGGAAGAGATTGCGGAACTCCTCGTAGAGCTGGGCCGCGAGTGTCTTGTTGTGTGCGATCACGAGTGTCGGCTTCTGTACCTCCTCGATGGTCCAGGAGACGGTGTTCGTCTTCCCCGATCCCGTGACGCCGAGGAGCGTCTGTTTCTCCATGCCCGAGTTGAACCCGTCGGCTAGCTGCTCGATCGCCTCGGGCTGGTCGCCGGCGGGCTCGAAGGGAGCGTCGACCTCGAAGGGATGGTCGGCGTCCGGTCGGTCCGGCTGCAGGGGACCTCGAGAATCACTCATCATCGGAAGCAAGGACTGGAGCTACTTTACGCGCTCGCATATGCGAGGCCCGGTTCGGAATGGGCTGTCTCGATCAGCTCTGGGACAACAGATCGGTTCCGTCGACGTGACAGAACACCAGAAGAACTATGCGACTCACATCAGGACCGCGTAGCAAGCCATGCCCTCCAGACGATCCGTCCTCGGCGCGGGAGCGACGGCCGGGTTCGCCACAGTCGCTGGCTGCCTCGGAAGCAACCACTCGTTCGGTGCACTCGAGACGGACGCGAACAGCTGGCGACAGTCACGGTACGATCTGCATAATACGGCCGCCAACATCGACGCAACCGTCCCCGACGACCCTGACGAGCGCTGGCGCTTCGAGCCGAAATCACCAGTTCGAGCCGTCAACGGGCTGGTCGTCGGCGAGGACGTCGTACTCGCCGGCAGCGAACGAGCGGCAAGCACTAGCCTCGTCGCCCTCGACCGCGACACCGGCGAGCGGCTGTGGGCGGCCGACGACGAGGCTGCGAGTGTCGATTCGCTCGCACTCGGCGACGAGCGCGTGTACACAGCATCGACCGAGCGTGCCGTCACTGCCTACGACCGCGAAACCGGCGAGCAGCAGTGGGTCGACGACGGCCAATCGAGCGCACGGACGGTCGGCGCGACCGTGCTGTTCGACGGCGATATCGTCTACCGCGGCGATTATCACAGACTCACCGCGTACGATGCCACGTCGGGCGACGAACTGTGGGAGCTGTCCGGCTACGGTGGCTGTGCCATCGCGGATGGACAACTCTTCCGGGGGAGTGGGAGGCTGGCCGCGTACCACCCCGCGGATTCGTGGTTCAGTCTTGGCTCCGAGAACCCGCCTGAGAACCAGTGGGAGGTTCGCGGAAATGGCACCGGCCACCCGCCGGTCGTCTGGAACGACCTCGTTCTCTCGAGTACAAGGGACGGCCCACTCAGTGACTCCGAACGACTACAGGCGTATGCCGCGGCCGACGGTGCACTCGAGTGGGAACTCGAGTATCAGGACGCGCATATCATCCCACCCGCTATCGTCGGCGAGCGAGCGGTGTTCCACGCCGGACGCGGTGACTGGAGCGACAGTGACGAGCCGAGCAAACTGGTCGCCATCGATTCGGAGGGGGCGATCGACTGGGAAATCGAAACGGCGTGGGAGATGCCGACGCTGGTCGCTGCGGGTGAGACTGTCTTCGTCGGCGGCGAGAACGACGCTCCCGCCCTGGCCGCGATCGATCCCGAAACCGGCGAGACGCGCTGGGAACGTGAGGTGCGAGGCGAGGGCGTGCGACTGGCTGGAACGGCGTCGCTCGCAGCGGTCGACGGCCTGCTCGTGGTCGGAACGGAGCACGGGCAGGTCGTGGCGTATGACTGACTCACACCGACCGCCTAGCACGGTAGCAGGGTTTCGACTCGGGTTAAACAGCGACCTCTCGTACAAGAAGACGTATTCGAGCAAGCGAACCGGGGAAACGACTGAGAGTCGGGAAAAAGCGGACCGGATTGGGGCCAACAGTCACGGTGTGTCGCCGGTCGGTGCCGTCTCCGCTCGGCCCTCCGTTCGACCTACTGTACCGTCAGGCCCTGATTAGGCACCCGCGTCAGCCTCGCCTGGCTCGTCGACAGTTGCGTCGTCGGCTTCGGCGTCAGCGTCGGGATCAGCCACCGGTTCCTCGGCAGGCTCATCGGGCTCGGCAGTGTCATCAACGTCATCCTCCTCGTCTACAGCGTCGGCCTCCCTCTCGGCTGGCATCTCCTCGTCCGCATCGGGACCGTCGACCGCGATCTCGACCGTGAAGTCGCGGTCAGTCACGTCGGCCGCTGGTTCGAGGTAGCCGATCGCGTATCCGGTGTACGCCACGTCGGCGTCTAGTTCGACGTCGAACGACGCAACCACAGTCTCTGGGTCGCCCGCAGGCCGGACGGAGAGTTCGTAGGCACCTGCGGGAACGGCGAGATACTCGGAGACGTCACCGAAGGAAACGTCCTCGACCAGCGGATCGTCGTCGGCGTAGATGTCAACTGCGGGCGCGTCGGGCGAGAAGTGTGCGACGCGGGCGAACGCCGACTCCGCCGGCGCATCTGTTGGGAGTGGGTCGGCGTCAGTCAGCACCTCTGGCCGGAACGTCTCCGCCTCGAGTTCGCCGATCGCTGCGACCGTGTAGTAAGCGTCGCCAACGTCGACGTCACCTTCGAACGCGACGGTGTCGGGATCGCCGGCCGCAGTAATCGTGATCGTGTAGGTTCCGGGATCGAGTTCCAGATAGGGCGAGATGGCACCGTAGGGAACGTCCGAGAGGACTTCCGCACCGTCGACGAGGATGTCGACCGCGGGTGCGTCGGGCGAGAAGTGAGCGACGCGAACCCCGGCGTCGGCGGGCTCGTCAACCGGTCGGTCGTCATCCATCGGTTTGTCGTCTTTCGACGGCTTGTCGCACTCGTCTGTCGTGTCGTCACCACTCGCGAGGGCGACTCCACTGGAGAGGCCAACTCCGCTTGCGATACCAATCACCTTGAGCGTCGTACGTCGTGAGAACGTCATTTGCAGCCGAATAGGGGACGTTCGACCAGAAGAACACAGCAGTCCGTTTCACCGAACCAACTTTCCTTTCCGATGGTAATGCTGTATATCCCGGCAGTGGTGGCAGCCTCCCCATAAATAGCAGGCGCTAAACACAACGTTACACACAAAATACCCGGTCTGAAACAGACTGAAACGGGTTTCGGCAGACCCTAACAACGCCGTGTTCAGGTGCCACGCTAAGCGTTATAGGGAGGGTCGTTGTGGCCCCGCACATGGTTCAGGAACTATCGGAGGCACGTGACGAACTCGAGGAGGCGGCGAAGACGGCAGACGACGACGATGCTCGCGAGGAGATCCGCGAGGTCGCCGATTCGTTCAAAGACTACACTGTCGGTGATCACGAACCCGATCACGCGATTCTCGACGAACACCTCAATCAGCTTCGACAGCTCAGCGAGCGGACGAACACCGACACACAAGACCGGGTCGATAACGCACTCGATATCGCTGAGGAGTATCGGAAACAGGTCGATCAGGCCTGATACGGGTTACTGTAAGTCAGTTCCGGCGCAACCGCCGCACAGGTCGCGGTTGCGCCGGTACATCGGTACAGCAATCCATATGAGTCCACTATCCCACAACGCACTACCAGTTGATTTGTTCTGAGACACACCGCTCACGAAGACGAGCTCTACCCAGTGGCCACCGGTGAAATCGACCGTCTCGGTGTCCGAGGAACGCTCCGATCGGATCCGGGTCAGTATATTTGCGACAACAGTTCAGAGACGACGCTGACGGGCAGTCGATCACGTGTCGGACGAGTTATCGAACGGTTTCCCGGTAAAACCGGGTTCCATCCTGCGGTTGCACCAGAATGACCGACAACAGACCGTCTCAGACTGCGGCTTCGACGGCGACCTCGACCATGGCCGTTGCAGCGAGATTGGAGACTTCGACGACACACCGAACCGGATACGGCTCAGAGACGTACTGCTCGTAGACGTCGTTGAATGCATCGAATGAATCGAGATCGGTGACGTACACAGTTACCTTGATGACGTCGTCGAAGGATGAGCCGCCCGCCTCGAGGGTCGCTTCGATGTTATCGAGCGTCTGTTCGGTCTGTTCGCTCATCGTGTCGCCGACGATCTCGCCGGTCTCCGGATCACCAGCGAGCTGTACAGCGTGTAGCGTCTCTCCGTGGATCATCCCCTGCCCGATCGGCAGCGAATACAGGTCGGTAAACGACGGCGCGTCGTCTGTCGTAACTGGCTCCATCGTTCACCTCCACAGCTGCAACCACGATAAAACAGAAGGTCGAGCTGCCAAACACGTATCCGAGTCGAAGAACTTTCGTCTTGCGAGCGGGCGGTGAGCCCATACTGTCCGGTTGGCGCGATCCGCGCAGTCGGCGCGGTCGGCGCGGTCAACGGCTTACTCGAGTCGATCAAGCACCGCGTCCTTCTCGTAAGACAGCGACAGCGACCGCGACCGGCCACGGCCGTCGACCTCTGCGTACTCGGCGTCGATCAATCCGAGCTGGTCGAGCTTGTTGACGATTTCCGAATAGCGGGTGTAGCCGAGATCCGTCTGCTCGCGGAAGGCCTCGTACACCTCGCCCGCCTGCTCGCCGTCGTGGTGGGCGATAACCTCCAGAAGGACCTGTTCGGTGTCGGTCAACCCCGACAGCGACCGCGAGAGGTTGATGTACTTCGACTGCTCGTAGGACTCCTCGACGTCCTGCCGTTCGACGCTGCGACTCGCGCGCATCTCCGCGTTGAGCCCCGCCCGGCGCAGGAGATCGATCCCAACCCGAAGGTCGCCGCTGTCGGCCGTGAGCTCGGCAACGTACTCGAGTGTCTCTCTGCCGATGACGCCGTCGTGAAAGCCCCGGCGGACGCGTTCGTCGAGGATGTCGACGATTTCGGGCTGGTCGTAGACCGGGAAGTAGACGTCTTCGGGGCGGAAAACGCTCTGCACGCGGGAGTCGAGTTCATCGATGACGTCGAGGGAGGGATCAGAAGAGACGACGATGACGCCGATCTTTGCGCCGGGATGTTCCTCGTGGGCGCGAAGCAGCGAGTAGAGGGTGTCGGAGGCCTCGTTCTCGTAGAAGAGGTAGTTGACGTCGTCCAGAGCGACGACGAGGACGCGGTCGTCCTCGACGAGTTTCTCTGCGATCTGGCTGAACAGCTTTTTGAAGGAAATCCCCGACGACGGCGGTTCGTAGTCGAAGGTTCCCTCGAACAGTCGCGAGAACACCGAGTAGCGGGTCGCGTTGACCTGACAGTTGACGCGGATGGTTCGCACGTCGCTGGTCTGTGCGCCGACCTCGTCGAACAGTTTCTGAATCGAGGTCGTTTTGCCAGTGCCCGGCGGGCCCCGAACCACGACGTTGAGCGGGCGCGAGCCACGCACCGCTGGCCGCAGCGCGTACGTCAGGTTTCGCATCTGGCCCTCGCGGTGCTGGAACGTCTCGGGAACGTAGTCGATTTCGAAGACGTGCTCGTCCCGAAACACGGACTCGTCCCACGACAACATCCCCTCCTCGGGGTCGTCTGCCATCACTTTCACCACGCTGTCCGAGTTACTTAGTTGTTTGCTGTCTATCGGGTTCTGACCCGCTCGACAGCCGTGATCCACACCGATTGCGCACAGTGTTCAGAGCCAGCCGTCCGCCACTCGACCCACGAGTTCGGAATCTGCCGCGCGCCACGCATCACCCGCACGATCGAAGACTGCCGCAGCGCGCTCGTTCGCCGACTCGAGTACCGCCTCCTCGTCGACCGTCGTGACCATGCCGTTCTCGAGTACCACCTCGCCCTCGACGACGACTGTGTCGACGAGACCGGCGTTCGCGCCGTAGATCAGATTCGGCACGGCCGTCTGCAGCGGCTCGGAGACGACGGGTGCGGTCGAGGGGTGGTCGAGGTCGAGCACGACGAGATCGGCGCGTTTGCCGGCCTCGAGTGAGCCCACGCGGTCGTCGATCCCCAGCGTCTTCGCGCCCTCGATGGTCGCGACGCGAAGCGCCTCCCACGCGGGAAACGCGGTCGGATCGGTCCGCTTGGTCTTCGCGAGCAGCGCCGTGGTCCGCAACTCTCGCAGGAAGTCGTGCCCGCCCGGACCGGGAGCCTGATCCGTTCCGATGCCGGCGACGCCGCCGTACTCTCGGTACTCGGCGATCGGTGGGGTGATGCCGTCGATGGCGGCGATCGAACTTGGATTTGCGGCCATCCGCACGCCGGCGTCGGCGAGGTGCTCGCGTTCTGCGGGCGTGGCGTTGTGGAGGTGCGCGGCGAGCAGTCGCTCCGAGACGATTCCGAGATCGTCGAGAACGCTGACGGTCGTCTCGTCCGCGCCGTAGCGGGCCTGAATCTGGCGGTGCTCGCGCTCGCCCTGCGCGACATGCATGTGGATGTCCCGGTCGTGCTCGACGGCGCGGTCGCGGATCTCCTCGAGTAGTTCGGGCGGGACCATGTCGAGCGCCTGCGGCCCGTAGAGACACGAGACGCGGTCGTGGTCGGCGTACGTGTCGAACAGATCTTCGTTGCGTTCGAGTCCCGCCCAGCCTTGCTCCTCGTCGAGCGGGTACGGTTCGTCCGGGCCGAGGTCGGCTGCGGCGTCGTCGACGGCGTTGATCGTCTCCGCGGCAACGACGCGGACGCCCATCGGATCGTAGACCGCGTCGACGAGGTCCGAAACGTCTGCTGCGTACTCGCCGACAGTGGTCACCCCCGATCGCAGCGCCTCGAGAACACCGAGTCGCGCGCCGGCGATCTCGTCGTCGGTCGTCATCGCCTCCGAGAGCGGGCCGAGCGCGCGGTTCATCCACTCGATTTCGGGCACGTCCTGTGCGCCGCCGCGAAGCAGCGTCAGGCCGGTATGGGCGTGGACGTTCACCAGTCCGGGCAGCACGACCCGACCGGTGCCGTCGATGGTTCGCGCCGGGTTGCCGTCGAACTCGTTGGCGGGTCCAACGTAGGTGAGATCACCGTCCTTGAGGGCGATTGTCGCGTCGTCGACGATTCCGAGCCGGCCGTCGCCCATTGTGAGTGCGAGCGTGTTCGTGATCGCAAGGTCACTGGTCATACATCAAGACACGAACAGGAGATGCAAAAACGATCACGAGGCGGCAAACGCGAGTACCGGTCTGCAAATGGATCGCCAACGAACGCCGATCACTCAGTCGAACTTCTCGAGTAGCCGGTCGTAGAACTGCGGCTCCGACACGGTCTCGGTGCCGCCGTTCGCACGCACCGTGTCGCTCGCGCTCGCTTCCGTCGCCTCCGTCGCCAACTTCTCGACGATCAGTTCCGGCGTCGAACGCGCGAGGTGGTTCTTCACCGGCGAGCGGTTCACCTCGAGTTCCCCATCGACCAGTCCGACGGCCTCGATGCCGTCGACGGTCACCGCGAAGCCGGCCATCTCACGGATCTCGTCGGCCAGGTGGGAGACGAAGACTGCCGTCGCGCCGTTTTCGTGCAGGGCTTCCAGAATCCCGGCGATGATCTTCGCCGACGCGCCCGGTTCCGTGATGCTCTCGAGTTCGTCGACGAGCACGAGCGAGCCTTCGCCGCCCTGGGCGAGGTCGGCGAACTCGCGGACGGTGGACTCGAACGCGCCAGCGTCGAGGGTGCCCTGGGTCTTCGCATGGTAGTGTAAGTCGTCGAACCGGCGCAGTTCCGCGCGCTCGGTGGGGACTGGCAGCCCCATGTGCGCGAGGACGACGACGCTCGCGACGAGGTCGAGCAGCGAGGTCTTCCCGCCGCTGTTGACCCCCGAGAGGAGCGCGACACCCGACACTTCGTAGTCGACGGGATCGATTTTCTCGAGCGGTTCGTCGAGCAGCGGTGAGCGACCGGCCTCGATGGTGAAGCCGGTGGTGGCGTTCGTGGCGTCATCACCGCCACCGTCACCGCTACCGCTACCGCCACCGCTACCGCCACCGTCACCACTACCGCTACCCCCACCGCCACCGCTACCGCCGCCGTCAGCGTCCCAGACGAACTCCGGCATCGTACACTCGAAGTCCCGGGAGAACCGGGCAATCGCGAGTTCGACGTCCAACTCGAGTGCGCCTCGAACGAGTTCCCGCGCGCCGTCGCGCTGATCGGCGAGGTCGGCCGCCAGTTCGCGCTTGAGTTTGCCAGCACGGCGCTCCTTGGCTGCGACGAGTTCCTCACGCAGTCGAGCGGTGGCGTCCTCGTCGCGCTCGACAGGGAAGGTCGGTTCGTCGCCGAAGATGCGTCGCGCGAGTTCCGCCTCGCCCGCGTCGAGGTCGAGCGAGTCGATCAGGTGCTCGCGCGCGGCGTCGACGGCCGCGGCGAACTCGTCGGCGAGTTCCCGCGAGAGCAGCGAGTCGACGCCAGCGCCGCGTTCGACAAGCGAGAGGAGGTCCGACCCCTCGATGGTCACGTCCTCCTCGCGGATCGCGTCCCGGAGGTGGTCGTTCGCGACAGTTTCGGCGGTGCCGACCGCGGCGTCCAGATCGTCAGCGGCGACCGTCAGCCGGTCGAGTTCGTCGTCGCCGGCAACGGTCCCGTCCGGTTCGAGTCGCGAGAGGCCGTCCTCGAGTGCGTCGAGGTCGCAGTCGACCTCGTCTGCGAGGCCAGCGGTCCGGTGAACGTCGATCGCGGCCGTGATCCGATCCCGATTTCGTGCGAAAAACGCGAGCGGGCGCTCGGGGACGATTTCGGCGGGGGACTCGAGTGCGTCCGGTCTGACCTGGACATCGCCCTCGACGGTGACGCCGGCGAAGGACTCGTCGAGCGCGATAACGGTCGAGTAGCCGCGAGCGAGTTCGGCGAGTCCCTGGGCGTCCTCGACGACTTCGACGGAGAGTTCGGGAATCGCCTCGCGGGCCGCGGAGTAGCGCTCGGCGTCGGTCGTCGCGAGACAGCGCTCGCGGACGCGAACGTCGCCGGGCGTTCGGAGCGGTTCGACGCCCTCGAGTGCCTCGAGGACGGCGGGGCTGGCCTCACGCGAGATTGCCTCGCGGGCGAACGTCTGGACCTCCTCGATGCGCGAGCGGCGCGAACTCGGGTAGAACGTTTCGACGCGCTGGGCGGCATAGTCCGTGACTGTTCGTTGCTTGAGCAACGAGAGGATCTCGCGATAGATCTCTCTGGCGCGGTCGGTGGCGAGGAAGCCGCCAGCGTCGTCGTGTTCGAGGCGGATCGCACCGCGTGCGATCCGGGCGGCCCGTCCCTGCGTGATGCCGGGGGCGGACGCGATCGTCGCGACGTCGCCCGCGCGCAGCGCCCGCTCGGGATCGTCGAGGTCCGACAGCGCCCGGGCGGTCTTCTCGCCGACACCCGGAATCGACTCGAGGTCCATGTTCTCGACGGTCGTATCAAACCGGAGCGAGAAAAAGCTCCCGCCCGCTGCATCCTGTGCTACCATCCACCAATGGAATACTACTGGTCGAATTTCGCGGCCACAGCGGTTGAGAGCGGGTAGGTAGATGCCCAAGGGCCGCCACGTCGTTTATCCCCCTTGCGAACTTTCGGGCACGTATGTCGCGTCGATCGGGGGCATCCGAGTCGTTGTGGGATGATGTCGAGGGTGAGCGTAGAGTGGAACGATATCGTGCGCTCGCCCGAGCGATCGACGGCGGACTCTGCCAGTGTGACGAACACGGCGACATCGAGGTCGTCGACGACCGCTTCCGGTCGCTCACCGGCTACCCGGGTGAGGAACTCACGGACACACACATTTCAGCGCTCTTTGACAATGCTGGTATCGCAGCAATCGACGATGTCCTCACGTCCCCCTCCGAGGACGACGTCGTCGAGACTGCGGTCGACGTCCAAACCGCAAGCGGGGACCCTCTGTCGTGTACCGTGCGAGTTACTCGAGTCCCACCAGCGGGAGATGCACGCGAGGACGAGTTAGATAGCGTCCTCTGTTTTGTTCGTGAACGGGGTGGCGGTTCGACAGTGGGATCGGAACCGGTTCCTGAGGTGGACGGGGCATCGGAGCGGACTGTGGAACTCGAACCGGAGTCAGAACCAGAGATGGAACCGGGGCCAGAATCAGAATCGAAACCAAAATCAGAGTCGAAATCCCCCCTGGAACTAACCAGTTCGGAAACGGATCGCGCCTCGGCGGATTCGATCAAAGCCGCGCTAAACGGGGCCAGCATCGGCGCGATCGTCCTCGACGGCTCGTTCGAGATCAAATGGATCGACGAAACTGCCGAAACGATCCTCGGTCTCGACCGTGAGTCAGTTCTCGGCCGGCCCAAACACGCCGTCGTCGAGGAACAGCTCGCCGACCGAGTCGTCGAACCGCCGTCGTTCGTCAGTCAGGCTGGGTACGGACGCAGAGAGAGCGACGAAGACGACGAGACGCCAACCGACACAGCTGGGAGCGACAACGAGAGTCAACACACCACCGACGAAGCGCCACCCGCTGACACCCTCGAGTTCAAACTCGTCGACGACCGCGGCAAGCGCTGGCTCGAGTACCAGAGCAAGCCGATCAAGACCGGCGCGTACGCCGGCGGTCGGGTCGAGTTCTACGACGATATCACCGACCGGAAGCGCTCCGAGGGACAGCTCAAAAAGAGCCAGGAGGCGTTCAACACCCTCGTCGACACCGTCGAAGAATATGCGATCTTTCGGCTGGACGAAGACGGCCGTATCATCAGCTGGAACGAGGGTGCACACCAGATCAAAGGCTACGACCGTGACGAAATCCTCGGCGAGCACTTCTCGACGTTCTACACCGACGAAGACCGGGCGATGAACGTTCCCGAACGGAATCTCCAGGCCGCACTCGAGACCGGCTCGGCCGAAGACGAGGGCTGGCGCGTCAGGAGCGATGGGTCACAGTTCTGGGCGAACGTCACGATCACGCCAATTCGAGCCGCCGACGGCACCCATCAGGGCTTTCTGAAGGTAACGCGCGATATGACCGACCGGCGAAACCGGGAACAGGAGCTCGAAACCGAACTCCAGCGCGTGTTCAACCGCGTGTCCGACGCACTGTATGCGGTCGACAACGAGTTCCGATTCACACTCGTCAACGACCGCGCCGAAGAGTTGCTCGGCTACCCCGAAGCGGATCTCCTCGGCGAGTCTCTCTGGGACGTCTTCCCGTCGGCGGCTGAAATCGACGACGTCTGGGACGCGTTCCACACCGCACGGGACGAACAGATCCCAACGGACTACGAACTCTACTATCCCCGGCTCGGCTTCTGGGTCGAAGCCAACCTCTACCCGTCCGAAACCGGCATCTCGGTCTACTTCCGGGACGTAAGCGAGCGAAAACAGCGCGAACAGGCGTTAGAGGAATCGAAACAGCGCTACCGGACCATCGCCGAGTACTTCCCGAACGGCGTCGTCGCCCTGTTCGACCACGACCTCGAGTACACCCTCGCAGCGGGACAGGGCTTCGAGAAAATCGACGAGGAACCGTCCGAAATCGAAGGGGCGAGCTTCGAAAACACCTGGACACCGGAGACGCGGGACACACTCGAGCCCGTGCTTCGAAGCGCACTCGAGGGCGACGAGCAGTCGGTCGAATTCTGGCACGATGACAGAGAGTGGATGCTGTACGCGGTTCCGGTAACCGACAGTGAGGGGACCGTCTTCGCCGGCATGACGATGGCCCACGACATCACCGAGCGCAAGGAGAACCAGCGCAAGCTCGAGGAAACGGTCGCCCAGCTCGAGGAGTCGAACAAACGCCTCGAGCAGTTCGCCTACGCGGCCTCCCACGACCTGCAAGAGCCCCTGCGGATGGTCTCGAGCTATCTCCAGCTGATCGAACGGCGCTACAGCGACGCGTTCGACGAAGACGGCGAGGAGTTCCTCGAGTACGCCGTCGACGGCGCAGAGCGAATGCGCCGGATGATCGACGGCCTGCTCGCGTACTCCCGCGTCGAAACGCGCGGCGATCCGCTCGAACCCATCGACCTCGATGACGTCTTCGCAAACGTCCGCGAAGACCTCCAGCTACAGATCGCCGAGACGAACGCCGAGATCACCGTCGCCGACGACGGTCTCCCCCGCGTCCGAGGCGACGCCAACCAGTTGCGACAGGTCTTCCAGAACCTGCTCGAGAACGCACTCGAGTACAGCGGCGACGACCGACCGCGGATACACGTCGATGCCGAGTCGCGGTTTCGCGACCGGCGGCGCGAGTGGGTAATTTCGGTCCACGATGAGGGAATCGGAATCGAGTCGTCGGATCAGGATCGGGTGTTCGAGGTGTTCGAGCGGTTGCACAACCCTGAGGACCACCCGGGAACGGGGATCGGACTGGCGCTCTGTGAGCGAATCGTCGAGCGCCACGGCGGCGAGATGTGGATCGAGAGCGAGCCGGGTGCGTGGACGACGGTTTCGTTTACGGTGCCAGCAGCCTAACGAGAGCGGGCGTGGGTGAGGGAGTGGGTTGTTGTCAGTAGCTGTCGGTTGCTGTCACCGGCGGGCTACGGGACCGGCCTATCGCTTGCGGTCTACGGACCGGCCTATCGCTTGCGGGCTACGGACCGGCCTATCGCTTGCGGTCTACGGGACCGTCGTTATCCGGCGTGCGTCCCAAGACCAGACATGGTACTCAAACGATTCCTCGGGTCGAAGGCGACGCGATCGTTCACCGTCGTCTCCGTTCTCGCGGAGATAAAACGGGCACTCGACCGCGGACACAACGCCCGCGCGATTTTGCTGCTCGGCGTCGCGGTGCTCGCCTGGAAGTGGGCCGTAATCGGGCTGGTCGCACACGGGCTCGCGAGTTTGATCCGGCGAGAGGAGTCGGAGCACTCGAGTTCCCAGCCAGCCTGAGTCCGTCTGAGAAGGCGTCCACCTGAGCGACGGCTGGTTCGTCGCCGACCCAGAAAGCGATCTCGTTCTCACCACGAATCCACGAACTGATCAACAGAGCTAACTGTGTGACGTGAAACGGCAGGCAGTATGGAACGGTCCCTGCTGCACTCCCTCCACCTGTTCCTCCGGAGTCCGTCGAGATTCTTCGAGGAACACGACCCGGCTACAACGCTCCCGCTCGCGATCGGTATCGTTGTTACGTTCTCGCTCGCGCTCGTCCTCTCGGTCTATTTCGTCGCATCAGTTCTCGGCGGGACGATTGAGGGGACAGTCACCGTCGACAACCCGAATCGGCCGCCAGAGTGGGTGTGTGACGGTCACACCAGCGGCATGCACGATGCAAGCAACTGTGACGAGCCAGAAACCATCGAACGTGACGGGAGCGAGCTATTTGCCGACGCTGTGACCGACTACGTGGGTTACGCAGCCATCCTTCCGTTCCTCATGTGGGTCATTGGCGGCCTCGTCCTGTTCGCCGCCGGCAGACTCGCGAACGGATCGCCCTCGCTCGGCGGCACGTTCGCACTGGCCGGCTGGGCAGCGGTTCCAGAGTTCGCACGACTGGTGGCCGGTCTGCTCGCGATCACAGTTGCGCTCTCGGACGTGACTATTACCCAGTTCGAACAGGCGCCGGACGTGATCGAAGTGGCGCTCGCGTCCGTCGAACCGGTGCTCGTCCTCGCCACCGTCGCGACCACCATCTGGCAGTGGGCCCTGCTTACCGGCGGTGTCCAGCAAGACGCCGACCTGTCGCGAGCGGCTGCCGGCGTCGCAGTCGGTGTCCCGCTCGTGATCGTGTTGCTGCTCAGTCTGGCCTAGCAGGACAAGATATAGTGACAACTGCAACTAGTTACACACTGATCGCCGAGCAGGCTGGCGATCAGGTGTGCAGTGACTTGCAGTGGCTACTATAGCACAGCGTGGAATAGAACAGAGCAGAACAAAACAAAATGGACCTGTTGAGATCCTCATTGAGAGAGGATTCAGCGATTGTGCTGAATACAGAGCGCGAATGTGGCACAGCGCGAGCGTCACGTCACAGGTGGATCGACTCGGTCAGTACAACCTCTGTAGTGACCGGTCACTGCTGACAGAAGAATCGATATACAGAACCCTTATGTCGCGGGCGCTGACCACCCGATCTCTTCTCAGTCGATATAGACGGAAACCAGCAGGAGGGTGGCCCCAAAGAATGATAACACACCAGCGATCGCAACCAGATACGCAAGTACGCCATCCATCTGGAAACCCAGCGCAAACATCACGATTGCCCCCGCGTACACCGCTACAGCTCCCCCAGCGGTCGCGCTGCGCTGTCTCCGGTCTCTGGGCATCAGGTAGATAAATCAGGGTTGTTGATAAAGATTTGCCGCTGGACTTCGGAGAATATCTCCGATCAACAACGTACGTGTAGTGACGGATGAATCACCACTTTTGACCTGATTCCAATGGGAGCATATGCTGAACTAACCCTCTAAATGGTGCACGGGATCTCTACCAGCCACTTGATAAATAGAACGAGACGTGCTGAATTCACAGCGCGAATGTGGCACAGACTAAGGACCGATGAGCGACGAAGATCGAACGTTCAGTACAGGACATTTTGTGAGCAGTGAGCATCACAGGCTTCAACTAAAGCAGTAGTCAGTACAGCACTCGCCATCAATTATGAATTGGGTGCTACAGGGGTCATGTATTGTCTTTTTCTCGGTATTGTTGGATGTTCCACCTCCAAATATACCACGTAGGAATCCCGATTATGAGGAGGGCCATGATCGTGTAAACGGCCATTGCGAGAGTTTCCATCATTGTATCACTACTACCGCCAACACTTCAATGAGTTTTCTGGTGGACCTTTCAGCTTGTATCCCGCTGTAACAAGACACTCTACCGTAACTGGCAGGGAATCCCCCGTCAGTATGCAGTTCTACTGAACGGGTGATTCAGCACAAACCTCTTGGAGGAAACAATCTTGGTTTGCTGCATTAATCCTCTGTATCTTGCACGCACTTTCTGCCAGCCACTGGACAGATTGAGCGAGACGTGCTGAACTCACAGCGCGAATGTTGCACGGACTGAGAAGCGATCAACGCGGAAGATCGAACGGTAAGTACAGATAGTGTGATTATCAGATCATCCCCGGTATTCCGGGGCAAAGTCATTTAGAAACAGATATGTTTTGGGTCGATTGATCTCGCGTATGTCCCCACACTCACGCCGTCGAGTTCTCCGCTGGTCGACTGCGTTAATTCCGGTAGCGCTTGCAGGATGTTTTGATCGGAGCGAACCGACAAGAGATACACGCATAGATCGATTACAGGCTATCAATTATGAGGACGACTCGTATACACTACACATAGATATTTCTGAACATGATGAGATTGTCCACGAGAACTCAATTGGAATCCCATCAGCAGAGGACACAACGTCTGAGTTAGGAGACGACAGATGGAGTGGAGTACATTTCGAAGGCTACCCAACACAGCCGGGATCATATATCGTTCAAGCGTGGCGGGCCGATCAATCACGAGAGGAAGGAATAACACTCGATCTCACCGACTATGATTATGAGTGCGCTCAAGTCCGCGTGGACATTGGAGAAGCACGAGAAGATAGCGGGCCAGGCCTTTGGTTCTGGAGAACATTTGATTGTTAAAACTCCGAGTAACTCAGATTGATTTTACGGGTTCTGAGTGCTGTATCTTACCCGAAAGGAGGATATCTATTGGAGCTGGCAACCATCCAGCGGTAAGTGTGCACGTGTAGTGATTGTCTGGTTCAGCGATTCCGGCGCGAAAGAAACAGGGTCGCGGTGCTGCACTAATCCTCTATATTCAGCAGCCAACTCCCATCATGTTATGAGTATTTCAACAAAGCTAACAAAAAGGACCCGACTACTCGAGTCCATCGTCCTCGACCAGCGGCAGCGTCGCCAGCTGCGCCGCCGACAGCAACACCCGATCCTTCTCCCAGCCGTGGGCAATCGACTCGACCATCCCTTCCCCGTCGGTCAACGGCACCAATCGTACTGTCGTCCCGCGCGGGTCGGACTCGAGTGCGACGAGGGCGTGAGGGAACGAGGAGACAGCGGGGACGGTGAGTTCGGTGACGCCGTCGGCCCGTTCGACGGCGGAGAAGTGGAGGTGGCCGGTGACGACGAGCGAGACGTCGTGCTGGACGAGCAGTTCGACCAGCGGTTCGGGGTTGGTGAAGCCGGGAACGGTGCCCTCGACGGGGAGTTCGGCGCGGTAGCGTTCGTAGAGGTCACCCGTCGCGGGCAGGTTGTGGTGGACGACGACCATGGACGTGTCGGGGTCTGCGGCGGAGAGGGCCTCGTCGAGCCACATGAGCTGTGCCGAATCGATGCGGCCGTCCCAGGTCTCGGCGGGTGAACCGGGGGTCGCGGCGTGGCTGTCGAGTCCGAAGACGTGGAGGTCGCCGAACTGGACGTGAAACGGCAGCCCGTCGGGGGTGTACCGGTCCTCGAACGACCGGATGGGCAGTGAGTCGTGTTCGTCGAACGTCGTCGGGAAGTCGTGGTTGCCGGGGACTGCGACCACGGGCGGGTCGAACTCGTCGAGGTCGTCGAACAGATCGAACTCGGACGGCGTCCCGTTTCGCGTCAGGTCGCCCGCGACGACGACGCCGTCGAACGCGCGGTCATTGACCGCCGAGACAGCGGCTCGGAGGTGGCGTTCGGTGCGGTGAAAGACTTTCCAGGTGCCGGTCGCGTCGGTCGCGAGGTGGACATCCGAGAGGATGGCGATGCGCGTCGGCTCGGCTGCGGTGGGTCGAGCGAACCGGGCGAGCAGTTGACCGGTGTGTGGACGCGCCATCTGATCGGTGGTGTCTCAGGGTGGCAGGGCGGGAAGCGGCGTGCACTCGAGACGGTGTGTCAGCGCAGAGCTGCTCACTCGTCGTTGTAGCCGTACTCCCGCGCTGGGTCTTCGACGCCTTCGGTGCGCGAGCCGACCCAGGCACCGAGTGCGATGCCGTAGACGAGGTGGCTGGCGTGGAACAGCGCGAGTTCGTCGTTCTCGAGACGGACGTCGAGTAACTCTTTCAGCATGAACTGCGAGCCAAATGCCGAGAGCGCCATGCCGAAGACGCTCCCCCAGACGATGCCGCGCTGTTCGGGTTCGATCGAGCGCTCTGCGTCCTGAAGCGCGAAGAGGCCGCCGAAGATGGCACCGGCCTGCACGCCGTAGAGGAGGTGCAAGACGAGCCCCGCGATCGGGTGGTCACCCGGATCGGAGTCGTCACGAGCGACGTACTGCGTCCAGAAGTTTGCGGAGGGTGGTAGCGAGCGCAAGATCGGGAGGCGGAACGCGGTCATGATGAGTGTCGCGACGAAGCCAGCCTGCAAGCCGCGGACAGCGGCACCGGCAACGTGCGCTGTCCGCGACCGATCGCGCGGCGGCGTGGATGCGGGCGCAGATTGAGTTGCCGACGCGCCCCCGCTATCTGTTTCTGACTGATCTCGGACGGACTGTGGAACGAGCGATGATGGGAGCCGAGCGAGTACAGACATCTGCTCTCGTCTGGTACCACGAGCGGCCCCTTAACGCTCCGGCGCGCGTTTGACTGCCGGCGGCGAGTGAACGGGCCGGCCTGCCGGAACCGACAGACCATTACGTGGAACTGACCGAGTAGTCAGTGAGAACGGACACGTGGACGATACGACGACTGCAGACGGACAAGCGGAATACAGTTCGAGACGACGGTATCTCATCATCGGCTCCGTCGTTGCCAGTACCTTCTTCGTCGGCTTCGGCGGCGGTGTTATCTTTCCGATTCTACCAAACCTCGGTGAACTGCTCGGAATCTCGCCGTTTCTTGTCGGCTTTATCCTGAGTGCGAACCGGTTTTCGCGGCTCGTCGCGAACGCACCCGCCGGGAGCCTCGTCGACCGCATCGGCACCCGAACGCCGTTCATCGCTGGCCTGCTCATCCAGAGTGTCGGTACGTTCGGCTACGTCATCGCGATGGTCGCACCGCTTCCCGAGGCCTGGTTCCTCCTCGCGCGACTCGTCTGGGGGATCGGCAGCGCGCTCGTCTTCGCGACAGCGTACACCATCGCTGCAGACGTCAGCAAGGGCGGTTCGCGCGGAACCAGCATGGGGCTCATCCGCGGCGGGAGTATCTTTGGCTTCCCGACGGGACTCGTCCTCGGGGGTATCGTGAGTGAAGTCGCCGGTATCAACGCCGCGTTCATCGTCGCCACGGCGTTCGCACTGGTCGCGAGCGTGATGGCCTACATGACCGTTCCAGAGACCCACGTCGAGGGAGAGAATCGCCAGACCGTCTCCCCGTGGAACATCGACACGAGCCTGACCACCGTCACCGTCGGTCTGGTCAACTTCGCCGTCCTGTTTGCCTACATCGGCGCGCTGTTCGCGACGCTCGTCCTCTTCCTCGACGAACACGGCATCGGTGTTCTCGGCTTCGACGCACAGGGGACGTCGGGTATCTTCATGGCCGTTACCGTCCTCGCCGCGGCCGTCTTCATGTTCCTTGGCGGTTTCGTGAGCGATCGAACCAACTCGCGTATCCCGACACTGCTCGTCTTTCTGGTCGTCTCGTTCGTCGGCTTTATCCTCCTCGCTGGTGCCGACTCGGTCGCAACGCTCACCCTCGCGTGTATCTTCATCGGCGCTGGCCAGGGTGGGACGAGCGGCCCCCTCATGGCGTTGCTCGCCGACCTCACACCGAACGACGAGATGGGACGCGCCGCCGGGACCAACAACGTCCTCGGCGACGTCGGCGGCGGACTTGGCCCGCTGATTTCCATCCCGATCGTCGAAGTCGTCGGCTTCGCACCGGTGTACGCTGCCTGCGCGGTCATGCCGCTGATCGCCGGTGCAATCTTGCTCGGCGGCGTCTACCGGGAAACCGGCATGTTGCTCCCCGCAACGCGGCTGCGCGGTGGCATCAACGAATCGCTCGACGATTGAGAGTGGTCCCAACGGCGAAACGAAGGGGCCGGCAGCACACGACAACGACAACGCGCTTTTGCCCGCGCAGTCCGAACGCAAGGCCATGACAACGGTCGAGGCGAAACGCGAGGCCGCCCGCGACGAACTGGCCACCCACGACGGTGTCCTCGTCGCCTTCTCCGGCGGCGTCGACTCGAGTGTCGTCGCCGCGCTCGCCCACGATGCGCTCGGGGACGATGCCGTCGCCTGCACCGCAAAGAGCGAGACGCTTCCCGAAGCCGAACTCGAGGACGCAACACGCGTCGCCGACGAAATCGGCATCCGTCACGAAATCGTCTCCTTCTCCGAACTCGAGAGTGATCAGTTCGTCGAAAACGACGACGAGCGCTGCTATCACTGCCGAACGATGCGCCTCGGCGAGATGATCGAGACCGCCCGGGACCTTGGGATCGAAACCGTCTGCGACGGGACCAACGCCGACGACCCCGGTGCGGGCCATCGGCCAGGGCTGCAGGCCGTCGAGGAACTCGAGATCCACTCGCCGCTGTTAGCCCACGACATCGCGAAAGACGAGGTACGCGCCATTGCTGACCAGTACGGGCTCTCGGTGGCGGACAAGCCCTCGATGGCGTGTCTCTCCTCGCGCATCCCGACCGGACTCGAGGTCACCGAAGAACGGCTCACGCGCGTCGAACAGGCCGAGGCACTGCTGCGCCAGTGGGGATTCGACCAGTTCCGCGTGCGCGACCACGATGGGCTCGCACGCATCGAAGTCTCGCCCGCGGAACTCGAGCGCGCCCTCCAGCACGAGTTCGTCGAGACCGTTCGCGAGGAACTCTCGGACCTGGGCTTCGACCACGTCACGCTCGACCTCCACGGCTATCGGACGGGAAGCGTCAGCCCTGAATCGGACGACACAGTTGCGACAGGGTCAGACGACTGAGCGCCGGCTCGCGGCCCGTCGGTTTTCGTTCGTCCGAATCGTTCGGTCAGAAGTATCCGTTCGGTCAGAATATAACGCGATTCTGTTACCCAAATACGCCGCTGACCCAGTATCAACCACAGTGTCCGACAATATTGCACGAGACGATACGAACGTCACACCCAATCGAGTAGCAGTAGGCGATGGACGACGCCGATCTACCGCCCGAGTGGGCCGTCCACACCGCCCGAGCGTACACCCCTGCCCAAAGCGAGCGAGAACGGCAATACCGACTCGACAACCACAGCACCAGCGACCTGCGGCTGAAAGTCGCTCCCGCCTCGCTCGACGGCGACGACCAGCCCGGCTACGCGCTGACCGTCACGAGCTATCCGGAACTCGAGTGCAGTGAGCGCCACCAGGTGCGGACGGTGTTGACGTTCGAACGCTGTGACGAACTCGCGCGACGGTTCATGGTGCTCTTTTCGACCCAGTATGACGGTGCGGGGTCGCTGGCGGCTGCCCGTGAGTACGCGGCGGTGCGAACGCGGTCACATCGCTGAGTCTCAGAGTCGGACGAATGCCCACTATCTGGTGACTGTCACTAGTCAGCGTCAGTACCAGTGATTAAACAACCAGATTTGCGCGAGAGTCCGGTTTCCGTTCGGTTTTCAACACCGAGAGACTTTTTACTCACTACCGAGTAAGCACTTTTGATGATGGGAATGATGTGGCAAGACCTGGTCTTTCTCGCTGGAAGCATTCTCTCGATCGTCTTCCTTGCACCAACGATCAAAGACGCCTCGGCTCGCGTCCCTCTCGGCTCGAGTGTGCCCTCGATGACGATCGGTGGCATCTATGCGTTCACCTACGGCACGATGGGCATGACGTTCTCGGCTGCCGGCTCGATCGGCGTCGCGGTGATGTGGTCGCTGATCGCGTGTTACCGCGCACCTGGTGAACAGGGAATGAAAAACGTCCTGCGCTTTGCGACCGATCTGGGTCGACAGACGCGAGACATCGTTCAGATCGCACTCCCAACGGACGATGGGCATGGACAAGCACAGCCACAGGCACAGGCACAATCGCAAACTGAACACCAATCCGGTCACCAGCAGTCCGCTGACTGATCGGCCGCGAATGCTGGATGGCTGTCCGTTCCTCTTGTGATTTGAATGGTGGTCACAGCCGGCTCCCGCACCTGTTTACTGCTCCGCAATTACGAGACGTCGATAAACGCCCCACAACGCACACCAGCAGCGAGTGCGGAGAGTTCGTTGACGAAACCCGTAACGGACCTGCTTCGTTCGTTGGTCGGCTCCAAGCTGTTTTCTCGCGAGTCCAGACGGACGCCACGAGCAGGTGTCGGACCACACTCGGCGTTTCGTCTGCCAGCATGTACTGACGAACTCGTTCGACGGTGACAGTGACGGTGACAGTGACAGTGACAGTGACAGTGACGGTGTTCGTGGCAGGAAGGTCACGCAACGACGATGCGGCTACTCGAGATACAAGGGTGCTCAACGATGCCAGATTACGTCGAAGCAACGCCGAGCGTAGCTGGAATCAGCACAGCCGAGCGAAGACGGTGTGAGGAAGCATCCGTGTGGGTACGCCAGTACGATCACGATCACGATCACGATCACAAGCCGTCGTGGAGCACGTGCACCCGCGCCGTCGAGCAGCTCCGATCACGCCGGCGAGCACGGGCAACCCACCAACGAGTGCGTGTGATCGGACGTCTACTCGAGTAGGCTCTGCAACGAAGAACGAACGTGTGACCGAGCTTCGGCAGAAAACGATGCGTGAACGAGAGCGGGCGATTTGGAGGAGACACGCTGCGTGTACATACAGGCACAGCGTTCTCATCGAGGAGTCGGGAGAGTCGAGAGACCGGTGATTAGACACATGATCACACTCCTCGCGGAAGCATCGTTCGTGGCACCAGTTGTGACAAGAGCGAACGGGATTAGTCTACGCCAACCCACTTCAGGATCAGCAGTGTCCCCTCGAACAGCAGGATCATCGTAATTCCCACGAGGATCGGAGCCATCGCGGTCGGGTCGAACGTGAACATGAACGCCAGCCCGAAAAAGGCCGCCCAGAAGTACAGGCGTTTGTCCACGAGCCAGCGCCGGGTTGTCACGCCCATCATGATCGCGAGCATGATGAACAGCGGAATCTGGAAGACGATGGCGAGGAAGCCGATCAGCGTGATGATCAGGTCGAAGGTGTCACCCAGCGCGTAGGCGATATCCGCGCTCCCCTCTGCGTAGAACGTGAAGTACTCGAAAAGGATCGGCAGGACGAGCACGTAGGAGAACAGCATTCCGATCCCCGCGAGCACCACGCTCGTGGGCACGGCTGCCAGGTAGTACTTGCGCTCGTGTGGGTACAGCCCAGGCTTCATGAACCGGTAACACTGGTAGACGAATACCGGCAGCCCGACCATGATGCCGAGCAGTGCCGAGACCTTGATTCGGGTCAGCCACAACTCGAGTGGGTGATAGACGTGCGGCGGTGGGACGTTCTCGATCTCGTACGGGAAGACGTTGAACCAGATGTGCTCGATCGCCTGCGAGGCGCCAAGCAGTCCGATCGCCGTCCCGGCCGACGCGAAGAGCAAGACGACCGCAACGCGGAGAATCATCTCCTCGATGTGGTCGGCGAGGGGCATCTCCTGGTCGTCCGGCGGCGTCGAAATACCGCCAACGTCCTCATCGGGGTCGGGATATGACTGGTCGTCTGACTCTGAGCCGGGTTCGTGGCCGCCAACGACGCCTTCGCCGTCGGTTTCGACTGGGTGGTCGGCGTCAGAATCGGAATCTGAGTCTGAATCCGAATCAGCATCCGGGTCAGGGCCGAAATCAGCGTCGGAATCAGCGTCAGAATCAGCAGTAGCGCCGGAGTCGGTCTCGGAATCAGAAGCGGAAGCGGAGTCAGCGTTGGTATCAGTACCAGTTTCAGTTTCAGCGTCTGTGTCTGCATCCGCGTCCGCACCCTCCGACGTCTCCGGCGCATCCGACTCAGACGATGGCGACGGCTCCTCGTCTCCGTTCGCAGGGTCCTCATCGGGGTCCACAGTCTCCCCCGCGTCCGCCGACTCGTCCGACATCTATCGAGATATAGATAGGCCGCCAGTTATAGGCCTTTTTCTTACGAGCACCGCGAGAGAGTGACAAGCCGGATGACCGATCCCGAATTCGGGGCCGTCTCACGGACGATTCCGTTGTCAGGGGGTCCCTGACTCGAAAGGTTGATAACTGGATGTCAGTTACCCCTGCACAGGAAATGAGTTCTGCCGTCGATGAGGATACCGCCCGCGCGATTAACAGTGGGCGCGAAACCCTCGGCGCGATGTTTTCGAGCGCGCAGACGCATCTGCAGAAGGTGTTCATCGTCTTCGTTATCGGCTTTATCGGCTCCTTCTATGCGTTGCGCGTCTTCATCTGGGACTTTCTCGAAGCGACGGCGAAAGCAGAGATGTCGCCGTACGTCGCGAGTTCGACGGACCTGATTACGCGAACGCCGTTCGAAGTGATCCTCTTACAGGCGAAAATCGGAATGCTCGTCGGGGTCGCGCTCGCGATTCCTGCACTGCTGTATCTCTCCCGCGACGCGCTTCGCCGCCGCGGCTACAAGAGCGTCGTCCCCATCTCGCGAAAGTACATGGCCGGCTTCGGCATCACGTCGGTCGTCCTCTTCTGTATCGGTATTACCTACGCCTACTCGATCTTCTTCCCGTACGCGTTCGACTTCCTTGCGGGCAACGCCGTCAACGCCGGCGTCAAGCCGAGCTTCGGGATCACCGAGTTCACCGAGTTCATGGCACTACTAACGCTTTCGTTCGGCCTTGCGGCACAGTTGCCGCTCTTTATGGGCGTCCTTTCGTACACCGAAATCGTCCCCTACGAGACGTTCCGGGACAAGTGGCGCCACGCGATTGTCGGTGTCACCCTCTTCGGCGCGCTGTTCTCCCCACCGGACCCATTTACACTCATCATGTGGGCGATGCCGATGGTCGTCCTCTACATCTTCAGTCTCGGGCTCGCCAAAGTCGTCTCGAACATCCGACGACGCGGCGCAGCCGAAACCGACGGCACCGGAACCGACCACCTCAAACGACTCGTTATCCAGTTCGTCGCTGTACTAGTCGTCGCTGCGGCCGCTATCGCCGCAGCCGTCAATCAGGGTGCCTTCGACTACCTCGAGCAGTCGATCTATCCGTCCCTCCCTGACTGGGCACACCCCGGCCCCGATGGCCCGCTCGGACTCGAGTCGGTCGCCGTCGAGTACGGCTTGCTCGGTGATGTCGCGATAGGTCTCGTGGTCGCCCTCGGACTGGGGCTGGCCGGCCTGTTCGTCTACACGCTCAAAGTGTTGCAGGCACCGGTGTACCCACGCGAGGGAGACATTCGATCGGCGAGCGATCCCGACGACGTCGACTTCGAGATGCTCACGCCCGAGGACATCGAGGAGGTGCCGGCGACGGTGTTCCTCAAGATGGACGAGGATCGAGCCATGGAGACGGCTCGGAAGGCGATGTACGACGACGACCGAGACAAGGCCCAGGCGATTCTGGATCGGTTCGATACGTTACAAGAGCAGCAAGCAAAAGCTGCGGCCGAAGAGGGCGAAGAGGGCGCAGAAGGAGAAGGTGAGGACATCCAGGGAGACGGACTGAGCCAGACCGACGCCGACACCGACGACGAAGAGGAAGGCGGCCTCTTTGCGAGTACGGCCGCCGGCATGCTCGATCCGTTCACCGAGGAGGAAACTGACGAGGACGATATCGGCGGCTACGCCTACGACATCGCGTTCATCCTCAACAGCCTCACCTCGAAGATGTTCCGCATCGTGGCCGTCTTCATGGTCGTCATGGGCGGGACGTTCTTCTGGCTCTACCAGGGTGGACTCGGATGGATTCTCACCATGTTCCTCGACCGCGTTCCGGAGCACGTCCTCCACGAGGTCGCCGTCCGAAACGACGTCGATCCGGCCGGGATGACTCTCGACGAGCTCATCATGGAGATGGACATCGTCATCGCACTTCACCCGGTCGAAGTGCTGATCTTCGAGGTGAAGGTGAGTGTACTCGCGGCCATCGTCGCCATCCTTCCGATGGTGTTGTACTACAGCTGGCCGGCGATGAAAGAGCGCGGCCTGGTCCGCGGTGACCGGCGCGTCTTCGTCGTCTGGGGCGGCTCACTGCTTGGCGGCTTTGCGTTCGGGACCTACCTCGGGTTCTTCTGGGTCGCACCCGCCGTCATCTCGTACCTCGTCTCGGACGCAATCACCAACGGTATGGTGGTCTCCTACCGGATCAGCAGCTTCTTCTGGCTGGTGATCTTCACGACCATCGGTATCGGCTTCCTCTTCAACATCATCGTCACGATGGCGCTGTTCCACGTCGGCGGCATCATCAGCTACCGGACGATGCTCAAACGCTGGCGGCCGGTCGTGGTCGGTATCTTCGCCATCGCGGCCATCGCCAGTCCGAAGGGCATCCTGACGATGCTCCTGTTCGCGATTCCGATCGCACTGACCTACATGCTAGGACTCAGCGTGTTGTACCTACTCACCGGCGGCGGCCGACTCTTCGGCGGTGGCGGCCGCGGTGGTGACAAGGCCGGTCCGGAGTCAGAGCCCGAGGCGACGACGTAGGTCGTCACCACCCACGGCTGTTCTCGCAGCAACACTCCTACTTCCTGTCTCACCTCCTTGCAGCAATACCGACACCCGCCAGCCACGACACCGCTGTCCCACGACTTAAGGCAGGAGGCTACGAAACGGGCTGCTAGACTGATGCCCAAGATCAGCGTGGAAATCCCACAGGAACTGCTCGACGACTTAGACGGCCACGTCGGCGACGACGGCAAGTTCGTCAACCGAAGCGACGCAATCCGCGCCTCGATTCGGAAGACGCTCGATCTCCTCGACGAAATCGACGATCGACACGACCGACTCGACACCGACGAGGAATAAGGCACTCGAGTGGTCACAGTCGGCCACGGAGCCGGTCAAGCGGGAAACGCAACAGCAGAACAGCGGCAAAATCGAGAGCGACGCTGAGTGCTGAGTGACGAAAGACGAAAGACGGGAGACGGGAGACAGGAGACGGGACACGGGAAAGAAGAGACAGAGAACAATTGACGAAAGCCGACCTACTCCTCGTCGATCCGCTCTGCGAACCCGAAGTTCGGCTTCACGTCACCGACACGAACCGTCACGACATCCCCCTCCGCAGTTCCCGGCACGAACAGTCGATAGCCCTCGACCGAGGCGATTCCGTCGCCCTCCGTTCCGGTGTCAACGATTTCTACCTCGAGTTCCTCTCCCGAGCTAACCGGCGCAGTGAGCCGTCCCTTCCCGATAAAGTAAATCTCCGAGGACTCATCGCGAGACGCCTTCGGACTCGTCGCACGCACGTACTGGAACTCCTCCTCGACATCCGCACGAAAGTCGTCGACGTCCGGCCCCTCGAAGACCTTGACGATGAAGTCGCCGTCCGTGGCGAGTAACTCGAGTGCCGTCTCGAACGCCTGTCGGGCGAGGTGGAGCGAGCGGGCCTGGTCGAGGGAGTATTCGCCGGACATGTTGGGTGCCATGTCGGAGATGACGACGTCGACGGGGCCGCCGGTACCGGCGTCGGTAGCGGTCTCTGCTGACTCGACGTCGCCGCCTGCAGCCTCGATAACGCGCTCGCGGGTTCGTTCTTCGGTCATGTCCCCGCGAAGGGTTTCGATGGTGTCGTGGTCGTCGAAGTCTCGGATGCGCTGGAGGTCGACGCCGATCACCTGGCCCTGGGGGCCGACGGCTTCGGCGGCGACCTCGAGCCAGCCGCCGGGGGCGGCACCGAGGTCGACGACGGTGTCGCCGCCGGAGATGACGTTCTCGAGTTGGTCGAGCTGTTTGAGCTTGTAGGCTGCGCGGCTGCGGTAGCCTTCCTGCTTTGCTTTGTTGTAGTAGTGGTCCTTTCGTGCCATACGGGTACTCGGTTGGTTGTACTAGCGGGTGAAGACGGATAGGTGTCGCGACTTTGGCCGTTCGGTGCAGTGTTCAGTGCTCGACGTTCAGAAGAAGTACGGCGGCGATGTGGCGTTACTGTGAGTTACTGCGAGGACGATGTATCGTCATCGTCCTCCTCACCTGTTCGCTCGTCGTCGACGCCAGCCCCCTCGCCGACTTCGGAATCAATTCGCTCCGGATCCACCTCGGCGTCGTCACGACGGCGTTCGTCCATGTGACCCGGCGCGACGTCGGCGTCTGAACGCTCTTCGAGATCCATCTCGGGTTCGACTTCCGCATCCGTTCGCTGGCCCAGATCCTCGCTGGGGTCGATTTCGGCATCTGCGTCGGGGCCGGTCAGTTCGGTTGGGTCGACCTCGAGTCCGCGGCTTGCCGCTTCCTCGACGGCGTCGAGCTCGTCAGCGCGTGACTCGTCGTCCGGTTGGGCGTCCAGTTGCTCGTCCGGATCCACGCGTGGCTCGTCCTCCAGGTCGTCGTAGTGCTCGTCGTCGATCATCGGCTCCGAGGTGTCGCCCGCCGTCGTACCTGGGCCTTCCTCGGTGCCGTCGATCCCGGTTTCGGATTCGGTGGTATCACCGGAAACCGGTTCGCCGGGCGTGTACTCGTCGTCAGCGCGCTCAGCGCCTGTCGCCGCCTGTCGGTCTGCTCGCCGCTCGGTGGTTCGACCGGCGTCTCGTGGCTCGTCGCTCGTGATGCTCTCCGCCGAGACAGAAGATGACAGCCGAATCGCGTCGTCCATAATCCGCTCGACCGCGTCGTCCGTCACTGGCACTGCACCCTCCGACTCGCTCCCCCAGTCGAGGACGGCCTTGATCGAGTCGGTGGTGCCCGGATCCGGGTCGACGTATGCGGTTTCCGGCTCGACGGAGACCACGATGCCGAGCGAGTCGCCATCCGCGCTCTCGACGGCCTTCCCGACGTCGTCGTCCGTGAATGTGGGACTCATAGCCGGGCGTAGTGGGAGTGACGGGAAGGGTATCGTGCCTGCACAGCACGGGACCCGCATGGTCCGGCAAACGGTCAGTGAGAAGTCGGCCGCGAAGTCGCGGTCATCCCCGAAGGTGACGGTCGCAGTAGCGCGACCGATCTTCGAATAGTACTGTCCGCCAGTATTACTTCGAGTCCGTGTCGGCAACGGTCTCGCTCTCTGTCTCCGTTTCTGTTGGTGGTCCTGCCTCAGGAGTTGGGGCTGGAGACGGCGATGCACTTACAGCTGGCTCTGGTATTGCACCTGCGTCCGGAGCCTCCACAACCTGCTCGATGCGCGCTGCGCGCGTCCAGCCGAGTTCTGGGCTCGTGAGCACGTCGAACAGACACTTGACGTTGAGCGCGTCGTGGAACTGCTTGTAGCCGACAACGAGCAGCGGTGCGTAGACGAGCAGCCGCCAGTCCTCGCCTTCGATCTGGATACCGAGCGCCGCGATCAGGAAGACGATGCTCGTGAAGAAGACAAACACCGCGAACACGGTGAGGACGTGGCCGGCAGCGATCAGCCAGAGGATGTACGCAAGCACGACGAAACTCGCAAACGGCAGGAAGAACATCTCGACCAGCCGGAACGGAAGCGCGATCCGGTTCAAGTAGCCGTACGACGAGTCCGTCACGACCGACCAGTGCTTGATAATCGTCATGTAGTTGCCGCGGTACCAGCGCAGGCGCTGGCGGTAGAGATCGCCCCAGGTCGCCGGTGCTTCGGTGTAGACCCGCGCATCGCTCACGGAGACGCGGTAGCCAGCCCGAAGCACCTTCATCGTCACGTCGAAATCCTCCGTGAGCGTGTCGGGATCGTAGGCGAACACCTCCGAGAGCACCTCGCGGCGGTACGCGCCCAGACAACCGGGGACGACCATCACGATGCCGAAGTAATCGAGCGCGCGCCGGTAGATGTTCACACCGATGGTGTACTCGAGTTGCTGGCAGCGGGTGATGAGCGAGTCGCGGTTCCAGATGGTGACGTTACTCGCGACGGCGCCGATGTCGTCGTCGGCGGCGAACGGGGCGACGATGTGTTTCAGGGCATCTCGGTCGACGATACTGTCGGCGTCGACGGTGACGATGATGTCGCCGGCGGCAAACAGGAGGCCGTAGTTCAGCGCGGAGTACTTGCCGCCGTTTGCCTTGCTGACGACTGAGACCTGCTCGCTCGCGGCGGCGAAGGCGCTCGCCTCAGCGAGCGTGTCGTCGGTGCTGCCGTCGTCGACTGCGATGATCTCGAGTGCGTCTGCGGGGTAGTTGGCGTCGAGCAGGGACTGGATCGTTCGGCCGACGTAGCCCTCCTCGTTGTAGGCCGGAATGAGGACGGTAATCTGCGGGTAGGGTGGGTTCGGGACGTACTTCGAACGGCCGATCTGGTCGTGGAAGAGCGCGATGAACGCGATGAACCAGTAGTAGACGAAGATCAACACGACGGCGCCGAGGTGGACGAGCGCGAGCGGCGACGGGGTGAGCCAGCCGAGCCAGACGATGAGTCCGAGGTAGCTACCGACGGCAACCGCCAGCCCTCGCGTTCCGAAGACGGCCCGGAACCGTGGGGCGTGTTCGACGACGTAGTACGACCAGCCGAGATAGGCCAGTAACAGGACACCAAGGAGCCCAATGGCGTACAGCGTCTCTGGTGTCATGACGTTGATCAAGAGCCAGAACGGCACCAGTGCGGAGAGAAACAGCGCGACCGAGCGCCACTTGACCGACTGGAGCTGGCGGACCACAAACCGTGCACGCTCGCGGCCGACGACGACCGGCGCGACCATGATTGGGTTCATGGGCTCACCCGCTGTTGTACGTCGGCAAGCGCCTGTTCGACTCCACTGTCCTCTCTCGGCTCGTCATCGCTGCCCTCGTCAGACATCTCAGCCTGTTCCGCCGCAATCGCGGCGTGAGCCGGCTCGAGAACGCGCCAGCCGTCGTCCGTCTGCTCGACCGCCCCCATCTCGAGTCCGAGCCCGAACTGCTCGATAGTGAGGAAGCCCGCATCTTCATCCTTCATGTGCTGGATGAGTAACTCGAGTTGTTCGACGCGCTCGTCGGTCGTGAAGTACTGGTAGTGGAACATCACGACGTGGACGTCGTTCGCTGCGTGGGCGTCGTCGAACGAGTCGGTGAGCGTCTCGAGGTCCTCGAACGGGACGGCGGTGTCGTCGGATTCGTTGGTGTCGTCGGATTCGTTACTGTCCTCCTCGAGGAGCTGTTCCTCGTAGGCAGTCCAGTTTTCGAACGCCCGGGTTTCGGGGACGTGGACGAGGTCACCGTCACCGTCTTCGAAGACGGTTTCGTTCGCATCGAAGTACGCATCGGTGAACCACGAACCTCCGGAGACGGTGGTGTAGTTCGCATCCTCGAGGACCGACACCGTCGTCTCGTCGTAGGTGTTCATCGGTGGGACGAACGTCGAGGATGGCGAGTTGACACACTCGTTGAGCAGTTCCTCACCGGCCGCGAGCCGGTCGCGTTGCTCGTCAGCCGGGAGGTCGCCGAACTCGCTCGCACCATAGAAGTCCGTCACTGGTTCGTGAGTGTAGCCGTGCAGTGCCATCTCGAACTGGCCGGGATACTCCGTCTCGAGCGACTGCAGATACGTACAGAGGTCGGGGTCGTCGGTCAGCGGAGCCTCACCGTTCGTATCCGGGATAATCCCCAGCGTTACCGGCACCTCCTCGTCGATGAACACCTGATTCACGGCCCGGAGCTCGTCCTGATTGTACCAGGCCTGGATATCGTCGTTTCTGAAGAGCACGATGGAGTCGTACTCTTCCCACTCCGGTTCGCCCGCAGCCACCGTCGCCGGCTCGCTCTCGAGCATCGGCATCACCGATATCGCCCCCGTGATCCCGGCCAGGAGCACCATCACGACGAGCGCCGAACTCAGCAGTTGCCGGGCCAGTCGCGACTCGGGAACGTAACGCGCGGGCAGCCAGCTCAGGTTGTCCTCCCGAGAGGGGAGCGTCGGAAACGTCACCGTCGGGAGCGGTGGCGCGACGTCCAGGTTGAGGTCGAAGTCGTCGGTGGCACGTGCGTCGCACTCGAGACACCGGCCGACGGTCTGAAGCTGTGCGAGCTCGTCCACGGAAACCTGTCCGTCACACTTCTCACAGCCGTCCGCAAAGTCGTCTACGGGCGCGACGTGACCGCAGTCGTGTTCGACGATTTGCTCTGCGGTGAGTTCGTGTGAACCACAGACAGGACAAGTGGACGGAAGTGAGCTCATACTATGAACTGGGAGTCAAGGTAGCCAGTACTGTCAGCGACCTGTGCGTACTCCCGGTTGGTTACCTCGAGGTAACTCCGGTTTTCCGTTCCGAACGGTCCGTCGGTTTATCATCGCTGGCGGGCACAGCGAACAGTGACTGGCCCGGTCTGCAGACGAACTGCAACGCACCTCGCGATCGCTACCCACACCGACGACCCATGAGCCACCCACCGACCCCGGCAGAGTCGACCGCATTGTCGATCCTCGGCACCAAGTGGAAACCCCGGCTGATCGTTGCCCTCGCGACCAACGACCGGCTCAGCTTCGGCGATCTGAAACGCGAACTCACGGGTATCTCGGGGAAGGTGCTGTCGGAGAACCTGGACGAACTGCGCGATCACGGCGTCGTTTCCCGCGACGTCGTGCAACAACAGCCTCGGCGCGTCGAGTACGAACTAACCGGGGCCGGGCGAGAGCTGTACCAGCTCATCGAAGCACTCACAGAGTGGGATGCGACGTACGCAACCGAACGTGGTGTGCCGACAGTCCTCCTCGCCGAAGACGATCCGCGCCTGCGAGAGCTCTATGCACTGTGGTTGCAAACCGACTACGACGTACTGACAGTCCCCGACGGTCAGACAGCACTCCGCTCCCTCGACGAGTCAGTCGACGTGGCAGTCCTCGCTCGCGATCTGCCGACACTCGACGGGGCCGCGGTCGCAGCCGCACTCGAGACGGCCGGGCAGCGAACGCCGGTCGCGATCATCACGTCGGCAGACATCTCGCCGGAGGACGTCTCGATCTCGGCAGATCTGTTAGTTCGAGATCCGCTCTCCAAAGCCGAGTTGATCGACACCGTCGAACAGCTCACACGGCTTCCGAAGGAGTCACCGATTGGCCGGGATATTCGTGCTCGCCGCCATCGGCTGGCGTTCGTCGAGCGCCACCTCGGGCCGACGGTCTCAGAGACGGAGCCCTATCAGCGGGCTGCGGACGAACTGACGGCACTCGAGCAGGAACGAGAGCGGACAGCCGACGCGAGAGCGCCGTGGCGGCGGCTGAGACGGGGAAACGGAGCGGAGTCGGATGCGTCGGGTCGAGCAAAGCGGCGTGAATACGAAGCGCGGGAGCGGGGACAGGCGAATCAAGAACGAGAACGAGCACAAGCACAAAAACGGAACCGAGACCGAGAGCGAAAACGCGACCGCAACTCCAAACGAGATCGGGCGGCTGAGAAAGACCGCGATCACAACCGAACCCACGACGACAGTGACGGGGATGGGAACGAATGACAGTCTCCGACCCACCACCAGCCGACCGATCGATCCTGCTCGTCGAGGACGATGACATTCAGGCCCGGCTGTATCGGACGATGCTCCAGCAGATCGCGACGCTGACGGATACACCACTCGAGTCGCTGTCCGTCGAGCACGTCGAAACGCTGGCAGCAGCCAGGGATGTAATCGAGTCCGGCACTGAAGCTGATCCTGATATCGATACTGATGGTGACACCGACGCCGGCGCCGACATCAACACCGACACCGAACCCACCACAACTCCTCCGTTCGACCTCATCCTCCTCGACCTGAACCTCCCCGACTCGAGTGGTCTCGACACACTGACCTCGGTACTTGGGTACACCGACGAAATCCCGGTCGTCGTCCTGACTGCGATGGACGACACCGAACTCGGCCAGCAGGCGGTCGAACGCGGCGCGCAGGACTTCCTGATGAAAGAGCACGTGACACCGCGGCTGCTCGGACAGACCGTGGCCTACGCAATCGAGCGCCAGCGCCAGCGCGCCGAAATCGAGCGCCAGCGTCGCGAGTTAGCGCTGCTCCACTGGCACGTCCGCCACGAGTATCGTGACGACGCCGCGGTAATCCTGGGTTGGGCGGCGGAGCTCTCGCCGAGCGATCCCGACACCCAGCGGACCGTCTCACGGATCGTCGACGCGGGAGAACACATCGTCGATCTCACCGACTCGATCGGCGCGATGGTCCAGGCGATCGAAACGCCGAATCCGGTACTCAGGTCCGTCGCGCTGGAGCCGGTACTCGAGATGGCAGTCGACCGGCTCGAAACGCGCTACGACAACGTGGAGTTCGAGTGTGATCCGACACCGGAAGCGGACGTTCAGGTGCTGGCAGACCGATTTCTTGAAATTGTCGTCCGAGCGGTCGTGCATACGCTCGTCGAACGCAGTGGCGTGTCACAACAGCGGGTTGTCCTGCGGCCGTTCCGAGCGGAGCGTGAGACGGACGGCCGTCTCGAACGGGGGCCGAATTCGGAGAGCAAAGACATCGAGGGCGACCAGCGTCTCGCCGATACCGGCGGGGAGAGTGGAAGTGGGAGTGGGAGTGGGAGTGAGGGCGGGAGTGCGATCAGCGCCGGGTTCGAACTCCTCGGCCCCGCACTCGAGACGTCGGTGCTCGAAGCAACGGTAGACGAACTGAACGAGGGGAGCGACATCGAGTTGGTTCTGGTGCGGACGTTTCTCGAGCGCTACGGTGGCGAGGCAGCGGTCGTTCACCCGACAGCTGACGAGGAGGAGCCGGTGCTACGCGTCGAATTAAACGCTACTGACTGATATGTGCTGAGTGAGGTTGTGTCGTCTCGGTATGTCGGTGTCCTGGCCCGAGACTGCTGCTCGAAGTTTCAAGCCCCAGAGTCACGTACGAACAGTATGACGGCGGCGACAGACAAGATTCGTGTGCTCTGTGTCGACGACGATAGCGTCGTTCTCGCGCTCACGGAGACCGTTCTCGAGCGACTCGACGGTTCCATCGTCGTCGAGACGGAAACGGATCCGACGGCAGCGCTCGACCGAGTTCGAACGGGAGAGTTCGACTGTGTCGTCTGCGACTACGAGATGCCAGGGCTGTCGGGGCTCGAACTGCACGATGCGATCCGTGAAGAGGACTCCACGATACCGGTAATTCTCTTCACCGGCGCTGGCTCGGAAGAGATAGCAAGCGAGGCGATCCAGCACGGGATAACCGGTTATCTTCGGAAGCAACCCGGGACGGCGCAGTACGATCTGCTCGCGTCGAAAATTAAAAACGCAGTCGAGCGTTCCCGCACCGTCGAGGAGCTTCAGCGCAAGAACGCGGCGATGGACGAAGCGCCGGTTGGGATCGTACTAACCGACTCGAGTCTGCCGGATAATCCGATCGTCTACGCCAACGAGAAATTTTACGAGTTGACGGGGTATCCCGAAGCAGAGGTTCTCGGTCGAAACTGCCGGTTTCTGCAGGGCGAGCGGACCAAACAGGAGCCTGTCGACCGAATGCGAGCGGCAATCGAAGCGCGGGAACCGATTACGACCGAAGTTCGGAACTACCGGCGCGACGGGACGATGTTCTGGAACGAGGTGACGATCGCTCCGGTCGACAACAGCGAGACGCCGTACTTCGTCGGGTTCCAGCACGAGATCACCCGCCGAAAGCTCGCCGAGCAGCGACTGCGCAGACAGAACGAGCGGCTCTCGGAGTTTACGGGAACCGTCTCACACGATCTCCGCGGGCCGCTCGCCGCCGCAATGGGCTACCTCGAACTGGCACGAGCTGAAGCGGACGACGTTTCGTTTCTCGACGACGTCGCAGCCGCCCACCAGCGCATGAAGACGCTGATTGACGACCTGCTGGTGCTCGCTCGGGCTGGCAACGTCATCGACGACAGCAGTGCTGTCCCGATCACGGAAGCCGTCGAATATGCCTGGAATCCACCACCCCACGTGAAAGCAACACTCGACGTTCAGATCGCGGACGATGTGACAGTGCAGGCGGACGAGAATCGGCTGATACAGCTGTTCGAGAACCTTCTCGGGAACAGTCTCGAACATGGCATTCACAACGACGACGGAACGGAGACGGTGACGATCACGGTCGGACTACTCGAGGACGGGTTCTTCGTCGCGGATGACGGGCCAGGAATTCCGCCGGACAAACGCGAAGCCGTCTTCGAATCCGGCTACACGACCAACCCCGACGGAACCGGACTCGGCCTTCGAATCGTCCAGGATATCGTCGACGCCCACGGCTGGGACGTAACCGTAACAGAGAGCGACGACGGCGGTGCTCGCTTCGAGATTACGAACGTGTATAACGCCGACGACTGACGCCGTCAGCAGGCCGCAGCCAGCGTGATATCCATCACTGGCAGCGAGATGTGCACCGCTTGCGGCGTGTGTGCACCACTGCCAACGTAACACACCGTCAACGTAACACACCACCGTCAACGTAACACACCACCGTCAACGTAACACACTACTGCCACGTGAGCGTCCCACTTCCGGAACGGTTCTCATCCGAAAGGGTGCCTTTTTATGCCAACCGTCCGTAGCCCGATTCATATGTTTAAGGCCATCGTGAGCGCGGAAACGCTCACCAGCGCGCTCGACTCGATCAGCGTGCTGGTCGACGAGTGTAAGATCCACCTGGAGGAAGACGGACTCGAAATTCGAGCCGTCGACCCCGCAAACGTCGGGATGGTCGACCTCTCGCTCGACGCGGCCGCCTTCGAATCCTACGAGGCCGACGGCGGGCTGATCGGCGTCGACCTCTCCCGACTCGAAGACATCGCGGGCATGGCCGAATCCGGCCAGCTCATCCAGTTCGAACTCGACGAGGAGACCCGCAAACTCCACATCCAGATCGACGGACTCGAGTACACCCTCGCGCTCATCGATCCGGACAGCATCCGCCAGGAGCCAGACATTCCAGAACTCGACCTGCCAGCGGAGGTCGTTCTCGAAGGGAAAGACGTCAATCGCTCGGTTACGGCGGCGGATATGGTCTCTGACCATATCGCGCTGGGTGTCAACGACGGCGACGACTCGTTCTACGTCGATGCAGAGGGTGACACCGACGACGTCCACCTCGAACTCACTGAAGCGGACCTGATCGACCTGCAGGCCGGGCCGGCCCACTCGCTGTTCAGTCTGGACTACCTGAAGGATATGAACAAGGCGATTCCCTCGAACACCGAGGTTACGCTGCAGTTGGGCGAAGAGTTCCCGGTCAAGATTTACTTCGGCTTCGCGGAAGGGCAGGGCCAGGTTACCTACATGCTCGCACCGCGGATCCAGAGCGACTGATCCCGAACGCTACGAAGGCGGTTTTCGGCGAGGTTTGAGCCGAACTGGACCGAACTGAACCGAACTGAACCGAAACCAGTCCACGCTGTTTTCTCATCGAGTCAGCCACCGTTTCGATGCCGGTTTGGTGTTTCTGCCACCGGCATCGACACTGACGCTGGCTACTAGTACCGGCACCGGAACCGAAACCGGAACCGGCACGATTCTTCCTCGCTCTCCGCTCCGTCTCCCACCGCTGACCGTGATCCATTGGTGATAGTCCATCAAGCCGGACATAAAGGCTGCACAGAGACAGGATAGTCGTTACCTGTCCAGTACTGGTGTGTCAGATACGATCATGCCCTCCCGCGACGATACCCCCGATGCCGACGACTCCGCCGTACTACCGGATCGAGACCGAAGTGGAAAGCAAGAGCAAGAGCAAGAGCAAGCGAGAGACAGCCAGAAGCAAGAACAGAACCAGCACCACGAACAACCACAGACCCCACTCGAGTACACGACCAGTTTCGATCCGGCAACAGACAGCGCGAGCGAGCGCGTTATCCTCACGATTGCCGCGCTCACAGACACTGCACCCGAGGATTTGCCGCCGTTGCTGCGCGTCATCGACCCGGACGCACTGGATCGGGTTGTCGAACGCGCAGCGACGAACGCAGCGGCTGGCGAACAGGAAGTCTGGTTCGCCTACGCCGGGTTCGACGTTGGGCTGAACAGTACTGGAACGATCACCGTTCGAGGCGAGGCCGATACGGTCGACGCGCCGCCGGTTTGAAGCCGGATTCGCGCTACCGAACCTGCCTGCCGTGCAGCCAAGATGGAGGCACTAGGCGTGTGTGTCGACTCGGGTCTGTGAGCGCTCACTGGCCGTGCCCGTCGTCCCGTCCTCGACCGCCGCCTGGGTCCCCAAAAACGACAACAGCGCGTCCGTCACCTCGTCCGCACGCTCCACACCAAGCAGATGCGGGCCACCCTCGATTACCTCGAGGCGAGTATCTGGAATCCCCTCTTCTAACAGCCTGGCGTTCAACCAGGGAACGACCTCGTCGTTCGTCCCATGAACGAGTAGCGTCGGCACATCGATGCGGTCCAGGTCGGCGCTGCTGTCAAACCCGAGGAACGCACCGAGTTGGGCCTCGAGTGCCGGCCGACTCGCATCCTGTTCCAGTCGCCACTCGAGTAGCTGCTCGATCAGGTGCGGGTTCCGGTTGGTGAACGCGGGGGTGAAGACGGGGCGCAGTTGTTCGCGGAGGCGGTGGCGCTCGCTCCCGCCGGCGGAGGCGGCGAGCAGCCGGCTGGGTATTTCGTCGGGGATCGGATCGGCGTCCGCCCCGCCGTGGGTCGTCCCGCAGAGTGTCAGCGAGGCTGCGCGGTCGTGGTCGATGGCGTACTGCTGGGCGATCATTCCGCCGAGGCCCGAGCCGACGAGGTGGGCGCTGTGGACGCCGGCGTCGTCGAGGACGGCCTCCAGGTCGGCCGCCAGCCCAGACACCGAGTAGCTCGCTACGTTTTGAAGCAGTGGAGTTCGGAGTCGGCCCGGCAGGCGCGAAACGAGCGGCGGGAGGCCGGCGTCCGAACGACCGGTGCCGCGCAGGTCGGGCGCGATTACGGGTGCGCCGAACTCGCGCGCAACGGCCTCGCGCTGCCAGCGCCACATCCATCGGCCGTATCCCAGATCCTGGAGGAAGACGACAGGTGTCGCGGTTCGTCGCTCGTCCATCGGTCGCTCGTCGAACTCGTAGTAGATCGACACGCCGTCCCGCGTCGCCCGTGGCATAGGCGAGACAATGGGTCGGATCCTCTTGAATTGGGGGCTCGTCTTCCGGCCCGTGCGACGGTGGCGCACGCCTGTACAAACGGCGGGAAACGCGAACGAAAGGCGGGAAACGTGATCAGACAGCGCGATCAGAACGGGCCGTAATCATTGGATACCGACACCGTCGCAAGCCAGCGACAATCAGTGGACTTAATCCATCAGAGTAGTTTCCCATTACCGATGCAGCGACTGCACGCTCGATACCCGTTTCTCGAAGCCGCCCGCGAGACTGTGGCGACGGAGACGGTCGATCTGGCAACCGTCGTCGAGCAGGAGCAAGCAGTCGTCGAGCGCGCGCGACAACGAGTGATTACCGCGCTCGAAGACGGCGAGATTGGTGAGCCCCACCGGGACCCCCGCACCGAACTGCTCTCCTATCCAGTTGCGCGCGTCCTCGTCTCGATGGTCGAGGAACGCGTCCTCGTGCGCCGATACGCCCGTGCCGAAGCCGAGACTGCCCACGAACGATTTACCGCCGACCTCGAGAACACAACCGAACTCAAGAGCGTCGAGTCGACGGGGCTCGAACTCGCGGAACTCCTCGCGGAGTTCGACCTCGAAGAGACGGTTACCGCCGAGTCCGTGTCGGCGAGTGCGACTACAGGGACCGGGACCGGGACCGGAACCGGAGCCGGCTCCGGAACCGGGACCAACGCCGGCACAACCACAGCCGGCACAACGACAGCAACCGACCCCGACGACGCCGACCGATTCAGAATCGACGTCGGCACCTACCTCCCGCTCGCCGCCGACCTCTGGGACGACGAATGGGGGCTCGTCAACCAGCCCCTGTCCGACGGCGAGGTTCCCGTCGAGAAAGATGACCTCCTGCTCCTCCTGCGCGAAGCCATCCGCGACCGAATCGAAGACGGCCTCCCCTTCGAAGTCCCCACTACGATCGGTGACCCACTCGAGGATGCCGCCGACGACGTTCGGGAGGTGCTCGCCAATCTCGACCTCACGCGCGAGATCGATACCGTCGTCCCCGAACTCTTCCCGCCGTGTATGAAGTCACTGCTGGATCAGGTCCAGAAGGGCGAACACCTGCCCCATCACTCCCGGTTTGCCATCACGGCCTTCCTCTCGAGTATCGGCATGACGACGGACGAAATCGTCGATCTCTATCGGGTGAACTCCTCGTTCGGCGAGGAGATGACGCGCTACCAGACCGACCATATCCGGGGCGAGACCTCACCGACGGAGTACTCACCACCCTCGTGTGCGACGATGCAGTCGTACGGCGACTGTGTGAACAAGGACGACCTCTGCGAGCGAATTCCGCACCCGATGGCCTACTACGAGCAGCGCGTCGACGACGCTGACGACGACGAACTCGAGGACTGGCGGGAAGGTGACGGTGATGGCGATAGTGATAGTGATAGTGATGATGGCGATAACGATGACGACGATGGCGATGCAGGGAGTGAGAACGGCGACGTAACCGACACCAACGGCCAGAAATAGAATACCAGCCAGAAGAAGGCAGCAGCCGGGAATACCGCAACGGCCAGAACAGCGGATTACTTTTCGTTGGGTTCTTCCGACAATTCGGCAGCCTGCTGTTGAATATCCTGCAACGCTTTCTCCTGCTCGCTGCGAGCTAAACCGCCGGACTCGACGTGGCGACCCTCGTACTGCCAGGAAGGGATCGCGTTCCAGACACTCGAGTCCGACTCGTCTGGTGGCGTGTCTGTGTCGGTGGCGTCTGTGTTCTGTGTCTGCGCTGAATCGTGATCGCCAGCATCGGCTGTGCTCGTCGCGCGTCGCCAGAGGAGCACAACGCCGACGCCGGCGAGGATTACGGTGAGTCCGACGGCAGACCCAGGTGAGACGGCCCCTGCCGAGCGGACGAGGACAGAGGTTCCGAGCAGTACGAAGACCGCGAGGACGGCCAGTTGACCGAACAGGGACGGCTGTGAGGATGATCCGGTCATCTCAACCGCGGTATCGGAACTGGTCATACGGAGATGTTATCGCAGTGACTAAAAAATGTGCCGACGGCGGAGAGAACAGTGTGGACAGAAGATAGCGAAGTACGACGAACAGTACAAAAGCGCGAGCCCTGACAGTTAGACCGCGTCCGGTGTATCCGTCTCGACGTTGTCGTCGTCGCTTTCGAGACCGTCTTCGGGGTCGTTCAGGACGAACGCCAGGGCGATGCCGATGATAGTCAGAAGGAAGACGAAGCCGATGATCGCACCGACAAGTAGCTGTGCGCCGTCAGGGGTGAGAATTCCGTCGTCGCCACCGTAGTTCGTGCCGATGCTGGCCATGACGCCGAGCATCAGGAGAACGGAGGAGACAGCGACGACCAGTTCGATGAGTCGCTCACGCTCGAGCATTATAGCGAACATTTCGCCGGACGCGTCAAAAGCGCTTCGAAGGGGTCGAAGGTGGCGCACGCTCGCGGCCGGCCGGCGCTACAGGCACTCAGGCCGTGGTCAATTCCCGTTCGAGCTCGCGAAGCTGTTCGACGCGTCGTTCCGTCGAGGGATGGGTGCTGAACAGCCGACCGACGACGCCGGACTTCAGCGGGATGATGAAGAAGGCGTTCATCTCGGCCTCCTCGCGCATGTCTTTGTCCGGAACCTTGTCGACCTCGCCCGAAATCTTCAGGAGCGCAGAGGCGAGCGCCGAGGGGTTGCCGGTGATCGCCGCGGCCCCCCGGTCGGCCGCGAACTCACGGTAGCGCGAGAGCGCGCGAATGAGGACGTAGCTAATGATCCAGACGACGAGGGAGACGAGGATCGCGACGAGGACTCCGCCACCGCCTTTCCCGCCGCCACCGCCGCGGCCGTGTCCTCCGCCGAAGAACGCACCCCAGCGGACGATCATGAACGCGATCGTCGAGAGGAACGACGCGATGGTCATCACCATCATATCTCGATTCTTGACGTGGGCGAGTTCGTGGGCGATGACGCCGTCGAGTTCCTCGCGATCGAGTGTGTTCATCAGGCCAGACGTCACTGCGACGGCAGCGTTGCGCTGGTTGCGTCCCGTCGCGAAGGCGTTAGGGACGTTCGAATCAACCACGGCGACCGTCGGCTTCGGAAGGTCCGCCTGCTGAGAGAGCCGTTCGACCGAGGAGTGAAGCTGTGGATACTCGTCGGCCGAGACCTCCTTCGCGCCCATGCTGCGAAGCGTGAGCGTGTCGCTGAAGTAGTACTGGACGAGCGAGAACCCACCAAACAGGATCGCGATCGTCCACAGTCCACCACCGATGTAGAGCGTGAGGACGGCTGCGAAGACGATGTACAGCGCGAACAGCAGGAACATCGTCAGGAACATCCGGCCGCGAAGACCCCAGTCCGGCTGCCAGTTCATAGGCTGTTGTAAGTGCTCAGAGGAAATAAGTATCCTGACCTCACGGTCAACTGTCGCGTCGAGTCGAACTGTGCCTCGATCGAAAACAGACCGATATTCTCGCGATCTGACCCCCTCCGTTTCGGATGGAAACCGGCAGACGGAAAGACCACGATTTCACAGCCAGTCGCTGTCTGACGCCCGTCAGACAGGATTTCGGTTCCCAGCGAACCCCCTCGTTTCGTGTCGAGTTTTCAGTGCGTGAAACAGAGCTCCATACAACGACGTGGTCGTTCTCCCCTGCAAAACCGTGCTACCGTCCGGATAGCGAAGGTGCCCAACCGAACACGTCACGCCATGGTCGAACACGATCGGCGGCGCGTGCTGAAGCGAACTGGACTCGCAACAGTCGGTGCGACACTCGCAGCGGCGAGCACGTCGAGTGCCAGCGCTGAGACCGGCACCGACACGACAGGAGCGTCGACGACAACCACTCACTCAGCCGTCGGTGCTGACACGACTGTCACCGAGACAGCCGGCTGGCCATCGATCGGCGGTACTCCCGGAAACAACCCGGTCGTCGAGCCGGCAGCCGAACCCGAGCCGCCAGTATACGTCGCCTGGGAGTACGAACACGCCGGCCCGACGGCGATCGTCGACGACACCGTCTATCTCACCACCGACGGCGAGGTCCACGCCCTCGACGCAGCCGACGGGGCACTCGAGTGGGCCACCCACAACATTGGTGCGAGCGGGACGCCCGCGGTGCGAGGTGACACCGTCCTGGTCGGCGGCGAGCGCCTGACGCTGATCGACGCTGCCGACGGCGAGATTTGCTGTCAGCACGATCTCGGCTACGACGGGGCGCTGGCCTCGCCCGTTGTCGCGGGCGACTACGCGTTCACGGTCGGTGACGGGACCCTGTTCGCGTTCGACATCGACCCGCGCGAGGTCGCCTGGGAGTTTACACCAACAGCCGATACTGACGAGCACGAACCGCTGTACGAACAGCCCGTCGCCGTCGGCGGCGGGGCCGTCGTCGCCGTCAGCGAGAGCCATGCAGTTGCGTTCGAACTCGAGGACGGCACCAAGCGTTGGCGGGTCGACGACCCCGTCGGTGATGACGAATACAGCCGGTTCATGGAACCGAACCCGCGCCAGACGAGCTACCCGGTCGCGACGGACGAGGTCGTGGCGATCGGCAGCGTGGACACGGGCGATGCTTCGATGTGGCCGCTTGGCTACACAACGCTGTACGACGTGGAGACCGGCGAGCGGCGGGTCACGAGCGAGCGCTCGACGTTCGATCCGGGTGCAATCACCGACGAGCGGTTCTACGCCCTTGACTCGCACAATGTCAGGGGCTACGACCGGGACAGCGGCGAGGAAAGCTGGGATCCAAGCAGTATCACGTACCGCGTCCCCTCGATAGCCGTCGGCGACGGAATCGTCTATGCAGGACTGACGCTCGACGGGGCTGGATACGACCCGGACGAGGACGACGTACCAGAGCACTACGACGGCGTGTACGCCTTCGACGCGGATACCGGTGAGATCGAGTGGTCGGTCGGAACGGACGGCATTCCGCATATCGCACTCGCGAACGAGACGGTCTACGCCAGTTCGGAAACGCTCGTAGCGCTCCGTTCGGAGAACGACGACTGGCACGAGGAGGAGGCGGACACGGCGGACGACGAGGGTGGGGACGAATCCGACGATACGACAGACGAGGCAGCGGGCGAGGAGGAGAGCGAGGACACCACCAGTGAGGAGAGTGAGACGGACACAGACAACGACACTGGCACTGACACGGACGCTGACACTGGCACTGACACGGACGCTGACACTGGCACTGACAACGAGACCGAAAACAACTCGACCGGATCGGCCGACGGAAACGGCGGAACCAACGAAACCGCCGACAAATCCACCGAATCTGAAGCCGACTCGAACGACAACGACAACAACAAGGACGGCACGCCCGGCTTCACCGCCGGCGCGGGCGTCCTCGGTGCTGGAGCGACACTCGAGTGGCTCCGCCGACGGGCCGGCGGTGGAAGCAATGCGAGCGGTGGTACTGACCGACGCGAGTAACGAAGTGCCTGCACCGCGACGTGTCGGTTCGGTGCGTTCCGAACCGGGTTCAGAGCGCGCCGTTTAACTCTTTCAGCCACCAATCGGAGATAATGAGTGAGTCTCGCGCGTTCTGTCCCCGATGTGGGGACCCTGTTCCCGAGCGATCGGCCGACGACGAGTCGGGCGACGCCGCCGATCCGCTTCGTCCCGGCAGCGAGGTCGACCTCTGCGATTCGTGTTACTTCGAGGATTTCGACTTCGTGGACGCGCCGAATCGGATCGACGTCCGCGTCTGCGCCCGCTGTGGCGCCGTGTATCGGGGCAACCGCTGGATTGACGTTGGCGCACAGGATTACACGGACATTGCGATTGAGGAGGTGAGCGAGGCGCTCTCGGTCCACGTCGATGTCGAGGACGTCGCCTGGCAGGTCGAACCCGAACAGGTCGACCAGAACACGATCCGGATGCACTGTTTCTTCACGGGTGTCGTCCGCGGCACGCCAGTCGAAGAGCAGGTGACGGTCCCAGTCAAGATCGCCCGCCAGACCTGCCAGCGCTGTGGCCGCATCGCCGGCGACTACTACGCCAGCATCGTCCAGATCCGCGCGGAGGGACGCACGCCGACGAGCGAGGAGACCGATCGCGCCAAGGAAATCGCCCACAGCATCGTCGCCGACATGGAGGCGACGGGCGACCGCAACGCCTTCGTCACCGAGGTCGGCGAGACCGACGACGGACTGAACATCAAGGTCTCGACCAACAAGATCGGCAAGAAAATTTCAAACAAGATGGTCGAGGAGTTCGGCGGCACCGTCAACGACGCCGAAACTCTCGTCACCGAGGACTCCGACGGCAACGAAGTCTATCGCGTCACCTTCGCCGTCCGTCTCCCGCCGTACACCCCCGGCGACGTGATCGACCTCGCGGACGACGCCGACGACGACGGGCCGGTTCTGGTCCGCAGCGCTCGCGGCAACCTGAAGGGGATCCGCGTGACGACCGGCGAGCGCTACGAGGCGGGCTACGAGGAGGGGAACTCACCCGACGCGCGCAAACTCGGCGAGCACGAGGACGCCGAGGAGACCACCGTTGTCACCGTCGAGGACGAGAACGCCGTGCAGGTGCTCGACCCCGAGACCTACCAGGCGAAGACCGTCGCCCGGCCGGACTACTTCGATCCGGAGGCCGAGATGGTCCCCGTTCTAAAGAGTCGCGCGGGGCTGCACATTCTTCCCGACGAGTCCGCATCCGCGGAGGAGTAGCCCATGTCGGATGAACCGACAGATGAAGGCGGAGCTGAACACGCAGACAGCAGGGGAGAAACAGACACTGCAGAGCGCGTAACAGACATCCTCGAGCACGCAAGCGCAGACGGCCCGCTCGCAGTCATCGTCGACAAACCGCGCGCCGAAACTGCGATCGAATCGCTCCGAACCGAGGGCATCTACGACAACTCGCGACACGTACAGGAAGACAGTCCGGAACGAGTCGCACTACCCGTCACCGCACCGCCTGCAGACACCGATGTCCTCGACATCGTTCGCCAACTCGACCCCGAATACCGAACCCAGGATTTGGCGACCCTCCTCGCAGACCGCGGCTGGAGCGACGACGCACTCGAGTCCACCCCGAGCTCGTGGGCGGTCATCGGCTCAGTGATTCTGGTGACGCTGCCGGCTGACTTCCCCGCAGATCGAGAGCGCGACCTGGGCGAGGCGCTACTCGAGTTACACGGCGAAGCGGAGAGCGTGCTCGCGGACGAGGGAATTGCGAACGAGGGGGAAGCAGGCCGCGTGCGCGAGCCGCAGACGAGACTGCTCGCAGGTGAGCGCGATACGGAGACGATTCACACCGAACACGGGACGCGGTACGGGCTCGATCCGACGAAAGTGATGTTCTCGCCGGGGAATCAGGCCGAACGTGTCCGGATGGGCGACGTCTGCGAGCCGGACGAGCGTGTCTTCGACATGTTCGCGGGGATTGGCTACTTCACACTGCCGATGGCCCGCGCCGGTGCGCAGGTGACGGCGACGGAAATCAACCCGACCGCGTTTCGGTACCTACTCGAGAACGCGATGCTGAACGACGTGGGTGACCGGGTAGATGCCTACATGAGCGACTGTCGAGACCTGACGAGCGAGGTGGCGGCAGATCGGATCGTGATGGGGTACTACGGGAGCGGGAGCGGCAGCGGGAGCAGCAGCGGATCCAAAACGGACAGTGACAACGAGCGAGCAGTAGACACAGCACAGGCAGAGACCCGCGATGAAGCGGCCCACACCTTCCTCGCGGACGCCCTCGACGCACTCGTCCCTGGCGGCGTGCTCCACTACCACGAGGCGACCCCGGAATCACGGCTCTGGGAGCGGCCACTCGAGCGCATCGACGCTGCTGGAGCCGCTGCGGGGAGAGAGTACGAAATTCTCGAGAAGCGCCGCGTCAAGAGCCACAGCGCCGGCGTCGAACACGTCGTCGTCGACGTTGTGTTCGAGTAGCGGTCGGTTCGTGGCGATTGATGCATCGAACCAGCCCAGACCAGACCAAGAGAGACACCACGTCACAGTGTGGCCGTCGTCGGCCCTACTCGACCGCGATCGGTCGTGACATTCATACTTCCCGGGCGAATTGCATCATCTATGGACAAAAATCAGTTCATCGCGCTCGGCTTCGCGTTCCTCATGGTCACGTCGATGATCGCGTGGGGCGCACTCGCCGCGTTCTGAGGCAGCATCGCCCCGGCGTGTGTAACTCGATTTTGCGATGAGCGTTCGCTCGCCGGTCGGCAGTCGACCTCATTAGCCGTCCGTATCCCAGACATCTGCGAGCGGACTCGATGATGAGTCTTTCGACGACCCCGACTGTGAGCGCGAGCGAGAACCAGACCGAGACCGAGAGCGCGTGTACGCACTCCCCGAATCCGACCCAGTTGCAGACTGACCCGGTGACTCGGATTGTGACCCACTTGTACTCGAGTCCCTGCCCGAGCCACCACCACGACCAGAGCCGCGCCGGCCACCCGGTCCGGACGAGTCACACGCCGCCTGTGGATCGAACGCCGGCAACTCGGGCGTCGACATGCGGTCGACCTGCGCTGCGAACCAGTCGGGCATGTCCGTTCGCGCGCGCTCGAAAAGATCGAGGAGACTCGAGTCCGCGAGGTACGTCGCGCCGTGGTCGTCGGGGGCGCGGACGACGCGGCCGCAGGCCTGGATGATGGTTCGCAGCGCGGTCCGGTAGTACCACGCCCACTGGCCTTCCTCGAGTCGGTGGGCGACGCGCGAGTCGCCGGTGTTGAGGTAGGGGGCCTTACAGAGCACCTGCCAGCGACAGAGGTCGCCCTTGAGGTCGAGCGCTTCCTCCATCTTCACGGAGATAAACACGTCGGGGTCGTCGCTGGCTTTCCACTCCTCTAAGTCGGCGTCGCGGCCGTCGCGGTCGTGGACGCGAATACGCTCGCCGACGCCGAAATCGCGCAGGAGGTCGGCGAGTCGCTCCTGAATGTTGTAGGAGTGGGCGTGAATCAGCCCCTTCTCGTCGGGGTGGCGCTGCATGAGCCGGACGATGGTACGGGCGATGTCCGGCGTCGTCTCGTCACGGTGCTCGTAGGTCATTTTCCCCTGGGTGACGTCGTACAGCGGCCGGTTTTCGACGGGGAAGGTGTGGCTGACGTCGACGAGCGCGACGTCGTCAGGATTGAGCCCGACCTGCCGGCAGAAGGCCGCCTTGTTGAGGATGGTCGCCGAGAGGAGCGCGAACTTGTTGCCTCGGTCCCAGACGGTGTGGGCGAGGTACTTCTCGGGGTTCATCGGCTTGATGGTCAGGGGACCGCCGAGTTCCTCGTCGTCGGTCTCGTCGTCCGTACTGGCTGCGTTCCGCTCGGACTGGTCGACCAACCACGTCGTCGGACTCTGTGGGTCCCGAAAGTCCGAGACGAACCAGTCGAGTTCGCCGATCAGCTCCTGCAGCCGGTCGCGTTCGCGGACCTCGCGAGGCGAGAGCGTCTCCTGTGCGAGCAGGTCGTCCTTGCGACGGGTACAGGTCTGCTCGAGGTTCTCGGCGTAGCGGACGGCCCGTTCGATACTGTCGATTTGCGGCACACGGAGGTCGTCCCAGAACGGGACGGTTCGCGGCCCAAGCTGGATCGTCGCGTACATCTCCGCCCACTCGGCGAGACCGTGTGCCTCGTCGATGACGACGACGTCGCGTTTGCGAAAGACCTCGCTACCCGCAGTCTGCATGAAGTACGCGAGGGTCATCGCCGCAATCGAGCGATTCGAGGCGATTGCACGGTCCGAAAAGTACGGACAGCGATGCTGGACCGAGCAGTCATAGCCCCGTTCGCGGACGCAGGGTGCCTGGTTGACCGGCGTATTGCGCTCCTGGGGGAGGATACAGGTGTAGTTCGACTTGCCGCGGATGACGTTCAAATCGGCGAGCAGGTCGTCCGAGGCGACGTCGTCGAGCTGTGAGACCTGCGGGGTCGTGTAGTAGGCCCCGGCGGCCTCGCTCGGCTCCGCCTCGTCGATCGTTCGGGCACAGCCGGCGACGGACCGTGCGAGAAGGGACTTGCCGCTCCCGGTGGGTGCGCGCACGAGGACGACATCGTTGCCGGCCGCGAAGGCGTCACGAATGTCGCGGAGGGCCTGCTCCTGGTTCCCGCGGTAGCTGGGCGCGGGAAAGGCGTCGAAGATCCGCTCGGGGTTCACCGTCTGAGTCACGGACCGGCCGACTCCTAAAGGCTACGGAGCGTTGCTCGCGCTGAACTGTTCGGCCATAGTGAGCGATACTGGTCGGGATCGAAACTGACTGGCGGCAACCCAGAGCGAAGAAGCCGTTCAAAAACGGCCGGTAGGTGCCAGCTACCTGCAGGTAACCGACCGATTACAAATACGAACACCGCCCTTGGCTTTAGTCGCGGAAGGGTCGCTCAGCGGTAGAGCATCGCGGTGCCAGCTGACCCTGGCCCGCGACGGCAGCACATGCCTCGTGGCGTTCAAATCCCACCCCTTCCGTTTACGGGATCGGTCTGCATGACCTTTCCCGTTGCATTGCCACCCTCCCCCCATCACAGTGGCCTGTTCGTGGTCCGCTGCGTCGGCCAGACCGTTCGCGGACCACGACTCATGTCTTCTCTCCGTCCCGGCAGGTCTCGAGTACGATATAGCTAGACAGTCTTGGAGTCCGGCAGCTTGCAACGCAACAGCCTCGCAGACTCACGGACTCGCAGCCTCGCAGATCTACAGCCTCACAGCGACTCCCCAGAGCGCTCGCCAACTGGAGCGAGGCGGGACGTCTCCGGGTCGACCTGCTCGAGTCGCGCCACGTCCTCGGCGGTCGGCTCGTCGGGGATGGCCTCGAGACACGGGTAACACAGCAGGTGCTCCGTGCCGTCGGCGAGTTCGAGCGTGATCGCCGAACCGTCGCTGCCGTCGTTCTCGCCGAAGGTCCAGAGGTTGGCGATGCCACCGGCAACGCTGACCGCTCGACCGCAGCCGTCGCAGGCATCTGTTGCCATAGCTGACACTGGGTGCTGCGTGGTCAAAGTCGTTCCCCCGACCCCAGGTTCGGCTCCCGGAGTCGGCTTCCGTCGTCGGCCGACGAGTTATACCGCCCCCCGTGGTAGCGCCGGGTATGGAGGTGCACTGTGCTGGCTGTGCCGGCTGCTGTATGGACTGGACAGCGTTGCTCGATGACTACGAGGCGGACCGAACGCGCCAGCGCGGGCGATTCGCTGACGCCAGCGACAGCGACAGCGACAGCGCCGACAGCGCCGACAGCGCCGACAGCGAAAACGAGCGCCGCCTCCCGTTCGACGACGACGCCAACTTCGTTCCGCTCACCCGGGACGAGGTCCGAACCGTCCTCGATCGGGGAATGGCTGCTGCCATGACGCCGCGGTTCTGGCGCGCCCGCGACGAACACGAGGCCGTCGAAATCGACGGTCAACAGGTCGCCGCCATCGCGGGCCGACCGGCCTTCTTCATCGGCCTCCGAAAACCGCCGAAACCGGTCGCACCCTTCGGCCGCACAGAACCGAACTGGTTACCGACCTGTGTCTTTCTCGATCCGACGACGCTGCAGTGTCGCATCCACGGCGACGAGCACTTTCCCGCCGAGTGCGGTGCCTATCCAGCGCACAATCTCGAACTCGGGCAAGAAACCGAGTGCGAACGCGTCGAGGCGACCTTCGGGGACGACCGGCTACTCGACGACCAACTTTCGGACGGCGAACTCGACGACGGACCGCTACTCGGCTCGCACGCCATCGGTGAAAAGCTCTTCTGTCACCCGCGGCCAGACGACCTCGACGGCGTTATCGAGCGTCTCGAAGCCGGTTCCCTTCGGCCGAAAGATCGTGCCGAGTGCATCGCAGTCGCGAGCGCCTCGAGTCCGGGGACGCTCGCGATTTCGGAGCACCACTACGAGACGGGAAAAACACGGGCGATGGCGGCAATGCCATCAGCCGGCGGTGGAGACGGTGGAAACAGCGCTCCCGACGGTGCGTCCTGGGTCGGCCCCGCAATCACCGAGTGGCACAAGCGTCACGACGCAGCAGAGTGCGACAGCGGGTCAACGCCATCACCGGATCTCGCGGTCACAGTTGAGGAGGACCGCGGCGCACCCGAGACGCCCGGCTGGAAGGAAAGAGAAGACGAAGCGGAGACGCGGACAGAGTGAGAATGCGAGGCGGAAACCCAACGTGAGGAATGGTACTCGAGTACCCTGTACCGAACGGCTCACCGACGAGCGCGACGGCCGCCGGTCACGCCTGTACTGACGACGGGAGCGGACGGTCCCGCGGCGAGCGCTGTGGCTCACGACTTGTCCTGCTGGACCGTAGAAGGGAGGAAGTAGACACTAGTCCGACTTGATCTGCTCGAACTGGTCGAGGAGGTCCTCCGCGGAGTCACCCGAATCGTACTCTACGCGGCCGTGATATATTGTCCGCTCGTCATCGAAGTCGGCGTCGACTCGAGACGCTTGTTCTTCACGGCGTTCGTGTTCGTCTTCGTCATAGGCACCCATTGACATGGCAAGTATACACATAGTAGGAACGATTCGCATATCAATGTAACGGTCGTTCATATTCGAAGGCAGTCATGATGAGTGATACTGTGAGACAGGAGTCCGTGAGCGGTCAATCACGAAGTTGTAGCCGTTATCTTCGGAGACGGCCGCAGTAGCGCCCCAAATCTTCGAATAGTTCTGTCCGGTAGTATGAGACGCTGTCTCGCAAAACGTATGGCCGGCCGGGCCATAGGATGCCCGTGGCACGGCCGCTTCGCTTTCGCTATTCGCCCACATCCTGGAGCGAGCAGCGAGTTCGACAGAAGATACTCCAGCCGCTCAGATCGAATATCGGTGCTCGTGCAGTGACGCCGCAGTTCGACATCGGCGCAGGCTGGGAGACACACCGCTTCGAGATGCAAAACGGCGATATCGCCCTCTTTGCGCGCACTGACGACGAGGCCTACTGGATGGGGAACACGGAAACACCGTCCTCGCTCTGGCGCACAGACAAGTACGGCTGGCGCGAGATTCCGTATCACGTCGCGCGCTGGACCCAGCGTGAACTCCTCGCGACGCTGCACGAGGAGGACCCGTGGCTCGCCGACTATCCGCACCTCTCGTGGTACTTCCTGCCGGTATTCATGTCCAAAGACGGCCGCGAATCGACCCGCGCGTTCTTCCGCCAGCACGCCGCCGGCTTCCCCGATGCAGGCCGCCGGGAGACGACACGCTTCTTCGAGGACTTTCTCAAAACCGGCGCGCTCGACGAGTACCGACACGTCATGTCGGGCAAACTCGGCACCAGCGACCACGTCGACCGGGTGCGTATGAGCGCCGCACTCGGCGAGTTCATCGCCGCGAAAATCCTCACCGACGCGGGCTACGACGTGACGCCCGAAATCGAGGTGACGACGGGCCACTCACTCGACTTCCGCGCTGAAGACGCCGAGACGAACGTCCTCGTCGAGGTCACCCGACCGCAGCCGCCGACGAACCGGGCGGCAGACGGCCCCGTCGCAGCAGTACGCGATACTGCGGAGACGAAGACGAACGGCCAACTCGCCGAACACGGCGGCGGCGCAGTGCTCTTCGTCGACTGTACGAGTTTCCGTGACGACGCCTGGGCTGCGGTTCGCGGCGAACGACCCGACGTCCGACACCGTCCCGCTGTCGTTTACCGCGCACGCCCGAACGGCCGAGTCGAAGGCTACCGGAAAGGATCGGTGCCACTCGAGTTGGCCGGGGCGGTCGATTTTCTGGACTGATTACTGAGCGGCTGGAGTGCTGGGGTGCTGAACGGCTGAACGACTGAACGACTGAACGACTGCTCTGCGCGCGGTCGATGACTCTCCGTCGATCGAGTAGTTGCGCAACAGCCAAGAAGAGAATCGAACAGGCCGACCTCAGAAGGAAACCGCGTCCGGCGAGTACGGACTGCCGACCGGTGTTGGGTCGCGGTCGCTGTAGCCGACGCGGCCAACGGCCTTGTTGCTCACCGCGGAGTAGACGGCGAGTTGAGCGTCATCCGCCGATTCGAACGTTTCGGATTCGAGACGCGCGAGTACGTCGCCAACCGTCTCGGAGCCGTTTGGGAGTTCGAGGGTGCGGTCGCCACAGTCCTCGATCAGTTCCTCGGTCGTTGCGGGGTACTCGTGGTCGTCGATGACCTCGGCGGTGCCGGTTGGAAGCATTACACCCTATAGTGCGTGAACGATAATTATAAACATTGTCCATAATGGATTACTAGCCTCACCCAAGACCTAATATCGCTAGAATGGGTTCAACTGGCGTGCGGGTTAGCCGCGAAGCTGCCAGCGATGCCCATCATCGCCACTGAAAACGCCTTTACCGACGGAACTGCTCGGATGAGCCAGACCAATGCCTTACGCCGATCTGCACGTCCACACAACGCGATCGGACGGTAGTCTCGAACTCGAGGCCGTCCCCGACGCGGCCGCCCGAGCGGACCTCCGCGTCGTCGCGATCACCGACCACGACCGGCTTCAGCCGTTCGACGAACCCATGTGCGAGCGCGATGGTATCACTCTCGTCAACGGCATCGAACTCCGCGTCGAGATTCAGGGCGACGGCGACACGCCGAGTCAGCGCGTCGATCTGCTCGCATACGGGATCGAACCGACAGCGGAACTCGAGTCCCTGACGGCTGGGATTCAGGAGAACCGCATCAAGCGCGGACAGGCGATCGTCGACAACGTCGAGGATGAACTGGGGATCGACCTCGGCGTCACTGTGACGGACGGCTTTGGCCGCCCGCACGTCGCCCGCGCGATCGACGCTCATCCCGAAACTGAGTACGACTACGAGGATGCCTTCGATCGGCTCATCGGGAACGACGGCCCCTGTTTCGTTGCACGGGAGATTCCCTCGTTCGAGAAGGGGCGACGGATTCTCGGCGAGGCTGCACAGGTCGTGTCGCTCGCTCACCCGCTTCGGTATCCGAACCCGGAGCACGCGCTGTCGCACGCAGCGGATCTCGATGCGGTCGAACTCTCGTACCCCTACGGTCGAACGGTCGATCTCGAACCAGTAGAGCGAGCGATCGATCGCAACGACCTACTCGCGACTGGTGGCACCGACGCACACGAGGCGGAACTCGGCGTTGCAGGACTGTCGAAGGTTGAATTTGACCAGTTGGGACTGACCGCAGAAAGACAGACGGACTAGCCGGGAGCGGAGGGTTCAATGCCTCGTGGCTCCAACGGCTGTGTATGAACTGTCACTACTGTGACCGCGAGGCCGCCTTTGCCGCGGAGTCGGGCGGCCTCAAAGTCGGTCTCTGTGAGGAACACTTCCGGGAGCGCCTGCAAGAGCTCGCGGAAGCCGACGGGCTCGAAAACCTCAAAGAGAAAGTCGACGTCGATCGCGCAGAATAAGCTCGAGCGCAGTCGACGAATACGTATCGTCGGTCACGGATTATCGTTCAAATCTTTCGCGATCGGCACGCTTCACGGGAGACACTGCAGAGATTAGGCCGTTCGTCCGGCGTCGACGTCGATCGCGTCGACCGGACAGACGTCTACACAGAGCATGCAGTCGATACACTGGGCTTCGTGGGTGGGGTCTGCTTTCTCCTCACTCTCGGGGTGACCGGGGGTCTCGACCCATTCGAAGACGTCAACGGGACAGTCCTCGAGACAGGCACCGTCGGCGATACAGAGGTCGAAGTCGACGGCGACGTGGGTGCCGTGGATCCCGAGTTCTTCGGGTTCGTCGACGGGACCCCAGACGACGTGGCCCTTGTGCTCGTCGACCTGCTCGCGGTTTTCGTGGAACTGTGGATCTATGGCCATTGCTAACAGTTGAGACGATAGATGCGCACTTAAAAGTACGGACTTGTGTACGTCCGTGCAACCGCGGCTCTCCCGCTCATCGACGATGAGTCGATAGCCGATAGCCACGTAGCCACCAACTGAGAGTACCAAGGGATCCAGCGCGACACGGCACATCGCAATCAATACCCGAGCGAGAACAGCCAGTTGACCAGAATCGCACAGAACCCAAGTCCGAGAAGGCCAGCCAACACGAGGAATGCAACCCCCCAGCCAAAGAGGTCGGCAAACAGCCCGGTCGCGACCGAACCGAGCGCGCCGATGAAGCCGTACACCGTGCGGATGAGTCCGAATCCGGCACCGCGTTCCTCGTCAGAGAGGACATCCATAAACCGCGGGAGAAGCGCTGCTCCCCAGCCGAGACCGGTTCCGACCAGTACCACTCCGACGACGACGGCTTCGAATCCGGGACCAACGACGAAAATCACGAAGCCGACTCCCGCAAGGAGCAGACAGCCAGCCGTCGCGAAGTCACGCCCGACGCGGTCCGAGACGGCGCCGACACCAACCTGCGTGATTGCCTGCACGACGAAGTAGCTCGCGAAGACGACAGCTGCAAGTTCGGTCGACTGCTCTCGGTGTTCGGTGAGGAACGTGGGGAGGAAGGTTGAGGTTGCCTGCCAGACGAACGCCGCGGCGATGGCGAGACAGATTGGGAACGCAATCTTCGGCCGCGAGAGGAGGTCCGTGATCGCCCCGACGTCGACGCGTTCCTGCATGGACTGGTTCGGTCGCCGAGGCTCTGTTGGGTCGATAAACCGGGAGAATAGCACGTAGACCAGAATCGCGATGGGAACGGCGATTGCGACGGCCGCTCGCCAGCCGTAGGTGACACCGACCCAGCCAGCGATCGGCGGTGCGACGAGACCCGCAGCGGGGCCACCGCTGTTGTGAACCCCGATGGCAGCACCGATATCGTCGTAGGTCCGGGTCAGAAGCGTCGTCGCGACACTATAGTGGAGGCCGGCGACGGCACCCAGTGCAATCGTTCCGAAAACGAACACCGCGAAGAAGGGCGACAGTGCGAGAAAGAGACTCGTCACTGCCGTCCCGCCGACGGCGATCAGAATGATCGGTCGCTCGCCGTAGCGGTCTGCGAAGATCCCGCTCGGATACTGCGAGAGGAAGTAGGCCATCCACATCCCGGTCATCGCGACGCCAACGACCGAGTTGGTGACATCGAAGTCCTCAGTGATCATCGGCAAGACCGGACTGATCGCCAACCGGCCAACCATCGTCGCGAAGAACGCGAGTGTACACAGCGCGAGCACTGTCTCGCTGTATCGCCAGCGTCTCATTCGCCACCAACGAGCCATCTCCGTGTCGATCGCATCGAATTCCTCGCCATCGTCGTTCTGATCGTTCACCCGTTCGTCACCGATGCTGACAGATGAGGGTATTGGTCCCGGCAGCCAGCGCCCCCAGGTTGTGCAAGCGACAACAAAGCACAATGTCGCTTCGCAGCAAGGTTCCGTCGAGCGAGAAGACCCTTCACCCTGGGAGTCGAGCACACGCGTATGCCAGCGACGGATTCGACGTCACGATCGTCACAGTCACAGACACAGTCCCACTCAAAACCACACGTCAGAGTCATCAGCACCGGCGGCACCATCGCGAGCACCGGTGATGACAACGAGACGAGCGGCAAGACACCGTCGGTGTCGGGAGAAGACCTTCTCGACGCCGTCCCGGAGCTCACCGATTACGCCAGCCTCGACGTCGAAACCGTCTGTCAGCGATCCGGATTCCAGATAACCGTCGAGAACGCAACCGATATCGTCGACGCCGCCGAGCGTGCGGCCGATGAAGACGTCACCGGTGTCGTCGTCACTCACGGGACCGACACAATGGCCGAATCGGCGTACTACCTCGACCTCGTCACCACCGCCAACGTGCCGGTCGTCTTCACCGGCGCACAGCGCCCGTTCGACCAGGAGGGGACCGACGGCCCCTCGAACCTGCTCACCGCCGTTCGTGCCGCCGTCGACGACCGATTCGAGACCGGTAGCTACCTCGCGTTCAACGACACCATCCACGCCGCCCGCTGGGTCGTCAAATCACACACCAGCAAACTCGAGACGTTTGCCTCACCCGGCGCGGGACCGGTCGCCGAACTGACCCCCAACGGCCTCCGAACGTTTCGCGAACCACGCAGCTACACCGACGCGTCAGCAATTCCGGACGCCGGCGCGCGAATTGACCCCGACATCCGTGTCGATATCGTGACGAACGCGATGGGCGTCGACGGCCGACAGATCAAACGGGCACTCGAGTCCACCGCCGCTCCCGACGCCATCGTCCTCGCCGGCACTGGGCTCGGGAACGCGACCGGTGAGTTGGGGAGTGTACTCGAGTCCGCCATCGACGACGGCCTCCCCGTAGTCCTGACCTCACGGTGTTACGCGGGTGAGGCGGCGGGGTTGTACGGTGGGCCGGGTGGTGGACAGACGCTCCGCGAGGTGGGTGCGATTTCGGGTGGCGATCTGCCGGCGTGGAAGGCGCGGTTGAAGGTGGCGCTGGTGTTGTCGGTGGCTGGTGACGACGCCGAAGTCGAGGCCCAAGATCGTATCGCTGCGGCGTTCGAGGGTGTGGAGTCGGTAGTCTAAGCGGACCGATGCGGGTGAGAGCCGGAGAGTGGGAGCCATCAGTCGGACTCGAGTACACCCGTCACCTCGAACACGGTCTCCTTGTAGGAAACCGTTCGCGTGATCTCCTCGTAGCCGAACCAGCGGAGTGCCGTTCCGCGATCCGTTTCGAGGACGACGCGGTCGATGTCGTCGTCATCGAAGAGCGGGAGTGTGTTTCGGAAACTGTGGAATCGACGGCGCGGGAGTTGTTCAGAGAAAGCGGCGGCGAGAGCGGTGACCGGGACGGCGGTCCATCCGCAGACATGTTGGGAAGGTAGTATAAATCGGCCGCTAGCTCAAACCAATCTTTCACTGAACCCGACGGATCGTGAACGCACCGCTTTTGCGTATGCCGTCAATAACGCAAGTATGGATCTTACACACCGTCCGCGTCGGCTCCGGCAAGACCGGATACGTGGGCTCGTCAGCGAAACGAGCCTCGAGCCGGCGGATCTCATCGCGCCGGTGTTCATCGACGCGACGGCGACGACGCGCCAGCAGATCGAGTCGATGCCCGGCCACGAGCGCGTCCCGATCGAAGAGAGCGTCGCGCGCGTCGAGGAAGTACTCGATACCGGCGTCGAAGCCATCATGCTCTTTGGCATCCCCGAGTCCAAGGACGCGACGGGAACGCGCGCCTGGGCCGACGACGGCGTGATACAGGAGGCGACTCGGCGGATCACCGCCGAGACGGACGCCTACGTGATTACTGACGTCTGCCTCTGTGAGTACACCAAACACGGCCACTGCGGCACGCTCGAACCCGACCTCCGTCACGGCGAGTGCGAGACGCCAGATCCCTCGTTGACTGTCGACAACGACGCCACCCTCACCTCGCTCCGAAAAACAGCAGTCTCCCACGCCAAAGCGGGCGCAGACATGGTCGCGCCGAGTAGCATGACCGACGGGATGGTTGGCGCGCTCCGCGAGGGGTTAGACGACGAAGGCTTCCACGATGTCCCCATCATGAGCTACGCCGCGAAGTACGAGAGCGCCTTCTACGGCCCGTTCCGGGACGCCGCCGACGGCGCACCCGCCTTCGGCAACCGCCGCCACTACCAGATGGACCCCGCGAATTCGCGCGAAGCGCTGCGCGAAGTCCGTCTCGACGCCGACGCGGGCGCAGACGTACTTATGGTCAAACCCGCCCTTCCCTACCTGGACATCGTCCGCGACATCCGCCAGGAGTTCGACCACCCCGTCGCCGCCTACAACGTCTCCGGCGAGTACGCCATGCTCCACGCCGCCGCCGAGAAGGGCTGGCTCGACCTAGAAGAGGTTGCACTCGAGTCCCTGCTCTCGATCAAGCGGGCGGGCGCGGATCTGATTCTGACCTACTTCGCTGAGGACGTTGCGGAACGACTGCGCTGACCAGTGTGAAGACGTCGTGTGATGAGTGGTGTGTCGGTGGACAGATTGGTTTTCCGCAGGTGTGATCGTATGATGGCAGCTGCACTCGAGTAAGCAAGAGGACGACCGGGAGGTGCCTGTACGTGCGAGTTCTTGTCTGTGAACGGTATGTGTTAGATCTAGTGACTGTCATCACGGATGATTGCATTTATCATGCATCTCTCGAAGCTAGGTGCTGAATGAGTCAACGTGGGAACCGGTCGACGGTGGAGTACGAGGAAACGAAGAGGGACGAGCACAAGGAGGGCGAAACAGTGCAGTCGAGGACGGACAGCGGTTCCGGTTCCAGTTCGAAGGATGAGTCGTACCTGCTCGACGACGAAACGGTGCTGGTCGACACGCGGCCGACGTGGTGGGGGTGGACCGGCTACCTCGCGCTTGCGGGCATGTTCGTCGGGCTGGGGCTCCTCCTTAGTCTCGTCGAGGTCGCGGTCGGGCTCCTGACACTCGTTCCAGGCGTCCTGCTCGTGGGGTACGTCTGGTACCAGCGCACCTATCAGCGATATCTCGTCACTGACCGTCGAATCATCGTCTCAACCGGGATGACGACCAGAACGACGAACGAAACGTGGGTGGAAGACGTAAGCGGGCTCCAGACCAAGACGACATCGTTCAGCCGCAGTCGTGGATACGGCACGATCACGGTTTCACACACAGTGACGCCGAGCGGCTTCAGTCTGGGCGGTGACCTACAGTTGCAAGGCGTCCCGAACTACGCAGACGTAGCACAGACAATTCGGCGGCGTCAGTCCGAGCGGAAGGGGCGCTGAGTCGGCTACCGACCGGGTGCAACCGGTTCAGACGGGATAGACAGACACCAGCTGCTACCGGACACATCGCAGGCGAACCTCGGTACTACTTTGCCGTCCCGTTCCCTAGACCCGCGCATGAACGACGACAACTCGCGCGCGCTGTACGATCGAGCGCTCTCGGTAATGCCCGGCGGCGTAAACTCCGCCGTCCGCGCCGCGATCGAGCCCTACCCGTTCTTCGTCCAGAAGGGCGACCGCGGCCACGTCATCGACGCCGACGGCAACCGCTACATCGACTGGGTAATGGGTCTCGGCCCGCTGCTGCTTGGACACAACCTCCCCGAATCCGTCCAGGCTGGCATCCAGCAGAACGCCAGCGAGGGACCGATGTACGGCACGCCGACCGAAATCGAGGTCGACCTCGCCGAGTTCGTCGTGCGCCACGTCCCGAGCGTCGAGAAGATCCGGTTCGTCAACTCCGGCACCGAGGCGACCACCTCGGCCGTCCGCCTCGCGCGCGGCTATACCGGCCGAAACAAGATCATCGTCAATCAGGGCGGCTACCACGGTGCCCAGGACTCGACGCTGGTCGAGGGCGACGTAGAGAGCGTCGCACCCTCCTCGGCCGGCGTCCCGCAGTCGGTCGCCGAGCACACGATTCCGGTGCCGTTCAACGACGAGGACGCCGTTCGCGAGGCGTTCGAGAAACACGGCGACGACATCGCCGCCGTCATGACCGAACCGATTCTCGCCAACTACGGGATCGTCGACCCCGACGACGGCTACCACGACTTCTTGCGCGAGATCACCGACGAACACGGCTCCCTGCTCATCTTCGACGAAGTGATCACCGGCTTCCGCGTCGGCGGCCTCGGCTGCGCTCAGAGCGAGTTCGGCGTCACGCCCGATCTGACGACGTTCGGCAAGGTCATCGGCGGCGGCTTCCCCGTCGGCGCGCTCGGCGGCCGCGCAGAAATCATGGAGCAACTGGCCCCCTCCGGCCCCGTCTTCCAGGCCGGCACCTTCTCCGGCCACCCCGTCACGATGGCGGCCGGACTCGAGACGCTCCAGTTCGCAGCGGCGAACAACGTCTACGACCACGTCAACACGCTGGGCGACCAGTTGCGGTCGGGACTCGCAGACATCGTCGCCGATCAGGCCCCCGAGTACACGGTCGCGGGCACCGACAGCATGTTCAAGGTGATCTTCACGCGCGACGGCGAGGCACCCAAAAACGCGGCCGACGTGAAGAACGCCGAGACGGACCGCTGGCGGCGTGTCTTCTGGGGCCAGATGAAAGCACAGGAGGTCTTCCTCTCACAGAACCAGTTCGAGTGCCAGTTCGTCAGCTACGGTCACACTGAGGCAGACGTCGAGGAAACACTCGAAGCGTACAAACACGCGCTATAGCGTCGACCCCCTCAAAACCGGCCGCGACCAGACGAAACGGAAACGACGAACTGTTATGAGGCCGGGCATCGTTCGCTCTCGCAGGTGTCGCCGATCGTAGACGGACTCGACTGGGCACGGGTCGTCGAGCGCCTCCTCTATCTCTTCCCACCTGTAATCGGCGTCGGCATCGTCGGCGTGCTCCAGGAACTCGAGTACCCCCTCCCTGGACTCGACTTTGGGCTCTTTCTCGTTGGGACGTTCGGCTATACAGTACTGACGGTGGCACTCGCAGCGGCGCTCGTGCTGGACGCGAAACGGGTTCGGCGGCGTCCAAAGGCGAGCGGAAACTGGCGACCGCACCCGTGGCTCAACGGTCTTTTCGCGCTCGTCTGGGCACCGGTGGCGGGCGTCGTCTATCTCGCGCGCCGGCACAGGCGTTTCGGGACGCCGCCGGGGTGGGCGGGTTGGTGGCTGGTCGTCGCGGCCTCGCTGGTGACGTCGGTAGCCGGTCTCACCGCGGCAGTCGTGGCGTTCCTGCTCGCGATTCCGGGCGTCGTCGCCGCCGCGCTCGGACTCGCAGGTGCGATCGCTGTGGGCGCGTTTCCGGTAGCGATCCACCAGGATGCGGCCTACGTCTGCACCCAGTCGAACTCGTGGCGACCGAATCCGGGCGTCTACCTGGGGCTCGCGTTTCTGAGCCTCTCGGTCGCACCGTTGCAGCCGCTCGTTGCGGGGTATTACCTGCGAAGGCGACGCCAAGAGATCGGTCTCGGCGGTGAGTGAGCCGTCGGAATGAACCACAGTCACAGTTGCAGGGTCAGTCCGCTGCGACGACGATCGGCTCCCGGTAGCTCTCGATTGCCTCGAGAACAGCCTCGCGGTCGTCGTCGTCGACGTCGAACTCGAGTAGCGCGTCGTTGAGGTGCGTCGCGATGGCGTCAAACTCGTCGTGGTCGATTCCCATCCCGTCGTGAACGGCTTCCATCTCGCCGCCGGTGTACTCGACTGGCCCGCCCGCGACCGAACTGATGAACTGGGCCTGGTGGGTGCGCTGTTTCTGCATGTCCACGTCGTCGAAGAAGTGTGCGACCTGCTCGTCGGCCACGACGCGGTCGTAGAACTCGTCGACGACGGCACCGATCGCGTCCGCTCCGCCGAGTCGGTCGTACAGCGTGTCTGTCATCGTGTACGGGTTCTCTGGTGAAGTGAATAAACCCCGTCCCGAATATATTAGTCAAAAAGTATGTCTATTGATAACATACATGACGGTGGAGTGGCCGACCACAGCCGATCGCCGGCAGATGAACCCCACTTCGGAAGCACGAGAGTACACCGAGCACGGGTTCGCGGTGAGTCGGCCGACAAGCGTGCGCTTTTCATACCTCAGGCGAGGATTACCTACTATGAGAACGCGTGGGACGTTGCGACTGGCGACACGGGGATCCACTCTCGCCCGGCGGCAGGCCACACTCGTCAAGGAGGCCCTGGAAAACCGTCGGTACGAGGTCGAACTCGTCACCGTTGAGACCACAGGCGACCAGATCCGAGACGAACTCATCCACCGCCTCGGCAAGACCGGCGCCTTCGTCCGTGAACTCGACGAACGCGTACTCGAGGGCGACCTCGACGGCGCGATTCACTCGATGAAGGACATGCCGACCGAACAGCCCGACGACCTCGTCACCGCGGCCGTGCCGGAACGCGGCCGTCCCGGTGACTACCTGATCACGCCCGAGGGAGCCACACTCGAGGAGCTTCCACAGGGCGCAACTGTCGGTACTTCGAGTCTCCGCCGGCGCGCGCAACTGCTCTCTGAGCGGCCCGACCTCACCGTCGAGCCACTGCGCGGAAACGTCGACACCCGACTCGAGAAGCTCCTCGCGCCGTCGCTGCAGGCCGAACACGAAGAGCGCAGCGAGGCCGACAAAGAGCGGAAAGGGAATACTGGTGAGGAGGACTTCGAGCCCGAGTTCGACCAGACTGTCGACGAGTGGTTCGACGGGCTCTCGGAACTCGAAAAGCAGGCACTCGGCCGTGAGGTCGAAACGGAGTACGACGCCATCGTCCTCGCACAGGCAGGACTGGTGCGCAGCGGTCTCGACCACTACGTCGACGCACAGGAGCTTCCCACCGGAACCTTCGTCCCAGCACCGGGACAGGGTGCACTCGCCGTCACCGCAACGGACGGCGAGACCGCCACGGAGATCCAGTCCGCAATCGATCATCCGCGAAGTCGTGTCGAGACCACCGTCGAGCGCACCGTGCTGGCCGAACTCGGCGGCGGCTGTATCGCCCCAATTGGCATCTACGCCATCGTCCAGGGCGAGTACGTCCACGCAACGGTCAGCGTCTTCAACCGCGACGGCGAGGAGTCGGTCGCGGCGACGCGGGATCTCCCCGTCGAGAACCACGCGACGGCCGCCCGCGAGTTCGCACAGGACCTCGCCGACCGCGGCGCTGCAGAACTAATCGAAAACGCGCGCAAGGAAACCGAAAGCGAGTCCGAGCCGAGTCAGGAGGACCAGCCGGAGGGGAAATAAATGACCGCACCCGAGCCGGGCACCGTCTACCTCGTTGGCAGCGGCCCCGGCAACCCCGACCTGCTCACCGTCAAAGCGACGCGGCTACTCGAGTCCGCCGACGTCGTGCTTCACGACAAACTTCCGGGTCCAGAGATCATCGACCAGTTGCCCGAGGACCGACGCGAGGATGTCGGCAAGCGCGCCGGCGGCGAGCGGACGCCCCAGTCGGCGATCAACGAGCGACTGGTCGAACTCGCCCGCGAGGGGAAAAGTGTCGTCCGGCTCAAGGGCGGCGACTCGTTCGTCTTCGGCCGCGGCGGCGAGGAGGCAGAGTACCTGGCGGATCATGGAGTCCCGTTCGAGGTCGTCCCCGCCGTCACCTCCGCCATCGCTGCCCCCGCGGTGGCCGGGATTCCGGTCACCCACCGCGACCACGCCTCCTCCGTCTCGTTTGTCACCGGCCACGAGGATCCGACGAAGGACGAATCCGCCGTCGACTGGGAGGCGCTTGCCGCCACCGGTGGCACCATCGTCGTCCTGATGGGCGTCGGTCGGCTCCCGGACTACACGCAGGCCCTTCGCGAGGCCGGAATGAACCCCGAGACACCGGTCGCGCTCATCGAGCGCGGCACCTGGCCCGGCCAGCAGGTCGCGACGGGGACACTCGAGTCCATCGTCGACGTGCGCGACGAGCACGACATTTCGCCGCCCGCGGTCACCGTGATCGGTGACGTTGCCGGAACGCGCGAGGGGGTACTCGGGTTTCTGGCGAACGAAGCGGACGGCACGAATGGCGCGGACGGAGTAGACGCAGCGAACAGCACGGACGACACAAACGAAGCGACCAAACAGACCGAGGAGGAAGACTAACCCATGCGCGACCTCTCCGTCGCCGTCTTCCGCCCCGACGACGAACGCCTCGCGGATGCGGTCGAACTCCTCGACTCGCTTGGTGCGACAGCAGTGTCGGATCCGATGCTCGCCGTCGACCCAACGGACGCCGTCCCCCGCACGGACGCGGACTACGTCGTGCTCACGAGCAAGACGGGCGTCGAACTCGTCGCAGAGACAGACTGGGAGCCCGGCGAGGCTACCGTCTGTGCCATCGGCCCGAAGACCGCCGACGCGATCCGCGCCGCGGGCTACGAGGTCGACATCGTGCCCGACGAGTACACCTCGAGCGGCCTCGTCGCGGAACTCGAGTCGGCCCTCGACGGCGCGCGGGTCGAAGTCGCCCGCAGCGACCACGGCAGTCCCGTCCTGCTCGACGGATTCGAGGCTGCCGGCGCGTACGTCCACGAGACGGTGCTCTACCAACTCGTCAGACCCGAGGGGAGCGGTGAGTCAGCCGAACGCGCCGCCGCTGGCGACCTCGACGCCGCCTGCTTTACCTCGTCGCTGACCGTCGAACACTTCCTCGAGGCGGCCGCCGAGCGCGACGTTCGAGCGGACGCGCTGGCGGGACTCGAGGACGCGACTGTCGGTGTCATCGGCGAGCCGACCCGGGAGACCGCCGCCGAGTTCGGCATCGACGTCGACCTCGTCGCGAGTGAGGCAACGTTCAACGCGCTGGCCCGAGAGACGGTCGAACTACTTCTGTAGCAATACGAGAACCACTCGAGACTTGGATCCAGTGATGAGTGTCAGCACACACGCACAACCTCTTTGCTGTAACGAACACCTCCGAAACGCACTCCACTCTCCGAAGGCCGTCTTCAATAGCGACGTTCACAAAACGTACGCGCTCTGATGAACATTATAACCCGTTAAATCATCAACACCCTCGGATTTACGACTTGTTTTACAAGAAATTCTGTTCGGAGTGATGTTGTAGTTTGACATGGGAGTATAGGTATTCAACCAATAGTAATTGTAACCAAAATATTTAGACAACCTTCGATAAAGCATCTGTATGAGCAAAACCCACATTAGTATTATTGGTCTGCATATATCAATAGTAGGTGGCTTGTTAATGATTGACTCTCATTTAAGCGGCGTGGAACCACCAACGTTCTCTTTCTTTATGATTATTATTGGCCTTGCAATAACTATAGGAACACTTCTGCCATATTTAGGTTATACTACCAAAAAGTGAATATTCACATCCACAAAAGGGTATTTTTACACGTGGATATTTAGAGATTATAATCATATAGACTACAGAGTATATCAGAAATGAGGGCATCAGAAGGCCACCCGATATTTGCTGGGTTTTGTAGTTATAAAATATGGCCACATGCATTCTTTACACAGTTCTTATAGTGTCGTAAGTTTTAATATTACTTAGATATATCTATTGGATATAGATATGGCAAACCGAAGAACTTTGCTTAAGACAATAGGAGCAACGACTGCATTAGGAGCAGGTGGATTCACTGGGAATGTGATTGCCACATCCAGCAAGAAAGTGGATATGATTAGGAAAGAAATGAAAGAATCGGGTAAAATTCGAATGGAAGAAGGTGCTGAGGCGCAGAAAAAGTACCTAGCCAATCATGGATATAATGCCGTGTCAAGTTCTACAACGATAAATAGAAAACTTGGACAGGAGTCAGACGAAAAGGGAAAGGAAGGTGAAAATAATACAAATTCTATTGAAGACCCGTCTACTGGTGGGATTGTTTTTAGTATAACTGGTATTGAAGAGCCCGATGAACACATATATACGGTCGAATTTCATATAACATATAATTTTGAGTTTACTATGCATCCATCTACAGATTACTCACAGTGCGGGCCAGATCATCACAGTTATGGCACATCGCCCAAAGATGGAGCGGGGTTATTTTATAAAGCAGAGAATCCGCATTGGAGTCTTGCCACAGGAAATGTTAACGATGATATTTTGACAGGAGGAGAAGTAGCATTTACTGAGTCAGAATCAAGTGATGCCGAAGGAGCAATGGCGTTCAGGTTCAATGACGAACAGGCTTACGATGACTGGAGCCAGCCAAAAATCGACAGCTATGACTGTCAAGAACGGAACTTAAGCGAAACATTTTCGGGCCCAAAAGTAGGTGGGTATGCAGGGTTAATGTTGGAACCGAGCGGTGACTACAATGAAGAAGATCGAGAGGTATTTGCGCGATATGCACATGCGTATAACAGTTATGCTGTTAATGAATCTGTAAGTGTAGGGGTCCCACCATCTGTGTCAATAACTGGAACAGGGACAATTGAACAAGATGAAATATTCACAGATTCTGAGGGGGACGTTATAAAAGTAGCTCAATCAGAAATGGAAGAGGAATGTACTGGAACATGGTGTCCAGAGGAAATATAACATATACACAAAAACAATATTACATACATCAGATTATTTATTTCTGTTGTGGCAAACACTAAGTTGGGGAAGAATGGGTAGAGTTGTGTCTCAAAAGCACACTGGCATATGTTGTCGGATAGAACTACATAAAGTCGGTACTCTCCAGAGGCTCCCTCTAGGGGGGACGGCTGCAGAATGTACGCATTGCGATGGGGCCCAAACCGTTGAGCTATTCACCTATCTTAAATACGCGACTACTTCTTCTCAGTAACATCAACCTGCAAGATTACTCGGCGGTCAACGGTTGAAGTCGGTTATGCGAACAAGCTTTTCGGATTGCGTCCAGTATCGGTTCTAATAACGATTGAAACAGCCTGTCAGAGGGTCGTGTTCAGATAAACTGGTTCCATGCGAACGTCAATGATTTGAGCCACTGATCGGTAGTTATTACCGTGGCATTGCTGAAGCTGTTCGAGGGCGGGATTGTTCGTCGTTTTATCTTATAGAAGACACGTACGAACTGTTTCGTTCACCGTGCCGTTCGTACCGGAATTCGAGACCGTGGCGGTCACAGGCGCACTATAACGAGAGATCTGTGTCGATGAGAAACACGACGTCATAAGTGGTCTGCATAAGTTCTGATCATCTCATGAAACTTACTTTACATCCCCTTCTCGCAAGTCGTTGGTGGTCTCCAGTAGAGGGGTTCAACTATTGCACTGATCACTCTTGACGTCGTGTTTTCCCGGAGCTCTCGAATGAAGCCGCTCGCGAGAACCTTGGTTCTCATCGGTTCGTACTTTGTATGCAGCAATTCGTTCGTTTCGAAGTCAACGGCAGCGTACAGCCAATACTGTTCATCGTCGAGTCGGATCACCTCGTCAACCGCAACGTGATCTGGATTCCGGCCGAATTCCGGTCGTAGGTCGCCCTCGTGAACCCAGTTGTGAACGGTAGATCAGGGCCGTTCAACACTGAAGATATAGAGTCCTAGACAGTATTCGAAAGCAAGAGTCCGGCAAGGTAGAGCTGAATACTGAGCTTCATCAACAGTCGCAGTGTGGCTTCCCGCTCCACAAAATCCAAGTCGATCTGGACGAACTTCCTATGAGACGTGCGTTTTCGGGCATGAGTCACTCAGAAAACGCCACACCTCACTCCTTGAATCTTATCTGAACACCACCGTCCAGAGGGAGTCGCAATATAAAGTCAGGGGATATATCAACACGAACGTCCGACCAACAACAATCAATCACCACCTGTGCCTGATCCGCACCTTTATTCGGGAAGCCGATCCAACGATACCGCGATGGCTGGCCCAATCCCCGAACTCGAGGACCGCGCACTCGAGTGTGCACAGACACTCTGTGAGGCAGAGCGCGTGTTACTCGCCTCCCACATCGACGCCGACGGACTGACGAGCGCCGCCATCGCGAGCCAGGCGCTCGAACGCGCGGGCATTCCGTTCGAGACCGTTTTCGAAAAACAGCTCGACGCGGCGGCTATCGAGGCTATTGCGGCCACCGAGTACGACACCGTCCTCTTTACTGACTTCGGGAGCGGCCAGCTCGACGAGATCAGCGTCCACGAAGCAGCGGGTGCGTTTACGCCGGTCATCGCGGACCACCACCAGCCCGCCGACGCGGAGACGGACTACCACCTCAACCCGCTTCTGTTCGGTATCAACGGCGCGTCCGAACTTTCGGGCGCTGGCGCGAGTTACGTCCTCGCGCGGGCGCTTGCCGAGGTGTCGGACGAGACGATCATTCCCGACGGTGGCAGCGAAACTGCAGCCCGCGCCGACAACCGCGACCTCGCCGCCCTCGCCATCGTCGGTGCCGTCGGCGACATGCAAGACTCCGACGGCGAACTCCACGGCGCAAACGAACACATCGTCGCCGAAGGCGTCGACGCCGGCGTCGTCGAACCCAGCACCGACCTCGCCCTCTACGGCAAGCAGACCCGCCCACTCCCGAAGCTACTCGAGTACGCCACCGACGTTCGTATCCCGGGCATCTCCGGCAGCGAACGCGGGGTGCTCTCGTTTTTAGACGAGTTGCCACTCGAGTTGCGTCGGCCGGCAGACGCCACTGGCTCCGACGCCGGCGAGTGGCGCCGCTGGGCGGAACTGACCGCCGAGGAGAAACAGACCGTCGCCAGCGCGCTCGTCAAGCGAGCCGTCTCTCGCGGCGTTCCGGCGGGGAAGATCGATCGACTCGTCGGCACTGCCTACGTCCTGTGCGACGAACCTGTCGGCACCGAACTGCGCGACGCCAGCGAGTTTTCCACGCTGCTCAACGCGACCGCACGCTATGAGCGTGCCGACGTTGGCCTGGCAGTCTGTCTCGGTGATCGCGGAGCGGCACTCGAGCAGGCTCGAACCCTGTTACGGAACCACCGGCGTAACCTCTCGAACGGTATCGACCTCGTCACCGAGGAAGGTGTGACACAGACGGACAACCTCCAGTGGTTCCACGCGGAAGACCGCATCCGTGAAACGATCGTTGGAATCGTTGCCGGCATGGCGATGGGCAACGAGGGTATCAGCCGCTCGAAGCCGATCATCGCGTTCGCGGATAAGTCGGGTGATGACGCAGGAGCAGGGATGGACCCGGACCCGGACCCAGACCCGAAGCCAACGGACGACCAGCATCAGGAGGTCAAAGTCTCCGCTCGCGGCACGCACAGTCTGGTTCGGAAGGGGCTCGACCTCTCCGCCGTGATGGGACAGGCCTCACGCGCTGTCGGCGGAGATGGTGGCGGACACGACGTGGCGGCCGGTGCGACCGTCCCGAAAGGGAACGAGGCGGACTTTATTGAGCACGCGGACGAACTCGTCGGCGAGCAGCTCTCGTGAGCAGCGGCGAACAGCTACCGTGAGCAGCGGCGACAGCTACCGTGAGCAGCGGCGACAGCTACCGTGAGCAGCGGCGAACAGCTCTCGTGATCGTCGACGAATAGCTATCGTGACCGATTCATTGACGCCGGCACCGTCGGCACGAGCGGCGCACGCGAGGTCAGCATATAGGCCGACTTGCGAACTGCACCCTTGGCGTACTGAACCGTACTCTTGTGAACCGGCGTTCGCTTCCCGCGAATCTGTGTTCTCCCCTCGAGTATCGCGTCGACGAGGTCGTCGCCGTCGATCTCCGCCTTCGAAGGTGTGTTGCCGGCCGGTTTCGGCGTAACGAGAATCTCAGTATACGCTTTGCCGACGTTCGGGAGATAGTGAGCGTCGCTCGCACCGATCTCGGGATATCCGCGGCGGCGAGCGAACGTCCGCGCTCGGCGGTTGCGATACCCCGTAAAGAGCATCGAGTTGTACGTCTCGATTGCGTCTGCATCCTTGATGTGGCGCTTGCGGACGCCGTGGCGGCTACGCTGAAACGGGTGCGGAACGATTGCAATCCCACCGAATTCGCGGACCGTCTCGACGGTGTCCATAAACGGCCGACCGGGGTCCGGTCGCTCTTCGACCCCGATCGCGAGAAGGTGGCCGTGACGTGTCGAGACTTCGACGCCCGGAATACCGATGAGTCCGTACTCCGGTGCTAACTCCGCCGCACGGAGTGATTCACCGATCTCGTCGTGGTCCGTGATGACGACGCCGTCGAGACCGATATCCGTCGCGTGCTCGAGAATCAGTTCGATCGGTTCGTGGCCGTCGTAGGAGTCGTCCGAGTGGACGTGGAAGTCGATCGTAAAGGGGAGCGGTGTCATAGAGGTCCAGCAGGGGCTACTCCCTGTACCGTCGATGGCGGCATAAGCACTCCGCTAGCACTCAGTTCACGTCCTTCCATTGCAGACGGCCGTGGACTGACACAAGAGAGCGAATCGAGTATCCACAACCAAGGAAACGTCTCCCGACCACCTGTTCGTTAGTGTGTAGAGATTGCAACCGCGGATCGGTCTGAGAGGACGATAGTAAGCCCGTAAAAGACGATTCCGGCGACGACAATTGAACCGCCAGGCGGGAGGTTCGTTCTGATCGAAAACGCTAGCCCGCCGAGAACTGCACCCTGTCCAAACAGGACAGAGAGCAATAACGTTTCCCGGAAGCTGTTGGCAATCTGTGAGGCCGTTGCGACCGGGATAACGAGCATCGCCGCAACGAGAATAACACCGAGGATTTGCATCGCACCGACGACGATGACTGCAGCCATCCCAATTAGCAGCGTGTTGTAACGGTCGACGTTGAGCCGCGCAACGCGGGCAGCCTGCTCGTCGAACGTGATGAACAGCAGTTGCTTGTAGGTGACCGCGACAACGGCAACGACGGCAACGGTGAGTATGGCGACCATCCGCGTGCCTTCGGCAGTGATAATTGCGAGGCTGCCAAAGAGGAACCCCTCGATATTGAGCGACACCGAAGCGAAATCTCGGCTCCAACTGACGAGCAGTGTTCCGATTGCGAAACTCCCGCTGAGGACGATTGCGATGGGGACGTCGCCATAGGCCGCGGTGTGTTCGGTCAACCACTGGAGTACAAGCGCACCGAGTACACTCACGATAAGTGCGACGAACAAGAGAGATCCAGTCCAGCCGGTAACAGCGACGAGTAGTACTCCGATAGCAACACCGGTAAACGCTGTGTGTGCGAGCGTTTCGCCGATAAGGGCCATCTGTCGATGGATCAGAAACGTTCCGATGAGTGGCGCAGCGATCCCGACGAGGACACCCGTTGCGATTACCCGCCACGTGAAGAAGTACTGGAACACGTTCGTTCCCAGGGACGTATCCAGCCACGCTCCGCCAGTCAGGAACAGCCCAAGCAACAACTCCGCGTAGGAGCCAATGACTGCCCACTCCGGTGCGAACCGAAGCCAATCGAGCGTGATGAATCCGAGCATGGCGACGGCGAGGCCAATCGTGACAACCGCACCGACCAGTTCGATCAGCTTGCGCAGTGAGTAGCCGCTCCACTGTTCGAAACGACTGCGACTCCATTCGGCCGGTTCACCGGCAGCAATGGGCCCGTTTTCGTCAGCGCTCATCGCTGAGCGTGTTCAAAGCTCGTTTCCGACTCGAAGCGGTCAGCAAACGAGGCACTCGTGCAGAACGACGGTTCCCCACAGAGACGTGACAGCACGTTTACTCTGCCCCCAGCGCTTTCTCGAGAGACGGAATGTTCACCTCTTCCATCTGTTCGACCCAACCCCACTCCTGCTCGGCCCACTCGTGAGTCGTTCCCTCGGCAGGGCTGAGCGGTTCAGCATCGGTTGCTGAGCTGTTTTCGATGAGCATCTCCGCTGCTGTTGGGAGAACGTCCTCCCCCGGTGTTTCGAACGGATCGTAGAGAATCGTATCGATATCATGTTTCTCGACAATATCGATCATATCGCTAATGTCCTCGAGAGATTCCGCTGCATCAGGTGCAACACCTACCGGGGTGTGTAACTCGAAGCCGTATCGCCGTTCGACGTATCGATACGAGTCGTGAGCGACGAAGACAGCAACGTCGCGCTCTGCGTTCTCGACGAGCGCTTCGAACTGTTGGTCGACCTCATCGAGCCGTTCTTTGTACGCCGCAGCGTTCTCGGCAAACAGCTCGGCATTCTCGGGATCAACTTCTGCAAGGCCATCCGCAATGGTGTCCACAACTCGACTCGCGAGGACCGGATCAACCCATACGTGCGGGTCATGGAACACACCTGCGCCCGCTTCGTCGACCTCGGCAACGACATCGACACTCATCGGTGCCGCATCAGTTTCGTAGACGAGTTCGCCGTCGTGGCGGAGCTGGAAGATAATCTCCGTTTCTCCTGTTTCGAGGCCGATTAGCTCGACGGAATCCCCGTGTGATGCGATATCGAGGACATCGGTTGGCGCAGTGTCAGCTAATCGAGCATCAAACTGGAATTCCTCGTTGGGCCCGAGCGGAACGACCCGTTCTTCCTGATCTCTGAACGCCGCGCTGATCGGGACGCTATCATCGACAGGAACGTCGGGAACGCCGCCGTGCCAGTGATCGATATGCCAGTAGCCAAGCTGGTCGTTCGAGCGGAGGTCGTAGAAGTCGAAGAGGTCTCTCGAGATACTCTCTGGATCGAACCCGTGTTCGTGGTCGGGCTCCGGGAGCGACTCACTGTCACCATCGAACGGAATGAGATACGGATCCATTCCCTCGAGTCCATCGACGACGACAATTTCGTCCTCGTAGTCGCGCTCGAGGTCAGCAACGATGTCCTGTGCCCACGCAAACTCCGGTGTGTCGAGGTAGAGAAATACCTCACTCGAGGCGATTTCCGGGACGAGATTCCCATCAGGCTCCCAGCCGTGTCCCATCTCTCCGGTGTCGACCGGGTTCTCGAACACCATCTCATCGCCAGCAATCTGCGTAGCCCAGTCCCAGAGCGCGAAGAACGAGGCGTATCCGCCATCAGTACCACTCGTTTCGTCAGGTTCGTTCAGACAGCCGGCGAGAGCACCCAGCGCCGCGCCACCCAGAGTGCGTTTCAACACTGACCGTCGTGTCACGTCCATACCGAGGTGTCGAACTCATTACGCAAGAATGTTATTATCCATTCTACTCCTATTAACAATCTATGTGCTGTCAGAAGGAGTTTTTAATAAGTGACTGCCTTCTACGCCTAATCCGCTGCTGGCTATGGAAAGAAACGATGAGCACGAGAACGACTCCCGCCATGGTCACAATACCAAAGCCAGGAACGGAATCATCAGTCTCATCCTCTGCATCCGATTCCGCTTCGGCTGTTTCGTCCGTTTCTACACCATTTTCTTCACCGTCCCCTTCCTCTTCGGGTTCAGGTCCGTCTTCTGATTCTGGGTCCGTTTCCTCGTCTGCTCCGCTCGTCTTTTCGACTGCTGTTGTCACTGATTTGTTGTGGATGGGTGTGCTAATCGTGTGCCGGTATTCTCCTTCTGTCTCTGGTGCACTGACGTTGAAGGGAACGACGCCGGTCTCGTTGCTGGCGAGTTCAATCGTCCGCTCGGTCTCTGGTTCGCCATCGAATGTGTGTGCAACCGCTGCCGTTCCGTTCTTTTCACCGGTATTCACAATCGTCGCTGTTACGTTGAATTGAGTCCCCGGTGGGACGGTCTCAGGAGTATCGACCTCAGTTACCTCAAAACGAGGCTCAGATTCCGTCGAGACGGGAATCGTTTTATTGGTCGTATCTGTGTCACCGTCATCGTTCTCGACTGTCAGTTCGATGTCGATCTCGCCAGGACTATCGAAGGTCGTATTGACCTGTTCGCCGGTCAACTCCGTGTCGGCAACAACCCACTCGTATGCAACGATACCTGCCTCACCGCTCGTAGCGTTGCTGGCGTTTAGCGCCACAGTCTCGTTGACAACCGGTTCCGATGGCTCGACATCGAAGGCTGCCTCGAGTTGCTCTTCTTGATCGTCTTCTCGATCGCTGGCAGGTCCTGTGACGTCGCCATCTTCGGTAACTTCGATATCGAAGACCCCATCGGATGGTGTCTCGACCTCCATGTACCCATCAAGCGATGGACACTCATCTACGTCACCAGTTTCGAGAACGGTTCCGTCGGTGGGCGACAGGTCGGCACCGGCCTGGTAGAAGACCCACGAGTCGAGACCAGGATAGATAGAATGCTCGGTGTTATCAAACCGGATGTACCCTTCGTCACCCTCGTAGGTGACATCCCAGATTACGTGGTCTTCTACAACCACAGGTGCATCGTCAGGTGAGTTGCCCGCTTCAAGCGGTGTGCGCTCGTCGTACTCCCCATGAGTGCATGCATGGTCGTTGTCGATGTCTGTTTCAATGAGGAACTCGACGTTCCCAGAACCGACATCTGCGTCGTCACCGTTGTCTTCATCATCGCCGTTGTCTGCGTCGTCACCCTCGTCTGCGTCGTCACCCTCGTCTGCGTCGTCACCGTTATCTTCATCATCGCCGTCGTCTGGGTCGTCTGGACTGTCGTCGAACGTCCCTGCCGGGAACGTGAGGTCTCGTTCGCTCAGTCCAGGGTCTAGATCGACTGGACTCTCGAGAGCTGCCGGACCGGATGCATTTCCGGCGTGGAACGATACCTCGTCACCTGCAGCACTGTCGAGACTGAGTTTTTCGTCGAAGGTATCAGGGCCACCGTACTCACCTGCGGTTTCGACAGTAATCTGTCCCTCAACCTCTCCCTCAACGACAGCGACGATCGTTGTATCACTGTCTGCAGCGTTCCCATCTTCGTCGATGGCTTCACCGTAGAAACTTGCCGGTGGTCCTGGTGGATCGTCCTGTGCGACTGCAACAGCCATACCACCAGCTGTGGCTACGGATACGACCACGATTGCAACGACGAGTATTCTGAAGTACTTCATGAAAGTGTGAATTGTAGATTTCGGTCAGCTTATTCGTCCGTTCCGTGGAGAATATCCGAACGCTCAACTGGATCGTAGTTCGGTCTGACGATCCCACGGTCGGTTCGGTCGGGATCGTCGACGTACACCCAGTACGTGTCAAATCCAGCGATCGATGCCGATGGATCTAGCTGTGTCCGCTGCTCGTAGTCGAAGATCGTGACACCGTCGGCAGCCGGATCGACGTTCACCAGATCCTTCTCGAGGGTTCGATTTCCATCGTTCTCACCGACTGCGAAGTTGGAACTCGCGAGATGCCATCCGTTGGAGAGGTGGGTGTCACTCGGGGCCGGTCTGCTATCGGTCTCGAATTCGTACCCGAGTCTCGCATCATCTGCTGCCCCGATGTACAATCCGCGGTGCAGGTCATCTGGGTTAGCGATAGTGTCACCGTCGCCGTACTGTGCTCCGAGACTGACGTAACTCTGGTTGTCGGTGTCCCACCGATCGATCGTGTCTACCGATTCAGTGTGCAGGGTTGCCGGCTGGGGAAGCGATGTAGTGGTGAACTCGTTTTCGAGGGAGTGCGCTTCGTGGACGAGTTCGACCTGCGCCTCGGTCTCGGTCTCGACTCCCGCAATCTCGACCGTCGCCGGTCCGGGTTCGACATCGTCGGCGATCGCTTCGGTGTCGATCGTCGCGTCGGAGATTTGGCCGTCGTCGATCGATACGCCGTGCGTTTGAGCGAGTACTGTCCCGTCGCGAACTAGCTGAACCGTTGCCTCGTCGTCATCGATAGTGGCCCCATCTTCGTCGATGAGGCCATCGGCAGCGACCGGCAACGGCTCGTCGTCAGCAACGATACCAGCGAAGTCGTTCTCTGTAGTGGTACTGTTAGCCGAGAGGTTCCTGCTGACCTGGAAGTGAATCTGTCCATCTTCGGGCGTTTCGACTTTGATGTATTCTTCGATGGTGTCGGTCTCGTATGTTCCACCCGAGGGTTGTTCGATCTCGCCGACTTCACCGCGTTCGAGAACCTCTGCGTTAACAGGTTCTACTGAACCATCAGCGGTATAGAAGACGAACGGACCATCAATGATCGTTTCATCCGAGTGAGCGTCGAACGTGACGTAGCCGGCAGTGCCGTCGTACGTTACGTTCCAGTAAACGTGATCCTCCTCTAGTACTGGCCCGTCACCGGGTGCAGCACCAGCGTCGATCGGCGTCCGCGGATCGATTTCACCGTGGAAGGCAGCATGGTCGTGGTCAACTTCTGTTTCTGCAAGAAGTTTGACTCCCTTGGGCGCGTCAATATCGACGCTAGTGACTGGTGTCTCATATTCGACGCCATCCGCGTCGCGGATCTGGAAGGTAACATCGGCCGTAGCGCTCCCTTCACCACCCAGTACGACGCTGTCTCCGCGTTCATCGATGCTCAACAGTTCTTCAGCAGTTTCGTCGGCGGGTTCAACGCCGAGTTCGTAGGGAGAGTCGGGACCGAGCTCGATTTCGTTCCCGTGTTCATCTTCAGCAGAGGCATGAAGAGTAACAGCGATGAAGTTACCGTACCTCTCCTCTCCCGGCTCGTAGACGATGCCGGGCACCTCGCCATCCCATTCGCCGTCATCGACCGAAGCGACTTCCTCTCCGTCCTGGTGGAGTTCAAAGACGCTGACTTCGTCGAATTCGCTCCCATCACCGTCGTTGTGGTTTTCGACCTCGACTGCTATCGAGGGCGTCTCGTACTCGACGTGGTCGTCGTGAACGAGCTGGAACACAACGTCGGTGTGGCCTTCTTCCTCACCCTCGATGTGGACGTGGTCGCCGTGCTCGTCGAAGGTGACGACATCTTCATTAGCTTCGTCGGCAAGTTCAACATCGAGCGAGTATTCCTCGTCGCTCAGGTCGATTTCCTCGCCGTCGGCGGTCTCGATATTCGCACCGAGTGAGATGTGCTCTCCCTCGTCGACATGTGGCAGTTCATCGTGCCAGTGGTCGTCGTGGACGTACGCAGCTACTTCGTCTGTGCTGCGGTCAACGATTTCGACCTCCTCAATTTCGTCACCGACGGCCTCCTCGACGGTCGTGCTGTCGGTGTCGAGTTCGTTCTCCTGACTATCGCTTTCGTACAGCGTTGCGGTAACGTCCTCTCCGTCGTTGAGGTCGAGTCCAGCGTCACCAACGTCAACGGTGAGCGTCTCACCCTCGCCGACTGGGTCGTAGGTTTCCCCGTTATCCTGGCCGTCCTCGACGAGCACGACCCCGTCAGTGAGCTCCGTGTAGTCCGACGTCGTCACGTCGAAGCTCTCGTCGTCAGCGTTGATGTCGTCCTCGACGCTGATTTCGCCGTCAGCGTCGTCGCCATCATCGTGTTCATCACTCGTGAGCTGGAGGTTGAACACACCGTCTTCGGGCGTCTCTACCTCGGCGTAGCTGTCGAGGCCACACTCGGGCACGTCTCCAGTCTCCAGAACCTCGCCGTCAGTGGGCTCTAGGTCACCGTCAGCGTAGTAGAAGACCCACGAGTCGAGGCCAGGGTACACATCGTGCTCAGTATTATCGAACTGAACAAATCCTTCGCCCCCGTCAACGGTGACGTTCCAGATGACGTGATCGTCCGTTACAACAGGTGCATCATCGGGTGAGTCACCCGCATCGAGCGCTGTCCTGTCGTCGTATTCGTCATGTGTACATGCATGATCGTTATCGACGCTTGTTTCGATGAGCAATTCAGGACCCTCAGCCTCTTCGGGCGGAACATCTCCAACAGCGCCGACCCCAGCTGCGAAAGCTGTGCTAGCAAATAACATCACCGCTATCAGAACAACTCCGAGCTTGAGTGCCTGTTCAGCCGACGGATGGGTTTTGTGAGCCATTCTATTAACAAAAGAACCCTTCCTATTCAAGAATGTTATGATGAGACACCATATTAATATAGGTTTCTTATTTCTTTTTCAGTGATATGAGTTTGACAGCTGTAGTCGTCGCCAGGAACCTTTTGGCAGCCAATATCCGAAACTACGGTGAAAATTTGTAAAATGAAGACCTATGGGAACTTCTGGGTGGGACTCCATCCGAGGCCCCAGTCAGACCTTTGATCACCTCGGCCGATCAGGACGAACTCGTCAGTTCGAGTACAATCTGTCCGTCGTCAGGTTCGACCTGAACGTATTCGTCCAGGTCAGCACAGTCATCATCACCAACGGTGTCCCGGTCAACTTCCGTACCGGTAGTAGCAAGCGCTGAACCCTCTGCTGTGTAGAACACGAACGGTCCGTCATACTCGTGTTCGTCTGCATCGAACGCAACGTAACCAGCGTCGCCTTCGTAGGTCACCTCCCAGATCACGTGTGTCTCGTCTTCCGTTGGGGACGTATCAGGCGACTCACCAGCCTCCAGGGGCTCTCGCTCATCAAACTCGGCATGAAGGCACGCGTGGTTGTGATCGATTTTTTCTTCGGCTAGCAACTCCAGAGTGTGCGTTTCTGTATCCGCTTCGTCGTTCGTTTCGTCGGCAGAATCTGATTCGTCATCCGCCCCATCGTTCCCATCGCTCTCCTGGTCTGCCGACGCTGAATCGGAGTCTGGACTGTCCGCAGTATCCGGTTCTTCTTCATCTTCGGGGGTATCATCTGTGCAACCAGCGATGGTTCCCATCACAAGGCCACTAAAACTCGTCGTGAGCGCCTTTCGTCGTGTTAGCTCCATGGCCCTCATTCCGAGAGGTTGTTTAAAATTGTTATTGTCTGCGGTAGTTTTAATACGTCTAAGGGAACATATTCTGGGTGGAGAAAACCAGACAACGGAACGTTTCAGGCAATAGCACTGTTAACTGCCGACCTGCATGCCGACCATCTGCCGGTTCGATACCGCCAGAACGTACGCTGTAGATGCAAACTATTCGGCGGCTCGTTCTCGCCCGATCCCCAACATTTTGTATCGTACCATAGAGTTTACAAGCGGCCGGTAACTGTGACAGAACGAAATTTCTGCGCTAGCTGATCAACTCGAAAAGCCGTTTATGACAGATGACGTTGAGTCTGATCTCCGACAGCGACCCGTGACGGTAACGCCACTCCACTTTCGATCGTTTCCGCCTTCCAGTAGCACATCGAGATGTGCGCTCCAGAGCTGTTCATCCCGGCCCTGCCAGCCGAGGAGCCAGTACCCGCCAAACCAGACACCCGCTCGTGACGGCTCAAGCACAACAAGCCACTCACGCTGGACATCGCACAAAATGCGGAGACGACGTGTTGGTCGTCGGCCAAACTATCAGGCAACGTGCTTGCCATCGAGCAAGACAGTCGATTCAGCGGCGCTGCCACTCAGATCGCGGCTAGCCGTTGGAATAGCAGGTTAGGCGTTCGCGATCAGAGACACGAAACTGAACTGCGGTGGCGCTGGCAGCACAAGGATGCTAGACAGTTTCTCTTCACGGAACGGGCACCGTACGGGTCGTGGCACTCGAGTACGGTCCGTTTCAAAGTGAGAACTGCTGAGAGCACTGCCATTCCTTGGCTGCAACGCACCCTGGCAGGGTGGAGAGAGCCACTGACCGGAATGAGAGATGAGAGTAGGAGCACCGTACACTCAACGAGGATATATTCAATTGTGCTATACAGAACACAGGCCAGGAGGCCCTGCAACGCAAACTCCGGATTACCTGCGCGAAAACCGTCGCTCCGGGACGAGATCGGACACCGAAACGCCACGCAGCGCGTCCACTACCTCGATCGGATCCGCTGGCTGATCGACTGAATCGTGGACACGATGCATGCACTCGAGTAGTCCCTCGACGGCGGCACTGCGGGTGGAGACGCGAGTAATCGCCTCGGAAAGCGAACGGTCGCCAAGCGAGTATCGATAGCGCAGTTCCCAGTAGCAACAGAGACCGAAACCGGGGTGAGAGTCCCCTGCGGGAGTCCGATTGGCGACGAGAACAGTCGGCGACTGATTGTGTCGGTAGGCAAAGTGGCCATCATCGTACTCAGATGGCCCCCATTCCGGTGGGAGCTGTTCCCATGGAATAGGATGGTGGTCGCGGGACATAGATGGGTATCGTTACCGCTACTTGACGGCGTGTCCGTTCGCCTTGCATACGCACCCTGCTCTAGAGGCCCACCGTACGGTATCAGCTCGCGCGACAGTCTCTCGGCGAACACTCGCAGAGCGGGACTGATCGTCCGACTTTTGTCCTCGCTCGCCCGTAGAGCCAGTATGGCACATACGAACACCGAGTTCGATCCCGAGAAGTTCGAGGACAAGTACGCGAACTACTTCCCCGAACTGCAGCAGGCCTACAAAAACGCGTTCAACCGGATGAACGACCAGTACGACTCCGAACTGGTGCACGCAATCGACCAGCAAGTGCTGAACGAAAGCGAGCCGTTCTACGTGGGCAACGAGAACGACACCGACGGCGAGTTCCGCGTTGAGCTCCCGGAGGAACCCTACGGCCGGCTCACTGGTGTCGTTGTCGAACAGGAGCGATTCGAGGAAGTACTCGAGATCCACGTCGGAGAGATCGAGACCGAACTCGAGCGTGTGTTCGGTCTGGCCTGAGTCAGGGACTGACTCGTAAAACAACCTGAACAACGAGCTATCCGGGTTCCGAGTGGGGATGAGACGGGATACCGATGATCGCCAGCGGGAAACGACGGAAGGTTTAGGGAGGTTCGCCCCCAACGCCGATACATGAGTACCGAAACCCAGGGCGGAGACGATCTCGAGGACCGCGTTGCAAACTTCCTGCGACGAAACTTCCCACAGATCCAGATGCACGGCGGCAGCGCAGCAATTCAGGAACTCGACCGCGAGAGCGGTGAGGTCACCATCGCACTCGGTGGCGCCTGCAGTGGCTGTGGCATCTCCCCGATGACAATTCAGGCAATCAAGAGCCGCATGGTCAAGGAAATCCCCGAGATCGAGAAGGTCAACGCACACACCGGCATGGACGGCGGTGGCGACATGGGCGGTGGCATGAGTCCTTCCTTCCCCGGCGAAACCGTCGACGACGACGGCGAAGCCGACGAAGGTCCGGAAGCACCCTTCTAACGCGCCGTCCGCCTCGGAGTGGGTTCGTCACGTCGACTCGAGACGGCGAGACGGGCAACGATTCACTGATTCCGACGGCTACAGACGACAAGCGTACGTTCTACAGATGAATTCCGTGGTTAGGGCTAACCATGTGTCCATCCCCCGTCAGCAGCGCCAGCAGTCGCTAGTCTGATCGAGCACCGCTCCCTCGCTCCCACGTCCGGACCAGCGTCGTGAGAACTCGATTCGTCGGTACGTCCACCCCAAGCGCTGCCGCTTGATCCACCACGTAGCCGTTGATCGAGTCGATTTCAGTCCGTCGCCCCGCAGCGACGTCCTGGGCCATCGACGACGTGTTCGCAGCCGTCTCTGTCGCCACGTTGTCCATTGCCGCAACCGCATCCCGTTCACGAAGTGAAACCCCCGCAGCCTGTGCAACCCGTGCCGTCTCACGGGCTGCTTCCCTTGCCAGTTCGCCAGCAGGGCCGGACGTAACGGCCTCGTTCGTTGTTCCCGTAAGTGCCGTTACCGGATTGATGCCCGCGTTAATCGCGAGTTTCGTCCACAGCCGTCGCGACATGTCGTCCGCGACGACCGTCTCGAGTCCCGCCCGCTCGAATGCTGCCTCGATGCTCGTCGCGCGGGTACTCGAGTTGGAACCGTTCCCGGTTGATCCCTCCTCGAGCGAGCCGAGTACGATCTTGCCGGGTCCGGTACACTCGACGACACCCGGTTCCTGAAGAACCGCGCCGTACGTCGCTGTTCCCGCCAGAACCGGCGCATCGATCGCAGCGGCGAGTGTCTCCTCGTTCCCCATCCCGTTTTGCAACGAGAGGACAGTGTCGAACGCGCCAGTCGCGAGCGTCTCGGCTGCAGCGGGCGTATCGAAGGACTTGACCGTCACGATCGCGAGGTCGGCCTCGAGATTTCTGCCGTCCGTCGTCGCGTCGGGCGTAACCGTTTGGCCGAACTCACCACTGAGTTGGAGCCCGGATGCACGGATTGTGCTCGCGTGTGGCTCGCGTGCGACGAGCGTCACCGTGTGTTCGTCGACTCGGGTGAGTGTGCCACCGACGAGACTGCCGAGACTACCGGCTCCGAAGACCACGACCTCCATTATGCAAATGGCGGGTCGCCAGCGCGATAAACTGCTAGTCTTCCGTCCAGACCGCACTTCCAAAGTCCAGATCGAGTTACTCTGTCGCCATCGGTCGAAGACACGCTCGAAGGGATACAAAGTCGAGACGACGGCCTGGACGGTGTGGACGGGTCGATATCGGTGCTTCGATACAGGCAGCTCTGCAGGCCATAAATCGTATATCGAGATATAGAATCAGGTGCAGACGACAGTGCGTCAGCGCCTACCGCTGAGAGTCCGACTCATCAGGGAAAATCTTCCCCGGGTTGAGAATTCCGTTCGGGTCGAACGTCGACTTGATCGAGCGCATCGTGGCGACCAGTGCCTCGTCGTGCTCGGTCGGAACGTACTCCCGCTTTCCAATGCCGATGCCGTGTTCCCCGGTCGCAGTTCCCCCCATTTCGACTGCACGAGCGACGATCTGCTTGGACACGTCCTGCCCGGTCGAGACCATCGCCGGATCGTCAGGATCTACCATCACGAAGTAGTGGATGTTCCCATCACCAGCGTGCCCGAAGCAAGGAATCATGATGTCGTGTTCCTCGCCAAGCGTTTTGATGTAGTCGACGATATCGGGCAACCGGTCGATCGGAACGGTGACGTCGCCGGGGGTGAGCGGCGAGAGGTCAGGGTCGTACGGCTCAACCGCGTCGGCCAGTTCGCGGCGCGCTTCCCAGAGCGCCGCCATCTCCTGATCCTGTTCGGCGATTTCGAACGAGTCGATGTCGTGTGCGTCGAACACCGTCCGGCAGAAGTCGACTTCGGCTTCGATGTGCTGATTCGCGTGGAACTCGAGAAAGACCATCGGCGAGTTGGGGAGATCGGTATCGAGTCGTGTGTTTGCAATCTCGGCACTGAGTGAGTCGATCAGTTCGATCTTGGCCACGTCGACGCCCGAACGGATGGCGTCGAACACGGCGTCAGCAGCGTCGTGCAGATTCGAAAAGGTTGCGCGGCCAGCCCAGATCTGTTCGGGTCGGCCGGTCAAGCGAAGCGTGAGACGGGTGACGACCGCGAGGGTACCCTCGCTCCCGACGAGGAGATCGAGAACGTTGTACCCCGAGGAAGTCTTTGCTGCCTTGCTCCCAACTGTGAGTACCTCGCCAGAGGGGAGCACAGCCTCGGCCTCGAGCAGCCAATCTGCGACTTCACCGTACTTCACCGTCTTCATGCCGGAGGCGTCGTTTGCGATCATTCCGCCGATCGTGGATATCTTCCCGGAGGACGGAAGCGACGGAAGGATCAGTCCGTGATTTTCGAGTGCGGCGTTGATCTCGTCGCCGTAGATTCCGGGTCCAACATCGATCTGCAGCGCATCCGGCCGGATATCGTGTATTGCGTCCATCCGAGTCAGGTCGAGGCTAATGCCGCCGTGCAGTGGAACGGCGTTTCCTTCGAGGCTCGTCCCGGCCGCGTACGGTGTCACTGGGATCCCCGCATCGTTTGCCGCTGCGAGAACGGCCGAAACGTCGGCAGTGCTTTCGGGCCAGATGACGACGTCCGGATAGACGCCGTCTTCCTCGTCAGTCCCCCAGTCGTGGGACCGTTCGAATCGATCCGCATCGGTGAACGAATACTGTCCGGGATCCAGTTCCTCACAGATCTGTTCCAAACGTTCTGACATGCATAATAATTCGAATATGCTCCATTAAACGTGGTGATGCGGACAATTTGAGAAACGAAGTGACACTGAAGTGTGACTATCGATGTTGAAAACGGAAACCGAACGTCAGTCGCCGATAGCGTCAGTCGTCGCCTCGTAGAGCGTTTCGTCGTCCTGACTGGCGTAGTAGGACGCCACTGCAGGACCTGCGATCTGATGGAGTACGACCGCGACGGCGGGAACCAGTGACGCGAGCGGTGAAAAGAACGTAGCGGCGATTGCGACTGCCAGCGCGCTGTTTTGCATCCCAACCTCGAACGAGAGCGCACGCGAGCGCGCATCAGACATATTCGTGAGATAGCCGGTGCCGTACCCCGACGCGAGGCCGATCGCGTGGTGGATCAGGACAGCGAGAATCACAATACCGCTCGCTGTGAGGAGATTATCGACAGTCCCGCCGATGACGGCAGCAACGATCGTCACGATTGCAAGCACGCTGATCGCTGGGAACACCGTCAGCCCCGCTTCTGCGGCCCGCGGTGCACGTTTGTCGAGAGCACGGCGAAGGATAATGCCGAGAATAACCGGAATCACGACGATGAGAACGATTTCCTGGAACATCTCACCGAAGGTGACGTTGATCTGTTCGCCGACGAAGAGGATAATCCAGGCGGGCATCACGATCGGTGCCGCGAGCGTCGTCACCGACGTCACCGTCACCGAGAGCGCCACGTCCCCCTTGCCGAGATAAGTGTACACGTTCGATGCTGTCCCACCCGGTGCTGCACCGAGGAGAATAAGCCCAATTCCAATCTCTGCCGGAAGCGAGAGGAAGACGACCAGCGCGTACGCAGAAATAGGCATGATGACCCACTGAGCGACCGCTCCAAGAACGACGTCCCGTGGTCGCTCGAGAATCCGTCTGAAGTCTTCGATGGTAAGCGTCATCCCCATCCCCAGCATTACGATCGCTAACAGGTAGGAGATGTAATCACCAAGCCAGGCGAAACTCTCTGGCTGTGCAAATGCTAACACCGCCGCAATAATCACCCAGAGAACGAAGAACTTCGTCACGAGTTGGCTGCCCTTCTTCACTCCATCCATTGTCGTCATTGCGTGACTATAACACAATCAAACATCCAAATAAGTACCGGATGAGGTTGTAGTTGGTTGGAATTATCCCCGCTAACATAGGACCAGGTATTAGAAAAGGCGACCTGAACGGACATAGGCCAGCGAAACAGTGCCTAGGGGACAGAACGTGCCACGAGCAACTCCGCACAGAGTGCAGGGGACGACAGACACACACAGACACACACAGACACACACAGACACACACAGACACACGTTCACTGCCTGCGGCCAGGGAACGACCGCCAAAAACGACCTCGAGCAGTCTACGCCAGGCCAAAATCAGCCGATGGCAGTTACATGAAGTCCTCGATACCGGACTGTTTGTTCTTGTCGTTCTCGAAGATACTCTCGAGTGACTTCTCGAGTACTTCCAGTCGCTGCTTGGTATAGTCCCGGCAGTCGTACTCCTCGGCGACCTGAATCGCCGTCTGCATGTACTTGTTGACCGATCCCTGGTGGACGGTGAGATTGACGCGACCGCCACACTCCCGACAGTCGCCGGTCAGTGGCATCCGTCGGAACTTCTCGCCGCAGTCGAGACAGCGGGTTTCCTGCCGAGAGAACGCGCGAAGGTTTCCGATGAGGTCCGGAAGGAAGTGGTATTCGATGACTCGCTCGGCCACGTCAGTTTCGTCGACGGCGGCGAGTTTCCGCGAGAGTTCGAGCTGGGCGTCCATCTTGTCCATCATCGAGCCGAGCGTCTTGTACGCCGAGAGGTCCGGTCCCATCGCGATGTCGGTGGTGTCGTGGGTGTGCTCGAAGCCGGTGTACTCGCCGTCGGTTCCGAGCGTGTCCTCGCCAATCTGGATATCGACTTCCTCCGGATCGGCCTGTTCGCGGGTTGCGAGGTAAAACTCGCGAGGGTACTGGGAGACGATGTCCATGTTGTGGGCCTCGTCGTCGATTTCGGAGGGATCGATCCGGGAGGACATGACCAGGGGTGCGTCCATCTTACCACCCCTCTTATCAGGCAAGAATGATTTACTGAAATTCAATAGTCCGTCGAGCAATAACATTACACAGTCTTCGTCGCCATCACACTGTCCTGTGATTATTCCATTCGCTGAGAGCGTGTTCGAACTCTCTACTTCCAGACAATATACGTAATCAGTATCCGATTCAATAATTTCGATATCAGAGATCACATCCCAGCCTGTGACAGCAGGCGGGAAGTCGTTGATCTCCTTGACGGGACCGAACAGGAAGTCATCGACTGTACGCTCCCCGACAGGCGACGGCGTTGGAAGTTCGTCACCAGGGGAGAGTTCCTGAGCCGATACCGTCTCTGCCTTCCAGTATTCTTGTGAGAGGCGATCCGAGGAATCTTCGTCGAACCGAAGCATCGTGTGATCCGGTGTCACTCGGAGTTTGCGGCCGCTTTCGGTCGTGATCGAGAGAAGATGATCCGGTGCCGGATGCTTCGAGACGGTCGTCACGCGTTTCGGACAGCACACACCTGTGTACGAGAGTACCCAGACATCGTCATCGAGCTCCTGATATTCCGTACCGAAATCGTCTTGCTCCGGGTTCTCGAGTCGATCCTCGACGAAGGTGCGAATACTGTCCCGTTGTGGACGTTCCTCGGGTGGCAACCCGTCATCGGATTCGAGCTGCTGCTTGTCGTAAATAGACCGCGACTCCCCTTCACGATAAACGATCTCCGTCTCGGGATGGAAGCAGTTCCGGCGTTTCGCGGCGTGAAAGTACGGATGAGCGTATCCGACCGCTGCGCTCGTGAAACCAATCACCCGACCGACAGTTGCAGCACTCGTGTGGGGTGCCATCCCGAACACCAACTCGCCGACGAGTTCCTGGCGGTCATCGATCTCGTAGAACGGCTCGAGTCCGTAGTACTGCTCCAGCAGGTCGTCGATGAAGTCGGCCGTCTGCATCATGTGTTCGGCTGCGCCGTCCGAGAGGACGATGTCCTGTACGTTGAGTTCGACCAACTGATCCTCGTGGGTGAGCGGGTCACCGTGGATATCCTCCTCGTAGCCGAGCGCCTGTAGCTGCCCGACGTCGATATCGAGTTCGTTTGCACGGACGGACGTAACTGGCAAGTCCGTCATGTCGTAGCGGACAGTCCCGTCCTTGAACGCCGAGACGTCGTGTTTGGCGCGCAAGATCCCCTTCTCGATCGGCTCGGGAATCTTGTTCTGCGAGGTCAGCCCCTTGACACCCTTCAGGATCTCGAAGGCGTTCTCTCGCTCGCCGACGGACTCGAGTGCACTCCGGAATTCGTCGTTGATGTCGATCTCGCGGGGTTCGACACAGGTGCCTTCGATCTCACAGCGGCCGCATTCGACGCGGCCGGAATCGTCTGGCTCGAGCGACTGGTCGCAGTCGGGACAGCGGTAGTCGGGTTCGGTTCGCGTTTCGCAGTCGGGACAGCGGTTTTTGAACGTCTCCGTCCCACAGCTGGGACACTGCTGGCGGCCGATCTGGATCTCGACGATGCCGGGCGTGTCCGACATGGTTTCGGCGTGTTTAGCCGCGTCGGCAACGTTGCGCTGTGCGCCGCCGGCCTCGCCGATGGGGAACAGGGTGTGGACCGGTGGGCTGAGGTCGCGGCGCTCGGATTTCTCCGGACGACCCATCCGGTTCCCGATTCGTGTGGGTGCGCGTTCGCGAACCTCGAAGGGGGCAACCTCGTTGACTGCCTCGATCGCGTTGGCGCCGTCGGCTTCGTCCTCGTGGCCCCAGGTGCGGGCGCGTTCCGAGAGGTCGTCGTCGTCCCAGGTGCGCTCGAGTTCGATGGGGAGCGTGTTGTCGTGGGCTGCGTTCGGGTTCGAGTCCGAGTTCGAGTTCGAGTTCGAGTCCGAGGCCTGGTCCGAATCTGCATCCCCCACATCAGAATCCAGCGCCGCACCGTCCGCAACCGCCTGCCGTGGCTCACAGCCGAGCGTTCGAGCGAACGGCCGCCAGTCGTCGATCTCGATTCGATTCTCGTCCGGTCGCTGGCGGTGTTCGAGGATGAGCGTCTCGAGTGCCTCCTGCACTGACTCGGTGCACTCGAGTACCAGGGTGTCATCGTTCGCTCCCGTACCTGCACCCTCCCTGGGTTCAGCCTCGACCCACCCCTCCGCGACAGCGTCGGCAAGGGTGCAAAACGACTCGACCGAGATGTCGTGCCAGAGGTAGGTGTACTGGGGGTGCAACGGTGCGTCGTATTCCGTGGCCCACTCGAGTGCCTCCGCTGGGTCGGGAAACTCGAGGTCAATTCGGGGGTCGTCCTCGAGGGCTTGCACGTCCGCGCCGGCGGTCGCCATGTCCTGGATCCACCACTCGTAGACGTAGGAGGCGGGGGCGAGCGGATGGTTGTTCTCGACGAACTCGCCGTAGTTGACCAGATACTCGCCGGTATCGAGGATTTTCTCGACGCCGTTTCTGATCTCTTTGGCCTCTTCGGGGTCGTCGATTCGGCGAACGTCGCCGTTTGCGAGTTTGACCGTGGGGCCGTCGATACTGTCGACGGGGATGATCCCGTGGGCCTTTCCGGGTCGTTCCGTCTTGATCTGGGTCCCCGTCGCGAGGAAGTCGTCGACGAGGTGCATCGTCGCGGGGTGGATGCCGCCGGTCGCGAAGCCGTGGTTTCGCGCGCGGCCGTACCGGAGTCGGAAACCACCCGGCGAACTGGGGTGCGTGAAGACTGGGCGGCCGGCGATCAGGTCCCGGAGGAACTTCTTCGACGGTTCGGCCCGGGGTGGGCCGACCGGTTCGCTGTCGGAGGTATCTGTCTCGTCGGTGACAGCGGCTTCGTCGCTGCTTTCGTCGGCTTCTGTTTCGTCACCGTCGGTATCATCGCCGTCGTTCTCAGCGTTCTCGTCCGTATCTGCTTCGTTGCTTCCGTCATCTGAGCCAGCTGCGTCAGCTGTGTCGTCTCCATCACTTGCGTCAGCTGCGTAATTACCGTCGATCAGATCCTGCAGCCACGGCCAGTCGATCTCGTCCAGATTTCGGGTGTAGCGCTGGATCTTGGGGGCTTTGAGCGCGATCCCCTCACCAAGCACGAGACACATCCCGCCGCGGGCGCTGTTGGTGTCGACTCGCTCCAGGTCGCGAAAGCCAGAGACCTCCTCGTCGCCGGTCGCCTCTCCGTCCAGCATGATCGGGAGGTGTTTGGCGATGAATTTCGCCTCCTTGTCCTTCGGGCAGTACTGCAGGCCGGTCTCTTTGTCGTAGAGGGAGATTTCCTCCGCGTACCGTTCGACCTCCTCCTGTCTGGCTTCGTACTGCTCGATGCCGACGAGCGCGCGTGTGTAGTCTGCGACCAGCACGGAGAGTGCCTGTGCCGTCCCACCCGCAGACCGGATCGGGCCGGCGTAGTAGACGTTGACGAACTCCGTCCCGTCGTCGTTCGTCAGAATCTCGACCCGGTCGATCCCCTCGATCGGTGCTGCGACGACACCCTCCGTAAGCAGGGCAACCGCCGTTCGAACCGCGCCCTCGACCTTGCCGGCTTTCGTCTCGTAGTCACCGACGCGCCCTTCTGCGAAATCCTCCGCGAGTTCGAGGGCTGCCTCTTCGCGAGACATCTCGCCCTCGAGTTCCCTGACGCGCTCGGCGACGCCGTCGATCCCCAGGATGTTCTCGACGCGGTCGGCCATGTCCCGCGCAGTCGGAATCTCGACGTCGGGTTCTGGGTCGCCGCCGCGCTCTTTGGCTCGCTCGGCGACGTCGAACGCCTCCTCGAGCTGGGACTCGAGTTGCTCGAAGTATCGTTCGTCTTCCGCGCGCATCTCAGAGCCAGAGGTCGAGCTCGGTCGTCTCGTCGTACTCGCGCTCGAGGCCCTCCTCGAAGACGCGCATGTGGACCTCACCGGCCCAGACGGTGGCCTCGTTCAGGTGACCGGCGTAGGTGGTGCCGTCGGGGTCCGAGAGGACAGCGTGGGTGTGGGCAAAGCGCTCGTTGTCCAGCAGGGAAACGTTGCCAACACAGCTTGCGACCTCGAGTGGCTCGTCGAACTCGATGGGGTAGTACTCACACTCGTCCTGGTCGTAGAACCAGAGTTCAGCGTCCTGGACGGCACCGAGGGCGGTAAACCAGGCGGCATCGGCCGCGACCTCGTCAGCGAGCGACTCGATTTCGGCGCGCCAGTCCGCGCCGGTGTCGAGGCGGGCGACGTACTCCGCGTCGGTGTCGACGGCTCGGTAGTTCATACAGCGATACTGTATGTGCCGGTGGAAAAAGGTCACTGTTCCAGTCAGTCGCGGATGATGTGACGGTGGAGAGAGCCTCGGACGAGACAGCCACCGACGGGGGCAGACGATCACCGTCGTGGCCAGTCGCGAGTGGTGGCCTGGTCGTCTGCGACGACGTTGCTACTCGAGTCGATGCTGAACAGGCAATATCGTCGAGGTCGCCTGCAAACAGTCGTACGCGAGAGCGGTCTGTCTCCGAGAGTGACCCGGAGTATGGCGGTGGGTCGCAGTTCATTGCCTGTCATGTTCGTCACTGATCGTGGTGTGATTGGTCGAGTGCCGAGACAGAATGGTCACAATGCATACAGTGAGAGGGGTACTATTTACTCTAGAAGTAGTTAGTTCGGATATAGCATCTTAGTCCCTCTAGATAACGTTCTATCCAGTTGCCGTTCAGAAAGACCAGAAAGGCACGTTCGAGAAGCACATGATCTTCCATCTCATAAATACTTATATCGACAGCGTCGCTATTAACTCGTGTATGAGTAATATCCTCGCTATGGTTGCCACCTGCAACCGCACGGTCGCAAAGGCTCGACGAACAGTCAAGCACTCACCCGAATTCGGCGACGACAACAGCGCTGACGAGGACGGTCGCCCATCGACGCGCATTCCGCCGGGCGGCTTCCTCACCGGGTAAGTGACAGCCGACACTCCCGACCAACGGCTGCGGGCCGATGCACCACCCGCTGGCGACCCGCCCTCCGGTGTTCAACGCTCTCTGTCTCGTCTCCCACAGCACACACCTGCAAGCAGTTGGCTGCGTGATGATGGCAGCCAGAATACGGAGTTGGAATTGTGGACGGCGAAATCGAACTGACACACGACGTGGGATGTGGCAAATTGCTACACGCCGTCCCCCGAGATACCCTCTCCAGTGAACTACTGCACAGCGAGGCCAGTCACCGAATGCAGATAAGAGTCGAATCACTCGGCTGACACCGGCCGTCCTCGGTCGCGACAAACGCCCGAATCTCGTACTCACCCGGTTCTGGGACGACGTACTCGTGGCAGTCCACGGTCCGCTCGAATCGGCCGTTCCAGGTCACGCGGATCTCTTTTCGCTCGCCCGCGCTAAATCGAAACGTAGAGGGAACGGACTGGAAGTCGCGGCGCTCGTCGCTCGCCTCCAGTTCGCCGTCGACGGACCAGTCCCAGCGTCGGCGACGCGGCGTCGGCACGGCGACCGAAACCGGGAGTCGGTTTCGGAACGCGACGGTGAACGAGACGGCTTCGTCCTGTGCATAGACGTCGCGGTCGCTCGTCACCGACACCGAAATCGCTCGCCGAGCGAGTGGCCCGGGGACGGGCGACGAGAGCAACGACGTGATCGAGTACCGAGAATCGGACGCGGACTCCAGTCCGGTTCCAGAGTTGGAACCAGGCGCGGCTCCGGGACCGGGACCAGAGCCGACGCTGGACCCACGCGGCCGTCCTCCGCCGGTTCGACCGCCGTCACGTCCGCTGTCTGTGCGCTGGTGATCGACCATCGACTACGACGTCATCGAGGACGTACTAAACGCTATCTCAGAATATCGACAGCGTGGACGAAAGACCCCACCGCACCGCAGCCCGACAGGCCCCCACCGTGTCGAGCGATCGAAACCCCCCTATCGCCACGCTGGAAGTGTCATCGCCTCGTCCGCTCGCATGGAGAGCCATGCGTCGTCGGCCGAAATATCCGCAATGACGTATTCGTCGCTCGAATCCGTCGAATCGATCGAGCCGACGACCGTCTCGTCTGCCGCTGTGGTGTGGGGTTTCGACACCATGGTAGAGAGTGACAACCCGAGACATATAAGCTCGTCGAATCGACCCGTCAGAAGACACAAATGAACTGACACGAACGCCGAGCGCGGGCGCACGAAACACTGGGTTTATACTCATTTTTGCCCTACTGTGGGGACATGAACGTAGCCGACGCGATGACACCCCGCGAGGACGTGGTGACCGTCGACCTGCCAGGCACTCGCTCGGACGTACTCGAGTACCTTCAGGAGCGGTCGTTCTCGTCAGTGCCGGTCGTAAAACCGACGGACAACGGCCCCGAGTACCGCGGACTGGTCTCCCGAGATACGCTGATCGAACAGCCCGACGAGGACCAGCTGGTCATGCTGATGGACGAGGTGCCAACGACGACGCGCGAGACGGCACTCGAGGAGGTCGCTCGAACGATGGTCGAGGAGGGCGCGCGCCGCGTTCCGGTCGTCGACGGCGAGTTCGAGGGGATCATCACGGTGACGGACGTGATCCACGCGATCGCGACGGGCGACCAGGAGACAGACGACACCGTCGGCGGCTACGCGAGCGAGGACGTGAACACGACCTACGAGGGCGCGCCGCTGTCGGTCGCCGAGCGTGGGCTGTCGTACGCGAACGTTCCCTACACGATCGCACTGGACGACGAGGGTGGGATGAGCGGTGTCCTCACGGAGGTCGACATCATCGAGGTCGCCCGCATCGTCGAGGGCGAAGAAGAGACTGGGAACAATTTCCCGGATCAGGACTCGGAGTGGTCCTGGGAGGGGATCAAGGGCGTCGGCAGTCGCTACCTCCCGACGCGGGATATCGAGATTCCAAACGGTCCTGTACGGGAGTTCATGAGCGAGGACGTGGTGACGGTCTCGACCGAGAAGACGATTCAGGAGGCCGCACAGCAGATGATCAGCAACGATATCGAGCAGATTCCGATGGTGACCGGCGAGCAACTCGTCGGCATCGTCTGTGACGTGGATATTCTGGAGGCTCTCTATGAGTGAACAACAGCAGGAAACGGCGGATACGGATGCAGAGGCAGCGCCAGACACAGAGACGGACGCAGATGCAGAACCAGCCGCGCCAGACGAACAGACCAGCGAGAAACTCGTCGAACTCGCAAAGCGCCGGGGCTACTTCTTCCAGTCGTCGGGCGCGTACGGCGGCGTCGGCGGCTTCTACACCTTCGGTCCGCAGGGCGCAGCCCTGAAGGGCAACGTCGAGGACGCCTGGCGCGACCGCTTCGCGGTCGCCGAAGGCAACATGGAGATCGACGCGCCGACGATCATGCCCGAACCCGTCTTTGAGGCCTCGGGCCACCTCGACGGCTTCGACGACATGCTGGTCGAGTGTCCCGAGTGTGGCGAGAGTCACCGCGCGGACCACGTCGTCGAAGACAATACGGAGTACGAGGACGCCGAGAGCCTCCCCATCCCCGAAGTCGAGGAGGTCATCGCCGAGTACGAACTCGTCTGCCCCTCCTGCGGTGCCGGTCTGGCGGACCAGGCCGTCGAGACGTTCAACCTCATGTTCGCGACGAACATCGGCCCCGGCGACTCCCAGCCCGGCTATCTCCGCCCCGAGACCGCACAGGGCATCTTCGTCGAGTTCCCGCGACTCAAGGAGTACGCCCGGAACCAACTTCCATTTGGTGTCACCCAGATCGGCCGCGCCTACCGCAACGAGATCAGCCCCCGCCGATCCATCATTCGGACGCGTGAATTTACGCAGGCCGAACTCGAGTACTTCGTCGATCCCGAGGAGGACGAACCGGACCTCGAAGCGGTCGCGGACGTCGAGGTGACGCTCTATCCGGCGGCCGAGCAGAACGCAGCGGACGGCGATGAAATCGAGACGACCATCGGAGAGGCCGTCGACGAGGGCATCATCGGTGACGAGTGGGTCGCCTACTTCCTCGGCGTCGCGAAACCGTGGTACGACGCCGTCGGCGTCGACATGGACCGGTTCCGGTTCCGTCAGCATCTCTCCGGTGAGCGCGCCCACTACGCAGCGGACTGCTGGGACGCCGAAAGCGAGATTGATGGCAACTGGATCGAGATGGCTGGCTTCGCCTACCGTAGCGACTACGACCTCTCGAAACACGCCGAGTACTCCGAGGACCGCTTTACCGTCTTCCGGCAGTACGACGAACCGAAGACTGTCGAGCGCGCGACCGTCGATCCCGACATGAGTTATCTGGGTCCAGAGTTCGGCGGCGCAGCACAGGACGTTGTTGACGAACTCGAGTCCCTCGCCGGCCGAGACCGGACTGCGTTCGAGAGCGCGGCGCAGGACGCCGCGGAAGAGTCGAGCGGCGACGGGACGGAGCCGCGAGACAGCGACAGCGTCGAGATCGAACTCGACGGCGAGCGCCACGAGATCCCTGTCGAGAAGACCGGCTTCGCGGTTGAGGAACAGACCGAGGCCGGCGAGCACATCCTCCCACACGTCGTCGAACCCTCCTTCGGTGTGGACCGACTCGTCTACACCGTCCTTCACCACGCCTACGCGGAGGACGAGGTCGACGGCGAGGAGCGCACCTACCTCGCGCTCGACCCCGAAGTCGCACCCACCTTCGTCGGCGTCTTCCCGCTCCAGAACGACGACGAACTCGAGTCCACCGCGGACGAAATCGTCGCAGACCTCCGGGACGTGGGCCTCTCGGTCACCTACGACGACTCGGGTAACATCGGTCGGCGCTACCGCCGCCAGGACGAGGTCGGCACGCCGTTCTGCGTGACCGTGGATTACGAGACACTCGAGAACGAGGAGACCACCGTAACCGTCCGCGAACGTGATACGACGGACCAGAAGCGATTGTCGGTGTCGGAGCTCCCCGGAATCATGGCGGAGCTTCGGGCTGGAGAACTCGAGTTCGACGAACTTTGACAGAGGGAATGGAAGAGCGATAGAACGGAACAGGATGGGGAATAGGGTCAACAAAAGAAGCGGGGACAGCGGTCGGAGAACAGGGGACTCCGAGTCCGACTACGACGCTGTCTGCCAGCCGCCGAGTTCTCTGGCAACGACAACGTGTCCGACGACGTAGAACGGGATCACTGCAAGGATACCGATGGAGACGTTGCGAAAGATCACGTCTGGAAAAACGACAGTAGCGAGTACGAGCGTCACTGTGATGACGATCGCCATCACGACGAGACGGGCGGCAATGCTGAGATCGCGAGCCATCGCCCCGATCCGCTTCCCGACCGGCGATTGTGCGACCGGTCCCAGTACGATTGCACCGAGGACGAACCCGAGCGCAATCCACTCCCAGCGTAACCCGTTACCCGGAGCGGGCCAGGTTCCGTGAAGGAGTGCAAGGCCACCAGCGAGGCCTCCTGAGACGACATCGGTTTTCGTCGGCGGGCGATCCGGAAACACCGCGCGCAATACAGTCGAGTTCATTTTGTAACGGTTTTCCACCCGATACGAAAAGTGTGTTGGGTATCAGACACGACACTCGGAAGAGGGAATCGAACGTACCTCGACCAACCCTCGTCGGACCAGAGTTGTCGACTGTGATACGTGAACAGAGGACTTTTATCAGTTGGTGGCGACGGTTTCGACAAGCGATGGCCCACCAGCAGTCCACCCTGCAGGACGAAATTGTTCGCTCGATAACGAGCGGCACGTTCGCGGCGGCCGTTCTCTGGGGTGCAATCGTGTGTTCCCTCCTGAACATCGTCGAGTACAATATGACTGGGCACCTCACAAGTTCGTACTCGGTCGGTTATGGACAACTCGTTGGTGGCGCTCTCGCCGGCGCACTCTACGCCGGGCCGCGACAGGAGGCGCTGAAAGCCGGTAGCTGTGCGGGTGCAGTTCCGGTCCTCGTTCTCGGGCCGATTACGCTGCTTCTCACCATGACGGAACGCGCACTGACGTTCGGCATCGAGGCCGTTGTCTTCGAATCGATCGTCTTGCTACTCATTGCGTACCCCGTTGCCGCCGGGTTCGGGGCACTGATCGGGGGCATCGGCGCGTATATCGGTCGGTGGCTATCCTACCGCCTCACCAAGAAGCGACGGTCTGCGTAACGGATTCAGATAATATAGTAACAACTGCAACTAGTTACACACTGATCGCCGAGCAGGCTGGCGATCAGGTGTGCAGTGACTTGCAGTGGCTACTATAGATCACGACCAACAAACCAGAACAAACCACAGAGGCGACAGTCACGTCCCAAACGTAACCGACGCACTGAAGGTCACCACCTCCGACGGAAGAGACAGAAACGAAACGATGGCCGACGAACTCAAACGACGACTCGTCCACTCGAGTGGGGCCGGCCTGGTCGCCCTCTACCTGCTCGCAGCCTACCTCGACCTCGGCCTCACCTGGGAACGCTTTGGCGTCCTGATGACGGTCCTCGCCGTCGGCACGATTGCACTCGAGTTCGTCCGATTGAACGTCGGACTCGACCTCTGGATTTACGAGAAGTTGACTCGCGACTACGAACAGGACCAGTTCGCGGGCTATGGCTACTACATGGTGAGTATGACCATCGTGGTCTTGCTCTTCCCGGAGGAAATCGCGCTGCCGGCGATGTTGATGCTCGCGATCGGCGATCCGATTAGCGGTGCCGTGTCGGACAACACGCTGCGGCGGGTCAAGAGCACGAAGGTACTCGTCACGATGTTCGTCGTCAGCGCGATCATCGCCGCGCCCTTCTTGTATGAAACCCCGCTCGCCGTCCTCGCGGCCGCCCTCGGCGCGACCATCGCCGACGGCGTGAAGGTCCAGATCGGCGACTTCATCGTCGACGACAACCTGACGATTCCGATCTACGCCGGCGTGCTCGCGTGGGTTGTACTCGAGTTCGTCCCGGTCTGAAGCGGGTTCGGATTCATCTCGGTCTGAATTGGGGCCGTTCCGATTTGAAGCGGGTCGATTCGGTCTGGGCTGTTTTTGATTTCGCTGGCCGACACTGAGCAGCGGCCGGACACAATCAGTTGCGCTTCGTGACTGTATTCGTTACCAACTAGCATGCTAGGGATGGTGGTTAGTAATTAGTATCACCCATTCGAGTCCGGGCTATGTTCAGCGCGTTCACGCTCGATAGACGGCGATTCGTACAGGCAACGGGACTAGCAGCGGTTACGGGGCTGGTAGCAGGGAGTCAGGCCAGCGCCGCGGATGAGGGGGAAGAAGAACAGACAGAGGAGAGCGACCAGGAGCAGCAAGGCGAGCAGACTCAGCAAGCCCACCAGGGACCACCGGTCGACGCCGGCGACGTGTTCGACCATCTCGATCAGGCAGCAATCAGTGTCTTCGCACGCGACATCGAAACCGGGGACGTAATCGCTGATAGTGGATCCGAACGGCCCGTTCAGCCGGCGTCGACGGCGAAGCTGTTGACCACTGCGGCCGCGTTCGACGAACTCGGCCCCGACTATCGGTACGAGACGACCGTCGGCGTCGTCGGCGACCGCCGAAATCAGCGCGTCGTCGAATCGCTCGGCGTCGTCGCCAGCGGCGATCCGGATCTCACGGCGTCGGATCTCGAAGCACTCGCAGCAGCCGTCGCCGACGCCGGCATCGAGCGCGTCACCGATCGACTCGTCGTCGACGTCTCCGCGTTCGACGACGGTGAGTACCCGCCAGCATGGACGCTCGGCGACGCGGTGAACACGTACGGCTCGAAGAGTTCGGCGTTCGTCGTCAACCACAACGAGGCCGAAATAACGGTCTCTCGGCAGGGTGACACCTGCGAGTTCGAACACACGGTCGAACCCGACTCGGGGCTCGTCGATGTCGAGATCGAACTCGAGTGCGTCGACAGCGACCGGTTCGTGACGATAACGACGCCCAACCACTGGACAAATACAGCCGAGGTGAACGGGCGGATGGTGCCGGACGACGAGGCGACGGCGTCGGTCCCGGTTGCCACGCCGAACGAGCACGCTGCGAGGGTCTTCGCGCGGGCGCTCGCGGACGAGGGCGTCGAGATCACGCCGGGTGGCGGCGGTCCGGAGCCCGAAATCGAGATCACTGACGTGCCGATCGAACTCACAGAGGAGGTGGCGACTCACGAGTCGGCACCGCTGTCCGACATTGCGGAAGGGGTCAACCACTGGTCGTACAACATGGTTGCGGAGAACATCGCCAGAACGGTTGCCTACGAGCGCGAGGGAACCGGAAACGGCTCCTGGTCTGTCTGGGAGGCGTATCTCGACGAGACGCTCGCGGCGGCCGGCGCGGAGACGCCACAGATCCGCGACGGTTCCGGGCTGTCCAGACACGACCTGGCTTCGGCGCGCGACGTGGTCTCGATGATCGAGTGGGGACTCGACGCCGACTGGGGCGAGGAGTTCTACGGGACGATGGCAGTCGCCGGCGAGGACGGCACACTTCGGAACCGGCTCGGAGATGTCGACGCGACGATTCGTGGGAAAACCGGCTCGCTTCGCGGCGTAACGTGTCTCGCGGGCGTCATCGAAGACGACGGCGAACCCGCGACGAGTTTCGCGGTACTCGCGGCGAATCTAACGGGCGAACGGGCCAACGGTGCGTCACCACGAGTGGACGAACTCGTCACAGCGATCGCTGAGGAAAGCGGCTGAGCCGCGACAAAATCAGTGTCGAGCGACTGCCGGTGCAGTCGTGAAGCGATTCAACCACTGACACCGAGCTTCTCGAGTTCGTCGGCGGAGTACTCCGCCCGGAGCTCGTCGATACTGTGTTCGGCGCGGATGTCCGCACGTTCCGTCTCGGACAGGTCGTCGACTGCGTCGAAGCAGTGGCACATGGTATCACGACGTACGAGAGGGAGCAACAAAAGCATTGGTCGGTGGCGTGCAGTACCGAAGAAGTGGGCTGGTAGTAGAACTGCATCGAATGAAACTCCATCGAGTTCGAGTATCGATATCGGCAACATCGTACCGGAAAGATGCTATCATAGGCAGCGAAAGCCAACGGCTGAGCCAGACTGTGGCACACCTGTTTCGGTCCGAATCGTTATCGAGTGCGAGAACGTTTCTGACCGGCAGGCGTGGCAAGATCCTCGCCGCCGTCGCGGCCGGCTGGTTCCTCTCGATCGGTGTACGTCTCGCGTATCCCGTCTTACTGCCGTACCTTCAGGAGGCCTATGGACTTGATCTGACGACGGCCGGCTTCCTGCTGACCGTGCTCTGGCTCGCGTACGCGCTCGGACAGCTTCCGGGTGGCATCCTCGCGGATCGGCTTGGCGAGGGGAACGTCCTCGTCACCAGCACAGTCATCTCAGCAGTGACGCTCGGACTCGTCGCCGTCGCCAGTTCAGCACCGGTCGTCTTCGTCGCAACGGCCTGTTTCGGCTTCGGAACCGCACTCTACGGCGTCGCCCGGTTCACGATCCTTTCCGCTGTCTTCCCCAACAACGACGGCACCGCAATCGGCGTCACGATGGCCGCGGGTGAGGTCGGCAACGCCGTCCTGCCGCTCGTCGCCGGCGCGATTGCAGCGACGCTCGCCTGGCAGTTCGGCTTCGGTCTCGCCGTCCCCGTCTTCGGACTCGCTGCCCTCTTTCTCTGGCTCGTGGTCCCGAACCGTACCTCCAGCGAGTCAAGCGCGGTCGACAGCATGTCACTCGAGACGGTCCGCTACGTCGCCGTCCAGTTGCGCCGGCGGGCGATCATCGTCGTCACGGCAATCCAGATTCTCACCTACTGCATCTGGCAGGCATTTACGGGCTTCTACCCGACGTATCTGATCGAGATCAAGGCGTTCTCACCGACGGTCGCGACGGGGCTGTTCAGCGCCTTCTTCGCGCTCGGCATCGTCGTCCAGCCGGTGACGGGGAATCTGTACGACCGGTTTGGCATTCGGCGTTCGCTGCCGGCCGTGCTCGGCGTCATCGCGTTCGCACTCGCAGCGCTGCCGTTTCTGGAGGGATTCTGGCCCATCGTGGGTGGCACCATCCTCCTCAGCAGTATCCTCGGCTACGGGACGATGACGCTGACGTACATGACGGCGGCGTTTCCGGCGGACATGAAGGGGACGGGGCTCGGTTTCCTGCGGACGTTCTACATGACCATCGGCGCGGCGAGTCCGGTCCTGTTCGGCGCGCTCGCCGACCGCGGCTTCTTCAACGAGGGGTACATCCTGCTGGCCGTCCTCGCGGTCGGTGCGATGGTGCTCGTCTACTGGTTGCCGGAGGGGTAGCGCGTCAGAATCGGAACGAGAGATGTAAATCAGAACTGGCGCTCGAGTTCGATCGGCTCGCTGTCAGTGTAGTAGGGCCCGCCGAGGCGAGCCACCGTATCGATCTTCGCGGCGTCGATTTGCCCGTCCGTCAGCACCGACTCGTCGACGTGGACGTACTCGACGTCACCCAGAATTACGAGTCGGTCGCGGACGCGCAGCGAGTCGTACAGCGTACACTCCATCGTGACCGCAGCGTCCGCGACTCGCGGCGCATCGATGCGCTCGCAGTCGGCCCGCTCGACGCCAGCGAACTCGAACTCGCTCTCGTCGGCGTCGAGGTCGGCGGAGGTCGTGTCCATCTGCTCGGCCAGCGCCTCGGGCACAACGTTGACCGCGAACGCCTCCGTCTCGAGTACGTTCCGCGGCGTGTCCTTCTGGTCGTCGCCCTCCGCGTACGGCGTGTTGAAGAGGACGACCGGCTCCGCGGAGGAAATATAATTGTAGCTGCTGAACGGTGCGAGGTTGTCGACGCCATCGACACTCGTCGTGCTGATCCAGGCGATAGGCCGCGGTGCGACGGCAGACTTGATGATTCGGGCGCGCTCACGGGGCGTCAGCGACTCGATGTCGTGTTCCGGCATGTCCGGTCCATTCGTCCCGGTCGTGGTAGATGTTCGCACTGGGGCAACCCGACCAGCACAGTTCACTTTCACCATGCTTTCTCAATCCTTAACCGGACCCGCGTCGAAGCCGCCGCCAATGGCAGCCCAGGACGAGGAGCCGCCCTCAATCGATCACCCGCTACTCGAGTCCAACTTTCTCGAGCGCCGCCTCTACCAGCTGAAACTCGCCGGGACCGCCGCGAACGGTCACACGCTCGTCTGTCTCCCGACGGGCCTCGGCAAGACGACCGTAAGCCTGCTCGTGACGGCGCGACGACTCGACGAGGTCGGCGGCACGTCGCTGATGCTCGCGCCGACAAAGCCCCTCGTCCAGCAACACGCCGACTTCTACCGCGAAGCGCTCCAGATACCCGATGAGGAAATCGTCGTCTTCACCGGCGACGTGAGCCCGGACAACCGCGCCGAACTGTGGGAGGAGGCGACGATCGTGATGGCCACTCCGCAGGTGATCGAGAACGACCTCGTCGGGAGCCGAATCTCGCTCGCCGACGTGACCCACCTGACGTTCGACGAGTGCCACCGCGCGACCGGCGACTACGCCTACAACTACATCGCCGAGCGCTACCACGCGGACGCGACGGACCCGCTCGTGACGGGGATGTCGGCCTCGCCCGGCGGCGACGAGGAGGCGATCCTCGAGGTCTGTGAGAACCTCGGCCTACAGGAAGTCGAGGTGATGACCGAGGAGGACGCAGACGTCGACGAGTTCACCCACGACACGGAGGTCGAATGGGAGCGGATCGACCTCCCCGACGACGTGCTGGAGATCCGCGACGCGCTGAACGAGGTGATCACAGACCGACTCGAGAAACTCAAAGAACTGGGCGTCGCGAAGTCGACCCAGCCCGACCAATCCCAGAAGGACCTGAACCGGATGCGCGCCGAGTTACAGCAGTTAATCAACAACGACCAGTCGGAGGGGTTCAAGGGAATGTCGGTTCACGCGGAGGTGATGAAGCTCCGCCAGGCGGTCACGCTCGTCGAAACACAGAGCGTCGAGGCTCTGCGGCGGTACTTCGACCGCCAGCGCAACCAGGCCCGCTCCTCAGGCGCGTCGAAGGCCAGCCAGCGGATGGTCTCGGACCCGCGCGTTCGTGAGGCCATGCGAAAGGCCGAAAGCTTCGACGAGTTACATCCCAAGTACCGCAAGACGCGGATGCTCCTCGCGGAAACGCTCGGACTCGAGGGCGGCGAGCGCGTGATCGTCTTCACCGAGTCCCGAGACACGGCGGAGGCGCTGACGGCGTTCCTCTCGGATAGCTTCGACGCGAAGCGCTTCGTCGGGCAAGGCGACCGCGAGGGGTCAGACGGTATGACGCAGAAACAGCAACAGGAAGTGCTCGACGAGTTCCGCGCCGCCGAGTTCGAGGTGCTCGTCTCCACGTCGGTTGCCGAAGAGGGGCTCGACGTGCCCGAAGTCGACCTCGTGCTCTTCTACGAACCGGTCCCCACGGCGATTCGGTCCATTCAGCGCAAGGGCCGGACCGGCCGCCAGTCCGAGGGCCGTGTCGTCGTCCTCATGGCCGAAGACACCCGCGACGAGGCCTACTTCTGGATCTCCCGCCGCCGCGAGAAGGAGATGGAATCCGAACTGCGCGAACTGAAAGGGATGGCCGACGACCTCGCCGAGGAACTCGACGAGTCCCAGCAGTCGCTCGCCGATTTCGGCGGGGACTCGAGTAGCGCCAGTGGTGCTGCTGACAACGAAAACGAAAGCGAAGTGAAAGTAGACGAAAACACCACCAATCCCGACGCAGTCTCCGACTCTTCCAGTGGAAGCGGAGGGGGTTCGGATCAGCCAGGGCTGCGGGAGTTCGATGCGGCCAGCGACGACGATGAAACGGCGGACGGCGACTCGGACAGCGAGACCGACAACGTGGAGACGCACGAGCCGTCGGCCGAGGGCGACGCGATCGAAATCGTCGCCGACCAGCGCGAGATGGACGCCAACATCGCCCGCGACCTCTCCCGACGTGAGGAGATCGAGGTTCGACTCGAGACGCTCGACGTGGGCGACTACGTCCTCTCGGATCGCGTCGTCGTCGAACGCAAGTCCGTCGCCGACTTCGTCGACTCGCTGGTCGGCGGTGACCGCTCCGTCTTCGAGCAGGTCGGTGCGATGGCTCGCCACTACGCCCGGCCCATCGTCGTCGTCGAGGGCGACGGCCTGTACGAACAGCGGGACATCCACCCGAACGCGATTCGTGGGTCGCTTTCGAGTCTGGCTGTCGACTTCGGCGCGAGCGTGCTCCGAACCGAGGGAGAAGCGGAGACGATGGAATTGTTCGCGGTGATCGCAGGTCGGGAACAGAAACTCTCAGACCGTGAGGTCTCGGTCCACGGCGAGAAGCAGTCGAAGACACTGGCCGAACAACAGGAGTACGTCGTCTCCTCGATCGCAGAAATTGGACCGGTGACGGCGCGCTCGCTACTCGAGGAGTTCGGCACGGTTGAAGCGGTGATGATCGCGACCGAAGACGAGTTGCAGGCGGCCGACGGCGTCGGACAGGTGACTGCTGAACGGATGCGCGAAGTGATTGGGAGCGACTACAGCAACTACTCTTAACCGCAGTTCTGGTGTGATCAGCGGTCTGTATACCGTCCGGCACCACGAACACTGTCTGTCGAGTTCGCTGAAACAGAAGGCATTTATAATTAGAATAACGAGTCGACTGAACAACCAATACGGCCCGCGATTCAACAGTTCGGTTCTTCCGCATCCATCAGCGAACGTCCGAAATTCGGACTGCAACCGACTGCACTGAGACCGACCACGGGACCGTCGACACCTCACAGCAGCATGTCACGCGAACTATCACAGCAGGCTCGGGCGATCGGCGAACGGATCCAGACGAACTTCCGTGACTGCATCCGGATCGACACCCGCTCACTTGCTGTCTTCCGGATATTCCTCGGCGCGCTCGTCCTCGCCGATCTTGTGTTGCGCTCGAGAAACTTCGCCTTTTTCTACTCGGGAGAAGGGGTCGTTCCCCAGGAGTTAGCAGTCGAGATGACCGCGGAAAACGCGTTTTCGCTCTACTACTACGCCTCGAGTCCGACACAGATTGCGGCGTTGATGGTCATACAGGCGCTGTTTGCACTACAGTTGATTGTCGGCTACAAAACGCGACTGGCAACAATTCTGTCGTTTCTGTTCGTCATCTCGCTCGACCACCACAATCCGCTCGTGTTGAGCTATGCCGATACGCTGTTTCGCCTGCTTTTCTTCTGGGCGATCTTCCTCCCGCTTGGCGAGCGCTGGTCGGTCGACGCCGTCCACGCTGACCGCGAGCCACGACCGTCATTCGCCGGCATCATGGCTTTCTTCGCGATGGGACAGATGGTCTATATGTACTTTCTTAACTGGTACCACAAGTCCCAAGAAAGTCTGTGGACCAGCGGTGAGGCGACGCCGCTCATCATGGGACTCGACGATATGACGTTCTTGCTCGCGGAGTACGTCCGCGAGTTCCCGACGTTGCTCGAGTACGGCGGATTGTTGTGGTACTACATGCTCATGCTCTCACCGCTTCTGATCATCCTAATCGGCCGACAACGATACCCGCTGATTCTGTTGTTCGTCGGCGGCCACGCGATGTTCGCTGTGACTGTCCGTATCGGCGCGTTCCCGTACGTCGCGTTGGCAGGGCTCGTGTTATTCTTCCAGCCACAGCTCTGGCGTGATGCCGAGCTAGCCGCCAGGCGACTCGGTATCGACCCAGCAGCGTACACCGAGTGGACAGCCGACCTCGAGCGAATTGCCGCTCGCGTTCCGCGAGTGCGGATCGACGAGCCACAGATAACGACGGCGAAAGCACACCTGTACAATGTCGGCGTCGGCGTTATCGTGCTCTCGCTGATCATCGTTACACTCTTTGCATACCTTCCAGCTGGAAACGCCGTGAACGAAGCCGTCTCACCGGACGAACAGATCGAAGACCGCGCCGTAGCGTTGAACATCGATCAACCGGAATGGAGCGTTTTCGCCCCGACACCACGAACCAGCGATAACTACTTCGTCTTCGCAGCAGAGACAACTGACGGCGAGTACGTCGACGTCTACAACGACGACAGGGAAGTAACTCGAGAGCGGCCCTACGACGAGCTACAGCAACAGTACAGCACCTATCGCGAGCGCTTCTATATGAACAGCGTTCGCCGCGGCGGTCTCCACGACAGAAACGACGCTCCGTCCCATCTGGCAGCACACTACTGTGAAACCTGGCAGAGTGACAACGGCGCAGAGCTTGAGCAACTCACGGTACATCGGATCGTCGAGTCGATTACGATGGACACGATTTCCGACCCGGATGAACGCGACTCCCGCAGCGGTATCATCTATGAATATCACTGCCACGGTGAGGAACCCGAGACAATTCCTCTGCCACGCGAGTGAGGGCGAAGCACGCTGTCAACACTGGAACCCCGAATTGGCGAGGCTACATGGGTGTGACCGATGACCGATGACCGATGACCGATGACCGATGACCGATGACCGATGACCGATGACCGATGACCGATGACCGACGGGAGTCCGAGCGATGCGCCAACCTGCCTCTCTGACGGGGGCTGCAGTCTCTGTGCCGACCCCGTGCAGTTCATACAGGAGCAGCGCGGAAACCTACGGCTTTAGCCGTGGTCGGTACCGTATCAGGAGGAAATTGCGCATACTGCTCAACTATAGTAGCCACTGCAAGCCACTGCACACCTGATCGCCAGCCTGCTCGGCGAGCAGTGTGTAACTAGTTGCAGTTGTTACTATAGTGCGGTGTTGATTGTGAGTGCTCGGTAGCCACAGTTATTGTTCGGTCTGAAAGCAGGCAGCGGGCATATGCACGCGAACCCGTTACAGGCCCTGCCGTAGACGATAACAGCAGCCAGTGTCACTCGCCGGATCAGACAGCTTGTCGACAACGTCGCCGCTCAGCGCGGAGTTACCGCTGACGTGGTTACTCGAGGGTTCCGTAGCGTTGACCCTTCCGTTCGACGACCCCGTTGCGATCTTCGGGCTCGCAGTGACGATTTTCCTGATCGCACCGCTGGTCCTCAAACGATATCGGCTGCCGGGCATCGTCGGCATCATACTCGTCGGCGCGGTAATCGGCCCGAACGGGCTCCACCTCCTCGAGCGCGGCGAGACGATCCAGGTGCTCGGCGAGGTTGGCCTGATCTACTTGCTATTCATCGCCGGACTCGAGATCAACCTCACGCAGTTCGTCGCGTACAGAGACCGAAGTATCGTCTTCGGACTGCTCTCGTTCACGATTCCACAGGTTGTAGGCACTGTGGTCGGCGTCGCAGTGCTTGACCTGTCCGTTGCCGCCGCGTCGCTGTTCGCGGCGATCTTTTCCTCACACACGCTGCTCGCGTATCCGGTCGTCACCCAGCTCGGCATCGCGAAAAACGAGGCCATTACTGCGACCATCGGCGGAACGATCCTGACCGACACCCTCGCGCTGCTCGTGCTTGCGATCGTGATCGCCGCAGTCGGCGGCGACCTAGACGCCGCGTTCTGGGTGCAGTTGACGGCCGGGCTCGCCGTGTTCTTCGTCGGCGTCTGGCTCGTCGTGCCACGGCTCGGGCGCTGGTTCTTTCGCATTCATAGCGAGGAGAGCTACTTCGAATACCTGTTCGTCCTCGCCGTCCTGTTCGGTTGTGCAATCCTCGCCGAACTCGTCGGCGTCGAGCACATTATCGGCGCGTTCCTCGCCGGATTGGCGCTCAATCGCCTCATTCCCGAAACTGGGCCGCTGATGAACCGCATCGAGTTCGTCGGCAACGCGCTATTCATCCCGTTCTTTCTGTTGTCAGTCGGCATGCTCGTCGATGCACGGGTCTTCTTCGAGGGGACCGAAACGCTCCTCATCGCTGGCTCGCTGCTCGGGATGGTCGTCACTACGAAGTACCTCGCCGCGTGGGCGACCGGTCGACTGTACGACTACGACCGCAACGAGGTCTACAGCATGTTCGGCCTCTCCGTCGGCCAGGCCGCGGCGGCGCTTGCGATCGTCCAGATCGGGTTCGACGCCGGCGTCGACGGATTCGGCCAGCACATGATCAACGGCGTCGTGGTGATGATCCTCGTCGTCAGCCTGTTCAGCCCCACGCTCGTCCAGCGAACTGGTGCAGAGATTGCTCGTGCGCGCGAGCGTGAACCGTACGACCCGGCGACGGCCCCACAGCGAATTCTCGTCCCGGCGGCACACGACTCGAGAGACCCCCGCTCACTGCTCGGACTCGCGATGGCGATTCGCGACGAGCGAGCCGACGAACCGATCCACGCGGTCACCGTCGTCCGTCCCGAGACGGTCACGCAGACCGCCGCTGCAGTCGGTGATGCGGAGACGCGGCTCGAAACGCTAGCAGACGAAACCGCGGCTGCAGAGGTGCCACTCGAGACGCACACTCGCGTAAACCACAATATCGCTTCGGGGATCGTCGGCTCGGTGCTCGACAATCGCATCACGACGCTGGTGATCGGCTGGGATGGGGCTCGAGCGCGGACGCAGCGGGTGTTCGGTCACGTGATCGATCAAGTGCTCCGGCGAACGACGCAGCTCGCGCTCGTGGCGCGGATTCGCGACCGTCTCAATACGACACAGCGGATCGTGCTCGTGCTCCCGCCGAACGTGGCTCGCAACGACGGGATCGCCGAAGCGCTGCACACGGTGGCTCTCGTCGCCGAGCAGACGGGAGCGCCGATCCACGGCGTTATGGTTGGCGAGGAGTCGCCGCAGTTCGAACGGCTGATGGAGGCCATTGCACCGGAGCAGCCAGTCGAGTTCGACACGGTCGCGGACTGGGATGACCTGACCCAACCGCTTCGCAGCGCAGGTGAGGCGGGCGACCTGATCATCTGTCTGAGCTCTCGCCGGACAGACACGGGATGGCATCCGGAGCTCCAGACACTGCCAGCGCGAATCGCGCGGCTCACCGAGGGGAACTTCGTGATACTGTATCCGGCGGTGGCAGAGCAAACGGACGACCGGCAGTTCCTCCGGTTCTCCTGATCGCCACCGGTGGTCGGCAACGTCAGCAATCGCGACAGCGACGACGGGCGAACTCAGCGAAGCGACTCTAGCGCCTCGCTCGCTTCACGGGCTGCCTCGAGACACTCTTTCGCGTACCGCGGGTCGTCGGTAGCCGCTGCCTCGGCGGCGAACTTCTCGAGTGCACGCGTCAGCGAGTCGCGAGCAGCGGAGCGGTCGCCGGCGCTGCTATCAGTGGCGTTCGTGTCGACGCTGCTGGCAGGTGTTGGCTCGTCGCGGCGAGGTGGTGACTGTGGGTGGGCCTTGGTCTGGTTCTGGGTCTGGGTCCGACTCTGAGGCTGAGACTGAGACTGAGTCTGCGGCTGAGACTGAGAGTACGACCCCGACGTTGGCCGTGACCGGTCTGCATCCGTACGGTCCGAATCAGTCTCATCCGACGGCTGAGACGTGACTTTGGGATCTCTTGGCGCGTCGGTGTCGGCGCGGTCGGCCATCTCGGACGAGTCCGCGGCGGCGTTTCGCTCGTCTGTGGCGGTCTCGGCCCCAGTCCCGGCCTCGGGCGCAGTCTCTTCGGGCGCAGCATCGTCGGCTGCATCCGCGTCAGCCGCGTCCGCCTCCAGCCCGGTCCCCTGCACAGCGTCCGGACTCCCGTGACAGCTTGGACAGAACGTCGTCCCGCTCTCCTGAAACAGCGGGTCCCCACAGGTGCCACAGTGGGAGTTCGTCATCGTCGCCCCCTTGAGCAGCAGGTCGCTCATGCGCTGGGTCGCCTGTCGCTCTTCCTTGTCGCGCTCGTACTTCTCCCGAAGCTTCTCGCGCTCGGCCTCCTTATCGAAGTCGCTCATACCCACCAGAACGGTGGCATCCGTCGAAAAAGCTGCGAAGGCGGACTCGACGAACCGTCACTCGATCCGCCGGTACATCCCCTTCGACGCCGGTTGCGTCTCCTCGTAGCCGAACGACTCGTAGAAGCCGTCAACGTCGGCTATGAGGTTGACGTACGCCTGCGGCGGCGCTTCCGACTCGAGATAGGACTCGAGCTGGGTCATAATTCGCGTGCCAAGTCCCTGGCGTTGATGGTCTGGGTGGACGACCATATCTGAAATCTGGTAGACGGTGCCGCCGTCGCCGACGATGCGACCCATGCCGACCGTTTCGCCCGTCGGTTCGTGGACGACGATCACGCCGTAGACGGAGTTGGGGAGCCCCTGTTCGATACCTTCGGGCGAGCGTGGCGGCATGTCGGCGGCGTCGCGCAGTGCGGCGAACGTCTCGGGATCAGGGAGTTCCTCGCGAATGGTGTACGAATCAGCAGTGGCGTCGGCGGTGCTCGAATCAGTCATAGGTGAGCCGAGGAGAGGATACACAAAGCCGGTACCGATTCGGTCTGGCAGCGATGCCGAGTACCGATGGTGCCTGTCCTACAACGAGCCAGGAATCAGGTCGCGACAGGGCTACTCGAGTGCCGCCTCCACGGCATCGACGGCGGCCGTGGGTGTCTCGACGGTCTCGATCTCAACGCCGGCGATGGCGTGGGTTTCGAGACCCACAATAGGACGGTCGTAGATGCCAGCAAACCCGATCTCGGAGAGCGTGCCGACGCCGCCGGAGAGCGCGATGACTGCATCACCGTTCATCGGAACGAGCGCGTTCCGGGCGTGGGCGAGGCCGGTTGCGATTGGGATGTCGACGTGCTCGTTTGCGGCGGCCCGGCGATCGCCCGGGAGGATGCCGATGGTGGTTCCGCCCGCGTCCTTTGCACCGCGGCAGACGGCCTCCATCGTTCCACCGAGACCGCCACAGACGACCGTGTGGCCGCGCCGACCGAGTTCGCGGCCGACTGCCTCGGCGCGGTCGGCTTCGTCGTTCGTGATCGTTCCGCCGCCGATGACGCTCACTCGCATATGGGTGAGACGGCGGCGCTGGCTCATATCGGTTCGGGACGTGGCTGTGCTGCGTGATGTGGAAAAGAACCAACGGCAAGGGTTCGACAGTCGTCGATAGAAATATCGTCATATCGTGCGAGAAGAGCGGGATTCGACGGATTTAACGCAAGGGCAAGCGGATCGTTACGTGGTATGACGAAAGTTAGCGTGGTCGGCGCGGCCGGAACGGTCGGGGCCGCCGCAGGGTACAACATCGCGCTTCGGGACATCGCAGACGAACTCGTCTTCGTCGACATCCCGGACAAGGAAGACGACACGATCGGTCAGGCCGCCGACGCGAACCACGGCGCAGCCTACGACTCGAACACTACGATCCGTCAGGGCGGCTACGAGGCCACCGAGGGCTCGGACGTCGTCGTCATCACGGCCGGCATCCCGCGCCAGCCTGGACAGACGCGAATCGACCTCGCGGGCGACAACGCGCCGATCATGGAGGACATCGGCTCCTCGATCGCGGAGTACAACGACGACTTCATCACCGTCACAACCTCGAACCCGGTCGACCTGCTCAACCGCCACCTCTACGAGGCGGGCAACCGCGCACGCGACAAGGTGATCGGCTTCGGCGGGCGACTCGACTCCGCCCGCTTCCGCTACGTGATCTCCCAGCGCTACGACGTTCCCGTCCAGAACGTCGAGGCGACGATCCTTGGCGAGCACGGCGACGCGCAGGTCCCGGTCTTCTCGAAGGTCCGCGTCAACGGCCAGGATCTCGAGTTCACTGACGACGAGAAGGACGAACTCCTCGAAGAGCTCCAGACCTCCGCGATGAACGTCATCGAGAAGAAGGGCGCGACGGAGTGGGGACCAGCGACCGGCGTCGGCCACATGGTCGAGGCCATCCTCCGCGACACCGGCGAAGTGCTGCCCGCGAGCGTCACACTCGAGGGCGAGTTCGGCCACGAGGACACTGCCTTCGGCGTGCCCGTCAAACTCGGCTCGAACGGCGTCGAGGAAGTCGTCGAGTGGGATCTCACGGAGTACGAGCGCAACCAGCTCGGCGAGGCCGCCGAGAAGCTCTCGGACCAGTACGACAAGATCGCCTGATCGGCGCAGTACAGCGAGATCTGTAGAGCTGCGAGAATTGCGAACTGCCCTCGATTCGGATCAGTTGGATCGGACCACGGGCAACCGCGACCGATTTTCTCACCGCGTTCGGCTTCCCGACCGAAACGGTAACCTACCCGTTTAGAATACCACTAGCGCGTGACAGCATACGACGCCGTGCTCTTCGACAGCGACGGTGTGCTCGTCGAACCGCCGCCGGTGGAAACCCAGACGAACGCCACGCGGGCCGCCTTTCGTGCGGTCGGCGTCGAGGACCCGGACCGCCAGCACGTCGACGCTATTGTGGGCGGCGTGACGACCGAGACGCTTCAGGAGATTTGCTCGGCGTACGACCTCGAGCCAGCGACGTTCTGGGCCGCGCGCGAGCGACACGACGAGGATTCCCAACTGGTCGAGTTCAGAAACGGAACCCGAACGCAATACGACGACGTCGCCGCGCTTTCCGGCCTTCCAATGGAGGTGAACTGCGGCGTCGTGAGCAACAACCACCACAGCACCATCGAGTTTGTCTTAGAGCACTTCGAACTCGGCCCGTTCTTCGACACCTACTACGGTCGCGAGATGACCATCGAGAGCCTTCAACTGAAGAAACCGAACACGCACTACCTCGATCGGGCACTGGACGATCTGTCCGTCTCCGCCGAGTCAGCACTCTACATCGGCGACAGCGAGAGCGATATCCTCGCTGCAGAACGAGCGGGACTCGAGTCCGTCTTCGTTCGCCGGCCCCACTGTCACGAGGTCGAGCTGGGAGTCGAACCGACGTACGAGGTCGAGGATTTGTACGGAGTGAGGCAGCTCGCCCACCGGTAACGAAGGGGAACGCAGCCTACCGTTTTCGGACCCGCATCTCGACCGGTCCGGGATCGAGTGATACCTTGAACGAAGGATCGATCGACTCCGTAATTCGGTCAAAATCAGCGTGTTGGACCAACGTCGCCAGCGAGAGCTGGAGTTCGGTCATCGCGAACCGCATCCCGATACAGTGGCGTGGGCCGCCACCGAAGGGGAAGTAGGCGTACTCGGGACGGTTAGTATCAGTACGAGCATCGAGCACGGGTCGCCCGTCCTCGTCGGCGGAGAGCCAGCGAGCCGGACGGAACGCGTCTGGCTCGGACCACCACCGGTCGTCCCGGTGGATTCCGTACATATTGAGCTGGACTGTCGTTCCCGGGTCGATTCGGTAGCCGCCGACCGCAGTGCTTTCGTGAGGTTCGCGCTGGAGGAACGGCAGCGGCGGGTAGAGACGCAGCGCCTCGCGGCTGACAGCCTCGGTGACGGAGAGCTCCGGGAGGTCCGTGAACGTCGGGTTTCGATCGCCACAGACCGCGTCGACCTCCCGTTCGAGCTGTGAGCGAACGCTGGCGGTGTCGAAATCGGCATCAGCGTCGGCACCACCATCGACATCAACGTCGAAATCGGCACCAGCGTCGGCATCGGCATCGATATCAGCGTCGACATCTACATCAGCGTCGTCCCCAGCCAGCAGCCAGCAGGCGTACGTCAGCGCAGTCGCAGTCGTTTCGTGCCCAGCAAGCAAGAAGAGCAGGAGCTGGTCAGTAATCTCCTCGGCCGATGGTCTCGAACCGTCGGGATACGCACCCGTCGCGAGCAGCGAGAGCAGGTCGTCGCCGTCTGTACCCGACTGGCGGCGGTCGGCGACCAGACCCTCGACGAGCGCTTCGACATCGGCCGTCGCACGCCGGTACTCGCGTTCGGCCCCGCTGGGGAGCCACGTCGGCAACACGGCCCGAACGCCGAAGAACTCGGTGTCGTTGTACACACCCATCGCGTGAACCCAGCGTCGCACGCGCTCAGCACGGTCGTCCCCGAACTCGAGATCGAACAGAGACCGGGTCAACGCCCGGAGCGTCAACGTTGAGGACGCCTCACGAAGGTCGACAACGTCGCCGTCGGACCAGCGCTCGACGAGCCGAGTCGTCTCGTCGACCATATCGTCGGCGTAGGACTGTATTCTGGCCGGTGTGAACGCGTTCTGGAGGAGCACACGCTGTCGTCGCCAGCGGTCGCCTTCCGCGAAGAACACCCCCTCGATAGCGACCGCGTCACTGAACTCGTTCTCGAACTCGCCACGCCAGAACTCGTCGTCGCGGGAAACCAGGACCTCCTCGACGAGCCCGGGATCCGAAACCGCGACGAACTCACGACCGAAGGCTTCGTATCCGGCGACATCGCCGTACGTACTGAGATCGGAGAGGAACTCGAGTGGCTCGCGAACGAAGGTGAGGGTGCTGTCGATCAGCGGGAGCCCGCGCGGGCCGGGTGGCGGTGTCCGAGCAGTGGCTCGCATCGATCCGGTCTCACCGTCGTTTCGCGCCGGCTCAGTTCCGGCTTCGGCGTCTGTCCTCGGGCTTCGGTCGTCTGCTGTCGACTGCGGGTCGGTCATACTCGTTCTTCGACGTGTACAACCGTCGGTGATCTCCCGAAGCACTGAACTTCTTTATATAGTGGAGGAGAATGTCCGGTATGCAGTCAGCAGACCTCACGCTCCGCCTCCCCCCGTCGATGCAGTTGCCAGGACCCGAGGGCCTCACAGCGTTCCAGCGCGAGGAGGTGCTCTCCTGGGAGGTCGATCCCGAAGCCGGCACCGTTCGCTTTCTCTCGCTAATCGTCGGTGATGTCGGAGCACTCGGAACGCTGGCCGACGAGCTCGACGCCGTTCACCGCTACGATGCGACACCCATCGATGACGACGCCTTCTACGGCTACGTCGAGATGGACCTGCGGGCCGCCGACGCCACGCTGCTGGGAACGTTCGATGTCCCCGGTCTGGTGATCGTCCCGCCGATGGTCTACACGGGGCGACAAAACGCCCGCATCACCGTGCTTGGCGAACCAGAAGCGATGTCGCAGCTGCTCGAAAGAGCGCCGGACGGTGTCGAGATCGAGGTCGAGCGCATAAGCGAGCACCAGCGCCGCTCGGAGACGCTGGCCGGTCGGCTCACTGCCAGACAGTTCGAGGCGCTCACGGTCGCCCGCAACGCGGGGTACTACGACGTGCCACGGAGTGGCGACCTTGCAACGGTGGCAGCCGAACTCGAGTGCTCGGAGAGTGCGGCCTCGACGTTGCTCCGAACGGCGGAGTCGAAACTGGTCGATGCTGCAGTGCAACGATAGAAGCGGTGGTGACTGAGCGACTGATCAGGGAATCAACTGCTCGCCATCGTCGTCGTAGATTTTGATGGCATCGACGGGACACGTGCGGGCGGCGAACTTCGCGTCCAGTTCTGCGTCTTCGGGAATCTCGCGAACGAAAACGCCGTCTTCGACCTCCTCGCTGTCCTCGAGAATCGCCTTCCCTTTCGACTTGTCTTTCGTGAATCCCTCCCACTCGGCGACGCACTGGTACATCCCGATACAGGTGTCCTCGTCGAACTCGACTTTCATGAGCGAAGATTGGGGTGATCGTGGTAAATCGTTAGCGGTCGGGAGAGGAGACAGCGCCCGCCGCCAGCGATCGGAGACTGTCAGGAGAGCCCGGACCAGGATGCCGTCTGCAGACGAACCCGACGACGTGCAACGGACATGAATACGTGCCACTGAAACAAGTCACACACCGATAGCCCGACAGCTGTGCGCTATGCGATGGGCTGTGGACTGACTTGCAGTAGCTACTATAGTAACAACTGCAACTATTCACACACTGATCGCGCTTCCGCGGTTCTCACTCGTTCCACTCGCTTGCGGGTCACGTTGTTCCCCGCTCGCGTCCGCGGTTCTCACTCACTTCGTTCGCTCGCGGGTCACGTTGTTCCCCGCTCACGTCCGCGGTTCTCACTCACTTCGTTCGCTCGCGGGTCACGTTGTTCCCCGCTCACGTCCGCGGTTCTCACTCACTTCGTTCGCTCGCGGGTCACGTTGTTCCCCGCTCGCGTCCGCGGTTCTCACTCACTTCGTTCGCTCGCGGGTCACGTTGTTCCCCGCTCGCGTCCGCGGTTCTCACTCACTTCGTTCGTTCCGAACCGCGCTCGCTCCGAACCGCGCTCGCTCCGAACCGCGCTCGCTCCGAACCGCGCTCGCTCCGAACCGCGCTGCCGTCGTGCGATCAGGTGTGCATTGACTTGCAGTGGCTACTAGCTACTTACCGAGACAGTCGGTCGAATCCGGGACGTGGCTTATCTTAGCAGCAATCGTATTCTATAGCAACAACCATGAAGAACGAGATCGATGACCTCTCTCCGCTCGCAGACGCCGTCTCCGGACGAGCGCTCGACGAGTGGCTCGGGTTACTCGCCAACCGAGAGATGCAGATCACGCTCGCCTATCTGTACGATCATCCGAAGACGACAGTCAACGAACTCGCCACGGCAATCGCTGGAAAAACCGCCGCCGAGGAGGGTCGGATCGCAGCCGAATCGGACTACGACGACGCGTACATCTATCTGTACCATTCGATACTGCCGCGACTCGACGACCATGAGTTACTCGAGTTCGACGCCGAGGAGCAGACCGTTCGGGACGTGGACGTTCCGCCGGCGATCTACACCGTTCTCGGGATCGGCGAATGACGATCAGTGGGCTGGAAGAGGCGCTCGAAATCGTCGAAAACGAGCGAAAGCATCTCGCGGTCTACACTGCCGAGACCGACGTCGCGGCCGAGCTTCAGCAGCAGTTCACGACCAGAAACGTGACCGTCGAGCACCGACAGGCCGCTGCGTTCGACGACGGCTTCGTGGTGATCCGGGGCGCCGACGGCAGCTTTCGAGGGGCGCTGGGAATCGAGTACTTCGGCGCTATCCTCTCCCCCGACAGTTATCCGCCGTGGACGCTCGAGAATTCCGGTATCGAGACGCGGCAGGTGTTCGACTTCCTCGAGAATACGCTCTTTTCCTCCTACGATCGCCGACAGTTGCTCGCGGTCTCGCGGGAGATCGAAGAGCGGGCCTGGCGTCTCGGTGAGGGGGCGCTGTACGCCGGTTTCGAGCGCAAAGCGGCCTTCGAGAAGCAGCGAGAGGTGTACGACCGCCTCTCCTCCCGTGGAGCCCTCTCGGTGACGGTATTCCTCGATGCCGCGTGGGACGCGCCGACGGAGGGTCTCGCGGTCGTCTCCGCTTTGGGCGAGATCGGACAGTTCTGGTTCGTCGTCTTCGACGGTGCAGGGAACACGCAGCAAGCGTGTGCGCTGGTCGCCGAAGAACGACAGCCCGGACGGTACTACGGCTTCTGGACGTACGATCCCGAGTTGGTCGGCGAACTGGTGGCGTGCCTCGAGGATATCGATGGCGTTCAGAGCGCGTAGCACCGAACCACCGAGGCAACGGCTGTGCCGACCGTCGGACGACTATCGTCCCTCGACACGGGACGGCTGTTGTTCGGGATTCAGGAACAGACACACGGTCGAACTCGAGACACGAGAGCATGAGAGCACGAGAGCATGAGAGCACGAGAGACCGGTTGCCGATCAAGAATCGGACGACCGTTTTTGTGTCGATAGCACGAATTATACTCGAGTGAATGGTCGCACTATCGTTCGCCGTCCTCGTCGGGGCCGCCATCATCACCTGCCTGTTTATGGCGTGGGTGCTCGGAGCGAACAGCAACTCGCCGCCGTTTGCCCCCGCGATCGGCGCGAACGCGATTTCGACGATGCGGGCTGCCTTCGTCATCGGACTGCTCGCAGCCGCTGGTGCGCTCATGCAAGGCGGGAGCATCTCCGAGACCGTCGGAGCGGATCTGATCGACGGCGTGACCATTACGCCGCTCGCAGCCACCGCCGGCCTGTTGACGGCGGCGACGTTCATGGCGATCGGGATCTACACGCGGTATCCGATCCCCGCGGCGTTCGCAACAACGGGCGCGATGGTTGGCGTCGGACTCTCACTGGGCGGCGACCCCGCAATGGCGACGTACCAGCGTCTCGGAACGTTCTGGCTGCTCGTGCCGTTCATGTCCGGCGGGCTGGCGTATGCGACCGCGGTCACGCTGCGACGTGACGACATTCCCGAATCAGTCGGCGTACCGTTGCTCGCAGCCATCGTCGGAGCAATCGTCGCGAATATTCGACTCGGCGCGATTCCCGATCCAGCAGCCGAACAGGGGACGCTTGCACGGTTTCTCTCTCAGCCGTTCGGCGGCGGCCCGGTGCTCGTGGGAGACGTCGATCTCGGAATGATCTTCGTGACGATCGGAATCGGAGCACTGGCGTTCTACTGGATTCGCAAGCACGTCCTCGACTCCGTCGATCACGGGATTCGGTCGTTCTTGCTCGTCCTCGGCGGAATCGTCGCGTTCTCGTCGGGTGGGTCGCAGGTCGGACTCGCGACCGGTCCGCTCGAGAACCTCTTTCGGATCGAACTCGGTCTGCCGGGAATCACACTGCTAGCACTGGGTGCAACCGGCATTCTCGCCGGCGCCTGGATGGGGGCACCGCGGCTGCTGCAAGCGACCTCGCGGGAGTACGCACAGCTCGGTGTCCGCCGGTCGATCGCGGCACTCGTTCCCGGCTTCATCATCGCACAGCTGGCGATCGCCCTCGGAATCCCCATCTCGCTCAACAACATCATCCTCTCGGGAGTCATCGGCGGTGGGCTGGCTGCGGGATCAGCCGGTGTCTCGAAGCAGAAGATCGGGTTTACGATCGTATTCTGGCTGCTCACGCTCGGAACGTCGATCGGAGTCGGCTACGGGCTTTATCAGCTGCTCGCGGCGCTGATCGGCGGATAACCCGGTCGGTACCGGTCACACCACAACACACCACCGTCGCTTCACCCCGCCGGCGACAGGAGGTAGCTCCCGCCGACGGCGAGAACGCCAGCGAAGATCCCGATGAGTCCGACCGGCGGGAAGACGAGCGCGGCCGCGGCGCCGAAGATGAGCGCTCCGACACCGACCCGCCAGACGATCGACTGCGGGTGATAACCGCAGTGTGGACACTCGTCGACGGTTCGTGAGATCTCTTCCCCGCAACGACTGCAGATATACACCGGTTTCATACGTCCACTCCCATCACCTCGGGGTGCTCACTCGAGTACGGTCACCGGCCGGTCGGTACGGTCGACGACGGTCGTCGCGATCGTGCGTCCGAGAAATCGCCGAACGAACCCCGGCGTTCCGGTTCCCGACCCCTTCTCGTGGCCGTACATGACGACGTGATCGACATCCGCATCGCTCGCGTACCGCGGAATAACCGTCCAGGGCCGTCCCTCGGTCGTCTCGATGCGAATCCGATCGGACGCTGACGGCACGTCCGCGGACACCGACTCGAGTAGCTCCGTCGTCGTCCGTCGGGCCTCCTCCGTTCGCGTTTCGTCGCGCTTGAGGATGTTCCCTTCACTGAGCGGCGCATCGAGCGGCATCACGACGGCCAGCAGGATGACCTCGGCGTCGGGAAACATCTCGAGGGCGTACGCGAGCGCCTCGTCCTCTCCCGGACGGCCAAGCGTGGGGACGAGGACGCGGTCGGGGCCCGTAGCGGTCATACGGGCGGGTTCGGTCGCCTCGTTCATCGGTCTGTCGGCGCGCAGACGCCGGGCAGAGTTCAAATCGTGGACGAGAGATTGGAGAGCGACTCCGCAAGACGACAGTTTAAACCGAAAGACGCGCCAATCACGGGTAATGAACGTCGAGGAGCTGTCGGGGCTCCCACCCGGTGCCCGCTCGCACTTCCAGGAGCAAGGCATCGAGGAGCTCTACCCGCCGCAGGCCGAGGCCGTCGAAGCCGGCGCAACCGAGGGTGAGAACCTCGTCGCCGCCGTCCCCACCGCCAGCGGCAAGACCATGATCGCCGCGTTATCGATGCTCTCTGCCGTACAGCGCGGCGGGAAGGCGCTATACATCGTCCCGCTGCGAGCCCTGGCGAGCGAGAAGAAGGCCGAGTTCGACGCCTACGAGGAGTTCGGCGTCACGACCGGCGTCGCCACCGGCAACTACGAGTCGACCAGCGAGTGGCTCGCCACGAAGGACATCATCGTCGCGACCAGCGAGAAGGTCGACTCGCTCGTACGCAACGGTGCGGACTGGCTCTCGGACCTGACGTGCGTCGTCAGCGATGAGGTGCACCTGATCGACGACCGAAACCGCGGCCCGACACTCGAGGTGACCCTCGCCAAACTCCGGCGGCTCAACCCGCAACTGCAGGTCGTCGCACTCTCTGCAACCGTCGGCAACGCGGACGAACTCGCCGACTGGCTCGACGCCGAGCTGGTCGACACCGACTGGCGGCCGATCGACCTCCAGATGGGCGTCCACTACGGCAACGCGCTCAACTTCGACGATGGCGAGACGCGGGAGGTCCCGGTCGAGGCCGGCGAGAAGCAAGAGGCCGCACTCGTTCGCGATATCCTTCAAGAGGGCGGCTCCTCGCTCGTCTTCGTGAACTCCCGCCGAAACGCCGAGGCCGCCGCCCGCAGACTCGGACAGGTCTCGAGTCGCGAACTGACCGCCGGCGAGCAAAACGATCTGGCAGCGCTGGCTACCGAGATCCGCGAGGACAGCGACACCGAGACCAGCCAGGACCTCGCCGACTGCGTCGAACGCGGCGCGGCGTTTCACCACGCGGGGCTCTCGAGTACCCAGCGCAGTCTGGTCGAGGACGCGTTCCGCGACCGCCTGCTGAAGGTCATCTCCGCGACGCCGACGCTCGCCGCCGGTGTGAACACGCCAGCCCGGCGTGTCATCGTCCGCGACTGGCGGCGCTTCGACCCGAGCGCAGGCGGAATGGCCCCTCTCGACGTACTCGAGGTCCACCAGATGATGGGCCGGGCCGGCCGCCCCGGTCTCGACCCCTACGGCGAGGCCGTCCTGCTCGCGAAGAGCCACGACGAGAGCCAGGAGCTGTTCGACCGCTACGTCTGGGCCGACCCCGAACCCGTCCGCTCGAAACTGGCTGCCGAGCCCGCACTACGAACCCACGTGCTCGCCACCATCGCCTCCGGATTTGCCCGCACACGCGAGGGGTTACTCGAGTTCCTCGAGGCCACGCTCTACGCGAGCCAGTCGAGCGAGGGGGGACGGCTCGAGCGGGTGACTGACGACGTGTTGAGCTACCTAGAACGGAACGATTTCATCGAACGAAGCGGCGGTCCCGAGGACACGCTCAACAGCGAGGCCGACGCGGCGAGTGCGTTCACATCGGCGGCTGACCTGGCCGATAGCGATGGCGGTGACAGCGGGGGCACAACCGGTCAAGAAGAGGACCTCGAGGCCACCAGCCTCGGCCACACCGTCTCACGGCTCTACCTCGATCCGATGAGCGCCGCCGAAATCGTCCACGGACTCGAGGACGCCGACGAGCGCCCGACCGCTCTCGGGCTCTACCAGCTCGTCTCGCGCACGCCCGACATGTACGAACTCTACCTGCGCTCGGGTGAGGACGAAAAATTCGGTGAACTCTACTACGAACGTGAACGCGAACTGCTCGGCGACGCGCCCAGCGAGTTCGAAGAAGAGCGCTTCGAGGATTGGCTCGCCGCTCTCAAGACCGGCAAACTACTCGAAGACTGGGCGACCGAGGACGACGAGGAACAGATCACCGAGCGGTACAAAATCGGTCCCGGCGACCTCCGCGGCAAGGTTGACACCGCCGAGTGGCTACTCGGTGCGGCAGAGTCGCTCGCGAGTGAGATCGACAGTGAGTGGGCCGTCGCGGTCCGCGAGGCCCGCGCCCGCGTCGAACACGGTGTCGGCGAGGAGCTACTCGAGCTCGTTTCGGTGAGCGGCATTGGCCGCAAGCGCGCACGGCGGCTCTACGCGGCCGGCATCGAAGAGCCCGCAGCCCTCCGATCCGCTGACAAGGGCGTCATCCTGCACGTCCTCAAAGGCGAGAAGACGGCCGAGAACATCCTCGAGAACGCCGGCCGCGAGGAGCCGTCGATGGACGGCGTCGAGCCGATTCCGGTCGAGGGTGGCTCCGGATCGGGGTCGTCCAACTCGAGTGGCTCCAGCGAACCGAATGCCGATGCGAACGCAACCGAGGACGACGCAGACGACAACCAATCCAGCCTGGGTGACTTCTAGTGGCCCCGGAGCTACTCGAGTGTCGCCTCGCAGTCGACGACCTCGATGCGTTCGTCACCGACGTAGGCAAGATCGGCGAGCGCCACGGCGTGACGATACAGGCCTTCGACGCACGATACGTGGCTGGACGGCAACACCTCCAGCGGGCCGTCGAGTTGGCCGACCGTGCGATCGACCGCGGCGAGAACGTCGCACGCGACCGAGCAGTCGAAATACTGCTCTACGCTGCTGGCCGGCGACAGATCGACCAGGCACTCGAGATGGGCGTTAGCGAGGACGAGACTCGCGCCGTCGTCCTCATCGACCACGCTGGGTCAACGGAGAACGAACACGGCGACCTCGAGGCCGCCCGCGAGGCGATCACCGAACTCGAGTCGTTCGTCGGACCCGAACCGACGCTCGACGACACCGACGAGGAAACCTTGCAATCGTTCTTCGACATCACCGACGCCGAACGCGCCGCGACGGACGCCTCACTCGAGGCACTGGTTCGTGAGCGGGTGGCGTTGCTCGAAGTCGAGAAGTAATAGAGTACTGTACTGGCACCTGGTGACCCAAGACTGTCCCCAAGTCGGTACAGGCAACCGAAAACCGACAACCCGGCAGCACACTCTTATCCATCCCCGTTGAACCGCCGTCAACAGCACAGATGGCGACCCTCGAGGACCCCCTCACCATCGGCGGCGTGACGATCCCCAACCGGCTCTACCGCGCACCGCTACTCGAGTGCGCGGGCAGCGGCCCCGACGCAGTCGACGCGTTGATCGACGACCTCGAACCGGCCGCAGCGTCGGGAGTAGGGCTCATTTTTCAGGGTGCGACCATCGTCCGCGGCGAGGGCGGCTGTGCCGCACCTGGTATGACCCGCGTGCACGATCCCGCGTTCGTCTCGCAGCTGTCGCGACTGACCGACCGGATTCACGACCACGGCGGGCGGATTTTTATCCAACTCGAGCACGGCGGTCTGCGGAGTATGGAGACCTGGAACGCCGAGTATCGCGCCGGCCATCCCGACCTCGAGCAACTGGCGGTATCAAAGCCGCCGTGGCAGCTTCAGTTGCTCGACCGCCTCGGCTTTCTCTCGTACGAGCCACAGGTGCTCTCAACCGACGAGGTGTACGATCTCGCAGGGGATTTCGGCCGTGCGGCCGCGTCAGCCGTGGAAGCGGGCTACGACGGCATCCATCTCGCCGCAGCGAACATGGGCATTATCCAGCAGTTCCTCTCGCCGTTCTACAACCGCCGCGACGACGAGTTCGGCGGCTCACCCGAAGCCCGACTCGCGTTCCTCGCGCTGGTCCACGACGAGATTCGCGGACGGGCGGGCGACGTTCCGATCGTAACCAAGGTCCCGGCGGAGACGCCTGCACCACCCACGCCGATCGTCCGGCGGAAGCTCTCGCTCTCGGACGGCGTCGAAATTGCGCGCCGACTCGAGCGGATCGGCTACGACGCCGTGGTACCGGTCCAGACATCGGTCGTCTGGGATATGAGCATTGTCCGCGGCGAGTATCCCGCGCGAGCATGGGAAAACGAAAACCTGCAAGAGGCGTACGACGCGGCCTTCGGCGGGCCGGCGCGACGACGACTCGTCTCGCTCGCAAACTGGGTCCAGTCGCTGCAGTACGGGTTCGAGCCGGCCTGGAACGAAGCGTTCTGCCGACGGGTTCGCGAAGCGGTGTCGATTCCGGTACTCGCAGAAGGTGGGATTCGTGAGCGCAGGGAGATGGATCGATTGCTTGGGGCAGGCGAGGGGAACGGCGGCGGCGAATCGGGGCAGGAAACCGAGCCTGCATGCGATATGGTCGGCCTGGCCCGTCCGTTCTATGCCGAACCGCGACTCGGCGCGCGACTACTCGATACGGACGCAAACGCCACTCTCATTGCCGAGGATACCACACCGCGAGTCCTCTGTGACAGCTGCAACAACTGCACCGTGCCGCAGGCCACCGGCGCACCCGGTATCTGTCGCACACCCAGCGTGCTGCAACAGCGGGGGGTACTCGAGCGTGCTGGTGCGTACGCGAGCAGTGAGGAAACAGAAACGCGCGAATAGGAACGACGCAACGACTGACCCCCACGACTCAGGCGCGAACAGTCGCCGACGAGAACTCCTCGATCGTCCCCTCGAGTTCGTAGCTCGGCGTCCGCAACTCGAGTAGCGACGAGTCGGGAACGTCGACGAAGTGTAGCGACAGTTCGTACCCGCCGTTCGCGTCGATGCGACTGGCTTCACGCTGACCGGTGTCGGGGTGGACCGCGAGTGCGTACTCGCCGGCGTCTGCGGGGTCCGTCTCGCCCTCGATTTCGTAGGTCGATAGTGACGCCTGGCCATCGTTGCTCTCAACGGGGTGGCCGTTCTCGCGCCAGGGATTAAACCCGTCCGCGAGACCGTAGACATCCGTGTAGCCGTTATCGAGAAGAACCGCCGCGCGTTGGCCTGCCTGTGCAATCGGGCAGACACAGTAGGTGACGATTCGCGTGTCGGTACCCCAGTCGGAGACCGGGTCGCTCGACTCCAGTCCGTCCGGTGCCGGGCTGAAGACGGCACCCTCGATGTGTGCCTCGTCGTATTGTGGCTGCGTTCGTGTATCGACAAAGTACGCCTCGTCGTCCTCCCACCACTCAGCGACGTCCTCGAGCGGCGCGAACGGGACGGTCTGACCGTTGAACGTCTCGGTTTCGTATTCTGGCGGGAAGTCGTGAGAGTCGGTGTTGTCGGACTCAGAATCCGAAAACTGGTCCAGACACCCGGCGAGACCGACCGAGCCACCGAGAACCGCGCCACCAGTCGCTCGGAGAAGCGTTCGTCTCTTCATAATTCAGGGAACACGTCCACTAATTATAGCCATTGGGGTCGCCGCTGGGAGCACTCGCGACCTGTTTCGTCGTCACTGGATGAGATACCTGACCAGACCCCTTCGTTTCAACTGGAGACTCGGAGAAGAGACTCCGAGTGAACTCGAGTTGAAATGAGAGAAGTAGTCCATGCTGGATTCGAACCAGCGTCTCGAGCCCCAGAAGCTCGAAGGATTGGCCACTACCCTAATGGACTTGACATGACGCCGGCGGCGTCAGTTACCAACGTCGTACCAGTCTGTAGTTGGGGTTCGTATTAGAGTGTTACGAACTCGAACGCGAACGCGTTCTCGAACGAACTCGATTAACAGTCTCTAGGTCGGAAGCTGTTAGCACATCGTCGAGTCGTGGTGTTCCTTTCGATGACAGTTTGCACAGAGAACGTGGCATCGCTCGATTTCAGCCCTGATTCGCTCTTTTGGTTGGTCGTTTGCGACCAGTTGTGCGACAGTTGCCTCCTTCACGTCCCCTACGTGGTGGAAGTCTAAACAGGCGGGGTCCGATTCTCCGCATCGATTACAGCCAGCAGCACGTTTTTGATTGTCCGTCCATGTCCGGAGTTCTCGCTCCGGTGGCGTATGATGAATTGCTCGGTGGCAATTCGCACAGACGACGGTACACTTTGCAATCTCGTTTCGAAGTGCGTCCCGGCCGTATCCGAAGGTTACCATTCGTCCGACTGCCATCCGTTTTGTTGTCGCATCGACGTGATGGAAATCGAGACAGGCTGCAGTGTTCACGTCGCACCGAGAACAGCCGCGTTCTCGCTTTTGTTCGTCGAGCCAGGATCGCAATCGAGAACGGCGGCGTAACGTCCGCTCCGTGTTCCAGTCGGTGTTTCGGTAGTGCCACCGCTGATCCACAGAGAGCGCATCCCAGGACAGTCCCTCGGGAAGTTCGATCTCGTCTGGCTTCCGTCTTACTCGAGACCCCCTCGAGTACGATGTCTCGAGCCCGGCCCGTTCCTTCGCGTCGTTCCAGCCACCACACGTTCGAATAATCGTCGCAGAGGCGGGTGTCAGCCCGAGTTCCTCGTACTGTGCTTTCGTCGGCGACTCACCAAGTCGTTCGGCAGCCTCCCGGAGTGCCTCGAGACACTCGTCTTCCGTAGTCACACCGCCGTTCGTTCCGGCATGTGATATAAACCCGCAGACGGAAACCGGATGGGAGTACGCTACTCGTGTGATCACGAACCGATACCACTATTCTCCCGACCCGAGCACATTCGAGTATGTACGTCGGACGATTCGTCGTCGTTGGCCCGGAGGGTGGCGCGTACCGCGTCTCCTCCCGGTCGTTCCCGAACCGAGCAATTACTGCGCGAGACGATGCTGAGGCGCTTACTGTCGGCCCGACCGAGGATGCGCCGGACACCGACAACCCGTACGTCTCCTACAACTGCCTGCGCGTCGTCGAGACGCCGACTGGCGAGACGGTCGCCTTCGGCAACGGCTCGCACGTCGACCCGATCGCGGAGAAACTCGAGTTGGGCTATCCCGCGCGGGACGCGCTCGCGGAGAGTCTGCTCGCGCTCGACTACGAGAAGGACGACTACGACACGCCGCGGATAGCGGCGACGATCACTGACGATGGCGAGGCACTGATCGGTACCGTCCGCAAGGACGCGCTGCTCGTCGAGACCGTCGACGAACCGACGCTCGTGGCGACCTACGAGAAGGACACACCGGAACCGATCGAGTTCGATGCCGAGAGTGCTACGGCGGCAGCCAGCGAGAGCTACGCACTCGAGTTCGAACACGCAGTGTGTGCGGCAGGGGTTTCCCGAACCGAGGACGGCTTCGAAACGGCGATCGAGAACGGGGACTGATACGGATTGCTGTAACGATTTACCGGTGCAACTGCCGCCTGGATCGCGGTTGCGCCGGAAATGACTTACAGTAAACCGTATGAGGCGGCGCTGCCCGACGCTGTCTATTGTGCGCTGCGTGAGCAACCTACAACTGTCTCGCGACAGTGAATGGTGAGTAACTGCCATGAAGGTCGGTCTCATCTCGGACGTCCACGGGAATCGGGTCGCCCTCGAGACGGTCCTCGCGGACATGCCACCGGTCGACGAACTCTGCTGTGCCGGCGACGTCGTCGGCTACAACCCCTGGCCGGGAGACTGCGTCGACGAACTGCGCGAGCGAGACGTCCCAACCGTGCTCGGGAACCACGACGCCGCTGTCGCCGGCGAGACGCCGTTCCGGTTCAACGGGATGGCGCAGGCAGGCGTCGAGTACGCCCGCTCCCAACTGACGGAAGGGCAGTGTGCATGGCTCGAGGGGTTGCCGACGGAGCGACTCGAGTGCGACGGGCGCATCAAGCTTGTCCATGGGCATCCCGACGATCCACAGCGCTACTCGCGGTACACGTATCCCAAGGACTTCTCGGCGCAGTTACTCGACGAAGAGGACGTGCTGGTGCTCGGCCACACGCACGTACAAGGGGTCGAACGCTTCGCTGAGGGGATCGTTGTCAATCCCGGGAGCGTCGGCCAGCCACGAGATGGTGATCCGCGGGCGGGCTACGCGGTCGTCGATCTGGCGGCGATGACCGTCGAGACGCATCGTGTCGAGTACGACGTAGAGACGGTGCAAGAGGAAGTCGGGGAGGTAGGGCTACCGGAGCGAATCGGGAGCCGACTTGCGCGAGGGAAGTGAGAAGGGAGTGCGTATCGGCACGGTACAGGAGAGAGTGAGCGGGTAAGTGAATACCGCGTCGGTGAGTGGGACCAACTGTGAGAACCGGTACACGGCCCCGAAGAGCAGTCGAATCGAACCTTTTAGGCAGGATACCGATATAGAGTGGCGTATGGTTGTCTCCGGCGACCGCGCGTGTACCGGCAGGAATCGACCACGACACGCCGAGCGCCGGTGTTGTCGATGGCACACGCAAGCGAGCGATAGTAGCCGACCACCAGGATGGGCGGCCGAACCGTCTCGGCGGCAGCACGGAGGCTACTGGTAGATGATCGGACGACTGCGTGAGGACACGCGGGCGATGTGCGACCGGGATCCGGCCGCGCGACGGTGTCTCGAGGTCGCGCTCACCTATCCCGGAGTCCACGCCGTCTGGGGGCACAGAGTCACCCACCGGCTCTGGAACAGCGGTTTTCGACTGCTCGCTCGACTCCTGTCGCATCTCGTGCGACTTTTGACGGGCGTCGAGGTCCACCCCGCCGCGACGGTTGGACGACGAGTGACGATCGATCACGGGATGGGCGTCGTCATCGGCGAAACCGCCGAAGTCGGCGACGACGTGCACATGTACCACGGCGTCACGCTTGGCGGTGATACGAACGAGCCGGTGAAGCGACACCCGACGGTCGAAGACGGTGTGAAGATCGGTGCGAACGCGACGCTGCTCGGCGATATCACGATCGGTGAGGATGCTGCCGTCGGTGCGGGGTCGGTCGTCACCGACGACGTTGAGGCCGGCGCGACAGTAGTTGGTGTTCCGGCACGGCGAATTGACGACTGACGAGTGGGCCGGCCGACGAGTGAAGGCGACTAATGAGTGAGGCGGCCGACGAGTGAAGGCGACTGACCGAGAGGGAGAGGTAGGTCAGTTCTCCTGGCTCTCGTCGACCGTTCCGTCCGCGCCCGCAGGTTCTCCTTCTGCTGGCACACCGTTGCCCGTCTCGACACTCGTCTCCGTATCCTGATCGGCATTCGCTGTGGCATCACCAGCGACTGCATCGTCACCAGCCGCCGTCTCGTCCGCAGGCTCTGGATCCGAAACGTAGCCGAGTTCGAACCAGAGCCTCGCCGTACAGCCCATCGCCTCCTCGTCGAGTTCAGTCTCCCCCTCTCGCTGGTCGAGATACCCGTTACAGCGGCCGTGCTGGACCACGTTCATCAGCGTCGCCGCCGAACCACACTCGGGGCAGTCGATGTAGTAGTTGCCCCCGTCGTTCTGGTGCCAGGTGTCGGGATCCAGTTCGGTGTAGGCGGCATCCTCGCGTCGACTATCCATGTTTGACCTATCGACGACAGGACCGGTAAGTACAAGCCCGGAACACGCAACCAGCCCGCCGGCTAACTGGTCACCGGCCCAATCGCTTAGCCGCGTGACTCGACGAGCGGTTCGACCAACGACTCGCCAGCGTCGAGTAGCGTCGCTACACGCTCGTCCGTCTCGGCCTCCGCATAAACACGTAACACGGGCTCCGTCCCGCTCGGCCGAACGAGTAGCCACGAGCCGTCCTCGAGTAGCAGCTTGAATCCATCCGCAGTGTTCACGTCCGCAACCGTCGTGCCGGCAACAGTCTCGGGAATTTCGGACTCGAGTGCACCGAGTACACGACCCTTCTCTTCGTCGGGACAGTCGACGCTGATCTTGTCTTGCACGACGGTGCCGTGGGTGTCGAGCAGTCGGTCGACCCGGTCGTCGATCGGTTCCGCGGCGTGCATGGCGGCTGCGAGCAGCGCCACGAGGACGCCGTCTTTCTCGCGGACGTGTCCGCGGACGGTGAAGCCGCCGGACTCCTCGCCGCCGACGAGGGCGTCGTGGTCGGCCATCGCCTGTGCGACCCATTTGAAACCGACCGGGACCTCGTGGACAGCCTCAGCGTGTGCCTCGGCGACGCGGTCGATGAGGTACGTCGTCGAGACCGAGCGGACCGCCGAGCCAGCGTCGGACTCGAGTAGGTACTCGTACAGCGCGGCGAAAAAGAGGTTCTCGTCGAGGTAGCCGCGGGCAGGTGTGACGATGGCGAGGCGGTCGGCGTCGCCGTCGTTTGCGAGGCCGAGGACGGGCGCACTATTGGGGTCGGTGACGCGGTCGATCAGTTCGGTGAGGTGCTCCGCGGCCGGTTCGGGTGCGCCGCCGCCGAAATCGGGGTCACGCTCACAGCGCAGGCGTTCGACAGTGAGGCCGGCGCGCTCGAGGGCGGCGTCCGTGACGCCGCGGCCGCTGCCGTGCATGGCGTCGTAGGCGACGGTGAAGTCCGATTCGATGATTGCGTCGTCGGGCGCGCTGTCCCCGGCCTTGCTGTCACGTGAATCGGTGTCGCCGGCCGTGCTGTCACGTGAATCGGTGTCGCTGTGGCTGATAGCGCTATCATCGCCCGCGGTAATCGACCCGACGAGATCGAACACCGCATCGGCGTGTGGTGTCTCGAGATCAACCTCCCGGACGGTGCCGTGCTCGGATTCGGGGAGTGGGTCCGGTTCCGCAAGACGGTCGGCAATCGCGTCCGTGACTTCTGGAAGTGCCGGCGCGCCGGTATGTGGAATGAACTTCACGCCGTTGTACTCCGGCGGATTGTGCGAGGCCGTAATCGCAAGGCCACCGGCGAGGTCGCGCTCAACGATCGCGTGAGCCACGAGCGGCGTCGGACAGTCTCGCTCGGGGAGCAACACGTCGAAGCCGTTCGCACACAGCACTCTGGCGAGTTCTTCGGCGAAGCCACGCGAACTCTCGCGGGCGTCGTACCCGACGACGACGGGGGCGTCCCGACCCTCGTCAGCGAGGTACGTTGCGACGCCCTGGCCGACCATGCGGACGCGTGGCGTCGTGAACGTCTCGAGTGTCGCTCGCCAGCCGTCGGTGCCGAACGTGATGGCGTCCATAGGCGTGGACTCACCGCCGGGTGCGAAAAAAGCGACGCTGCAGTCCACTGGTCGAGACGGTAGGGTGGGAGAGAGACCATCCGTGCGCAGGTTCCAGACGAGGGCCCCACGCGCATCGAAGCGACACGCACATTGGGCCAGTTCACATTAGGTCGACCAATGAGTCGCTCCACACCCTCCGTCCTCGCGGTTAGCGGGAGCCTCCGCGACGAGAGTTACACGCGAACCGCGCTGCAGTACGCCCTGCGAGCAGCTGCTGAGGCCGGTGCCGAAACGACGCTGCTCGACCTCCGCGAGTACGACCTGCCGCTCTACGATCCCAACGTCGACGAACAGGGTGACGAACAGGAGGTGAAGGCCCTCATGCGGGAGGCAGACGCCGTGGCACTCGGCACACCGGTCTACCACGGCTCGTACTCGGGCGCGCTGAAGAACTTTCACGACTACTGTGGCTGGGACGAGTACGAAGACACCACCGTCGGCCTGCTTGCGACTGCCGGCGGCGGCAGTTATGGGTCGACACTCGACCACCTACGGATCACGGTCCGGGGCGTCCACGGCTGGGTACTGCCCCACCAGGTCGGCCTTCGCAATGCGAATAAGAAGTTCGAGAAGGATCCTGACGCGATCGACGGGCGTCGGTTCCGCGACACCGACCTGCAGGAGCGGGTGGAAAAACTTGGGTGGAGCCTCACCGAGTACGCGTTCATCGATCCCAGCGTTACGTCGACGCGGGCGGCCGGCGACGATTGACCGACGACCGGTTCAACACGAGACGAACGCAACGCAGACAGTTTACTGGACATCATTGCCGGCCCAACTGCAATACGGCGACGGTCGAACTGAAACGTCGGTATGGCAGTCCGTATTAGGCCTCGTCCGCGTCGATGCGATGCTCGAACAGCCGATCGCCTGACTTCTCGCAGATCACGGCGATCACGTCGTGGGAGCTACAGCAGGACTCGACAACCCCCTCCGTGATGTGTACGTCGCCGCCGGTCGGACACTCCTCTAAGAATACTCGGAGCGCATTACAGATCTCGCCCTTCAGCTGTGGGTCGTGTGTGTCCCAATCGGGCATCCACTCCGCGAGGGTGCGGCTCGCGGCGACATCGGCGAGTAACGCCGTCCGGGAGGGCCACCGTCCAACGGCCTGACGGTTTGCCTGGAGCATCAGGCCATCACCGTGAGGCTCGAAGTCCAACTCGTCGAGGTCGGCCTCGAAGCCGAATGCCTCGACGACGTCGGCAAGCTCGATGGATTCCACGTCAACAGCGTCGATCTCGTTGAACCAGACTCGGTCGAATGCTGCGGTGAGACAGAGACCATCGATGTCCTCGCAGGGCTCAAGGACCTCGTGCTCGAGGAAGTACGCCTCGAGGTCGATGGCTCCGAAATCGGAACCACCGTCGCCGTCGCCGTCACCGTCGCCGTCACCGTCACCGTCACCGTCGCCATCGCCGTCGACATAGTGAGCGGGCGGTTCAGACTGCACCGTTGCGTCGGGTCCGGGCGGATCAACCAGCGCATCGAAGTAGTCGGTCGCGTCGTCTGGGTCGGTCGTGTCAACACCAGCGTGAGCATCAGTGGTGTCGATACCGATCTGCTCGTCGGTCAGCAAGTCGATGTCGGCTCCGCTCGAGACCGTACCGGCATCGACGCCCTGGAAACCGCCAGCGATCTCGGGGTCCTGCTCCTTGCCAAACAGGCGTAATACGTCGGCCGGCAGATACCGTTTGGTCAACGTCGGTGTTCCGGGGACGAGATAGCCACGAACGTAGATTATCGCAGCCGAGACAGCAAGCGCGAGGACGCCAGCGGCCCTGTGTTTCCGAGCGACGAGCCAGCCAGCAACCGCAGCAATCGCCAGGTTGACCAGCGTACACGGCAGGCAGCGATTCTCGCCAGTATACTCCGGCTGTTTGAGACCGTCAATGTCCATTATCGTCCGTACGGACAGCAACCGACACTATCTATTTTTCGAAGAGGTTCCAAGAAATACTATCTGAAGACCACGATTGCGTCGATTGCGGAGCAGTCCGGACGCCGTTCGACGGTGGGCAGTAGCCGCGGGCAACGAACGCTCACCGGTGGGTTTCCAAAGAGATCGGGTCGTCTCATGGCTGTTTTCCGAACTCACCTGTGGCGACCGACTCCCGGACTCGAAGTGCACCACAATCGGGGCCTCATACGGACTACTGTAACTCATTTCCGGCCCCACCGCGAGCCATCCTGCGGTCAGGCCGGTAGCCGTTACAGCAGACCGTATCACTCGAGGCCAACGAGTCGCTCCTTCTGTGTGCGGGTCAACTGCTTGATCTCGTACTCACGAGACATGGCGGCCGAACGCGTCTCGTAGCGCTCGTGATAGCAGACCTCGACTGGCGTTCGCCCGCGGGTGTACTTCGCACCCTCACCCGCGTTGTGTTCGGCGACCCGTCTTTCGAGGTCGGTCGTGTAGCCGGTGTAAAGCGAGCCGTCGGCGCACTCGAGTACGTAGACGACGTGGCGGTTGGCGGCGGCTTCGGTGTCGGGGTCGGTGCCGGTGCTGGTGCTGGTCCCGGTGCTGGTGCTGGTGCTGGTCCCGGTGCTGGTGCCGGTCCCATTGCTCTCCGGCTTTCCCCCACCGGCCGAGTCGCCTGTGACGTCTGGCTCCGACATCGGACAAGTGTAGGGAAACGGAGCCGAAAAAGGATGCTATCGTAGTGAGCGGGGAGCGCGGGGATAAGCGGAGACAGGAGAGCAAGAGTGGGGGTGGAGTTGGGGACCCGACCCAAAGTTGGAAGCGGTGACTGGAAGGACACGAAAGCAGTGGCTGGAAGGGCACGAACTACGTCGTGATCAGTAACCGATCGGTCCACCGACCCGGCGACGGATTATATCGACCAGCATCCCGCCAACGTATCCGAGCGGCGCGAGCACGATGAGGACGATGGCGACCCAGGCAAGACCGAGAACAGCCGAAAGAAATAGCGTATCCCCGCTGCCCTCGATACCGAACAACCAGGAGACGCGTGCGAACGCCAGAAACGGAATCAATACGAGCGTTCCGAGGACTGCTGCGACAGCGCCGTTGTTGGCCGGGACCTCGTAGAAGTCACTCCGGGCGGCCGCAACGCCACCGCCGACCAGCGCGACCAGAACGAGCCACAGCGGTCGATTCAGGAGAAAGTTCACGGCGAACCCCAGGATCACGACTGCAATCGCTCCCCAGAGCACGGGTCCGCGGTCGAACTCGAAGTCGGGGTCGACTGTCTGCCTCATTTGCGAGACGGTTCGTCCAGTCTGCAAATAAACATTCCTGTGACTCGAGTAGCGAGGATCAACGAAGGGGCCGAGAACGCTGGGCAGACGCTGGACAGATACCCAAACGGAAGGTGAGAATACGCAACAAAAAGGACCTCGTCCGAGTATGGAGCTGCCAATTTGGATGTGCAGTTCGTAGCGGGGCCGGGTCAATTTGCGTTACAATTGACGGGCACGCTCACGTGAGGCTTCAGCGATTCCCGCATTGGCCGAGCAGCTAATACACGCGCGGATTTCGCCGTGTGCGTCGGCGAAGACACGCGCGAACCGTTCGGAAACGTGCGCGTCGCAGTGGTCACACTTGGGCATGGTTACACCGGCGAGTTCGCCGGTACCCAGTACTATTCGTGGAAGAAATAAAAATCCTTCCTAGAACGAGTTATGCAGTTTGTCACTAATGAGATTATCTTTTGGTACCAACAATGATATTAGTTCTAGGACCCATGGATTGCGCGCGCAATCAAGATAGCCTGTGCGCCGGCCACGAAGCCAGCGTCGATGTTGACGACCGATAGTACCGTACAGGACTGGAGCAGGCCCGCCAGGGCCGCCTCACCGTCGCCGCCGTGGCCGTAGCCACTCGAGACGGGAACTGCAATGACCGGCGTATCGACGAGGCCGGCGATGACGGTCGGCAGCGCTCCCTCCCGTCCTGCAGCAACGATTAAGACGTCCGCATCGCGAAAGCGCTCGACCTGGTCGAGCGTTCGTGAGAGGGCCGCGACGCCAACGTCGTCCACCCGGTCGATCGTTGCGCCCGCATCGGCGCAGACGATTTCGGCCTCGTCGGCGACCGGCTTGTCGACCGTGCCCGCCGTCACGATACCGACGGTCGCCTCGAGTTCCGGCTGATCGAAGTCGGGCCCAAGCACGCGGACGGTCGTCCCGCGGCGCTCGATCGTCGCATCGGGCACAGACTCGGCCAGTGCCGTTCGGAGCGCGTCGATCTGGTCGTCATTGACGCGCGTGAGCAGCGCTCGATCGGTCGTCTCGAGTGCAGTCTCTGCGAGCGCGACGACCTGTGCGTCGGACTTGCCCTCGGCGAGGATTGCCTCGGGGATACCTCGTCGTGACTGTCTGGCCGCGTCGAAGCGGCCGGCCTCACCGGTGACGTAGCCATTGAGCTCGGCCTCAGCCTGTTCGGGAGAGAGGGTGCCGTCAGCGACGGCATCAAGGAGTTCGCGCATACGTCTGATGGGGGGCCGCGATACTCGAATCCGTCGGACCGACAAGGGAGGTGTCGAAACCGCGCGCGAGAGGACCCAGCGGCGCGCGCGAGCCCAATCGGCGCGCTCGATGGGGCAAAACGACGGATGCGTGACTCATAAGTCATATACTTTCCGGTGGATCGGCCCCCCGAAATGGGCGTCGCAACCGCTGACGACCCGGTATTTCCGTAAATAACCAAAGTATTTATATGGTGGAAAGGGAAATCGCTACATCGTATGGCAGACCTTATCGTCAAAGCTGCTGTGAAGGAAGCGCTCGATGACAAGAACGTCGCCTCGGACTTCTACGACGCACTCGACGAGGAAGTCGACGAACTCCTCGAAGACGCTGCCCGCCGCGCAGAGGCAAACGACCGAAAGACGGTCCAGCCGCGCGACCTGTAAGGTAGCGTTACCACAATTCTTTCGTACGCTACACTGGTGAGCGATTGCTATCGGTCACGGAGAGCATCTCCCTGCTGAGCGGTCGCTCTCAAATCAAGAGTGACAGCGAAAAACACTACTCGAGTGCAGCGTGGTCGACGCTTATCGGTCTCGACGGCGCTCGTCGAGATACTGCTTCGTTCGGCCGCCAACGACGTACTCTGCCTCCTGCAAGTCAGCGACGGAGGCCGATCCCGTGACGAACATTGCCGTCCGCAACTCGAGTTCGAGTTGCTCGATCAGGTCGACGACTGCGTCGGTGCCCTGGCCCGCCGGGCCGAGGAACGGCTTCGCGAGGCCACCTGCACGAGCGCCGAGGGCGATCGCCTTCGCGATGTCGAGCCCCGAGCGGACGCCACCGCTCGCGATCACGCAATCGTGCACCGCGGCGGACTCGAGTGTACTCACGGCAGTCGGGACGCCCCAGGCGCGGAACAGTTGCCCGATCTTCTCCTGGCGGGACGCGCCGACGGCGGCGGCGCGATAGGATTCGATGCCGGACCACGTGGTGCCGCCCTGGCCGGCGACGTCGATGGCGTCGACGCCGGCGTCGGTGAGGCGGCTCGCGGTCTCGCGCGAGATGCCGTTGCCCGTTTCCTTGACGACGACCGGCACCGAGAGATCGCTCGCGACGTGGCCGATTTCGGCGAGACAGCCGCGGGCGTCGATGTCGCCTTCCGGCTGGACGGCCTCCTGTAAGAAGTTGAGGTGGATCGCCATCGCGTCGGCGTCGATCATCTCGACGGCCGCCTCGACGTCCTCGACATCGTACTCGAGTAGCTGTGCCGCGCCGACGTTACCGTAGAGGAACGCGTCGGGTGCGACGTCGCGGACGACGGTGTAGGACTCGAGTAGGTCCTCGTCGTCGAGTTCGATGCCGGCACGCTGGCTGCCGACGCCCATGGCGATGTTCATCTCCTGGGCGGCTTCGGCGAGTGCGCGGTTGATTTTGGTCGTGTTTGGGTGGCCGCCGGTCATGCTCTCGATAACGATCGGGGCCGCTAACTCGTGCCCGAACAGTTCGATCGTGGTGTCGATTTCGTCGCGGTGAATCTCCGGCAGTGCCTCGTGGACGAGGTCGATGTCGGCAAAACCGGTGCCTGCCGTCTCGACGTCTTCCTCCTCGATGATGCGGATGTGGTCGTCTTTCCTGTCGGATGTTTCGGGCATCGAATCGTCTCCATCCGAAGGTGAGGGAGTCGGTATTGAAAAGGTGTCCATTCTCGGTGCGCGGGTGGGGGACTCGAGTCTCGAGTTCTATTCGTTCCCACCCATCACCGATTCTACTTGTTCCGCCTGTGCTACCTGCTCACTTCTGTTCCCGCTACCATCATCACACTCGCCACCACTCCGACCACCTCCATAACTGCCGGTCCCTCAGTATATCACACCAGACACACGCTTTTGGCGCTCCCCGTCAAATCACCGCCTATGCTCCGCCACCTCCTGACCGGGATCGGCATTCTCGAGTTCGCTGCGCCGCGACGAATTATCCGCGCTGCAGAGGGAATCGCCTTCGAAAACCCGGGTGAGGGTCGACTCAGACGCTGGACAATTCCAATGGCCCGTCTCGAGGCCCTCGTCTTCATCTGGGCTGGCACCCGTCGTCGCGGTCCACCCGCCGTCGCCCGACCGCTGCTTGCCGGCCTCGGTCTCGCGATGGCGCTCGTACCGCGGTCCGCACTCGAGTTCGGCCTCAGAGTCGCCTACGAGAATCCGGACGACATCGAGGTGAAGCCGTGGCTGGGGCCGCTCACGCGTGCGCTGGGCGTGGTTTATCTGGTGGCTGCGCTGGCTGCTGGGCGGGCGGATGCACCAGCGTCTACTGAGAAGCAGGAGGGCGAAGACACCATCTGAGCAGCAAAAGACCTGAAATCAGTACGTCCGAACGTCCACACCATCGGCCGTTCCGATGTAGGTAACGTCAGCCAGTCCGACGAACAGGCCGTGTTCGACGACGCCCGGAATCGAAGCGAGTGTGGTCGCGAGCGCGTCTGGATCTGCAATTGTGCCAAACTCACAGTCGAGGAGTAGATTTCCGTTGTCGGTGACGACTGGACCGTCCTTGTGCTCGGCGTCGCGAAGCGTTGGCTCGCCGTCCAGTGCCCGAACGCGCTCGGTGACGACGGTGTGAGCGTCGGGGAGCACTTCGAGTGGAACCGACCGGTCGAGGTCGGTCGTGAGCTTCGACGGATCGGCGACGACGAGGAACCGGTCCGCGGCCGCATCGACGAGTTTCTCGCGGGCATGTGCGCCCCCGCCACCCTTGATGAGTGCGCCGTGTGCGGCCGACTCGGGATCGTCAACCACCTGATCCGCGCCGTCGATCGCGAGATCCACGCCGTCGACGGCGTCGAGTGTCGTCAGTGGAATGTCGTACTCGAGTGCCAACTGGCGCGACTGGAACGACGTGGGGATGGCCCGAACGTCGAGGCCGTCGGCGACGGCCTGTCCGATGGCTTCGATTGCGTAGGCGGCCGTCGAGCCGGTTCCAAGGCCGACAACGGTGCCGTCCTCGACGGCGTCGGCCGCCCGCTCGCCTGCGTGTTGCTTCGCCGTGTCGCTCCCGCCCTCGGTCTTCATGGTCTGGTTCGTCAGGCGAGCGGCGAGGAGAAAAACGTTGTACATCTCGTGTCGCGCTGGTCGCGTTTTCGTGTCATGCTTCGTGTCGCACTGGTCGCGTCGTCCGCTGTCGCACTGGTCGCGTCGTCCGCTGTCGCGCTGGTCGCGTCGTCCGCTGTCGCGCTGGTCACAGTGCTCGTACGAGAAGCGCGGACGAGGACGAGGAGACAACCCGCAAGTAGTCCGTAGCACGGGCACTACCCGAACGACGCCACGAGCTGGGAGCCAGCCAGCGGCGGCGAGGTCGTGACTGCGAACAGGGACTCGAGTGCGACGCGAACCTGGCCGAGCCACGGGAGGCGGACGACGGACTTGCTGGTGACCCACTCGGATTTGACGACGGTTGTGTCTGCGTACTGGCCCTCAACCTGGTCGTACAGGCTGTTCGCATCGCCCTTCGTGACGAAGCCGTCGTGGGGTGCCGGACACGAGTGCAGCGCCGCACACGTTCTATCGCCGAGTGCGTCGTCGTCCGCCTTCGTCTCGACCCAGTTTTCGCCTTCCTCGACCCAGAAGTGTGCGCGGTGGATGACTGGCGTCTCGCTTTCGTCGCCGTCGGGCGCGAAAACGATGACGTCACCGGGTTCGCCGAACCGAAGGTGAGTACCATCACCGCTCAGTGCGGCGTCCCGGGTGACGACGCCGGTCTCGCCGACGGCCTCGCTGCCGACGAACCGGTCACTGTCGGTGACAAAGACGAGGTCACCGGTGTCTACGTTCGGTTCCATGCTCCCGCTCTCGACTGCGGCCAGGGGCGGCCAGACGCCGCTGAACGCGACGAGCAACAGGCCGACCAGTCCGACGACGGCAACGACACTCGCGGCGTCTCTGCACGCGACGGCGCGGGTATCGTCCGAGCGGAGCAGCCAGCGACCGAATCCGTCACTGGGGCTGGCGGCAGGAGCACTCGAGGGGGCAGCGGTATCGGCTGGGGGCGCATCCGAAGCCGAACTCGAAGGTGGACCTGAGTCTGCACTCGAACGTGGAACCGAGTCTGGACACGAGCGCGTACTCGAGTCGGCCGCCGAATCGGAGGGGGAATCAGAGCGAGGACGGTCGCTCATTGAGGTACTGTCCGAGACCACGGCAAGTCAACGTTTTGTATTTTCAACACCATCGGCTGAAACGCGCGATCTGTGGCGCTGCAACCGCAGCGAACCTTTTTCACACCCACCGTGGTCAAACACCCATGGCGACGGGGACTGCAGTCAGCCTCGAGAACGTCCGTAAAACCTACCAGTTGGCCGAGCCCGTCCACGCGCTCGACGGCGTCACCCTCGAGATTCCGGAGGGCTCTTACACCGCGATTATGGGACCCAGCGGCTCCGGCAAGTCGACGCTGATGAATCTCGTCGGCTGTCTCGACACCCCCACCGACGGCACCGTCGTCGTCGGCGGGCAGGACGTGGGCGCACTCGACGACCGCGAGCGGACCACCCTCCGGGGAACGACCGTCGGCTTCGTCTTCCAGACGTTCAACCTGATGCCGCGGCTTACGGCACTCGAGAACGTCGCCCTGCCACAGCTCTTTCAGGGGATCAGTCGAGGTGAACGAACCGACCGCGCACGCGAGTTACTCGAGCGCGTCGGACTCGGCGACCGAACGGATCACATGCCGAACGAACTCTCTGGCGGCCAGCGCCAGCGCGTCGCCCTCGCTCGTGCGCTGGTGAACGATCCAACGATTGTCCTGGCAGACGAGCCCTCGGGGAACTTAGACACCGAGACTGAGGCCGACGTGCTCGACCTCTTCGACGAGTTCCACGACGCCGGTACCACCATGCTCGTCGTGACTCACGAACGCCACGTGGCATCACGTGCAGAGCGGATCGTCCATCTGCTGGACGGGCAGATTGAACGGATCGAGGAGCTCGACGGGAGTGAGCCGCGTTCGGAACCAGGCCCGGCATACGGCTCTGACGAGCGCATCGAAGAGACCGGGGAGGCGGGGTCAGGGCCAGAGTCAGGCTCAAGCCCGGGGGCAGGAGGAGCAGGCTCAGACACAGAGTCAGGATCAGACTCGGGACCAGACTCACCAACCGGAGCAGACAGCTGATGCGGCCACTCGAGTTCGGTCGACTCGCCTGGCGCTCGATCGGGAGCCATCGGTTGCGCTCGGCGCTGACGACCCTTGGGATTATCATCGGTATCGCGGCGGTGATCGCGTTCGTTACGCTGGGTGCGAGCCTGCAGGCCGGCCTGCTCGGCGACATCAGCCCGGACGATCAGCGGAATCTCTACGGGTGGGCCGCCGATCCAGACACGGAAGGTGGCCCACTCGCCGGTGCGCAACCGGTGTTCACGCAGGACGATCTCGAACAGGTGGACGAACTCGAGGACGTCGACGCGGCCTACGGCTATATGCCGATTTCGACGCAGGCGCTCGCCTACGACGGTGAGCTAACGCCACAGAGCGATGCGCTGATCGCCGCGGGACCACCGTACATCAGACCGGCGACGATCGACGAGGGTCGGCAGTTCGAGATGGGCGAACGTGAGGCAGTGATCAACCCGGCAGTGGCCGGCCAGTTCGAGGAGAACGTCTCCGTCGGCGACGAGTTGACCATCGTCAGGCAGGGCGGCGAGCAGACGTCGGTGACTGTCGTCGGGATCACGGACAGTTCTGAGGGACTGAGTCCGTTCGAAGGGTTCGAGCCGTCGCCACGGGTGTACGTGCCGACGGACCCCTACTACACGGAGGAGGTAGACGGGATCGGTGCCGGGTTTGGTGGTGACGAAGCAGCTGAAGACGAAGCGGACGAGGCGGATCCAGCCGACGGCGATGACGGCGATGCAGCAACCGCCGAGGACGCCAGATTCCTCGCAATCGTCGTCGAGGCACCGTCTGCCGACGAGGGGGATATCGACCAGGCTCGCGACAGCGCACTCGCCGTACTCGAGAGCGACGACTCCGACGCGAGTGAGTTGCTCGGCGACGACCTCGAGATCACCATGCAGACGAGCACCGAGTTGCTCCAGCAGCTACAGGACATACTCGACCTGCTGCAAAACTTCATCGTCGGCATCGCGGCTATCTCGCTCGTCGTTGGTTCGATCGGCATCGCGAACATTATGCTGGTCAGCGTCACCGAGCGGACCCGTGAGATCGGGATTATGAAGGCCGTTGGTGCGCAGAACCGGGACGTGTTGGGCCTGTTCCTGACGGAAGCGGTGGTGCTGGGAATCATCGGTGCCATCCTCGGCACGGTACTCGGACTCGCCGTTGGGTACGCCGGGGCGTGGTACATCGATATTCCGCTCGTCTATCCCTACGAGTACGTCGCGCTCGCTGTCGCCGTGGGAATCCTCGTCGGCGTTCTCTCGGGGCTCTATCCCGCCTGGCGGGCGGCCCGAACGGATCCGATCGACGCGCTTCGGTACGAGTGAGGACGATAGACGGGAAGAACCAGAACCGGAACCAGAACCGAATCAGTCCCGGTCTCGGTTGTCGTCAATTACCTGATCGTCTCCTGCAGCGTTGTCGGCGTCCGTGGCATCGTCGTCATCCCCATGCCAGCGTGCCGCCTCTCGGTCGGGGCGGTCCCCTGTGTCAGTATCAGCGGGTGACTCAGTGTCGGTGGCTCGACCGCGTTCGCGAGTTTCGTCCTGGTCGCGATTCGTATCTGAGCGAGCGCGGTGGTCGGTGGCTGTAGATCCGTAGCGGTCGGGACGAGTAGAACGGTCCAATCGATCAGACGAAGGTGGCCCGTTGGGAGGCGACCGCGAGCGGTCAGCGCGGGCGGGGTGTGTCGCGGACGAGTCCGTGGGTCCGGTGGCGCGCGAAGCCCGTGGCGAGCGCACGCGGCGACCGCGTGGCCCCTCACGCCGGGGCGGCTCCGTCCCGAGCGTCTGGTTGGTTCGGTGTCGCGCCGACGGGAACTCGCGGGCGAGGTACGATCCGAGGACACCGCCGAGTAGCGAGAGGCCAACGGTGTAGAGCAAGACGACCGTCGAGAGCAGTCCGAAGAAGGCAAGCACGACGACAAAGCCCTCGAACGGGACGGCAGCGACGCCGAAGCCAAATCCCATAAATCCGAGGAAGAAGAGGGCAATGCCGACGACCGGCACGAACATGATCGCACCGGCGAGCGCCCCGGCGAGGACACCGTCTCTCGTTTCCGGCCCCTCGAGAAAGCCGGCGACTGCGCCCCCGATGATCGTCGAGAAGGGGATAAACGAGAGGACAACGGCGACGACGGCACCGATGAGCGCGTTGATAGCAGTTCGGCCACGACTCATACGCAACCAACGACGAGCAGCGAGAAAAGTGTCGGTGGTCGAAACAGACCGTTGCGGACTGTTTCGGGGGAGCAGACCCACACTACCGGACCGCTGGACACAGAAAGCGACGACTACCGGTGGGCGAGCGCTGGACTACTGCTGGACGAACGCTGTGAGCGGGCAGGGACCTTAAGCCCGCGCGGCATAATATGCGACTAATGGACCGACGGACGTTCGTCCACGGCGTCGGCGGCGGCTCGGTCACCGCACTCGCTGGCTGTCTGACCCGTAACGGCGAGAACGAAGAACACGCCGCCGAAACGGGGCCGCTGCGAGTCGCGACCTACACTTCCTTCGCGACCGGCTCAGACTCCGACCCTGATACCGACTCCGATCCCAATCCCGATCCCGATCAAGCCCCCAGCCCCGCCGGTGACTGGTTCCGAGAAACCGTCGAAGAAGAGTTCGAGGAGGAGATCGAGTGGACCGTCCCCGAATCCGGCATCGAACACTACATCCAGCGCGCCCGTCTCGACGCCGACATCGACACCGACGTCATCCTCGGCCTCACCGCGAGCGAACTCGCACTCGTCGACTCCGTCCTCGACGCCCACGGCGACACGCGACTGTTCGAATCGCTCGAGCGCGACCGTCTCGAGCACGCCGACCGAATCCAGTCCGACCTCGCCTTCGACGACCCGCGCGACCGCGTACTCCCCGTGGGCACCAGCTACCTCTCGCTCGTCTACGACGAGACGGTACTCGAGTCCCCACCCGAGACGTTCGACGACCTCCTTGATTCGGCGTACGCGGACACGTTGCTCGCGCAGGATCCGCGTGTGTCAAATCCGGGGCAGGCGTTTTTCCTATGGACGGTCGCGGAGTACGGGTCCGGCTCTGGCATGCTCTCCTTCTGGGAGGAGTTGCAGGCGAACGGCGTTCGCATCGAGGAACGCTGGACGGACGCCTACCGGGATGCCTATCTCGAAGGTGAGCGCCCGATGGTGGTCTCGTACTCGACGGATCAGGTGGTTGCGGCCGCGACTGATCGAGACATGCAGCGCCACCAGGTCGCACCGCTTGACAACGCGGGATATCGGAGTACTGAGGGGGCAGCGATCTTCGCGGACGCGACGCGGACGGAACTCGCTTACGAGTTCGTCGACCTCCTGTTGTCCCAGACGGCACAGGCGGAGCTCGCGACGCGAAACGCGCAGTTCCCCGCCGTCAGTGACGAGTACGTCGACCTCGATGCGACGTTCCTCGAGAACGCGGTAGAGCCAGACGAGACAGTAACGCTCACCTACGACGACCTTGAGGGAGAGTTCGCGACCTGGCTCGAGACCTGGGACGACGAAATCGGAGATTGAGCCAGAGAAGGCAGTGAGAACTCGGTGCAGTTTTAAGACGGCGAGCGTGGTACGTCGCCGCGCATGGCCCTACAACGGATACTCAGCGGCGACCCCTCGAAGACGTCGAAACTCTACCTCGCAATCGGCGTCCTCTCGCTGGTCAAAGCGATTGCAGTGCGAGACGACAAGAATCGGTTCAGACAGGAGTTGATGGACGCCGGGCTCTTCATCGGCGTCGGCATCGCACTCAGAAAGTACAGTCAGCTCAAAGCGGAGAAGCGCTCGGAGATCGAGTCACAGGTTCCCGACTGGGCACTCGACGCCGCCGAGTCCGCAGCGGCAAGCCAGGCAGTCCGGAGCGCTGCAAAGCGCGGACTGCGGAGTCGTTCCCAGCCGGAGCCCGAACCGGAGCCGGGTATCCGTGATCGAGCGCGGGGACTGCTCTCGAGTTGGTAAGCGAACGGGAGCACTGAAAAATCGAGGAATCGAAGAATCGAGGATCAAGGACCAAGGACCAAGGACCAAGGAACCGGGAACCGTGAGCCGAAAACCGAACCGTCGGGCTGGTGACTATCGGCTTCGTCAGTCGTCCGAAAGCGCGTCACTCAGCGCATCCGCACCGCCGACGACCGGCAGTCGGGCAGCGCTCTGTTTCACGTCGAGCGTGAGTTCTTTCTCCTCCGGTGGCCGCTGCGTGAAGTCGTAGTCCGTCGAGAGGACGGCGATACCGATCCGGTGGTCCGGCGCGAAGACGTGGTCGTCCGGCTGGAGGTCGAACGAAAGCCGGTATGGCGTGCCGGGATGGATAGCGAACGTCTCCGAGTCCGACTTTCGGTTCTGGGGGTTCATCCACCCCCGGTTGATGATTTCAGTCTCCCCGTCCGGCCCAACGTCGACCAGTACACCCGTCACGTTCGCCGATTCCGAGTCAAACGAGAGTCGCACGTCGAGTTCGACCGTGCCGCTCAGATGTACGTCCTCCTCGAGTTGCGCCGTCGTATACAGCAACCTGTGTTCTGACTCCTCGGCCGCGATCAGGTCATCCGCCGGCGTTTCCGGTTCCGCCGGGTCGACGACCGTCTCGGTGACCGGTCGACCACGCGTGTGCTCGAGTGTGAGCCCACCCGACGTCCGGCCGCCCGGCGTGAAGTTGAGTTCGGCCTCGCTCGTCCCCGGAACCGGCCACTCGTCGTACGTGGTCCAGGAGTCGTCCTCCCGCTGGACCGTCGCCGTCGGCCCATCCATCACGTCGTTCTCGACGCCGAAGAGCCAGCGCGTCCACCACAGGTTCAACTCGTCGAGCCACTCCTCCGGCCGGTGGCTAAGTGGACTCGAGTGCCCGCCCTGGTGGAGCCAGATTTTGCGCGAGACGTCGGCGTCTCGCAGTGCGTCGTACCACTGGGCGAACTGCTTGGTTTTGACGTTGTCGTCGTTGAGCCCGTGGGTAATGAGGACGGCGGCCTCGACGTTGTCGGCATCGTGGACGTAGTTGCGGGCGTCCCAGAACTCGTTGTAGTTGCCAGTCTCGCGGCCCTGGTCGGCTTCGATCTGCTCGAGGATCGGTTCGGCGACCTCCCGATCCTCCCGGGTCGTGACCCAGGCGGCGAGCTGGTAGGCATCCTCGCCCTGCCAGCCGCCGGGTGCGACGACGTGGCCGTTCGCTCTGAAGTAGTCATACCAGCTCGAGATTGCGACTTCGGGGACGATGGCCTCGAGACCGTCGACGCCGGTCGCTGCGACGCCGTTCGGGAGCGTGCCGTTGTACGACGCGCCGATCATGCCGGTCTTTCCGGTCGTCCACTCGGCCTCGACTGGGTCGCCGCCGGAGCGGGAGTCGTAGGCCGTCGCGCGGCCGTTCAGCCAGTCGACGACGGCTTTGATGCCGTTCACCTCGTGTTCGTCGCCACAGGTGTTCGCACCGGTCGACTTGTGCGTGCCGCGCGAGGAGGCGTACGCGAAGACGAATCCTCTGGGAACGAAGTACTCCTCGTAGGTGCTCGGCCCGATCCAATCGGTTGCACTGCCGCTGAACGCCGTCAGATCGTCGGTGTCGATCGTCTGCTCGGTCGCCGTGTTGCTCCGCGGTTGCGTATCGCGACCCGGTTTATCTGGTTCGTACAGCGAAACGTCGACGTCGTAGAGGTCAGCCGTGCTCATATCCAGCCCACCGAAGTACGGACTGGGTTCCATAATCACCGGCAGCGCGACGTCGCTGTCTACAGTCGATTCGGGCCTGGCAATTTCGACGTGAATCCGGTCCAGGTCGCCGGTGTTGGTCGTATCGGTCTCCGTTTCGACCCAGAACTCCTCGCGGAGGACGTCGTCCTCGTCGAAGACGGGCTGGGCGCGACCGTCCTCGAAGACGGGGCCGTCGGCGTCTGTCGCCGCAGTTGCGGTGGCTGCTCCCGGCACCATCGCCGCGCCGATTCCGGCAGCGGCGTACGTTCCGAGTGCCTCACGGCGTGTAAGTCCGTGTTCGCTCGACTCCCCATCGTGTGGTATGTCATCTCCAGACATCACCAGGGACAATCACGGACAGTTATAAGTAACTTTTGCGAGAAGTATTGAGTTCTCTATAGGTAGTCGACCAGTTACTGCGAAACGGGAAACCGAAACGCACCGAGACCGAGTCGGTTACTGTGAGGACGGGACCGGTTCGAGTTCTGCCGTAAAGTGTCTAATTTCAGGCATCACTGGATCGCTCGCGAGCTGAAGTCCGGAAACTGTCTCGCGCTTCTCGAGGACGGCCTCGGCAGTCTCGACGACGTGATCGAAGTGCTCGCGGTGATACGTGCGACGCGGGACCGCGAGCCGAACGAGTTCCGGCCGGTCGGTGTCTGGGAACGCGAAACTGCCGAGTTCGACGCCGCGAACGCCGCCCTCACGGTAGAGTTCGCAGGCGAGCACCTGGCCGGGGAACTCCTCGGCGTCGAGATGTGGGAAGAGTTCGCCCGCATCGACGTACACCGCGTGGCCACTGGTCGGCGTGTAGACCGGTACCCCCACGGCGGCAAGCTGTGCACCGAACTCGCGGACCTGTTCGATTCGGTCCTCGAGATAGGCGTCCTCGACAGCCTCGCGGAGGCCGACTGCCATCGCGGCCACGTCGCGGCCGGCCATCCCGCCGTAGGTCGGGAACCCCTCGTAGAGGATCGCGCGCTGCTTGCACTGCTCGAACAGCGCGTCGTCGTCGGTGGCGACGAAGCCGCCGGCGTTGACCAGCCCGTCCTTCTTGCCGCTCATCACGAGCGCGTCGGCGTAACCGAGCTGTTCGCGGGCGATGTCGGCGATCGAGGCGTCGGCGAACTCCTCCTCGCGCTGGCTGACGAAGTAGGCGTTCTCGGCGAATCGGCAGGCATCGATGACGAACGTAGCGTCGATTTCGTCGGCGAACTCACGGACCTTGCGGGTGTTCTCGACGCTGACCGCCTGACCCGCCGCCGAGTTGTTCGTGATCGTCTGGACGACGACCGGGATGCGCTCGGCCCCGTGCTCCTCGACCACGGCACGGGCCCGCTCGAGCGAGAAGTTCCCCTTGAACGGCTCCTCGGCATCCGGGTCGTGCGCGACGTCGATCGGGCAGTCGACCGGATCGGCGTCCTGATTCGAGATGTGCGCGCGCGTCGTGTCGAAGTGTGTGTTGTTCGGTACGACGTCGCCAGCCGAGAGGAGCGCCCCGTAGAGGACGTTCTCAGCGCCGCGGCCCTGGTGGGTTGGGACGACGTTCGAGAATCCCATCACGTCTGCGACTGCCTCCTCGAGTTCCTCGAAACTGCGGGAGCCAGCGTAGGACTCGTCGCCGCGGATCAGGGCGGCCCACTGGGCGTCGCTCATCGCGCCGGTGCCGCTGTCCGTGAGCAGATCGACGAAGACCTCCTCCGAGGAGAGATTGAAGAGATTGTAGCCGGCGGCCTCGAGATTTCGCTCGCGCTGTTCTCGAGAGGGGAGCCGGATTCGCTCGACCATCTTCGATTTGTATGCGACCATAGCAACTCGAGAACGCCACGCGTGTTCAGTCTAGCTGGAACCTCGTGTTCGCTTTCGTCTCGAGGAGTGCGTTTACGGCCAGACAGGGACATTGATGAACGGAATCGTGAGCGTGCTACAGAGAGCGGGCACGAAGAGTACGACAACGAAGAGATAAATTATTGTCAATTGGGCCAATAGGTGTTGTATGTTAGGTTTGAAGTTCGTACTCATTGGAATGAATCTCGTACTGGCAGCAACCTTTTTCGGTCCCTCGGCTGGGTTGCTGGTGTACGCAGGACTTGCGCTCTCGATCGTTGGCCTCCTCGTAGGGCCTGAAGACTCGCTACAGCAACTCAGTAGCACAACTCAGTAGCGGCCACTGAGGCGGACTAACAGGTAAATAAGCGGGACCAGACTGGACGACGGGGGCATCAAAACGACCCCAACCGGAGCAACGCACGTCCCAACTCGAGTACGCAGCACCACTCGCCCGTGAAAGTACCAAATACTCGTTCGAAACGCCAGAACAAAACCGGTCGATTCCTCAGAACAGATCCTGCGTCAACTCGAGTGTCTTCTCGCGGTCGTTCCAGTCGACGAACAGCGCAACGCTGGTCGCACTCGTGATGACGTCTTGGAGGTGGATGCGCTCCTCGGCGAGCGGGTTGACGATCTCGCTGATGACACCGGGCTGATTGGGGAGTTCGCCGCCCGTCACGCGGATGACTGCCACCGGCGAGTCGACGGTGACACTCGAGAGTTCGTCGCGGGCGATGACCTCGCGGTGGAGGATGTTCTCGGCGCGTTCGGCTTCGTCCTCGTCGATGTAGAACGTGACCGAGTCCATGCCGCTGGCGACGGCGTCGATGTTGACGTCACTCTCGCTCAGTGCGGCCGAGAGGTGGTGGAAGATGCCGGGTTCGTTGCGGATCGCGCGACCGGCGACGGTGAGGCAGGCGAGGGGGCGCTCGCGGAGGTCGACGAGGTTCTCGAACTCGCCTTCGATGCTCGTGCCGCCCGAGAGGAGGTCGCCGTGCTGGTAGTGGACGACGCGGACATTGAGCGTCTCGTCCTTGTAGGAGAGTGCGGAGGGAGCGACGACTTCAGCACCGCGGAACGAGAGGTTTCGCAGTTCGTCGACGGAGATCTCGCCGACGTTTCGTGCCCCTTCGACGACCCGCGGGTCGCCGGTCATGACGCCTTCGACGTCGGTGACGATGACGACCTCGTCGGCGTCCATGTACTTGCCCATCATCACGGCGGTCGTGTCGCTGCCGCCGCGGCCGAGCGTCGTGATCGAACCATCCGGCCCTTCGGCGAGGAAGCCAGTGAGGACTGGGACAGTTTCGTCCATCTCCGCGGCGACCGTTCTGGCGCGCTCGTTGGTTTCTTCGACATCGACTTCGCCGTACTCGTCGGTGATGACCGGCCAGCCTTCGCTACCAGGTTCTAAGAATTTGGCGTCGATGTCGCGGGCCGAGAGCGCGGCCTTGAGCATTCGGACGGAAGTCCGTTCGCCCATGCTCACGATCTGGGCGCGGTCGGCTTCGTCCGTCTCGAAAGAAATCTCGTCGAGCAGTTCGTCAGTGGTCGACCCCATCGCGCTCGCGACGACAGCGATTTCGTGGCCGTCTTCGACGGCGGCCGCGATCGAGTTTGCGGCCCGATTAATACGGTCGCCGCTGCCGAGGCTCGTCCCCCCGAACTTGGCTACAACACGCATAGGGACACCTCGTGGCGGTCAGTCGAGCGAATACCGGTGGCGTGGCTCATACTGGGTTCGTTACCAGAGCGAGCAGATAACTGTGTTCCCTTCCACGTATTTTTCCGGTGTTCTGTCCCCTGTTGGCGGCAAATGCACATTTTCGACCATCAACGATACCAGCCACTGTTCGCACTGCTGAGACGGTTGTCACAAGCGGATCAGCCGCCCGGGACGCGAGCGAGTCGGAGTCGAATCGCGGACGGATTTATATTTGTGCGTGTCTTTACCACACACCGATGAACGTACGGGACGCACTCGAGGCCGATGCAGACGCGCTGGCGGCGATCGCTGACTCGCCGACCGACGTGATGCGAAACCTCGTCCACGATCGCACCGTCCGCGTCGCGGAGGACGGGAGCCACGATCCGAACGCCGACGTCTCGAGTTCGGGCTCGCAGTACGGTGGCTCGGATCCGGAGGACCTGCTCGGCTTCATTAGCTTCGATGCGCGCGAGAATACGGTGCACGTGACACAACTCGACGGAACGGGTGAGGCCTGTCGGCAGTTGCTGGCGGAGCCGGTTCGGTTCGCCGAGCGCGAATCGATGGCGGTAGAGGTACTTGCACCCCCAGAAAACGAGTCGATCGAATCGGCGGCCGACGAGCTTGGGTTCACGAGAGAGGGGCGCGGACCACGCTTCGACGGCTCGCGGACGGTGCGGTTTCGACTGGAGCCATCGTAGCCGGTGCTGACGGATTCCGTGCCGTCGTAGACGCGATCGCGCCGAAAGGACTGTCAGCTGAATTTCTGTACCGTTACGTCCAGCGTGTCGAGGTCGACAATCGGCGCGTAACCCGAATCGGGGTTGATGTTGACGCTCTTCTGAAAGTCCGTCTGGGCCTGCCAGCAGCCAGAATTGATCGCGAGCACATTGTGGTACTTCCCGAAGCCGAGTTTGTGGACGTGGCCGGTGTGGAAGATGTCCGGCACCTCGTCCATCACGAGGAAGTCCTCCTCTTCGGGTGCAAGGCGAGTGTGGCCCCCGAACTGCGGTGCGACGTGGCGCTTTTTCAGGAGCTGGTACATCGCCTTGTGTGGCTCGTCGTAGCTCGCCTTTTCCTCGGGGAGTTCGGCGATGACCTCGTCCAGCGAGACACCGTGGTACATCAGAATAGAGACGCCCTCGACGGTAACGGTAGAAGGGTTGCTCACGATCTGTGGATCGTGGGCGGACATGATATCGCGAAGCCGGTCGTCGAAGCCGGGCTGGGGCTCTGCGAGCCGAACCGCGTCGTGGTTGCCCGGAATCATGACGATGTCTATATCACCGGGAACTTGCTTGAGGCGCTCGTTGAAGGCCTCGTACTGCTCGTAGATGTCGACTACGTCGAGCTCCTCGTCCTGGTTCGGATAGATGCCCACGCCCTCGACCATGTCGCCGGCGATTAGCAGGTACTCGACGTGCTGGGCCTGCTCCGTGTACAGCCAGTCCGCGAAGGCGTCCCAGGCGTCGGCCATGAACTCCTGGCTGCCGACGTGGACGTCGCTGATCAGCGCTGCCTGCACGTGGCGGTCTGCCGTCGATGGCTCGTGCGTACGCGGCACGTCCGGGAAGTACATCGAGTCGACGAAGGCGATTCCCGCATCGTCCGAGAGGGTCCCCTCCATCGCCAGCACCTCATCACAGAGCAGTTGGTCAACCATATCGGCGAACTCGCGATCTTTCATCACCAGCCACGGGAACGTACCCGTGGCGTCCTCGAGTTCGATCAGCCAGTGGCCGCTCGCCGTCGATCGAATGTCGTTGACCAGCCCGACCATTCCTGCCTCGCTACCGCCCGGCATCGACTGGATGGCCGTTGCAGGTCGGTGATTGACTCGCCCGCGGAGCTTTCCGCCGAGGCGCTCGAGTCGGTCCCGGAAGACGGCGACAAAGTCCTCGTACTCGCCGGTTCCCGTACTGTTGCCGGTCATGTCGCCGTCGATCTCGAGTGAGCGAAGCGAGGGATCGTTGTTGCGCTCGATTCGCTCGTTTGCCTCCGACTCGGCGACTGCGGTCGGTCCAGACCCCCCTGTTTCAGCTGGAACTTGCTCCACCGAGTCGTGCTGATCTGCGGGACGAGTTCCAGTTGAAACGGAGGGGTCTTCGTCAGCCGCTAGCACCGCTTCGACGTGATCCGTTCGAACGACCAGCGCGTCGTCAGGCATCTCCTCGACAACTTGCTCGAGAACGGCCGCGGGATGGTCCGCCGAAGCGATGTGGGTCACTGCCTCGCGCTCAGCGTTGTAGCCGCGGCTCGTAAGTTCGCTGACGATTCGGGCCGGCCCCTCGAGTGGCACACGAATCGTATTCGTGACCTGGGGCAAAAGGATAGCGAATCCAGAACGAACGCGGGGACAGATCTGGACTGCTTCACGTGGTTCGACTGAGCAGAAGGTTGATTGTAGCCCCCAGCAAAAAGCGGGATGATGAGCGGCCCTGATCCCGGTGGGACTGACGACGATGTTGGCGATCGGCGTCGTGAGCGTGATCGCGAGAGCGACGGTGAGCGAGCGCACGATCACGATCACGATCACGAGCACGAGCACGAGCACGAATACGAACACGAGTCCGGGTCCGAGACCGGGACGGAGTCCGATCGTGACCGTGACGACGAACGGGAACGGGAACACGAACGCGAACGCGAACAGGGACGGGGACGGGAAGCCGGACCGAACCCACGCGACGACCCCAGCGATCGCGCCGACCGCGTGACCATCGAAGACGACGGTGTCATCCGCTGGTTTCTGCGCTCGAACGACGAGGGTGTCGTCATCGTCAGAGACGTTCTAAGCAGCGTTGCGATCGTTGCCGCGATCGGACTTCTCCTCTTCGCCGTCAGCGGGATCTGGCCGCCACTCGTTGCCGTCGAGAGCGGCAGCATGGAACCCAACATGGAGCGCGGCGATCTCATCTTCGTCGTCGACGACGACCGCTTCGTCGGTGACGACCCTGCCGGCGAGACCGGCGTGGTAACACTCGAGAACGGCCAGGACGGCAACCACGAGAAGTTCGGTGAACCCGGAGACGTCATCGTCTTCATGCCGGATGGCGATCCGGGACAGACACCGGTGATACACCGGGCACACTTCTGGGTCGACGAGGGCGAAAACTGGGTCGACACGAAGGCAGACGAGGAGATCGTCGGCGGCGCAACCTGCGACCAGGTACGGACCTGTCCAGCCCCACACGACGGGTTCGTCACGATGGGTGACAACAACAACGGCTACGACCAGTACCAGGGCGGAGCCGCGACGACGATTGTCCATCCCGACTGGGTGACCGGCAAGGCGATGTTCCGTATCCCGTGGCTCGGCCACATCCGCCTCGCGTTCGACGAATTCTTCGGCGGCATGCTGGGACCGATCGCACCCGGTGCGACGGGACTGATCGACGGTGAAATGCTCGAGCTCATGAGTAACGCAGGACTCGGCGTCGGTGCTAGCGCGGGTGCTGGAGTCGTGGCTGCAGCACACCGCTTCCGGGCGTAATTCTGCCAGGAATATCCGGCCAGGAATATCCGGCCAGAAACATCTGATCAGGAACAGATCACAGCCGACCGTTCAAACCAAGACCGCAGTCAGTCGCTCTCGCCGGACTCAATCTCGAGTACGAGCGCCTCACGATCGGCGAGTTCGTGGGCCGTTGGGTCAACCTCCTCACCGTCGACTTCGACTGTGATCGTCGTCTCTGAATCGCGTTCGTCGTACACCGTTCCGTCGAACGTCACCACGTTCGAATCATCGACGCGCTCGTACTCGAAATGCGGGAGAAGAGTGAGGCCCTCCGCGACGGTCACTCGCTCCTCGCCTTCCATGTACCAGTAGTCGTCAAACTCGTGCAGGTGGAAGTCTATCGAGTCGTTGTCAGCGTATTCGGACTGGATTTTGTCCATCGACTCGATTGACTCCCCATCGATGGTGATCTCGATCTCACCGCGTTCGAACTCGTCGATCTCGCCGTGATCGTCGGAGAGACAACCGCTCAAAGCAAGGAGTCCGGAAAGGCTCCCAAGTCCTGCGAGGACCGTGCGTCGCTGCATACTTTGAGAGAGCGACTCAGCAGTTATGCGTTCTTCGGACAATCCGAATGCGCGGGAACCAGAGCGCGAAAAAAGCGTTTGCGATGGATACGTTGTGTTAGTTCTCGAAGCGCGCCTGCACGAACGGCTGAATATCGTCGATATCCGAAAGCCGAGAGTCAGAGAGCAGTACGGCCTCCGTCTCGTCGATCGGCACCGAGAGGCTGATCTCCTTCGTTCGGCCGTACCGTCCCTTGGAGACGACTACGGCGTTGACGATCCCGAGCATATCGAGTTCGCTAATCAGGTCCGTGACGCGGCGCTGTGTGAGTACATCAGCGTCGATCTCCTCACAGAGACGCTTGTAGATATTGAACACCTCGCCCGTATTGATGCTGTGTACACCGTTCTTCTCGAGGAGGATGATTGCAAACAGGACCAGTTTGCTCTGGGTTGGGAGGGTCCGAACAACCTCGACCACACGGTCGAGTTCGATCTTGTCCTGTGCCTGGCGGACGTGCTCTTCGACGATGGTTTCGGCTTGCGAACGTTCTGCGAGTTCGCCCGCCGTCCGAAGGAGATCGAGTGCGCGGCGTGCGTCCCCGTGTTCCTGTGCAGCGAAGGCCGCACACAACGGGATGACGTCTGTAGACAGCGCGCCCCCTTTGAACGCGACTTCGGAACGATGCTGGAGAATGTCCCGGAGCTGGTTGGCGTCGTACGGTGGGAAAACGATCTCCTCCTCACCCAGACTGGACTTCACGCGTGGGTCGAGAAAGTCAGTGAACTTGAGGTCGTTCGAAATGCCGATGATCGAGACGCGAGAGTTCTCGAGTTCGGAGTTCATTCGCGAAAGATTGTAGAGCGTGTCGTCGCCGCTCTTTTCGACGAGTTTGTCGATTTCGTCGAGCATAATGACGACCACCCGCTCGTCGTAGTCGACAGCATCGAAGAAGACGCTGTAGACGCGATCCGTGGGCCACCCGGTCATCGGCACCTCTTCGAACGAGTCCTTGTCCTCCCGCAGAGACTCGATCCGCGCGTCGATGTCAGCGACCGATTCGAATGCCGTCTCCTCGAGTGGGTGTGGTGGCTGATTCGCTGTTTGCCGCGGTGGCGTTCCGTGCGATTGTTGTGCGTTCTCCGAGCGTTCGCGCCGTTCCGAAGCGCCACTACTGTTACTGTACCCCCCATTTTCCACTGGAGTATGTGAACTGTTGCCCTCCTCAGATGCCATCTGATCGGGATCGTTTCCAGTCGAAATGTTGCTGTTGTGTTCGGATTCGGACTGGGTCGCCGACGGTGTGTCGGTGCTCCCCTGGCGTTCTGATGCCTCGTCGTACGCCGCAACCTCCTCACGGAGCGCCTGTAAGGATTCGATCTGGTCGTCGATTCGTGCTTTGTTCTTCTCGATGAACTTGTTCGCAAGCTGGGCGAGCACGCGATACTGCGTGTCGGTTACCTCGCAGTTGATGTACTCGACGTCACACGGGACGCTGTACTTCTGGGAAGTACTCTCGAGTTCTTTGCTGACGAACTTCGCGCTCGCGGTCTTCCCCGTCCCGGTCTTCCCGTAGATGAGGATGTTTGACGGCGTTTCGCCGCGAAGCGCGGCGACCAGGATGGTCGCCATCTTGTTGATCTGGTCGCTTCGGTGGGGAAGTTCGTGGGGTGTGTACGATGGCCGAAGGACCTCCTTGTTCTCGAAGATTGGTTCGCCACTCAGGAGGTCGTCGAACAGGCCCTGGTTTGAGTCCTCACCGTCGTCACCAAGGTCGGTGTCACCGAAATCGGTCGAGAAACCGTGAGTGTTGTCAGATCCGGCAGTATTGGAATTAGTACTGGTACTGGGACTGGTACTAGTACTGTTTCTGGGACCGTCCGCATTCGCACTCGAGTTCACTGGTCGGTTCGACGTAGAGTCTGAGTTCGAGTTCGAGTTCGAGTTCGCGTCAGAAGATAAGTCGGACTGGTGAGAGGAACGATCACTGCTCGCACGGTCGCCCCGCTGTGAGCTGTGTGAATCGGTATCTGTGCCCGTGTTCGAATTTGTTTGTTCCGTTTCGTCGTCTGACATTCGTCGTACACGTACCCCCTTGTTTCGACTGCAGATCCGAACCCGAGGGCGAGGATATAGCGGTGTAGGCGAGCCAGCGGGGCCAGTCTACAGTCCTAACGACCCGGTCCGGATCCAGTTGATGCAAACGAAACAGAGGAAGACGGTGATATTAAATTCTTCCCTTCACTTCACGGACGTTGAGTGGTTCACCGAACCGAGTAATCCGTGAGCAACTGCGACACTGAACTACTGGACCAACAGTGAAAGGATAGACTGGTATTCACTGTGTCTATCTTGTCACTGTGTCTATCTTGTTGGTCTAGCGCGCACACGTATAGAAGAAAATAGAAGACAGCTACAACTCGTGCAGCAACCAGCTATGCGTGATTCGATCCGCTGTGAATCGGGCATGCCTGTCCCAGCTCCGTCCGATCCTAGACCCGTGCCTGCCTCAGACTGTGGATGTGGAGGTGATTTCTGTGGGCTACTCGGGTCGATCAATCCAGGAGGTTCGGATTCAAGGAGGTTCGGATCCCAGAAGTTCGAATTTTTGGGAAAGTTGGAAGGTGGACTGGTGAAAGTAGATTGGTGAGAGAAGATTGGTGAGAGGAGATGGTGAGAGGAGATGGTGAGGTGAGAGATTATGCAGCGTGGTGTGGGGGATGATACGAAGGGGTGTGAATCATCATCATTGTGTCTTGCCAACAATGAGTCAGGAAACTTGTGTGAGAAAGGGGTGGTGCCCCCCACCCCTTCGTTTCAACTGGAGAGAGTCGAGAGAGGGGTGGGGGAGGGTGACTTCTAGAACGAGAGGATTTATAATGATGGGTGAGAAATAAGGACCGTACCACTAGCAGATTGATGTTTTTACTAGAGAAGTTAGTTTTATTGCTAGTTGCTACTAGATCTGTCCCTCTTATGGAGATCTATTACTAGACTTCTCGCATCCTTCGTTTTCTTCCGAGTTGTCGTCTGTACTCCCGTTCGAGTTGAAACAGAACCCGCTACTGCTGCTCAACACCAGCTCTCCAACCCCACTCCATCACTGGTCTCCAGTTGAAACGAAGGGGTGGGGGTGTTCGAACACCGTCGGATTCGTCCAACATATTCGAAAACTGACCACCTAGGATTTGTCTAGAGTGTTCTAGTATCGATTACTTACATCTAGTATCCCATGAGAAATACTAGCTCTATCGAACCCATGGTATTTCAGCTCGTCACAGCGGTCGTCTCTATATTGCCTCTGGATTATATATAGGCCAACCCGTCCATCCAGAAGCTAATTCATACCGTCTCGCTCTCACAACACTCACTCTCTTCTCAACCATGCGACCAGACCTGACAGGAATCTATGCTTTTTCGTCTGAAAATCAACACGTTTGACGTAGGCTTAAGTGAGTTCAGTCAGTAGTACGCGCAGATGCACCCCGCGGTGCTGGAGGGCCCTACAGATGGGACTGTTCACAGAACTCAAAGATAGTATCTCTCGGGTTACGGACCGCCTGTTCTCCGAACAGGAACCCAAACGAATCGGTATCTATGGTCCACCGAACGCTGGAAAGACGACGCTCGCGAACCGAATCGCTCGCGACTGGACTGGCGATGCGATCGGGACTGAAAGCCACGTTCCACACGAAACGCGGCGCGCGCGCAGGAAAGAAAATGTCGAGATCGAGCGCAACGGTAAGACGGTGACGATCGACATCGTCGACACACCTGGTGTCACGACGAAAGTCGACTACGAAGAGTTTACCGACGAAATGGAGGAGGACGACGCCATCCGCCGTTCGCGCGAGGCGACCGAAGGGGTCGCCGAGGCCATGCACTGGCTTCGCGAGGACGTCGACGGCGTTATCTACGTCCTCGACAGCGCGGAGGATCCGATCACGCAGGTCAACACGATGTTGATCGGTATCATCGAGTCTCGGGATCTCCCGGTTCTCATCTTCGCGAACAAGATCGACCTGGACGACTCGAGTGTCAAGCGAATCGAGGACGCGTTCCCGCAGCACAAGACGATCCCGCTGTCCGCAAAGGAGGGTGAGAACATGGACGAAGTCTACGAGAACATCGCGGAGTACTTCGGGTGAGCACCCATGCCAACAGCAACTAACGCGGACGACTCCGATCCGCCGGACTCCGACGGCGTCCAGATCGACCTCATCAGCGGCGAGCGCATGGATAGCATGGCGACGATGGAGAAGATCCGGATGATCTTAGACGGTGTTCACGACGGAAACATCGTCATCCTCGAGGAGGGGCTTACCCCGGACGAAGAGAGTCGCCTCATCGAGGTCACGATGTCCGAGATCAGCCCGGACGAGTTCAACGGGATCGAGATCGAGACGTATCCCAAATCGGAGACCCGCGACTCGTCACTACTCGGCCGACTCATGGGTTCGGACGAGACCGAGGCGAAGCTGACCGTGATCGGGCCGGCAAACCAGATCGAGACACTCCACAAGGACGAAACACTCATCAGCGCACTCGTTTCCCGTGATTAGCGCACAGACAGTGAGGAGAGTGAGAGACTAATGCCACACGAATGCACGAACTGCGGCCGGACATTCCCCGACGGCTCCAAGGAGATGCTCTCGGGGTGTCCCGACTGCAACGGGAACAAGTTCCAGTTCACGCCCTCATCGGCGGCGAACACGGATGCAGCGTCGGATTCCACTGGTGGAACTGGAACGCAGCGTCCCGACTCCAACTCATCCCCCGATCAGAACACGGACTCGAGTGGCGTCACGAGCCGCGCAGCTGAAACGGTCCGGGACTGGGTTACTCGAGACGATACTGAGGACGCACCTGACCCCTCGACGGCGTGGCCGACCTCACCAGCGTCGGAGGCCGATTCGAGTACAGCAGCTACCGATACCACTAGTACGGATTCGGATTCAGGTTCGGATTCTGGTTCGGATTCGGTCTCGAAGTCACGCTCAAGTACAACTTCGAAGCCAGCTACAGACACCGACCCCGACGCAGACGAGTTCGGCTCCTTCAAGGAGTGGCCCGACACTGCTCGCCGTCCGGAAGACCGCTCGTCGGCCAGCGAGGATGCTTCCGCCTGGGAACAGGCCTCGCCTCGTCCAGCCGCCGACGCGGACGAACCATCCGAAGATGGGGGGTCCGCTTCGAGTGCACCGCGCCAGCAACGGTCGGACTCGAGTACGACGGCGACGATGGCGGACAGCGAGAATACGGCCCAGTCGGATGCGCGAAGCGAAGTGATTCCGAGCGATGAGTTACCGACGGGGACGGCGACCAGTGCGTCGTCGCAGTCGACACCGGCGAGTGGTGACCGGTCTGTGGAGACAGCCCCGTCCACGGAATCCGCTGGTGAGACATCCACGGAATCCGCTGGTGAGACATCCACGGAATCCGCTGGTGAGCCATCCGCGGAGTCTGCCGGTGGGTCGTCCACGGAATCCGCCGGTGAAGAACTGCCTGCGGGCGCGGGCGATAGCCCGCCGGAACACGGCCGCGTCGTCAGCGAACCGAGCGGGGAGAGTCCGTCGATGGAGGAGCTTCGGGAGGAACTCAACAAGCAGTTCGAGAGTATCAAGATCGTTCGTCCGGGCCAGTACGAACTCAATCTGATGGAGCTCTACAACCGCGAGGAGTACATTATTTCGCTGCAGGAAGACGGTCGGTACGTGATCGACGTGCCCGATTCCTGGCGAGAGGGTGGCGAAGAGTAAGCTCTCGTAGCCACTGCACACCTGATCGAACGACCACTGTGCGATCAGGTGTAAGTTGCAGGTGTTACTCTAGACTGAGTGACGCTGCTCTGAGCGACGCTGCTGGCTGGCGCTGAGTTTCGATTTTCGATTGTGCGTTTCTATCGGACCCAGTATTCGGCCGGGACAGATGGATTTAAGCGACGTGAGCGACAGTTCCCGATCATGAGCACTGCAACCAAGGTCGTCGTCACGACGGTCGCTGTATCGGCGCTGCTGTCGATCCTACTGATCTTCCAGAACGTTTTCGTCTGATGTTCGAGGCTCGTGACCTCTCACGCCCGGTCGAGGTAGTTCGAGACGAGCACGCGCCCGACGCCCTCGTCTTCGACTGCGAGCGTGACTTCGAGACACTTCCACCGGCGGTCGCCGAGGATCTCGGTCTCGTAGTCAACACGCTCGAACCGGCGAGCTATCCAGCGGCGTGGCTGCCCGAAGATGCACCCACGTTGCTGTCACGGTACGCGAGTTCCGATCTGACGATCGGGATGCCCGGTGACGGCAGCGTCGTCTGGACGCGCCAGACCGATCCACCGATCGTCCTCGTCAAGCCGAGAGTCGAGGGATCGCCGGAGTCGTTCGTCGACTTCCTCCTCGCAGAGGCGTTCGTCGAACTCGGGCTCGACACCCCCGAGCACTTCATCGGCTTTTTCGAAGACGAGTACGCGGACCTCGATCAGGCGGTCGATCTCGACCCGAACAGCACCTACCAGATCGCAGCGGCGCTGTACGACGGCTGGACGGGACTCCAGACCCGGGAGGTCTTTGCCGAGTGGCACGAGCACTCAGACCGCGCGGAACTCGGTGACGCCTGGCAGGACGCGGGAACACGACTCGAGGACCGGGTTGCTGGACTCCCCCGTGCGGTCGCGCGCGGCGAGACGGACTTCGCGGACGCGACCGAACTCGCCTGTGCGTCGATCAAACACGCGATCGAGTTACCGGCACCGTTCGCCGCGCTGGATACGAGCGCCTACCGTGATCACGGGCCGGAGTATGCGATCCGGTGGGCGGAGAAGACGTTCGACGCGCTCGCGGAGTGACGGGGTAGTTCTCCGACTAGCGCTGTGATGTGTACGGCATCCATTCTCAGCCCGACTGCTACTTGTTCGTCCATGAGGGCTGGCCTGTTCGTCCATGAGGGCTGGCCTGTTCGTCCAGGAAGACTGGCCTGTTCGTCCATGAGGGCTGGCCTGTTCGTCCAGGAAGACTGGCTTGTTCGTCCAGGAAGACTGGCTTGTTCGTCCAGGAGCCGCTAGAACTCCGCGTCGACATCGCCATCTTCGTCGAGGTCGATCACGCCGTCAAAGCGATCACGGAACGCCTCGACAAGTTCTGGCTCGTGGGGATCTTCCGAGACATGAAAGAGCCCGACTGCGTCGTACGTCTCGAGTAGCTCGAGAATGCGGTCGACAGCTTCGAGGGCTTCGTCGTCGCCAGCGTAGTAGGCGAGTTCGGTGATCGAGTCGAAACTGAGTCGCAGTTTGCCGTCGTGATTCTCGAGGAAGCCGTCGATGTGCTCGATGATGCCGTCGACGTCGTCGGGAGCGGCGACGTAGTGGACGGTGTCGCTCTTGCGGCGGGAGTAGCCGTGTTCGATGCTCAGGGTGTCTAAAATTTCGGCGCGCTCTTCGTCGACGTCGTAGTACTCGAGTTTCTGCTTGACTTCGCGGGCGGTGGTTCGCGTGGAGACGACGAGGAAGTGATCGGTGTCGGTTTTGAGGAATTCGGTGTCGATACGGTCCGTTTCGCCGGTGCTTGGGTGGAGCAAGAGAATGCCTGTCCCACCTGGTACGCTGTCCGGTGTCTCCTCGATCTCGAGCGTGTAATCCATACTGCAGTGAACAACTGCTGGAACGGACTTAATAGTGAGGATCTACCGGGGTATTTGCTGGCCCAGCGTCTCTGTTGCGGTCATCGTAGCGTTCGCGTTGTCTCACTTCGTTGTCGGCCAGCCCGTGATCGTATGAGTGCCAGCGCAACAGCTAGCTGAGCTTGCCACCTTCCTGTCGGAGCAAGATCAGCATCGAGAGCCCCGAAATAAGGATGAGCAACAACGCGGGAACGGCCGCATAGCGGTAGGCAAGTGAATCCTGTGCGTTCCAGATCAGGCTGACGAGCGTCTCCATCCCAATCGGTCTGAGCATCAGCGTAACCGGCAATTCCTTCATCGTCGTCAAGAAGACGAGGACGCTGCCGGCGACAACACCGGGCATGATCAGCGGCAGGGTCACGCGACGGAACGTCTCGAGTCGACCGGCGTTGAGCGTCCGGGCGGCCTCGATCGTTTTCTCGTCGACCTGTAGCACCGACGACCGAATGGTCCCAACCGCCTGTGGGAGAAAGCGGACGACGTACGCGAAAACCAGCAGCCAGACGCCCTGTCTGTACAGCGACGGAAGCATCCTGTTACCGAGGAACACCAGTGCAAGTCCGATGACGACGCCGGGGACGGCGAATCCAACGTAGGTTGCTCGTTCGAGAATCCGTGAGGTGAGCGAGTTCACTCGACCGGAGTAGTAGGCGACCGGCAGTGCAAACAGACATGCGACGAGTGCGGCTAACAGCGCGAGGTAGACCGAGTTGAACGCGAACTCGAGTTGGAACTCGTAGGCTGGGATTCGATCGCCTTCGCTGCGGAAGAGCCAGCGGGTAAAGATCGCAACGGGGATGACGAGGGTGAGCGTGCCAAGGAGTGAGACGAATCCCATTGCGGGCCACTTCCAGTTTCCGAGTCGAATTGTACTCCCCTCACCGTCGCCACTGCTGGTAGCGTCTTCGTCACGTCCGATTCCGGCCTCGATGACTAGGACGACGGCAACGATCGCTATCAGTTGTAGTGCGAGCAAAGCAGCGTATTCACGACCGAAGCCAGTGGTTTCCCAGTAGATTCGACTTGTAAAGACGTTTGCACCCATGAACGCCGGTGTTCCGAAGTCCGAAATTGCGTAAAGTCCGGCGAGCAGTGCGCCGGCGGCGATCCCGGGTCTGATCTGGGGGAAGGTGACCCGTTTGAACGCCTCGAACGGTCCGGCATTCAGCGTTCGGGCGGCGTCGACGATCGAACTATCCATCGACAGCAGCGCCGCTCGGGTCGTCAGAAACACGTAGGGATACGTATACAGCGTGATGATGAATATCGATCCGGAGAGTCCGTCGATAGCGGGGATCGTGGTTCCGAGAACCGAGTCGATCTCACCGCCAGAGCCGAACATACCCACGAACGCGATCGCACCGATGTAACTGGGGATGACGAGCGGGAGTGCGGCCACGATAGTCCAGAAGCGGGGGTAGGGAAGGTCCGTTCGGGTCGTCAAGACGGCAAGTGGAACCCCGAGGAGAATCGAACACAGCATCACGATTGCCATGAGAACGATGCTGTTGAGCGTAATCCAGCCGGTCTGCGAGGAGACAATGAGGCTGTAGGCACGAGCGGGGTCAACCTCAGTCGCCCGAAAGACCAACCAGAGCATCGGGGACATGACCAGGAAGGCGACGATGGCACTCGAGAGCACCAATGCAGCCGTGGATCGATCGGTCTCTCGGAGTTGTTGGCGGGTCAGGGGAAACTGCTGTGAGAGATCGAGATAGTCCGTAAGTGGTTTCATTATAGTCGGGTGTCGTCGATCGTCTGTCGCCTCCGGTCTCTGATCCGAGCAGGTCGGCGGCGGCGCGAATCTGGTTGGTCGCTTTGAGTTAGGTGCTCCTAAATCCTCCGAAGCGTCCCACCGTGTGGCAATGCAGACGCATGTTCCCACAAAAACAGATGAGGGAAGTGTTCTGGTTCGGGTTGGGGTTGGGGTTCCGGTTCGGTTTCGGGTTGGAGTTGGGTTGGGGTTCCGGGTCGACCTGAGATCACTCGAACAACTCAGTCGTTACGAGAACATCCCTTCGTCTTCGATGAGGTCGCCTGCTTCCTGCAGGTCCATGTCGAAGCCGCTGAGGTCGAACTCTGGCGGGTTGATTTCGTCGAGGTCTGGAAGCGGGCCGACGTACTCGATATCTTCGACGACTGGGTACTCGCCGTTGTCTTCCATCATGAGTTCCTGGCCCTCCTCTGCGAGCAGGTGTCGGACGAACTCCGCGACGAGTTCGGCGTCTCCGACCTGGTCGAGGACACCGACACCGGCGACGCTGAATAGACACCCAGCGTCGTTTTCGGTGAACGTGGTCCGAATTGGTGCGTCGGAATCCTCGTTGAGGATACGAGCAGCGTAGTAGCTGTTTCCGAGGCCGATGATCGGGTCGTCGTCGCCACCTCTGTTTATCGCCTCCGCCTGGTCGGAGCCACCTTCGAAGAGGTGTGTGTTCTGATCGTCGGCCATCTGTCGAACCCACTCGCGGGTCTCTTCTTCGCCCTTCCGTTCGACCATCGCCTGGATGAATCCGCGGAACGTTCCGGAGTTCGGTCGAGTCGAAATGATGTCCTCGAATCGTTCGTCGGTTGCGTACTCCGTAATATCTGTCGGCAGCTCGTCCCAGCTATCGAAGTCGGTTTCGTCCAGTCGGTCACTGTTGTACTGAATCGAACGAGTCCGCCCGGTTACGCCAGTCCAGTATCCGTCGTTGTGCTGGTAGCTGTTAGGGACAGCATCGAGAACGTCCGCAGGGAGTTCCTGTAAGGATCCATCCTCGTGAAGTGCGTTCAGTGCACCGGGGTCCTGTGAGTACATGAGGTCTGCCGGGTGGGTCTCCTCTTCGAGGATCTGGTTGACTTGCGTATCGTTGTCGTCCCAGTCGACGCTGACGGTGAGATCGTCGTACTCCTGTTCGAGGGCTTCGAAGACGCCGGAGATCTGATCTGGCGTTCGGCCGGAGTAGATGCTGATTTCACCCTCGAGGTCACCGAGGTCGTCCCAGGATAGCGTACCCGAATTGACACCCTGTGTCATCGGGTCGACCTCTGCGATCGGCGTGCTGTCTCCGCCGTCACCCAGGCAGCCCGCGAGTCCAGCGAGGCCGGCTACAGCACCGCCTGCGGCGGCAAGATACGTTCGTCGACCAACCCGACTCATCTGATCGCTGCTTCGCTGTTGCATACTTAGTTTTAGGCCGACCTAAAACACTTATACCTACCGATTAGTTGCGATAGAACGGACGAGAGGAGGGGACAGCGTTCGCTATCCATCCGACCGAAACCGATGCCCACGGTATTTCGGCCAGCCTAAACCTCTCCGATCACACCTTTTTAGGCCATCCTAAAGTACCTGTCGGTCAGTCCACCCAGCTGCCATCGGCTCGCGACATCGGGCGCGTCGTTTCGCGCTCTACTCGAGTCGAAAGTCGAACCGGTTTTGCTCACGGAGGCCGACGCATCCGGTATGAGCGTACGCGAGGAGTTCGACGACTGGGCGACGAGCGGTCGTGACCGAGGGATGGAAGAGCGCCACTGGCACACGGCAAAGCACGCGCTGGCACGAATGCCGGTGGAGGCCGGCGATACCGTCCTCGACCTCGGCTGTGGGAGCGGCTACGCCGGCCGCGCGCTCCGGGACACCAAGGATGCAGGACGAATCTACGGGCTCGACGGCTCACCCGAAATGGCCCACAACGCCGCGGGCTACACGCAGGACCCGCAGGTTTCGTACGTCGTCGGCGACTTCGGCTCGCTTCCCTTCGGTGACGACACGATCGATCACGTCTGGTCGATGGAGGCGTTCTACTACGCTGCTGCCCCCCACGAAACACTCGCCGAAATCGCCCGTGTGCTTCGCCCCGGTGGAACGTTCTACTGTGCGGTCAACTACTACGAAGAGAACGTCCACTCCCACGCGTGGCAGGAGAAGATCTCGATCGAGATGACTCGCTGGGACCGCGACCAGTACCGCGAAGCCTTCCGCGACGCCGGACTCCACGTCGCCGAACAAGACACCATTCCGGACCGCGAGATCACGATTCCCGCCGAAGCCGAGTTCCCGACGGAGAACTGGGACACCCGCGCGGAGATGGTCGAACGCTACCGCGAGTTCGGGACGTTGCTCACTGTTGGCGTCGCACCGTAATTGCTGTCGTTGTCATTACCGCCATACTCGCGATACCTGACGCGACTGCGATCACTACCGTCGGCAACCACAGCCAATCATACTCAAACCCCTCTATTTCCACTCGAGGTCAGTCTCACCCCACCAGCACGCTGGAAACAGTGCTTCCGTTCCAGTGGAAACGTGCCTGCTCGTGTTGTCCAGCTAACTCTCAGCCACCGCAAAACCGTCAGCCACCGCAAAACCGTCAGCCACCGCAAAACCGTCAGCCACCGCAAAACCGTCAGCCACCGCAAAACCGTCAGCCACCGCAAAACCGTCAGCCACCGCAAAACCGTCAGCCACCACAAAACCGTCAGCCACCACAAAACCGTCAGCCACCACAAAATCGCCAGTCGCCTTCTCGTCTACTCGAACCGCTCGCCCGCCGGAATCGTCACGTCGAGCCAGTTCTCCTTCGGCGGGAGCGGACAGTCGTACGTCTCGCTGAACGCACAGAACGGCGTGTACGCCAGGTTGAAATCGACGACCAGCTCGTCACCCGTCTCGAGATCACGATCCGCCGCCAGCTCCATGTACCGCCCGCCTTCGTAGGTCTGCTGGCCCGTCGTCTTGTCCCGGAACGGAATGAAGTACGGCTCCTGATTCGGACTCTCGAGTTGGTACGCTGCAAGCGACGTACTGACATCCTCGAGTTCCTCGTCCGTGCGCTCGAGGTCGAACTCGAGTGTCGCCACGCGCAGGTATCGCATCTCGCGGCCCGTCGTCGTGTCCATGAGCACAACTTCGGGGTCGTCGTGGACCTCCGCAGTCGCGGTGACGCGGTAGTCCGGATCTGGGTCGAAGTACTCGAGTGCCTCGAACGCATCGCGCTCCTCGGGTGGGACGGGTGACTGGGGGTGGCTGGCGAAGAACTCGTTTTTCTCTGCGCGCTTCTCCTCGAGTTCGACGCGCCACTGCTCGGTATCGACGTTGTCGGCCGAATCGCTCGTGTCGCTCATGGGTGGTGTTGGGGGTGGTGACGGGTGTGTGTTGTGTTCCAGGTTGATCCCCTGGGTCGTGTTGTGGTCCCTGTCGACGCTGTTTCCAACCAGGACAGACGGTGTAATACTTATTCGTACGGGACGTACAGTTCAGCCATGTTACAGCATGCCGACGATTCGACACAGGCACAGGAGGGGTGGCCGTGACCGAGCGTGACAGTGTTCCCGGTCGCCGACCGCTTGTCGTCTTTCTCGGCTCGCTCGTCGTGCTCTCGGGGGCGTTCGTGCTCGTTTCGCAACTCCTCGGTGTAAGCATGGTCGCGCTCGCGCCCGCGTACATGTTCACGCCAATGCTCGCCGGAATCGCTACCTGCGTGGTTGGCTCGCCGTCGTTCGAGGCTGCTGGCCTTCGGTTCCCGTGGGAGCGAGTGCGCTGGCTTGCGATCGCCGCAATCGTCCCGATCGCGCTCGTCCTGCTCGGCATCGCCATCGCGCTCGCGCTGCCCGGCGTCGAGTTCGTCCCCGACGCGAACCCGTTCACGGGTGAGGGAACGGAGTTCGCACCGGCCGATCCCGCAGACCAGCCCGAGGGGCCGTCGCTGCCGGATTGGCCGCTCAACCTGCTCGTGACGATCGTCGCCGCGCTCATCGCCGGGGCGACGATCAACGCCATACTCGCGTTTGGTGAGGAGTTTGGCTGGCGCGGCGTCTTCCTGACAGAGCTGTCGCCGTACGGGTTCTGGCCAGCGTCGACCGTGATCGGCGTCGTCTGGGGGCTCTGGCACGCGCCGGTGATCCTCGAGGGGTACAACTATCCGACGACGGATCCGCTCGTCGGCGTCGGTGTCATGACCGCGGCCTGCATCGCGATGTCGCCGGTGTACACCTACGTCACCGTTCAGGCCAAATCGGTCATCGCGCCGTCGATCCTCCACGGCGTGTTCAACGCCTTCGGGACGACGTTGATCGTCTTCGCGCAGGGTGGTTCTGAACTCGTGGTCAACCCGGTTGGCGCGGTCGGCATCGCGGTCTTCGGACTCGCCGCGGTCGCCATCGCGGTCCGCGGAACGCCGTCGCTCACGCGCGAGTGGGCACTCGTCGAGGATCCGGACACCGACCATGCTGGCACCGAACATGGCGACGTCGACACCGACAACTCCGTGCACAGCACTGGGACAGAACCAGACTCTGACGACTACACCAGCGATCGATAGTCGCTATTCGTCGCGCTCAGACTTCTCTCCTTTTCCACCGACGTAGGACACCTCGATCCGACGAGATAGCGACACGAGCATCGCGATGCCGATCAGCGGCACGACGTATCGCAGCGCGAACGCGAGCGAACTCGAGTCCCACGGCGACTCGTCGACCTGCTGGCTCTCGTACACCCGGTAGTGAGTCCCGTCCTCGAGTTCGATCGGTGTCTCCGGGACATCAACAGCGGCGCGAGTGGTCGTTGCCCCCTCTCGTGCGGTTTCGGCGACGGTCGGATGGAGATCCTCGTCGGTTACGTCAACCGAGACTCGCTGTAGCGCGTCGTCTGGGTCCGCGGGTTCGAGGGCCAGTTCGACCCTGTGCATCCCGTTTCGCTGTTCCGATGCGTTCGTTTCGTACGCGGGCTCGTACACCTGCCCGTCGAGTTGGATGTATCGGTAGTACCCCGACAGATACGGCGTGGAAACCGGCGTGTGTCCCGCTTCGCCCGTCCACATTCCGGCTGGCACTGGCTGTCCGTCGAGTACCTGCTCCTCGAGTGCACAGGCTCGCAGGTCGCCAGCCCAGCCGGCGCAGTCGATGTCCTCACTGATTGGTGTCAGGAACGGAACGTCGTCTTCGTCTTCGTCTTCGTCTTCGTCGGCGTATTCGATCGCACTGTCGTTGGTCGTCACTGCCGCGCGGTCGAATTCGTGGGCGGGCTCGCCGATGTGAACGGTTGCAACCAGAAACGGACTGGTGAGTAAACAGACTGCGAGCAGGAAGACCACGAGATCGCGGTAGAACGGGGAATCGACACCAGGGTCGGGGAGGGGCATTACGTTCTCTGCCTCTCGTCGCGATAGAAAAATATTGTGAACTGACACGACTCGCCGCCCGGAGGTTTATATCCGATCCCGCACCGAGAGTGGTCCGTCAACGCTTTGACCACCCGACCATGAGTACGGGAAGAATGACGGACTGGCGACCGATCTTCGGTCACGCCGAGCCCTACGACGAGCAGGTCGACGGCATCGAAACCGCCGCCGACGCGGCCCGTGACGGTGGATACACGGTCATCGAAGGAGCCTGCGGGACGGGAAAGACGATGATCGCACTCACCGCTGGCATTGACCTCGTGCGCGACCCGGACACCGACTACGAGCGCGTCTTCGTCCTCACCAGCGTCAAGCAGCAACTGCGCCAGTTCGAAGCGGATCTCGAGACGATCAACGAGAACCTGCCGGACGACTGGGACCCAGTTTCGGGGCTCACACTCGTCGGGAAGGCCGATGTCTGCCCGTACAACCGGGCCAATGCGGGCGACATCGACGACGGCAACGTCTACGACCGGTGTGAGACCCTTCGGGACCGAACGCGTGACCTGACTGGCGAGGGCGGCGAGACGACCGCCGCCGCGCTGACCGCGAACGCACGCCAGCAGCAGACGGGGCTCGCCGACAGCGGCCGCTCCGGTTCCATGGGGCGGTTCCTCGAGACTGCCGGCGAGACGGCCGCCTACCCGCCGGAGATGCCGACCTACTCCGACGGCGGGGCGGTGAGCGCCGAGACCGAGTTCTGTCCGTTCTACGCGCAGTACCTGGACGACCTGCCGGACGAGGGCAGTGATGGTGATGCAGTCGAAGCGGTCCCCTACGACCTCACCGATGCGGGGATGATCACACCCGAGGACCTCGTCGCGCGCTCAGTCCGCAACGGCACCTGTCCACACTCGGTCATGGGCGCTGCGCTCGCCCACACCGAGGTCGTCATCGGAAACTACTACCACGCGTTCGACCCGCGAACGACCGGTTCGTTCACCGGCGCGCTGCTCGACGACTCCACGTTCGTCGTCTGCGACGAGGCTCACATGCTTGAACCGCGCGTGCGCGACCTCGTCAGCGACGGGGTCGCCGACACCACGCTTCGAGACGCCGAAACCGAACTCTCGCGCGTTATCCAGCCTATCAAGTTCGAACGCGAGGGCCGCCAGGCAACCGGCGGCTCCCAGACCGCCGACGCCGACCTCGTCCGCGCCGAACTCCAGGACAGCGACGTCACCTACGAGGAACTCAACCGAACACTCGAGTTCATCCGTGATCTCAGAGACGAACTCGACCGCCGCGTGACTGCTCATCTCGACCGGAAACACAGGGGGTGGAAGTCGGATCTCACCGACCTCCCTGACGAAGAGATTCCACTCCGAGACCCCGGTGAGCCGGCCGAAGACGAACTCTCGGAGTGGGCAAGAGAGGCGGGCTACGGCGACGCCGACTGGGTCCGCGTCGAGGCCGTCGGTGCTGTCGCCGCACGAATTTTAAACGAGGCCGAAGACGAGGACCGAACGCGGGCCGCACCCGCTGTCGGCCGCGTGTTGGGCGAGTGGTACCGTTGCGGACACACGGAATACTTCCGCGAGATCGAACTCGAGCGCACCTGGAACGACACGGAGCCGCCGGACTCCTGGCGACGGGCCTACACCGCTCGCATCGCGCTGCACAACTGCGTCCCCAGCGACGCCATCGGTGACCGTCTCGCGTCCTTCGGCGGCGGCATTCTGATGAGCGCGACGCTGGAGCCGATGGACGCCTTCACCGAGGTCACGGGACTCGAGTACCTCGCCCGCGAGGAGGATCGACCGGTCGTCGAACGCCGCTACGGCCTCCACTTCCCCGAGGAGAACCGCGAGAGCTTCGCAGTCGCTGCACCGAAGTTCACGTACGACAACCGCGGCAGAACCGGTGACGAGAATCCGACGCGAACCCACTACGCCGACGCCATCACGCAGGTTGGCCGCCTTCCCGGCAACGTACTCGTCGGCATGCCGAGCTACGCCGAGGCCGAGTGGATCGCCGGGGTACTCGAGGACCGCCTCTCGAAACCCGTGCTTCGCGACGCCTCGAGCGACGACGAGGCGACGGAGTCACTCAAGAGCGAATTTTTCGCGGGCGACGGGAAGGTGCTCGTGACGAGTCTCCGCGGGACGCTGACGGAAGGCGTCGACTACAGCGGCGACCGCCTCTCCGCGGCGGTTGTCTGTGGTGTTCCGATCGTCAACACCTCGAGTCCGCGGACGAAAGCGGTGCGCCGAGCCTACGACGATGCCTTCGGCGATGGCTTCACCTATGCGCTGACGATTCCTGCGGTTCGGAAGGCCCGGCAGGCGATTGGTCGGGTGATCCGCTCGCCCGAGGATACGGGCGTCCGTGTGCTGTTGGACGAGCGATACGCCCGCGATAGCTGGGACTCCGTCGTTCCCTTCCTCCCGGACGACGACGAGTTCCAGACCGTGAGTCCGGACATGCTCGAGTTCGGACTGGATCGGTTCCGGTCGAAGCTGTCCTGATCAGCGACGCCAGTTTGGTGTGTTCGGCGACTGTTCAAAACGGTTCGCTCGGGTGGCCAGGCCGACTGCTCAGGACGCTTGGTTCAGGTGGTCAGGCCGAGTGCTCAGCGACGGTCGGTGAGTTCGGTGTCGCCATCGCTCGCTCGGTCTGTGCTGGCCTCGGTATCGTCGCCGAGTTGTGCCTCGACTCGTCGCTCGAACTCCTCCTCGCTGATCTCGCCGGCTGTGTACTGCCGCTTGAGTTCTTCGAAGGGATCACTCGAGTTGGACTCCGAGTGGGTCGGGTCTCGAGTTGAGCGAGAACGAGTTCCCCCCGCCGTTGTTCCGGTTGGTGGCGAAGTGTGTCCCGTGGTCGAACCACTGACGGACGTGGCCCCCGTCGATTTCGACTCACCGGTTACTGACTTCGCGTACGCGTCCGTCGACTCCACGTTCCCGATGAGCGAGAGGTAGATGGGCCAGAGCATCAGTACGGCGAACAGCAACATCGCAACTGATGCACCGAGTAATGCCGGTATCAAAACGCTTGGAACTGCGAAGAGAGCGACCGGTAGCAGCCAGAGTCCAACCATCCCGGTCGGTGCACCGAGAAGCCACCGACCAAGAGTTCCATTCGGTGTGTAGTGTTCGACGAGCGCGTGCCACTCTCGACGACGCGAGTTCGAACCGGGTCGACGGGGAGCCATACCGTTACGACAGCGATCCGATGTATTAGTTCCAACTGTTTTTCACAGGTGCTGGACTCGGTGGCGTCGGCTCCGCTTGACTGGGCTCGATGAACTCGAGTACTATTGACCAGTTGCCGGGTCGGTTTCGCTGTCGTTGTCGGTGTTGGTGTTGGTGTTGGTGTCGGTTTCGCTGTCGGTATCGATATCCGATTCGTCGTCGGTGGCGACGGCGATGCCACGGAACCGATCAGCTCCGGTTGCGTTGTCGTGCCCGACTGATTCGGCCGACTCGGCTGCCTGGGCTGCCTCGAGCGGCTCGATCGCAAACCCGAGTGACTCGTAAAAGGGCCGCACAGCCGCGTCGAAGTGTGCCGTCACTCGTCGCTCGAGGTCGGATCCAGACTCGGATTCAGACTGTGACTGGGACTGGGACTGGGACTGGGACTCGGGTTCGGTCTGGGACTGGGGCTCGGACTCGAGTACGTGCGCGACGAGCGCACGTCCGATTCCCTGCCCGCGGTGGCGTCGCCGGACGGCGATTGCAGCGATATGTGTGCTCTCGCGGACCGGTTCTGTGGGCTCGTCTGGCCTGTTAGCCCCTTTTGCTCCAGTCCTGCACCCGTCCGTTTCGGGTGGAACCGGAGCCAGAACTAGCGTGCCGAGAATTCGTTCGTCGGCCCGCGCGCTGGAGTCCTCGGATTCTGGAGTGTGGCCGGGGTCAGTCGAACCACCCTGTTGGTCGCCGGCAACGAGTACGTCTCCCGCTGCGAGTCGTTCCTCGAGGTTCTCGAACGTGAGCATCGCGGCGTCGAGAATGCGACGGATCTCGAGTTCGTCCGCGGCTGTGGCGGTGCGGACGTGGGTGTCACCGACCATGTGGTCGTGTTCGCCGTCGGGCGTCAACAGTGCGTTGGTTGCTGGATTCGTGGTCGTCGGTACTGTGCTGTGCTTTGCTGTACTGTGCTGTGATCGTGGATTCGGCCCGGACCACAAGGTTCGGCGTACAACCCGAGGACCACCAATTCTGACGTGCAACCCGAACTATTATTCGCGATTGCTGGGATGTGACACTTAACGTTGTACAATGGCGCAATATTCAGGATCCGTCGACGTTTCCGATATCGAGGCCGCTCGCGACCGGTTCGACGACGAGTCGGTCGTCAAGCGAACGCCCATCGAGCGGAGCACGTCGCTCGACGAACTGACCGGTGGCGAGGTGTTCCTCAAGATGGAGCACCTCCAGTGGACGGGCTCGTTCAAAACTCGCGGCGCGTACAACAAAATCGCCCAGTGTGTCACCGAGGACGAAACCGAGCGCGTCGTCGCCGCGAGCGCGGGCAACCACGCCCAGGGTGTCGCACTCGCCGCGACGAACCTCGGTATCGACTCGACCATCGTCATGCCCCGCACCGCACCACAGGCGAAGGTCGACGCGACGAGAGGATACGGCGCGGATGTCGAACTCGTCGGCACCGACTTCCGCGAGGCCATGGACTTCGCGGAAGACCTCGTTTCCGGCACCGACGCCGAGTTCGTCCACGCCTACGACGACCCGGCGATCGTCGCCGGCCAGGGCACCCTTGGTCTCGAGATGTACGAGGATCTGCCGGAGGTGGACACCGTCGTCGTCCCGATCGGTGGCGGCGGCCTCATCGCTGGCATCGCAACCGCGTTCGCCGAGCGGTCGCCCGAGACGCGCGTCGTGGGTGTGCAGGCGACCGACGCGGCCACTGTTCCCGATAGCCTCCAGAAGGGAACGCCGATCTCACTCGAGTCGGTGAACACGATCGCGGACGGTATCGCCACCGGCGGCGTCTCGGAGTTGACGCTCTCGCTCATCGAGGAGCACGTCGACGACGTAGTAACGGTGACCGACGGCGAAATTGCACGAGCGATTTTGCTCCTGTTAGAGCGTGCAAAGCAGGTCGTCGAGGGGGCTGGCGCGGCCTCGGTTGCAGCGATTATCAGCGACGAACTCGACGTGGAGGGCGAGACGGTGATGGCCCTACTCTGTGGTGGGAACCTCGATATGACGATGCTCCAGACGGTGCTCGTCCACGCGCTCTCCGATCGGGAACAACTGCTGCGGCTTCGCGTGCGGATCGACGATCAGTCCGGCAAGATGGAGGAAATTTCGGGCGTGATCGCCGACCATAACGCCAACATTCAGACGGTTCGCCACGACCGCTCGGCACCGGAACTCGACGTCGGCGAGGCACACCTCGACTTCCAGATCGAGACCAGCGGCGCGGGACAGGCACGAGCAATCATCCGATCGATTCGTGATCACGGCTACGAGGTGACGCACGTCAACGCTTGAGGGGCGGTCGTTTTGCAGTGCTGTTGACTATCAGCTACCGGCTCCGGCTACCGACTTCCACCCTTAATCAACCGCAACACCGTCACCTGCTCGCTCTCGACCGGCTGATCCTCCGGCACTGGCCGCCCGTCGATCAGCACGCTCACCTCGTGTGGACTCAGGTCGATCTCTCGAAGGAGGTCGGCGTACGTCGGTTTGTCCGCTTTGTCTGCAGTCGTGTCTGCACTCGAGTCGCCACCGTTCCCTTCGCGGAGGTCTGTGAGCGAAATCTCGTGTGTCTCCTCGCCCTTGACGTCGACGGTGACGCGCATAGTCGGTGTTGTGGCGGGTGAAACTTGAGTACGTCGTCTGTTGTTCGTTGTTTGTTGTACGTCGTACGTCGTTCGTCGTACGTCGTTTGTTGTCCGTGACCGTCGCGCTCCCCAAACGGGACGGTGCGATCCCGTGTCTCGCTAGTCCGTTGTTGGGTCGTCCTGATCGAAGCCGTCACGACCGTCCGGATCGCTTCGGCGCCGTTGGTCGCGCTGCGGGCCGGGGTAATGTAACTGTTACAGAATTCAGTATCTATAAGTATCTACCAGTAGTAACCAGTAATATCAGAATGCCGCGGTCGGACTCGATTGGCGAGTTCGCAGACGAACTCGGTGTTCACCCCCAGACCGTCAAACGCTGGTGTCGCAACGACGATCTCGACTATACCCGAACACCCGGCGGTGAACGACGAATACCACATCGAGAACTTCGCCGACTTGCTGGCGATACTCGTCCGACAGACCGTGTTGTACTCTACGCTCGCGTCTCCAGTCACGGGCAGAAAGATAACGGCGACCTCGACCACCAACTTGAGCGACTCACAGACTACGCTCACGACCACGGCTGGAGCGTCGAAAACACCTATACCGACGTTGGCAGTGGCCTCAACGAAGACCGCCGTGGCCTCAACTCCCTCCTCGATGACCTACAGGAAGCCGACTACGGACGCATTCTCGTCACCTACGAAGATAGACTCACTCGTTTTGGGTTCTCGTATCTCAAACGGTATTTCGACTGCTACGGTGTCACAGTCACCGTCATCGAAGACGAGACGGACAAATCTGCACAGGAAGAACTCGTTGACGACCTTATCAAGCTCGTCGCCAGCTTCAGCGGCAAACTCTACGGGATGCGCTCATCGAAAAAACAACAGGTCGTCAATACCGTCGAATCAGAGGTAAAACCCGATGAGTGACCACCTCTCGCTCCCGATTCACCTCCCAGATGAGGACGACAAACGATTCAAGCGACTGGCAACACTCACCCGTCGTGTCGCCAACCATGTCCTCGAAGACCACTGGACACCAGTCCATCTGAGCGGCATTGCCGACGCATCGCATCAGGCGTGGAAATACTTCGATGAACACGAACCGTTCGAAGAACTCGACCTGTATCTCCCCTCGCGGTTTCGACGGTGCATCTTGCAGAAAGTCGGGGAAACGCTCCGGAGTCACGCCGACCGCCGAGACGCCTTTCAGTCCATCCAAAGCGTGTTGCCCGACCACAAAATCCGACGCATCCACCGTCGTCGCATCAAAGAACAACTCTGGGATGACGGTGACTACCTCTCGTCGGGATACGTGGACATCCTCATCGACCAACTCACCAGCTACTGCGACCGTCATGGCACGCATCCTGCCACGTATTTCGAACTGCAGGACTGTCCAGAGTACGATAGCGGCGTGCTACCGTTTTCTGCGGACGACGGCCCAACGAGCGGCCAAGCCGTCAAATACCAGTATGACGCCGACAGTGAGACGCTGACCATTCGCCTCAAGACACCGGACACGCTGTCGCCGGAGACACGAGGTGACTGGTCGTGGACGGAGTACGAGCGTGACGGCTACGAGGCGTTTCATGACCTCCTCGCTCACGGCGATCTCTCGGCTCCCGAGTTTCAGCCCGCTCGCCGAAAGACCGGTGACACCTATTACGAACTGTCCTTCCCCGTCGAAGTCGACCACGCGGAGACGACTGACGGCACAGACTGCGTACTGGCGCTCGACGCCGGGATGCGAAAAGACATGACTGTCGTGGTGGCCACAGACGATGGCGAGCAACGATCCACGCCACAGTTCATCCAGTTCACAGACCGCGAGAAGATGCGACGACTCCACCGCGAACGTACCCGCCTGAACGACCGCCTTGCCGCGTTGCGCCGTGGCGCTCGCTCGCATACTGACGAGTTCGCCCACATCCACAGTGAGTACGAGCGAGTGAACAGCAAGATCCAGCACAAGCGCGATCAACTAACACACGACGTCGCAAACCAAGTTCTCGCACTTGCACTCGCCTACGACGTAGACGCCATCGTCCACGAGGACTTGCGGTCGCTCTCCCCGCCGAGTGACGAAGGCACGTTGTCGTGGGAATTGTCGTCGTGGGCGCGGCGGGACATCATCGAAAAAATCGAATATCGGGCAGAGTGTGCCGGTCTCGCTGTTGAGCGAGTCTATCCACAGGGAACAAGTCGGTCGTGTCCCCGGTGTGGCTCAACCGGCCACACCTGCAAGTCACCCAACCACCACGAAGAACACTGGTGGGGCGGGCACTTCCGGTGTGACAACGCACGGTGTGGGTTCGAGGGCGACCGGGACTACATCGGGACACTGAACGTAGCTCGCGTGTTCTTCAGCGAGACGGACGAGCTAGACCACGGTTTCACGTCCTCCTACACGGGGGATTCTGAAATCGTGCTAGCTGGCCGTTCCGCTGGTGAGCAGTCCGATGGACTGCGATCCTCGTCAGAAGCGAGTTCTGACGCTGGCACGCGACTCACGTTCGGATCTGGCATCGTCGCCTACGAACCTGAACAGGCAGCGGCGACCACTGGTGGTGGGTCGGCTGTCATAGCACCCGCTGTCGCCTTGCCCGAGTCGAATGCGGATGGGAGTGATGGACGCGGCCCAGTCGTCCAACAGTGTACCCGTTTCTTACGGTGTCCTACTGAAAGCTACTGAAAATTGGAACGGTGGGAGTACGGCTGTGGCTCTTGCTCGTGGCGCTGCTCGCGACTCGTTCGCCGGTGCTGGACCAGTGCGAGAGCGAGCGCACCGAGCCCGAGCAGGAAGAACAGGAAATTCAGCAGTCCGCCGATCCAGGGGATCTGCGCGAGCAGCGCGCCGCCGACCAGTCCGACGACGAGGGCGAGCCACCGGTTATCGACCCCGCCGGCAGAGAGGAGCCACGCCGCGACAGCGAACCGACCGTAGATGATCCCGATCCAGATGATCAGCGCGAACAGAAGGCCACCGACGAGCGAGAACGGGATGCCAACGATCGTGATCGCGAGTGCGATCAGCAAGAGCGGAACGCCGATGAGCACGCCGAGCCCAACCAGGCCGGAACGGACTGGCTTCTGAGAAACCTGGCCCGCCACGGAATCGGAGAATCGCGGGAAGATGGCGAGCAGCGCGGCTCCCAGGAGCAGATTTAGCGCGAGGATGTACGCCGAGGCGAGCAGCGAACTGATTGGCTCGAACGTTGGAGTCCACTCGCCGCCGAGCGTGGAGTCGTACTCGATTTCGCCTGCGACGGCGTCAGTGTTTCCCTGAAGGTCGCCGCCGTAGCGCAGATCGCCGGCGATGGCGGCCTCCTCGCCGAGAGTCGTCGTTTCGGCTCCGAGTTCGGCGTCGCCGTCGATCGTTCCGTCGATAGTCACACTCCCCGCGCCGGCGGCGAGGCTGCCACCGATCGTTGCGCCCTCGGCGATTTCCAGTCCACCAGTTGCGGCGTTGACGTCGCCGCCGACGTCACCGGTGATCATGACGCTTCCGGCGCCGGCCTCGACGTCGCCGCCGACGTCACCATCGATTCGAACGTCGCCCGCGGCGGCGCTAACATCTCCGGTGACCGTTCCCTCGACGACGACGGTGCCACCGAAGGCGTTGAGACTACCGACAGTCTCGTCGGGACCGATCGTGATGGTCCCGCCGGTACGCGTCTCGGACTGTGCGGCGACGGGTGCCGAGAACGCAGCACAGCCGACGAGGAGGACGACGAGGAGGACGAACGCGGTTGAGCGCCTCGACCTCTCTTTGGTAGTTTCTCCCATACTATCTCTTTTCCGTGGGTGGTGAAAAACCTGTCATTCGGTAAACGTCTGGACCAGTTCGTTTCTGGGACGATTGGTGACCAGACGTGTCGACCGGATCGCGCACCGATCAGGGTCACAGTGTCCGCTGATTCGCTGCCAGGGACCCGTCGCGCACCATCGTTCGGTCGATTTATCTTCGGCCCGTTCCTTGACCCGGTATGAGCGACGCCGACGCCGACGGCGCGACTGAGGCCGAGACCGATACCGACACCGAGGTCGCCGAGTCGACTGCCGGTCGGACCGAGGTCTGGATCGAGAAGTATCGGCCGGAGTATCTGGACGAGATCAAGGGCCACGAGAACATCGTTCCGCGCCTCCAGCGCTACGTCGAACAGGACGACCTGCCCCATCTCATGTTCGCGGGGCCGGCCGGTACTGGGAAGACGACCGCCGCACAGGCCATCGCCCGCGAGGTCTACGACGACGACTGGCGCGAGAACTTCCTCGAACTCAACGCCTCCGACCAGCGCGGCATCGACGTCGTCCGCGACCGCATCAAGGATTTCGCGCGTGCCTCCTTCGGCGGCTACGACCACCGCATCATCTTCCTGGACGAGGCCGACGCACTCACTTCCGACGCCCAGTCCGCCCTGCGTCGTACGATGGAGCAGTTCTCGAACAACACTCGTTTCATCCTCTCGTGTAACTACTCGAGTCAGATCATCGATCCGATCCAGTCTCGATGCGCAGTGTTCCGCTTTACGCAGCTCACCGAAACCGCTATCGAGGCCCAGGTCCGCGAGATCGCCGCCGACCAGGACATTGAGGTCACCGACGACGGCGTCGACGCGCTGGTCTATGCGGCCGACGGCGACATGCGAAAGGCGATCAACGCCCTGCAGGCTGCGGCCGTGATGGGCGAAACCGTCGACGAGGAAACTGTCTTCGCGATTACCGCGACCGCACGGCCCGAAGAGGTCGAGGAGATGGTTGAGCAGGCCATCGCCGGCGACTTCACCGCCGCACGGGCGTCACTCGAGGACCTCCTCACTGACCGCGGCCTTGCGGGCGGCGACGTAATCGACCAGCTCCACCGTTCGGCCTGGGAGTTCGACATTCCGGAGCAGGAAACGGTTCGGCTACTCGAACGCCTCGGTGAGGTCGACTTCCGGATCACGGAGGGGGCGAACGAGCGACTGCAACTCGAGGCGATGTTGGCGTCGCTGGCGCTTGAGAACCAGTAACGACGGCTTTTCGTTTCGATTCGTTTTTGATCGCCTCAGAAACGTCCAAAGGCGAGGACGAGGGTCGACGGCAGACGTCGACGGGTTGCGGTCACCGATCACAGCTCAACCGAGTCGATACCACGGAATGCAAACGCCGAACGCTCGTTGTCCGCCGCAATACCGACATCCCAGCCGTGAGCATCGGCAATCTGTTCGATGCGCTCGCGGGCACCCTCTAAATCGTCTGCAGTTTCCGCATCGGTCTCTGCTGAAGCGGCGAGTTGTGGTTCCGTTTCCGCAGATTGGGGTGTCGGTGCCGATACCGATTCTGACTGCGCATCCGCGTTCGCCGCAGCCGCCGTCTCGTCGGCGACACTCGAGTCCACCTTTCCTTCTCCCCTCGCTTCGCTCACTGAGTCGTCGCCAGCACTCGTCGCCGATGACCCATCACGAGCAACGTAGAAGCCGTCGTCCGTCGCGCCGACGGTGACTCTCGCGGCCGGTGTCGGTCTGTTGCCCGCCCGGTCGACCATGCGGCTATCTGCCAGTACGAGTCGTATCACGAGTTCGAACAGCTCTCGTAGTCGCGTTCGGTCGGCCTCGAGGACGAGCGTCGATTCGGTGTTGAGTGCTGCCGTACCGGTGTCGACGGTGATCCAGGCGCGTCGAGCCACGTCGTGAATCGCGACGGGCTCGGTTTCGGCGAGCACGTCGTCGCTCGCTGCGAGGTCGTACAGCGACTCGACGTGGTCCGTCAACTGCAGGTGGGCGTCGTCAATCACCTCGAAGTGCTCGGCATCGCCGGTCTTCTCGACGAGTTCGAGGTAGCCCCGAGCGACGTTGAGCGGCGTCTGTACCTCGTCTTCGAGCATGGTCGCGATGGCATCGAGTCGCCGTCGAGTCGCCGTGAGCTCTCGTTCCGTCTCGCTCTGTTCGGAGCGGTCTACGTAGTAAAGGACCCCGGTCTGGGCGCTTGCAGGCGTGTTTTCGTCGGTAGCTTGCCTGGTTTCGCTATTGCTATCCGGCGGCACCACCGTCACCTCGAACTCCCGCACACCCACAACCGTCTCCCGACGGCACTCGAGTACCCGCCGTTCGCCGGCGTGCAATGCGGTAGTGAGTGCGGTTGCACGCTCGCTCAGGCCGGAGGGAATGGTGTACTCCTGGACGGAGCGGCCGCGGAGGGCTTCGCGGTTGTCGCCGAACGTGGTTTCGAAGGCGGCGTTGACGTCGGTAATGACGGCCTCGGCGTCCCCATCGGTTTCGGGCCCGGCCTCGAGTTCGTACCGCAACGCCGGCAGCGGCGCGGCGGCGAACGCCGCCCGGAACCGGTCGCGTTCAGCCGCGAGTTGCTCGGCAGCCTCCCCGATAACCGTCTGTTCTTCCGCGAGACGGTCCCGCTCGCTCGCGACTTCGTCGCGGGCCGTCTCGAGTCGGTCTCGTTCAGCTGCCAGACGCGCTTCGGCCCGATTTCGTTCGAGGACTGCGGTTGCGATTTCACAGAGGGACTCGAGTCGGTCGACGGTCGTGGGTGTCGTGTCGGTTTCGTCGGTGGCGGTAGCGGTGGCGGTGGCGGTGGCGGTGTCCGCGCGCTCCCCCGCATCGCTTGCGTCGCTGTTCCCGCTCTCGAACCGTTCTGGCGTCTCACTCGCGACGACCAGCACCCCGAGGTCGTCGATCGGCACACTACATAGCGAGCGGGCATCTGCAACCGGCGGTTCGATCGCTGCGTCGTCTGTAACGTCGGACACGACGTACGACTCGCCTGCTCGAAGGGTCGCTCCGATCGGCCCGTTCGTTGGCATCGACTCGATCGCATCCGCGTCGACTCCCGACGCGGTCGCCTGTGGCACCAGTTCGCCGAAGTTGACCGTCGAGATCCAGCATCGCTCACCCGCGAGCCAGTCGGCTGTGAGTGAGACGAGGGACTCGAGTAGCCGGTCGCGGTCGCGGCAGGTGAGTAGGTCGGCGGTGCCGGCGAGCAGTGCGTCGTCGTTGGCGACGGTGTCATCGGTTTCGCCAGTCGAGTGAGTGCTCGTATCAGCGGTTTCGCCAGTCGAGTGAGTGCTCGTATCAGCGGTTTCGCCAGTCGAGTGAGTGCTCGTATCAGCGGTTTCGCCAGTCGAGTGAGTGCTCGTATCAGCGGTTTCGCTGCCGGAGCCGTAACACAGCCAGGTAATCTCGTCCGCGAGGTGTGAGACGGCGTCGTCGGTATCGCGTCGGACGTAGCCGTCGATGCCGTCGGTCGAGCGTGCGGCCGTCGCGCCGTAGCCGCTCTCGGTGAACAGGACGAGTGGTGTCTGTCCGCAGGCGTCTGCAACCTCGAGGAGGTGTGCGCCGTCGGGCGTCGTCGGCGTCTCGGCGAACACGACGCAGTCGACGTTTGCGGCCCAGCTTTCGACCCGATCGACAGAGGTCGTGGGACGAACGGCCCGCTCGGGACCCGACGACACGCGCTGTAGTGCCGCCGCTCCATCACGGGCCGCGTCGTCGGACGCGGCGACGTAGAGGATCGTCTGGGGCCGCTGTCGTGGTGTCGCGTTCGTCATCGTACCCTGGCGCTGACTCGTCGTCTATTCGTACTGTCTGTATCACGACGATAAAGATTCTGCTGCGTGTACCGATATTGTGACTATCAATCACTTCGACAGGTTTCGGTTGACTACCCTTGTGGCTTCAGAACCAGACTGTCGCGGGATAATTCATCTCTTGCCCGACAATATCCATGTAACAGTATCTGTAATTGAACTGTCTGTGCTGGGAACAAACAGTGGGAGATTGGGTGGGTGAGTGGGTATATTCTCGCGTAGTGAGCGTTGCGGAACTGTTTTACGCCCTGCATGGCCAACACGTGTATAATGAGCCAACTTGAGGAGGAGTACCGTCTCGAGTATTTCGAGACGGAGGGGTTCGTCCGGAAGGAGTGTCCCTCCTGTGGCGCACACTTCTGGACGCGCGACCACGAGCGGGAAACCTGTGGGGAACCGCCCTGCGAGGAGTACGACTTCATCGAGAACCCCGGCTTCGACGAGGCGTACAACCTCTCGGAGATGCGAGAGCAGTTCCTCTCGTTCTTCGAAGCACACGACCACGAGCGGATCGACCCGTATCCGGTCGCGGCCAACCGCTGGCGCGACGACGTCCTGCTGACCCAGGCGTCGATCTACGACTTCCAGCCGCTCGTCACGAGCGGTGAAACGCCACCGCCGGCGAACCCGCTTACCGTCTCCCAGCCCTGCATCCGGATGCAGGACATCGACAACGTCGGCAAGACCGGCCGCCACACGATGGCCTTCGAGATGATGGCCCATCACGCGTTCAACGCGCGCGAGGACTTAGACGACCCCGAGCAGTACGCCTACCAGGGCGAGGTCTACTGGAAGGACCGCACCGTTGAACTCTGCGACGAGTTCTTCGACTCGATGGGCGTCGACCTCGAGGAAGTCATCTACATCGAGGATCCGTGGGTCGGCGGCGGCAACGCCGGTCCCGCAATCGAGGTCATCTACCGCGGCGTCGAACTCGCCACGCTGGTCTTCATGTCGATGGAACAAGACACCGAGGGCGAGTACGAGATGAAAGACGGGAACCGCTACACCCCGATGGACACCTACATCGTCGACACCGGCTACGGCCTCGAACGGTGGACCTGGGTGTCCCAGGGGACGCCGACCGTCTACGAGGCGGTCTACCCCGACATGATCGAGTTCTTAAAGGACAACGCGGGGATCGAGCACACCGAGGACGAGGAGGCGCTCATCCACCGCGCCGCCAAACTTGCGGGCCACATGGACATCGACGAGGCCGAAGACATGGAAACCGCCCGCGGCGAAATCGCGACCGAACTCGCCGTCGACGCCGCGGAACTCGAGTCCCTGATGGAGCCACTCGAGGACATCTACGCCATCGCAGACCACTGCCGGACGCTCGCGTACATGCTCGGCGACGGCATCGTCCCCTCGAACGTCGGCACGGGCTATCTCGCACGGATGGTTCTCCGTCGAACGAAACGCCTCTGTGACACCGTCGGCGTCGACGCGCCGCTCGACGAACTCGTTGACATGCAGGCCGACCGTCTCGAGTACGAGAACCGCGATACGATCCGCGACATCGTCCGCACCGAGGTCGAGAAGTACCGCGAGACGCTCGAACGCGGCAGTCGACGCGTCGAATCCCTCGCCGAGGAGCACGCCGAAACGGGCGAGCCGATCCCGACCGACGAACTGATCGAACTCTACGACTCCCACGGGCTCCAGCCCGACATGGTGGAGGAAATCGCCGCAGAGGCCGGTGCGGACGTTGACGTGCCGGACGACTTCTACAGTCTCGTTGCCGAGCGCCACGACACGCCCGAGGCGGCCGAGAAGACTACAGACGAGACTGACGAGCGATTCGCCGACCTCCCCGAGACGGAGACGCTGTACTACGACGACCAACAGCGCACCCAGTTCGAGGCGGTCGTCCTCGATGTCTTCGAACGCGAGTCGGGCTACGACATCGTGCTCGACCAGACGATGTTCTACCCCGAGGGCGGTGGCCAGCCCGCAGACACCGGGACGCTCTCGACCGACGACGCGACCGTCGAGGTCCGCGACGTCCAGCGCGAGGACGGCGTCATCCTCCACCGCACGGACGACAAACTCGGCAAGGGCGAGTTCGTCAACGGCCAGCTCGATGCGACCCGTCGCCGACAGCTGATGCGCCATCACACGGCGACCCACATCGTCATCCACGCCGCACGGCAGGTTCTCGGTGAGCACGTCCGCCAGGCCGGCGCCCAGAAGGGCGTCGACTCCTCGCGAATCGACCTGCGCCACTACGACCGCATCTCCCGCGAGGACGTCAAGACGATCGAACGCGTCGCGAACGACCTCGTGATGGAGAACACCTCGGTCAGCCAGGAGTGGCCCGACCGCCACGACGCCGAATCCGATCACGGCTTCGACCTCTACCAGGGTGGCATCCCACCAGGTGAACAGATCCGCCTCATCCACGTTGCTGACGACGTCCAGGCCTGTGGTGGTACTCACGTCAACCGAACCGGCGATATCGGCTCGATCAAGATCCTCACCACCGAGCGCGTTCAGGACGGCGTCGAGCGCATCACCTTCGCCGCTGGCGACGCCGCACTCGAGTCCACCCAGGAAAACGAGGACGCCCTCTACGAGGCGGCCGAGATCTTGGACGTCTCGCCCGAGGAAGTTCCAGACACCGCGGAACGCTTCTTCGAGGAGTGGAAAGCCCGGGGGAAGCAGATCGAGGACCTGACAGAGGAGCTCGCGGCGGCTCGCGCGGGCGGTGGCGGCAGCGGCGAAGAGTACGACGTCGGCGAGACGACGGCAATCGTCGACCGACTGGACGCCGACATGGACGAACTTCGTGCGACCGCGAGTGCGATCGTCGACGAAGGCAGCATCGCGGTTCTCGGCAGCGGTGAAAGCGGTGCGACGTTCGTCGTCGCCGTTCCGGACGACGTTGGCGTCAACGCTGGCGAAGTGGTCGGCGAACTGGCCGCTCGCGTCGGCGGCGGTGGCGGCGGTCCACCGGACTTCGCACAGGGCGGCGGCCCGAACACCGAGGACCTGGACGACGCACTCGCGGACGCACCTGACGTGTTGCGGCAGGTACTCGACGCCTGAACGCGGCGCGAGCGCGGTCGACTACCTGCACGTTCTTTCTCTCCCTGCGCGCTGTTTCTGTTCTGTGGCCTGTTCTGGTTCGACAGTCTGGCTACCGTGTGTTAGCTCGCTACTGCGTGGTGACTCACTCTCACACCGTCGGCGAAAGACCTGTATACAACGCACACATTGTATACTCCGTGGGAACGATTTCGACTCGAGTACCGGACGATCTCGAGGCCGAACTCGAGGACTACCTCGCCGAAGAGCGCCTCGACCGGAGTACGGCCGTTCGAAAGCTGCTCGCCGAGGGACTCGCCGAGTGGCGTCGTGAGCAAGCACTGGCCCGCCTCGAAGACGGCGAGATTACGGTTTCGAAGGCCGCTGAAATCGCGGGGATGTCCCAATGGGAGTTTGTCGCGCTCGTCGAAGAGCGAGATATCTCCTGGGTATCGAGCGATCATCTCGATGCGGATCTGGACGAGTTGTAGATGTGGGTTTTCGACGCAACACCGCTCATTTATCTCGCGAAGGTCGAGCAGTTGTACGTCCTCTCACATCTGAGTGGCCGCTGTCGCGTTCCTGAACCGGTCTACGAGGAAGTCGTCCCGGCCGGCCTCGAAGCGGGATATTCTGACGCACATCGGATCGAACAGGGTATCGAGGATGGGGCGCTCGAGGTCGTCCCGGTCAAGGAGACGCCACTCACTGATCGGTTGCGAGAAAATCCGACCCTGAGCGACGCGGATATCGCAGTGCTCGGCTGTGCCGCAGCAATCGACGCAACTGCCGTGATGGACGAGGCCGCCGGCCGTCGAGCTGCAGCGGTCGAAGATATCCAGACGCGTGGCACGGCGTATCTCGTGCTCCAGTGTGCGAAACGAGGTCGGATTTCAGTCACGACTGCCCGCGAGACTATCGACGCGATGATCGACGCTGGTTGGTACTGTGCACCCAATCTCTACGCAAAACTCGTTCGGAAGCTCGAGTCGTTCGAGGAGTAGTTTCCCAGCTCGAAATCTGTCATCTCGAATCTGGAACCGAAACCGTCGCCTTACTCCACCCACTCACTTCTAGTATGCCCACCGCGTCGAACGGTTCCGTCTCACTGCACTACTCCCGCGACGGCGACGCCGCGGCCGACACCGCTCCCGTCGTCTTCATCTCCGACGCCGGTCTCGGCGGCTGGCTCTGGGGCTGGCAACACGCCGCGCTCACCGGCCCCTTCGAGACCATCGTCTGGGACCTTCGCGGCACTGGCCGCTCGGACGCGCCGTCCGGTCCATACGACCTGTCTGATTTCGTCGCCGACCTCGAAGCGGTCCTCACAGACTGCGACGCCCGCAGCGCTCACCTCGTCGGCTGCGGCCTCGGCGGCGCGATCGCGCTTGCGGCCGCTCGCTCTACGACCCGCGTCGAGACGCTCTCGCTGTTCGGTACGGCAGCCATCGGCGATGCCTTTTCTCTCGAGTCGCTGTTCGCCCCGCCGGACGACCGCGACGCGATTCGGGAGTCACTCGAGTCGGTGCTCTCTGCTGACTTCGTCGCGTCCCAGCCGAAGGCCGTCGAGGGCATGATTGACTGGCGAGCTGATGGCGATGCTGACCGCGCGGGCTGGGAGGCACAGGTTGCAGCGCTCGACGACTTCGACGCGACGGACTGGCTCGTCGAGGTGACCCAGCCGACGCGGGTGTTCCACGGGACCGAAGATTCGCTTGTCGACCCCGACGTTGGTCGCGCGCTCGCGAGAGGACTCCCTCGTGGTGAGTTCGGGGTACTCGAGTCCGTCGGTCATCTCGGGTTTATTGAGCGGTCACGCGATGTGAACGATCGGTTGCTCGGGTTTCTGGAGTCTGAGTCCGAGTCCAAGTCCTGATTGTCGCTGTCGTCCCAGCCGTAACCGCGGTCGCAGTTGCGGTTCCAGTTGCCAGTCGCGGTCGCAGTTGCGGTTCCAGTTGCCAGTCGCGGTTGCAGTTGCGGTCCCAGTCGCGGTTGCAGTTGCGGTCCCAGTCGCGGTTGCAGTTGCGGTCCCAGTCGCGGTTGCAGTTGCAGTCCCAGTCGCGGTTGCAGTTGCAGTCCCAGTCGCGGTCTGCAGACCCACAGTCACCCGACGGCTTGCGAATGACCCCTCCCGTATTACGACCGCGAACGTCGTCGATACCCTCGTGACCCTCTCGCTCGCGAAACGAGCGGAACGTTTCCCGGATCGGACTGCCGTCGTCGACATCTCGGAAGAACGGCTGTATGCGCCGGCCGAGACGATCCACGAGGATCGGCTCACCTACGCCGGGCTCTCGACGCTCGCAGACTGGTTCGGTGCGCGTCTCGGGGGACTCGGTATCGAGGCGGGCGACACCGTCTGTCTCGTCTCGCGCAATCGTGTGACTTCGCTCGCACTGCTGTTCGCGTGTCGCCGTCTCGGTGCAACACTCGCACCAATCTCGCACTTGCTCACGCCGATAACTGTCGAGCGGCCGTTCGACGTGCTCGACCCTGCGCTCGTCGTCGCCGAACCGGCCCAGCGCGACCTCGTCCGCTCGATTCCGTTCGACCGCTCGGTGACGCTGCCCGACCTCGCGGACGCCGAACCCGCCGAGCGCTGGCGCGCCCACTCCGATGCATCGGGGCCGCTGCTCGCCCTCCACGGCGACGACGGGCAGCCAATCGTTACGTTTTCTGCGCGGACACTCGAGTCCAACTGCATCGCGGCGGTCCTGACGTGGGGACTCACGCAGGACACCGTCGCACCGATTCCGACTCCGCTGTCGGCACCCGACGGACTCGTTCGACTGGCGCTCCCCGTGCTGTACGCCGGCGGTCGGCTGTTGCTCGACCGGGCGTTCGATCCAGGCGATGCGCTGACCGCGATGGCAGCCGAGAACGCGACCCACCTCTCGGGTCGGACGAGCGTCTTCCGGGACCTGGCGGGCGACGCGGACAGTGCGTTCACGGCCGCACTGGAACCCGTCCGGTGTGTGCTGCCGGATGCGACGGTCGACCCGGCGCTCCTCGATCCGTACCGGAACCGTGGGATTCCAGTCTCGCGTGTGTACGGGGTACTCGAGTGCCCGATGATACTCGCGGGAAGCGACGTTGCGAGCGGTGGTTTTGCGGGGACTGACGCCGGCGACGGGAGAGATGAGGCTGCCGAGGCGGCGAGTATCGGACGTCCGATTCTGGACTGTCGAGTGCGACTTGTCGGGTCGGACGGTGCCGCCGTCGAGGGTGCAGGGAGCGGGACGCTCGAGGTGCGGGGGCCGGTCGTCGCGGACGGCCGCCGCGGTGGGGAGACGGCGGGGAGTCAGCCAGTCGGCCGATGGGTCGATACCGGTCAGTTGTTCGACCGAGACGAGAATGGGCGCTACGCGCTGGAGTGAGGGACGTTCCTGAGCATGACAGAACAGGGCGGGACGGGGCGGGATGTGAAGAAACGGCTCTGTTGAAACCCACGATAGATGACAAGTAGTCGCTCCGCGATGTGGAATTGGTCGTCCTCTTTTCTCACCAAAGTGAACTCCCACGATTCGTCCTCTCCTTCTTCTAGGCCATTCACATCCGTCTCGGAAACAGTGAACTCTCCCGTGAAACGTAGCTCTTCAGGTGTTTCTTCTGGTGGGTTTGCATTATAGGGCGTGACAACCCACAGTGTCTCCGTATGGGTGTCGCCTGGCTCTAACGAACCGACTTGATAATCGGAAGTCATGTCGGATCCATATTCATCGAGGACCCAATGGTCACTATCTGTATCATATTCGAATATCGATTCATCATCGTAGAGGGTGTCACGTGGTGACAAGATGAAATCCTCATCATCCGTTGTTTCAAACCAGAACAAGGCACTTCGCCGCTCTTCATATTCCAGTGGGTTTTCACCCACATTTTCTACGGTCAACTCGAGAGCCAGCGGCTCTTCATCTGAGCGAAGGTCGGACTGCAGAACTTCCAGGAGTGTTGTAGTTCGATCAACTCTTCCGAGTCAGAGGATGTATCTTCTTCATTTTCGGACGGACCTGAAGATTCATCAACACAGATCGCTACAATTATTTCCGGAGTTGAGCATGCAATGAACTCCTGTCGTTCCATTAACCTATATTTGAATGACAGGTGTTAAATTATTAGGGTAACATGAAATCGGTTTTGAGCTAAAAGCCAGAATCCTCCTCAAAAACAGGATCATGACATCCAGAAAAACAACATCAATGGTCTGTATCCATCCCCTCTATGGGACTCTCCGTGAAAATTTCCTGTCTCGTTCCCTGTCTCGTCCCCTGTCTCGTCTCCTGTCTCGTCCCCTGTCTCGTTCCCTGCCTCGTTCGGATGGCCGGCGTATACCGCATGCTCGACGACGCTGCCGTGGGAGTGGTTGTGTTTGGCCCTCTATCGCTCTCGGGGGTCTCCCCCGTTCTCATCGGTGGATCTGGCCCGCCGATTTCTTCATCTGTCCTGTTACTTCGTCGTCTCAACCGATAGCGCTTCCTGTACGCCACGCGAGTCGGGAAGCGTCTGCTCGAAAAAGTCGCGGTGCTCGCGTATCGTCTCCTCGTCCCACTCCCACCACTCGAGTTCGAGCAGTTGTTCCCGGGTCTCTTTCGGAAATCGCCACTTCACTCGTCTGGCTGGGACGCCGGCGACGACGGCGTACGGGTCGACGTCACTTGTCACGACGGCACCGGCACCGATAATCGCACCGTCACCGATGGTGACGCCGGAGAGGATCGTCGCGTCCGTTCCGATCCAGACGTCGTTGCCGACTTCGATCGGCCCGTCTGCTGCTGGCGGGAGCTCGCTGTCGAGGACTTCGTCGTACAACCTGATCTGCATCGCGGGCTTCGTCGTTTCGTGATTCGTTTGCTGGAACGTCGTCTCTCTGGCGATTGCACAGTAGTTGCCGATCTCGATGTCGCCGACGAGGTCGCAGTCTGGTTCGAAGTTCGTCCGTCGTCCGACGTCGATCGGGCCGTTCAGGATGCAGCCGCGGCTCAACCGGACGTGCGGTTCGAGCGTGACGTGCCCTCGAAGGAGACACCCCATCGAAATACGTGCCGAGGGCGCGACGTCGAGCGCAGCCGCATCGACGTGTCGATTAAGCAGCCCGTGGGTGATGGACGGATACCCAAGCACTGACAGGGACCGTTCCACGATGGTATCGAGGGCCATGGACCGGTGCTTTCTCATCGTATCACATATAGGTTATTTCCATCAGCCAGAGAGTCATCACTCGAGTGCAGTTGAAACACGAACCTACCGACAGTAGGCACGACGACCAGTTCGGCTAGTACGACGTTTGCGCTGGAGGCTGCCTCACTCGTATCGGTGCGAGAAAACGTTCACCCACGAATTCTGACGAGTAGCCTGTGAATCACGGATCGAGAACTGTCTGCATCTATCGGCTGGGAAACCCATCGCGGGCGTCCGAGAAAACAGCCTGTCGCTGTCACGTCGTTCACACAGGTTACTATCGGTAACCCTTGCGGTAGCGATGACCGATTTGAACTATCTCGTACATAACAATCAGGCTTCCTGAATTGCCTCGGTAGTACACCGATGAAACGACGAACGTATCTCACAACGACATCAGCTACGGCCGTTGGGCTCGCACTCGCGGGCTGTATGGGCGGTGAAGAGAGCGATGAAGACCCCACCGACGAGAACGGTGGCGATGCCGATACCGGGAACGGTGACGACGATGGCAACGGCGGTGACGGCGGCGGCGAATCCGGGCTGGTCGGCACCTTCGACGACTTCGAATCCATCGACGAATGGGAGGCATTTCAGGACATCGGCGCAATCGACGCCGATAGCGAACGGTCGTACGACGGTTCGCAATCGATGATTCTCGCGCCGGATCCAGAAGACGGCCAGATTCGGGCCCGGCGCTCGCTCGATGATCCAATCGACATTCGGGACGTTGTCCCGGGCCTCGCGATGACCGCGGACGACGACGGTATCGTTCTGATCCAACTACAGGACGAAGATGGTGACTACGTCGAGTACAGCCAGCAGGTGATGTCGGACATGCCGTTGGCTCGCAAGAACTTCGGGCTCACACGCGTCCGCGGTGAACCGGACCTGAGTGAGATCATGGTCTTGCAGATTATCCGCTGGTTCGGCGACGGTGACGACGATGGCGACGAGGACAGCCGGATGTGGGTCGACGACTTCCACTTCGTCCAGAAGCCAAACGCTGGCAAAGTGATGCTCCAGTTCCACGGCGGCTACGAGAACCACCACTCCGAAGCGCTGCCGCGCGTCTCCGAGTACGGCTTCCCGGCGACCACGTTCGTGCCAACCGATCGCGTCCGTTCTGACGTGGCGGTCGAAGGCGACCGACTCACCGAAGACCAGATTGCGGATCTCGCCAACGACGGCTGGACGATCGGCAGCCACTCACACTTCGGAACGCACGTCAGAAATATCGGCCCGGACGAAATGGAGGAGAACATCACCGAACCGGTCGACTGGCTCGAGGACGAGGGATACGCCGACGACGGCCTCTTCTTCGCGTTCCCTGGCTCGCAGTACACCGAGTCCGCCTACGAACTCGTCCAGGACAATTACGACCTCGCGTTCGCCGGCCAAACACAGGCACAGGGCTATGCCGGCAATCCACACCTCTGCTCGACAGTGTCGAACCCTGCGCCCGGCGAAGCGGCTGATCTACTCGACTGGACGGCGACCCACGGCGGCATCACGTCGCTTGCGTTCTACCAACTCGAGGAGGAGGAGGCGATCGAAGGCCTCGAAGAAACGCTCGAAGAACTCGATGCCCACGTCGAAGCCGGCGATCTGGAGGTCATTACGCCGGCGGAGATGGCCGACGAGTACGTGCACTGAACTGTCCTCCCAGTTCGTCGATCGTTTTCGTTTGGGAACGAGCCATCGTTTCTGATGTCTCGTGAATACGAACGAAACCGAGTGACTGGAGTGCAAACGAAACTGGGTGACTGTGGTGTGTACGAACTTAGAGATTCAACCTGAACTCTATTTTCGCAAGGTGACGGCTACAGTAGCGCGACCTATCTTCGAATAGTTCTGTCCGACAGTATAATATTTCCGACCATTTGAGCTTTGGCGAGAATTATTGCAGTGGTTGTGCAAAGAAGCACTCAAATACGCTATCAAAGTTGCTATTTGGATAGCCAAATATAGATGGGGAAAGTAATAATATATATTCCCAAGATAAATTGTATAATTAATATTGACAATTCGTACAGCAAGGAACCTCCTGGATCCATTTCTACAACAATGGCTGCTAACAAGTATGCAATCAAAGCCAAAAACCAGTTCCTTTGATCCATATCGAATGAAAAATCTAAATGTACATCTATGTATTGATTCCTGTCTGTGATCAGTCTATGAGCTCATCAGTATCTTCGTCGTCTGTGATTTGCCAGTCGTTATCGAGCCTACCATCAAAGGAAACCTCAACAGGACCATCCCCTCCTTGAACGCTATCAACGGATACACTACTTGGGTTGGGTGACCAGGAATGTACATAACTTCCATAAATTGTCCCTGGGATCCCTCTAAGGTTATGGAGTGACTGGGCAAGAAGAACATTCTGTGTAGCGTCGGTATATACCGAGTCAAGATCAATAATGGCGGCAAGTCCACCATCTTCTACTGAGCCAGGGAAGAGTTCAATGGATCCTCCTTCATCAGGTGTTATCCTCAAACTTGCCTCCCCTACATTAGTCCAATCGTCACCATTGTAACTGACCGCAATGGTGTCTTCTGCCCATGTAGGATATCCAGCAGATACCGTTGTATCTTCTAAATTCACAATGACCTGTACCCGGATCCGCTCGTCGTCCTCAGGATCATCAAAAGTGTGGACTGTGAGATCTGAGGACCCTTTACTATATCGAACATCTGGACTGATTTCGGAATCATCTTCCACCTTGAAATCTTTGGAAGAGGTACTGACGTTATAATTGTAACCTGTTTCCTTCATGACCTCATGGAGACCATCTTCTCCTTTATCGGCGTAAGCGTCAAGCACCTGGGAATCAAGTTCCGTCAGTGAGTCAGAACTGGAAGCGTCTGCACTAACACTACCAACCAACCAACCCAAGTGCAGCAGCGCCTGTGCCAATTTGTGTTAACGTCCGTCGACGACTTTGGCTGAATCTCTTATTCATTGTAACTCCATATTCCAATACTATATGGGGGTGTATAATTATTACTATGAGAGAACGTATTTTAAAGACATAGAAATTAGAATAACCTCTATGGTATACTAAGAAGAGGTTAATTTCTTTGTAATGGGGCTCCTGCTTGTTGCAGCAGTAATACTGTCTCTCCAAACTGGGCTATTAGTTGGTGGCAGTCTCAAAAGCAAGATAAAGATAGTGGAGAAATGAGTTAGATACTTTTCGACAGTTACTGTTCAACCCTCATGGTAGTAGTTTGTTGCTTACTACATGATGTGAACAAACGAAATTATCGTGTTGCTTTCATTCTTTGTATTCACCGCTGTCCCCTGCACTTCGCTACTGCTGCTATCGATCCCAATACCAAACCGAAACCACTCCCAAATCAGAACGATCCCACACCCTACACCGGATCGTCAACATCCAGCGCCGACTCGAGTGCCGCCTTTTCTGCGCGCAGAGAGTCGAGGTCGTCGGCGAGCGCACCGTTTGCGAGTCGCTTGCGCTCCTCGGAAGTAAGCTGTTCGACCGCCTGGGCGGCCGTCTGGAGCCGGTCGTACTCATCGTCGTACGTCCGCAGACGAATCTCGCGAAGCTGTGTGACCGTCTCCTCGTCAGCCACGCGGGCGACGAACGGCCGGTACTCTCGAACACGGCGCTCGAGTGCCCCCGCAGGTTCGGGCGGCCAGTCGATCGTCAACGCCTCGGCATCGATCCCGTCCAGATACGTCTGCTGGGTCGCGACACGGCGCTTGAGCACGTCCGCATCCTCCACGTAGTGCTCGAGCTTCGAGTGTGAGTAGTCGGCGAACTCGAGTAGCTTCGGGATCGAATACTCGCCGTCGGAACTCTCTTCGATGTACGCTTTGAGATCTGCCGGTGGCTGTCTGAAGCCGACGAACGGGTACCACTGACTACGCTCGACGAGGGCGAACACTTCGCGAGCGGGCGTCTCGAGTCGGTACTCGGTGAACGCCTCGCGGATCGCATCGTTGTAGGCCTCGACCGGCTCTCGCAGTCGTTCGACCGGCGCGTCGATGTCGGCGGTGCCGAGTTCGAGCAGCCGTTCGTGGTCGCTGATTTCGCGTTCGAGCTCGCGCCGGCGCTTGGCGGCTGCGGTGCGGGCGTCGTCGATCGCCTCGCGGGCGGCCTCGCGTTCGTCGAGCAGTTCGGCGTACTGTGCGGCGGGCTCGAGTGCGTCGTGGGCGCGCTCGAAGTCGGACTCGCTGAGCCGGCGTTTGTCGATGGCATCCAGCGCGTCGTCGAACGCCGACCGCCCCTTCAGATCGTCGGGGAGGTTCTCGACGAGCGTGGAGAACTTGCCCTCGAGTTCGACGTAGGCCTTGAAGTTCTCGCGGCCGGTGCCGGTCGCGCGGTCGACGTACTGGGTGAGCAGTTCGTCGGCGTCGCGGTAGGCGGCTGCGGCCTCGTGGACGGCGTCTCCGCCGTGGTCCTCGATGCGCTGGGTTGCGCGTTCGAATCGGTCGCGGGCGGCCTCGAGGTCGTCGAGTTGTGCGGAGTCGAGCTGGTCGTGGCCGTCCCGACGGTCGGTCTCGGTGTCGTCAGCGGCGTTGTGGTCGTGGGTGTTGTGGACGCGTTCACTCATCGGCTGGGTTACTCGGATTCGGTGGTTGGTTCGTCACGCTCGTCGACGTGGGCCGTCTCGTCGACCGTTCCGCCGTCCGCGTAGACTGCGTCCGGATCGAACACGGCCTCGCCGACCGTCTCGCCGTCGATGGTGCGGTAGAAACACGAGCGGTGGCCGGTGTGACACGCGCCGCCCTCCTGGTCGACCAGATAGAGCAGCGTGTCGGCGTCGCAGTCAACGCGCACCTCGCGGACGTCCTGAACGTGGCCGCTCGTCGCGCCCTTCTCCCAGAGTTCGTCCCGACTGCGCGAGTAGTAGTGTGCGCGACCGGTTTCGCGCGTGCGCTTTAGGGCCTCCGGGGAGACGTAGGCGAGCATGAGGACCTCGCCTGTCTCGGCGTCCTGTGCGACCGCGGGGACGAGGCCGTCCTCGCCGAACTCGACCGCAACGTCGCCGTTGTCGTCCATGTCTGATGGGTTGGTCGTTGGGGCGATAGGTCTTTTGCCGCGGCACTGTCTAGTTGAGCACCTCCTCGGCTGGTGTACGCCCATCAGGCGATTGATTCGGCCGATCGTGGTTATAGTGGTGTCTGAAGCGCCTGTGCCAGCGGTGTGCGTTGGCTGTACTGCCCGCCAGAAGGAGTGAAAGCGGCCAATTCGCATTGAGATCGTCTGAAACAACTTTTCGATGTAGTTTCGGTCGCTGTAGTTGAGGTGACCGATCAAGTCGTAACGAACGGGGGCAGTCAGATAGCCACCAGCGTCGACAAGAAACTCTATCTCGTCGATATCGTGTTTCTCGGTGAGACGGTGTAAGAACGCCGCCGCGGGATCGGTTTCGCGGCGGCTGTACACGTCGATTTCGAGCAGCAGCTTCGGTTCTATGTTGATCGCAGCGTACAGCCACTTTTCTTCGCCGTCAACTTCAATCTGTGTCTCGCCGACCGCGACCCGCGACGGCTTTGCCGTCGACGGGTCGTTCTGGGAAACTGATAGTTTTTTCGTCAAGTTCAAGATTGCGTCGTGAGAGAGGTCAATACCGAGTGATTCGAACACTGAGCTCACCTCCCGAACTGACAATTCCATTGAGCGCAGGCACCCCCCAACATCCGTTAGGGTGTGCGCGGTGCGCTTATTCTCCCAAACTCATTACAATTCACATCTAAGCTCTCTTTGAGCAGGCTGGCGAGTTGCATAGACACTTCTCGCCACTATCTGCTCATTCCTCAAACTCTCATCTAGACAGTCCCGTGCCACTGAGATGGTCGAATTTGGCATAGGAACCACGAATTCCACCGTCTCACTCTTTCAAACTCTGATCTGAACAGTGCCCCTGCCACTGTGTGCTACTGATGGGCAGTTGAACTAATTCGCCCTGCTGTGCTCAACTCGGTGCTCAAGACGATTTTTTGAACTTAGAATTGGTGGCCTGACACTACTGGAGTAGTGACTGCCTCAGGGCCCGTGAACCGGGACAACAATGACGGAATTATAGGAGAGCGCATGTTCAGTGCTGGGCTTCGTCAGTTGAGTCGTATCCTGACATGCAACTCACTTGCGGTAGCGCCTCACCGGGTTCCCAACAACGACAAAGGATTCAACAATCTATTGGCTACAATAGATCTGAATTGTAGAAATTACTCAGTTCATTACGGTTGCCTCAGTTGGGACTGCTGGCTGTGCTGAGTGTGAGACGACTGACTAACTCAGAATTTTTCCTGTGATTGTCTGGACAACGAGATAGTTCTTCCAGCAACTGTAGACCAACAGATGGCAGTGAATATCTCGCTATGGCACCTGAAGAAGGAACTAACGAATACGAACTATACAAAAAAGCGAAGGGATAGGTACTAGTCAATCGTGACTATCTGATGTTGGTTCCCAGGGATCTCCCCCACCATTATCACCGTTAGTGAAATCTATCTCTTCTTCATGATCCATTATAGTAGACTCTGCACAAAAAGTCAGTTCTGAGCTGAGTGTTTCAGGAGCTGATAAATCAAAACAGAGCTCACATGGTTTATCACTAACTCCCGGATCTGATTCACCTGTGTACCAGGTGACCATGGGCGAAACCGAACCATTAGCATCGATTTGGCCAAAGGAATGATCGGTATTAGCACCACTCATGCAATCCTCGCCAGGGGCCGAATAGTATTCGAGGTCATGCTTGGTTAAAGTATGGACTATTTCATGAATAACTGTGTTCTTGAACGTTTGTTCACCTTCTCCATATACTATACTACCATATATTTCAGTGTAGGCGTTTGCGGCTGCAACTGTCCCTTGATTCTCAAACTCATCCGTTCCCAAATTATCCCCAACTGCTTGACGGCCTACTCCAGCACCGATGTTAAAACCTGAAGAGATACCGGTGTGCTTGAATACAAGCAGGTGAATGTGATGTGAATGAATGTCTTCTGGATAATTATCTTTCACATGCTCCGCAAAGTCATCTAGGAGCTCGCTCGGATTATCGGCATCGCTTACACCTGAATAAGGCGTGCGAAACCAATCTGAATTTATAATGTGGATATCATAGAAATCTAATTGGTTGTCTAACTGCTCAATCGCCTCACTTGCGGTACCAAGTTCCGATTCACTGGTGTGACCACCGTGGTGCCAAAGGAAAATATTCAATGACTGTGTCATGTTATTCATCAAGTATTTTTGCCGCTTTAACGGTAACGACACCGTGGTTCACCAACTCAACTACCGGAGTCGCTTTCATCTCTACTGGTCGGTTTAATTCGCCAGTCGCCGCAGCAGTAATTGATTGAGTGCTGAGATTGAGTTTATTAGTCTCCCCTTCAGCAACCTCCATGTTCTTGGATCCAACTGAGACCCTAATTGAATCGCTACTCGTGGCATCCGCTCGAATCGCTGGTATTAATATTGGGTGTCTGGCCTGACCGAACGATATCGGATTTTTTGTTTATTTAATGCCAGCGGTACAGACCGTGTTTTCCGTCTTGTGTCACTTGTTGGTAATTCTAACAAATTCCTAAAATTCACCACTTCATCTGATTTTTTGACGACTCTCACATCCTCTTTAGAGGCCATCGGTACAATCATTTCTTCATAATCCTCTGTAAATTCATAACTGGGGCCGTAACATGCAACTGTGTTTGGAATTAGGTCGCAATCAAATGTAATCCCCATCTCGCTATAATGTATTGTACCCAACTCTTCTGTTTCAATGTCTTTTTCGGCTGCACTCAGTCCTACACCAGCGATATTAGATACGCCGACTAATGCAGTTGCTTGCAGTATGTCTCGCCTATTTATTTTGACTCTCATATACAAATGAAACCTACTATTAGTTAGGTAATAATACTTTCGGTATTGTTATGGTATCCTCAGAAGTAGATTATTTGTTGTTCAGAACTGCCGCTGTGAAGACGTAGCGACAGGAGTGATTCATCAACACCTCTCGGCTATATTCTCCCAAACGATTTTAATCCTGGAGACAGAGATTCGAATCAAATAGCCGGGTCGCTAGTACGAGGACCTTTAATGTCTGAACTCCGGACTGAATCGTAATCAAGTATGGTGGCTGTCGAGAGTGTTTGCGGTATCACCACAAGGATTGTGGGTGATGGTTCAACGACAAGCATAATATTAATGCTCGCGCACGCGGAAATGAGCCCAGTAAGCTGTTATTCGTGTTCTACTTGTTACTCTGATTTGGCACGAGTATCTGCCAGTTAGAAGCTGGAATCGATGCTTCGTACAAACGCTGCAGCGGAGCGTTGAGCGGTTTGCCAGAACACTTGACGCATCTCGAACTAATCATGTTAACCTGGTTGTGGTCAATGAGTTCCTCTGCGTTGGTAAGGCAGATTGCGAGTATAACTAATCGTTGGGTTCATATGTTCTTTCGAAACGTCGACGAAGGATTATGACGAAGACAAACCACCGCTGTTCATCCACGTCGAGCGAGGCAGCGATCGGTGACACATTGTTCCCTCAAAACCTGCTGGCAAATCAACCGTGCGGCTCTTCGTCGACAGCTACGGGGTGAAGTCGCTGACGGTCTACCCCGAAGATTTCGTACTTACGATCTACTAAGAGAAAACACAGACCATCTGAAAGAAGCAGTTAGTTACGTGGAAGGCAAATGCGTCGACGGAACCGTACACGTGAATACATACGAGAGTCGTATCGAGGGGTTTGAGAAATAAACTTACAGCTAGTCTTTGACTTTCCACTTTCACCGTAGAATCCTACGCAAGCCTGGCTAAGAATATCTGAAAGGTTATGTTTGGGTTGTTCTCCCACTCAGTATCAGTACCCTTCACAAGAGTGTTGTTTCACAAGCAAGGAATAAAAAGATGCTAATATGGCTTCTGAGATGGAAAACATAATTGTTTGAGTAATTTAAAAATCATAGACATTAATCACAAACCATTCTGATAGAAATATTGGTGGTGTTTATAATGAGAAAGTATTTATAATCAAGGAAATTAATAATTTCTATAAAATGGATAATGAGAAGTCTCAACCCCTCGGTCAATCGGTCGCCCGATTTCACTTGATCCCCGTTTTAAAGACAATTTTATATTCAATTACTATTCCTAATGGGTTAATTGTTGGTGTTGTGGGCTTTTCATACATACTGGGTATGCTTGGTATCCAGATTTTCGACCTATTTGCAGAAGGTGTCGCTGCTGGATTTCTTATGTTGTGGGTAGCCCTATTGATAGGTGGTCTCTGTGGATCGGCTGCCGCTGGATGGATCACTGCAAAGCGATACGGAACTACGACTCCGCTTCTGCTAATTGTCCCCTTTGGATTGGTTGCATTTCCACTCTATTTTTTTCGACCGTGGGAGGGGATCCCACCGCTGGGAAGTATTGCGGTCACGCTAATCGTGCCGCTCTTCATTGGTACTGTCGGAGCAATCGCAGGAGTCCTCATTAGTGCTGCAATGAAGTAAGAATCTTTTTCGTTCGCTCTCCTGTAGGAGATTGTTGATACTGTTCCGCTAGTCGTTATATCATCCACCTCCAAGTAGAACATACCTTCCAGTCGTATTGTGGTTGGTGAGCAATGGTGTCACCTATATATCGATTCTTTGACCATTCTCGATGGGGGGATCTAGGATAGTCCTTGGTCTGGTATCAAGCCCGAGGTGGCGATTCCAACGATACTGTTTGTCGGGGGCAATATAACAGAAATACCCTGTCCAACAATACCATCTATATCGTGTTACAATAGCAACACACTAAATCACACACCACGCTGCCCAACCAACTTACGGACGTTCTCACAGCGATAGACAGTCACGAGTAGTTATGGGCCCATCCGTGGTCGACGCCTACCACATGAGCAACTCGAGTTCGACGACTACGATGACGATCACGCGCCGTGGCGCTATCGGCACGCTTGCGGTCGGCCTGGCGGGACTGGCCGGCTGTATGAGCAGCGGCGACACGGACGAGCCGTCGGGCAACGGGTCCGACGACGGCGACTCGAACGGTCACGACGGTAACGGCGAGGCCGACAGCGAGGAGGGCTTCGAACGCGAGATTCCCGACCGTGACATCGAGGCGGACTGGGACGAGGCCGCTGCCTTCCGGACCTGGCTCACCGACGCGGACCCGTTCAACGGCGGCAATCGCCGCTTCGACTACACCGAGGAGTTCCCCGAGGGAACCGACTTCGAGAGCGTCTTCCCCGAGTACTTCGAGGTCTCAGCAGACGTCGTCGACGCACACCTGCTTCAGTCGCTCACGCAGGTCTTTTTCGGCTCGTTCGACCGAGACGCCATCGTCGCGGGCGTCGAGGACGACGACGAGTACGAGTTCGTCGACGAGTACGAAGGGTTCGCGGTCATCGACGCGCCGATTCCGAACACGTCGGGCCGGCGGGACATCGCCGTCAGCGAGTCGGCCATCGTCATCGGCCCGGACTACGAGGAGCGGATTGACGCCCACCACGGCAGCCACGACCGTCTGGAAGATATCGACCAGGAGTTTACCCACCTCTTCCGACAGTTCCCCCACGAGACGACTGTCACCGGCGAGTACAACGCACCCGAAGAGAGCGACGTCTCGCTCGACGAGATTTACATCTGGGGCGTCTCGAGTGCGTCGCCGATGGCGGACACGATGACCTGGGTGTTCATCCTCGAGGAGGGGGTCGAGCCGACCGACGACATCGTGGCCGAACTCGAGGGAATTTCGGACGATGTCCACGATACCGAGGTCGAGGGGCGCACGGTGACGATTACCGGCGGTGCGCCGAACGTGTCGCCCGGGCCTGACGAGTAGGTACTCGAATTGGCGAGACGTGTTCAGAGGGCCCGTATGAGTGCGGCGAAAAGGCGGTGTTCTGGTATACTCGATTCACAGATTTCGGACTTCGGACTTCAGCCGTCAGCCGTCAGTTCTGCCCGTTCAGCGTGATGTAATCGACACCGATGATCCGGTCGTCCTCGTTGAGCTCGTCCTTGGCCGCGTCGGGCACCTGGCTGTCGACGTTGTACACCGTCAGTGCCTCTCCACCGTGGGCCTCGCGGGCGTTGAACATGCCGGCGATGTTGACGCCGTGTTTGCCCATCACGGTTCCGATGAGGCCGATGACGCCCGGTTCGTCCGTGTTGCGCGTGACGACCATCTTTCCGTGCGGGATCGCGTCCACGCGGTAGCCGTCGACGCGAACGATGCGTGGGTCGTCGCCCGCGAAGAGCGTTCCGTCGACGGTGATCGACTCGTCGTCGTTGCTGACTGTCACCGAAATCAGGCTCTGGAAGTCCTCGGCCTGGCGGGTCTTCGACTCCGTCACGTCGACGCCGCGGTCTTCGGCGATCTGTGGCGCGTTGACCGCGTTGACCTGCCACTCCAGCGGTTCGAAGACGCCCTTCAGTGCAGAGGCCGTGACGAACTCGATGTCCTCGTCCGCGATGTCGCCCTCGTAAGTAACTTCGATGTCCTCGATGCGGTCATCGAGGAGTTGTGCGGCGACCTTGCCGCCAGTTTCGGCGATATCGATGTACGGCTCGAGACGCGGGAAGGCGCTCTCGTCGATCGAGGGCGCGTTGAGCGCGTTCGCGACCGGCTCCGCAGCGAGTGCGGCGTTGACCTGCTCGGCCGTCGAGGTTGCGACGTTCTCCTGGGCTGCCTCGGTCGAGGCACCGAGATGGGGCGTGACGATGACGTCGTCGTGTTCGAGCAGCGGCGACTCCGGTGAGAGGGGTTCCTCCGCGAAGACGTCGAGCGCTGCGCCGGCGACGGTGCCGTCCTCGACTTTGGTGGCGAGGGCATCCTCCTGAATGATGCCGCCACGGCCGACGTTGACGACGTAGCCACCTTCCAGCAGGTCGAGTTCGTCGGGGCCGATCATCCCCTCGGTTTCGGGGGTTAGCGGCGTGTGGATAGTGAGGAAGTCGGCGCGGGCAAGGCAGTCCTCGAAGTCGACGAGTTCGGCACCGAGACGGTCGGCGCGCTCCTCGGAGATGTAGGGGTCGAACGCGACGATGTCCATGCCGAGCGAGTCGAGCTTTTTCGCGACCTCCTGGCCGACACGGCCGAGGCCGACGACGCCGAGCGTCTTGCTGTCGAGTTCGGCACCGAGATACTCGCTTTTAGCCCACTCGCCGTCCTTCAGGCGGATGTGGGCCTGCGGAATCGAGCGCGCGGCGGCGAACGTCATCGCGACGGTGTGCTCTGCTGCGGCGCGGACGTTTCCTTCTGGCGCGTTGGCGACGATGACGCCGTTGTCGGTCGCGGCCTCGATGTCGATGTTATCGACGCCGATCCCGGCGCGGCCGACGATGACCAGGTCCTCGGCGGCTTCGAGCACATCTTCGGTGACTTCCGTTCCGGAGCGGACGATGAGCCCGTTGGCGGTAGACACCGCTTCGAGGAGATCCTCGCCCTCGAGTTCGTAGCCCGTTTCGACGTCGTGGCCGGCGTCTCTGAGTACGTCAAGACCCGCGTCTGCGATGGGGTCCGTGACGAGCACGTTCATGCGCGAGACAATCGCGCGCAGCAGGTAAACCCTTCCGTTGTCGCCACGGGTGGCAAAAACTACCGTGTCGCTGCCGGCTGTCGATTATGCTGTCTGTTGACCGGGTAAATCGATGCCTGGTCGGCGCTGTGACACGTCCCAGTGTCAAACCTGCCGTGAACCTGAACTGGTTTATCCGGTCGCCCACAATCGCCGACCGATGACAGTCGTCGCTTTCGACTTCGACGGGACCCTTTCGGACTCCGAGATGACGGTACTGCTCGGCGAGCGCTGTAACGCCGCCGACGAGATGGCAGCAATCACGGAACGCGCGATGAACGACGAGATCGGCTACGCCGAGAGCCTCCGCGAGCGAGCAGCCCTCCTCGACGGCTTACCAGAAGCCGACGCGACCGCCGCCTACGAGCAGGTCGAACTACGACCGGGCGCGGCGGACCTGATCGAGACGCTCAACGAGGCCGGAATCACGACCGCCATCCTGACCGGCGGCTTCGAACGCGGCGTCGCAGCGGCACTCGAGCGCGAGGGCGTCACCGTCGACCACATCGTGTCGAATCGCCTCCCGCTGGCAAACGGCGAACTCACCGGCGATGTCAACGGCCCACTAATCGAGGGCACCAAAGACGACGCACTCGAGTCGCTCGCCAACGACGTCGGTGCCGAGCTCGAGGACACCGTCGCAATCGGTGATGGCGCAAACGACCTGCCGATGCTCAAGGTCGCCGGCCTCGCGGTCGGTTTCGAGCCGAAACCGGCTGTTGAACCACACTGTGACGTCGTCGTCTCCTCGATGGCCGAAGCGCGCGAGGTACTCGAGTCCAACGCCGTACTCGAGTAATCGACGCAGCGTGGTCACCTCTGATTGTCCGTTTTCGGAGTGACGCTGCGGTGGATTTCCATCCTTTACTTTCACTCCGCATGGCTGACGTATATCGTGTCCTGTGCCGTATTGATGGGTACAGAACGGATGCCTGAAGTCACGAAGACGCTCGAGTTGCGCCTCGTCGACCCCAATGCTCACAAGGAGCGCAAGCTCTGTGAGACTCGTGAGGCATATCAGCAGGCACTTCAGGCAGCCTTCGACGCCGACTGCACCACCCAGTCAGCCACAAACGACATTGTTGTCGAGTACGACCTTTCCGGCTACGCTAAAAACGCCCTCAAGCAGTACGTCCCGCAACTCTGTGGCGGCAGCTACGATACCGACGAACTTCACGACGACCATCCGGTGAAGTTTACCAACGAAGGTGTTCAACTCGACCACAAGCCACAGAACGCCCTCGAGTGGTACGTCAAAATCCCTCATCACGACGATTACCACCTCTGGATCCCGGCACACGCCAATCCAGACCAGCGGGATTGGCTGGAAGCAGTGTATGCTGGTGATGTCGAGATGGGTGAAAGTCGGCTCCTCGAGCGGGATGGGACGTGGTATCTCCACATCACCGCCACCCGCGACGTAGAGGAACAATCTGCGACGTCTGCCAACGAGCGGACCCCGCCAGACTCGTCTGGCGAGCCCTGTCTCGCTGGGCTCGACAGGACGCCGATCGGCGTCGACATCGGAGAAGCGAGTCTCGTCACGGTGTGTCACCGCGATGAGAGTGGCTCTCCGGTTCGCCCCAAACTGTGGGCCAACGACGGCAAAACCGTCCGGAGGCTCCGCAAAACCTACTTCACCGCCAAGCGACGGCTTCAGAGACGTGGCAGTGAGCGAACCACGGAGTCCTACGGCGAATCGCTGTGGAACCGGATTGACCACGTGGTCCACCGGGTAACTCGCGAGGTCGTTGAATACGCCGAGTCCGTCGAGAACCCGGTGCTGGTACTGGAAGACCTGACGTACATCCGTGAGAACATGGACTACGGCGCGTACATGAACCGGCGGTTACATGGATGGGGCTTTGCGAAGCTCCACGCACAGATTCGGTACAAAGCCGCCGAGAAGGGGATTCCCGTCGAGACGGTGAATCCCCGGAACACGTCGAAAGAATGCCACGCCTGTGGTAAGGTCGGCTCTCGCCCACGACAGGCGACGTTCCGCTGTTCGAACGACGACTGTTGGGTCACAGAATACCAGGCTGACGTGAACGGGGCGATGAATATCGCAGACCGCTACCGTAGTGGAGAGAGCCACCGCCAAAGCGACCGGACTTCCCGGCAGAAGGCTGGTGACGATGACTCGGCTACGGATGGGGCCTCATTGACCGGGCCACAAGACAGCCATGCCGATGCTGAACCCCAGCAGGTGACGCATGGAACGAATGCGTCTTGAAACCAACAGGCTACTTCGCTCGGCCTGAAATCCCATGGTGGGATTCCCGCGACTTTAGGCGCGGGAGGAGGTCAATGATTGTGGGTGACGACGGTCTTGGTTCCCCGACTATCCGCTGTAATTGCCTATTTCCTGACCGAGAGAGTTTTAACTCACAATCGAGTAATCGAATTTGATGATGTGGCAAGACTTCGTGTTCATGATCGGTAGCGGCCTCTCCGTGGTCTTTCTCGGGCCAACGCTGGCGAACGCCAGCGCTCGTATACCGCTCGGAACGAGTATCCCTTCGATGACGATCGGCTACGTCTATACGATCACTTTCCTGACGCTTGGAATGACACTTTCGGCACTCGGGACGTTTACGGCCGGGACGATGTGGGCGCTGATTGCCATGTTCCGCTCCCCGCCGGCGCGACGATTCATGCGCGCGACGGGGCTCGACCTGCTGGGTAGCGACCTTCGACGATGGCTGGCGCGCCGGCGACCGGGTCACAACGTTGTTGATCAGTACGTTCGATTCGATGGCGGACAGGACGACCCGTCCTCGCGGCAGGGGCATGTGAACACGGCCGACTGACGCGTTGCACTCCGCTGTTTGGACTTCGTTGTTGCACCCCGTCTTACCTGGAAAACGTTACTTGGAAAACAGACTCGTATGAACGGGTGCGAACGACTCTGATTCCCCCGTCGGTTTCTCTCCATCCGTCGTGTCCGTAATCGTCCGGCCGGACAGTCCCTCCTCGAGTACGGTCGCCAGCGGCGGGCCGACCTTCTCCGGTTCGACGAGGAACGCGTCGTGGCCGTGGTCGGATTCGACGACGTGGTGAGAAACGTCGACGCCGGCCTCGCGGCAGGCCTCGGCGACCGCTTCGGATTGTTCGACGGTGAAGTGCCAGTCGCCGGTGAACGAGAGAAGGAGGAGTTCGCCCTCGAAGGCCGCGAGTGCGGCCGCGTCGGATTCGTATCCGGTCGAGAGGTCGTAGTCGTCCATCGCGCGCGTGAGATACAGGTAGCTATTCGCGTCGAAGCGGTCGGTGAACTTCTCGGCCTGGTAGTCGAGGTATGATTCGACCTCGCGATAGGGGAAAAACGACGCTGCGGGGTCCGGTGATTCCTCGCGGACCGTTTCGCGGCCCGCCGAACGCCGGCCGAACTTCTGGGCCATCGAGGCCTTCGAGAGGTACATGATGTGACCGATCTGGCGAGCGCGCGCGAGGCCGTCCTCGGGTACCGGTCCACCGTAGTAGTGGCCGCCGTTCCAGTTCGGGTCGCTCGTGATCGCCCTGCGTGCGACCGTATCCAGCGCGAGACACTGCGCGTCGAGTCTCGCGGCCGTGGCGACGGCCGCCGCGCGTTCGACGTCGTCAGGGTAGCGCGAGAGCCAGTCGAGGACGTTCATCCCGCCGACGCTGCCGCCGATGAGTGTATGGAGCCGCCCGACGCCGAGTTCGTCGAGCAGCCGACGCTGTGTGCGCGTCCAGTCGCCGATCGTGACCGGCGGGAAGTCGGTGCCGTAGGGCTCGCCCGTCTCGGGATTCGTACTCGAGGGACCCGTCGTCCCGTAACAGGAACCAGGAACGTTCGCACAGACGACGTAGTACTCGGTGGTGTCGACTGCCTTCCCGGGACCGACGACGTCGCCCCACCAGGCGCGGGCCTGCCCCGCAGTGTCGTCGCCAGCGCCCGGGCGGCGCGCGACGTGTGCGCTGCCGGTCAGCGCGTGACAGACGAGGACAGCGTTATCACCGGTGAACTCGCCGTACGTTTCGTAGGCCACTTCGAGTTCGGGAATCGACTCGCCGCACTCGAAGGTGAACTCGCCGAGCGATTGGACGTCAGTCGTCGTCATGTTCGTCCGTCGCCCTCCATTGTCGTCCGTGTCGCGGTTTCAATCGCCTGCTCCAGATCGGCCAGAATGTCCGCGGGATCCTCGATGCCGACCGACATGCGGACCAGATCCGGCGTGACGCCGGCCTCCTCTTGCTCCTCGGGGGTGAGTTGGCCGTGGGTCGTGCTCGCGGGGTGGATTACCAGCGTCTTCGCGTCGCCGATGTTCGCCAGGAACTGGGCGACTTCCACGCTCTCACAGAACGTTTTTCCGCCCGCATAGCCGGTTTCGAGGCCGAACGCGACCATCCCGCTGTAGTCGTTCAGGTAGCGCGCGGCGTTGTCGTGCGTCGGATGCGACTCGAGTCCCGGCTGTGTGACCCAGGCCACGTCCTCGTGGTCGGCCAGATACTCCGCGACGATGGCCGCGTTCTCGCAGTGCTTGTCCATCCGTAGCGGGAGGGACTCGAGTCCCTGTAGTGTCTGCCAGGCGTCGAACGGTGACTGCTGGTTGCCGAGGGTGCGCAGCGAGCGGAACCTGGCCGCGGCGGCGAACGGTGTCTCGGGGAAGTCCCGCGAGAAGTCGACGTCGTGGTAGGCGTGGTTCTGGCCCGCGATTTCGTCGTAGCCGTGCTCTCCCCACGGGAACGTGCCGCCGTCGACGAGCACGCCGCCGACGGTCGTCCCTGAGCCGTGGAGCCACTTCGTCGTCGACTCCCAGACCACGTCGGCCCCGTGCTCGAGTGGCCGACAGAGCGCCGGCGTCGCGAACGTGTTGTCGACCACCAGCGGCACGCCGTTCTCGTGGGCGATCTCGGCCACGCGCTCGAAATCCGGCGTGACGAGCGAGGGGTTGCCGATCGTCTCGATGTGGACGAAAGCAGTGTCCTCGTCGATGGCTTCCTCGTAGGCATCGTACTCGAGTGTCGGCACGAATTTCGGTTCGATGTCGCGGCGGGTCGCGGTCTTCGAAAAGTAGGCCGTCGTCCCGCCGTAGGTGTCGGTCGAGCAGACGACGTTGTCGCCCGCTTCGGCGAGAATCAGGGTAGCCGAGTCGAGTGCGGCCATACCGCTGCCCGTCGCGACCGCTCCTGCGCCGTTCTCGAGGGAGGCGAGTCGGTCCTCGAGCATCTCGACGGTGGGGTTGCTGATTCGAGAGTAGATGTAACCGTCGTCCGCCAGCGCGTAGCGCTCGGCGGCGGTCTCGGCGTCGGGGAAGGTGTAGGATGTCGTCTGGTAGATCGGCGGGGCGCGCGCACCAGTGGCCGGATCGGCTCGCTGGCCGGCGTGAACGCTCCGCGTGCCGAATTCCGCCGTCCCGAACTCGGCGTCGGTCCCGTCGCTCGCGTCGTCGCTCATGTTCAGTATGCATATAACTCCAGCCTCATATGCGCCTCAGTAACGGCAAAAACCGCTGTCTGTGGCTAGTGATAACACTCCGGAGTTAAAACGTGGGCTGAATCGGATTATCTGGTGTGGCCGTCTGTAGTCGTATTAATAACTATCTGTAAAACCAACGCTAATAACCAATTCAGTCTAACACAGATAAGATATTAAAACTTTGATGTATTCGATAACCAGAGAAACATCCACGCTGCCACCCCCTGAATGGCTATTAGACCGTACACAGTCACTTCTTGCACCCTTGATAATATAGGAACATGCATGTCAGTAGTAGTAACAAAGAGGAAGAAAAAGCTTCCCGCCACCATAACCCAACCACAAATTTCATACTTATCTGAGCCTCTTGCATACTCTCTCCTTATAATCAAAAATAGAAATATAAATAAAATGGTGTACAACAAGATCAGTGGACTCATCATGGTGTTCTATATATTTCTCCGTATTAGATATTTGAGTTTCCCATAACTATATGGGTATAAATGTGGCTCTATAGCTCACCTAGCAGACAGGTAGGTCTTCGTTATAAAAGGTTTCGTCAACAACTAGTGCCTCATCTGTCCAGGTCGCAAAATCCGAGTAACTGAAATCATCGTGTTCCTCGAAAAACCATTCTTCGACATCTGCTTGAACGACAGGCCCCAAATCAGAAAAGCAATGCATCGAGGAAACCTTGTATATAACAGTCGCAATTGCGCAGACAGCACACGACGTACGTGTAACATCTAGAATACAAGTCGAACATGGCACGGAAGTTGGAATCGCACCCGCGACAGCTAGGGCGACACAATCCCATTTTGCGTCTGGAGCTATTTGGACGTCTACTTCGACACATTCACTACTGCCACCACCGGGAGGGAACGTGTAATCGTCCGCTCCTAATTCGTTCTCCCTATGGAAATCCCTCTCTGTTTGGATAATATCACCGGCCTCGGATTTTATCACTTTTACTTTGTCCCACCCAAAGAGGCCACTAGCTGTCGGTTTGTCCGTTTTTTGAACGTGGTGGATAACTGTATGGTGCGAAAGGTCTAAACCCATTGTATCGTTACCAATCCAAATGAATACTAACTCCTCCTCTTTCTCCACTTGTTGGCTAGACGACTCCGCCTCGACAACGATGTAGTCGTAATACCCTGTTTCCGTTTGGCTGGTTATACGTTTAGTTGTTGCACTGTCCCACGGTATACGCCATCCGTTTTCATTTGCATGATCAATGAGGGCGCGTAAGTCCGAATCCGATTGAGCCTGTTTGATTAGAGACGCTGTAGCGTCCTCACTGTGATCTCGTGCTGCAATGTTGTTTTCTTTGGCCGTACTACTACCTGAAATTGCACCTACAGTACCGATACCAACCGATCCGCTTCCAATTGCTTGGAGTAACTTTCTTCTTTCCATACATTATATTACTCACTACATATATTAAAAGTTACAGTATACGCTTAAACTAATTATTTACCATTAGAATTCCCATCTAATATAATGGGGTTCTTCCTATTGAAATCTCTTCTACTTATGATGTGCTTTCATCCCGCCCATTCAATGCACTATATTTAACCAAATCTCTGTAAAAAACGCTCTTCATTGGTCAAATGGAACGGTCTTTGAATAGCCCCTCGTTCATCTACATTTATTTTTACGTATGATGTTGATGTCCGGGTCACCAAATAGACTTCAATACTCCCCTGTAAGTGATATTTAAGAAATCACTGGCTAACGGTATTAGTCCTGTTGACGTGTCTGGCGGGCTTCCCTGGCGGTGGCAAACGACGCATCTAATGGCGAGCGCACGGACGGCGACGAGACGGACGCCTTCATATTCTCCTGGTTCGAACCACCGGTCGTGCACTCGAGTGATCGTGACCGGCTCGTGCTCGCGGCGGTCGTCTTTTCCGTGCTCTTCTCGCAACTGCTGCTCTACCCGGGTATCGCGACCCTGGTCGACGTGCTGGGTGCTGATGCGGCGAGTTCGCCCGTTGCGTCGACGACGCTCGATGCGAGCATGTGGTTCCTCGTGAGCGAGTTCGCCGCCTACGTCGTCTTCGTCGGTATCTGGGGTGCAATCAGTGATATTACTGGCCGTCGAACGCCGTTCATCGTCCTGAGTGCGGTGGCCGGCGCGGCCAGTTACGCCGCGCTGGCGGTTGTCCCTTCGCTCGGCAGCATTCCGTTCGAGGGTGTCCTCCTGTTGCGCGTCCTGCAGGGTGCGATGACGATCGGCGCGCTCTCGCTGACGATGACGATGCTGATGGATCTCGAGGGCGGCCACGGGCGCAATATGGGCGCGGCCGGCATCGCTATCGGACTCGGGGCCGCAACGGGCGCGCCGATCGGCGGCCAACTGACCGAACTCGATCCGGTTGCGCCACTGCTGGCTGCGGCTACTTTGCTCGTCTGTGTTGGGCTCCTGGTCTCTCGGCTCGAGGACCGAACGCCGGCGTCTCGTCGCACCGCCCGCGCGCTGATCGAGGGAGTGCGCCAGCGGCCCACGCTGTCACTTCCTTATGCCTTCGGGTTCGTCGATCGAATGACGGCGGGCTTCTTCGCACTCGTTGGAACCCTGTACTTCCAAGAGACGTTCAACCTCGGTCCCGGCGCGACGGGACTGTTGCTCGCGTGTTTCTTTGCGCCGTTTGCCCTCCTGCAGTACCCACTCGGATCGCTTTCCGACCGAATTGGCCGGACGATCCCGGTCGTGGTCGGCTCCGCCTGTTACGGTTTCGGTATCCTCGGCGTTGGGATTGCCCCGTCTGTCGGCACCGCTGCGATGGCGATGGTCGTCGTGGGCATTCTCGGCGCGCTCGTCTCACCTGCGACGATGGCGCTCGTCACGGACCTCGCCGACGAACGCGAACGCGGGACTGCGATGGCCGGCTTCAACGTCGCTGGGAGCCTTGGCTTCCTCGGTGGCTTCCTCATCGGCGGCTCTGTCGCCGGTTCCTACGGCTACGACCTCGCGTTCCTCGTCGTTGGCGGACTCGAGATCATCATTGCACTCATCACGATCCCGATCTTCTTGCGACTGTCACTCGAGACCGGAACGAAATCACCGCAGGCCGACCAGTAGCGCAACTCACCTCGTTGCTCGTCCTGTCACTTGCTGCCGTCAACACGTCCGCTTGAGGATGTCTGATATCGTTTTTTGCTTCTTACTCTCGAGTAACATGGTTTTTCTACACAGTATAGCGCTTCTACCGATCAGTTCCTCTATGGTATGAAATCGCATGACTGGACGGCGGTAGAGGAGGGCCATTTTTATGCACTGATCTCTAATACAATGTTGATGAGTCGAGACAACCCTCTCTCCCGACGTACAGCACTGAAGCTCACGGGTGCGGCGGCCGCAACCGCACTCGTCGCAGGATGTAGCGACGACGACACTGACGACGAGAACGGCGCCGCAAACGGCGACGAGAACGGCGACGACATCGATGTCGAAGCGTGGGAAGACGTCGACACGATCGAACTCGACGGCCTGACCGCCGGCTGGGAAGGCGTCGCCCCTGACATGATCGCCGACGAGCAGAACCCAACGATCGTCCTCTTCGAGGGCCAGGAGTACGACTTCACCTGGTACAACCAGGACAGCGGAACCCACAACATCGTCATCTGGGACGAGAACGAAGAGGTCGTCGAGGACTACCAGACCGACGAGGTCAACGACGACGAGCAGACGCTCTCCGGCGTCGTCGCCACCGAAGAGATGGCCTACTACCGCTGTGACCCACACAACCAGATGCAGGGCGAGATTCAGGTCGAACCGCCGCTCGACGACGAATAACGCCACTCGCGGTTCTTTCATTTGACTTCTTTCGTGTGCGCTCGCTCGTGAGTGGCATCATTGGGTATCCACATCCACCGTCCATTGCTCATCGTCCGCCAACTGCCCACTGATCATCCACTCCCCATCCCCGTCCAAACCCTCTTTCTCTACTCACACCGCCAGTGACTGCCCGCAACCCATCAGTGATTGGCTCCCAACCACCCATCATCGCCGACGTATCACACTGCGTATCTGTTTGTCGGATTTCGGAGACTACCACGGTTCTTCATCACTGTTCACTGTTACCATGTAACTCCGAATTCGGCATCCTCAGGCGCTGACGATGTATAATCAGAATACAGAAGTACCCCCAGGCCATTTTCTCTAGAAATGATTTCACACAGAGACATCCTGCTCTTTGTCGCCCTCGCGCTCGTCTGGGGGACCGCCTTCAGCGCGATCGAGGTCGGACTCGCGACGATTCCGCCGATCCTCTTTGCGGCGCTTCGCTTCGACATCGCCGCGCTGGTCTTCGTCGGCCTCGTCGCGATCCGGGAACTCGAGTGGCGACCACGGACCCGGACTGACTGGTACGCGATCGCCGTCGCCGGCGGCCTGCTCGTTGGTGGCCACTTCGCGTTCCTCTTTCTGGGACAGTCGTACGTCTCGAGTGCGGTTGCTGCGATCGTCTTGAGTCTGACACCGATCGTGACGCCGCCGCTCGCACTTGCACTCCTGCCGAACCAGCGTATCCGCGCCCCCGCAGTGCTCGGACTGCTCGTCGGATTGGCGGGTATCGTCGTCATCGCGGTTCCCGGCGGTTCGCTCGACGGGCAGATCCTCGGCGTCGCACTGCTGTTCGTCGCGGCGACGCTGTTCGCGCTCGGTTCGGTGCTCATCGAGGGAATCGACGAGTCGCTGCCGATCATCTCCCTGCAGGCGTGGGCAATGGTCGTCGGTGCTGCCGTCTTGCACGCTCTGAGTGTTGCCCACCCTGCTGAGGGGCTTTCCTCGGCGTCGCTGACGCTCCCTTCGGCGAGCGCGCTCCTCTACCTCGGCGTGGCGTCGACGGCTGGTGGCTTTCTCATCTACTTCGTCCTTCTCGAGCGCGTGGGGGCGGCCGAACTCAGCCTGGTCAACTACGCGACGCCGGTCGTCGCTGCCGTCTTTGGCTGGGCGCTGCTCGGCGAGTCGATTACCGCACTGACGATCCTCGGCTTTGCGCTGATCATCGTCGGCTTCGCACTCTGCAAACTCGACGCGCTCTGGCAGATTGGTGGCCCGATCGTGGGCTACGGCCCGCGGCGGCCGACGTTCACGGACGGTAGCGTCGTCGTCTCCGGAAACTCCTATCTGAGTGACCGCGATATCGGTATCGATATCGCCGCTGACGACGCTGTAGCTGACTCTTCGGCGACCGCCCAGACGACGCCGAACGCACACGGCACGAACACGACTGGTGGCTCTGCGTCGGCGTCTCCACACGGCGACTAGGTATTCCCCTCCGTTGACTCGAGGTTCGATCGATCAGGTACTGTGGCTCACTCAGCGACTACCCCTTCGTTTCGACTGCGCCATCCAAAACTACCATACCCTCTCGCCACCCAGTAGGCGGTACTCAGGTGGCTTCCGTGACCGAAAAACGCGAATACAGAGACGACTATCCCGAGCAGACGCTGTACATCCCCGGCCCGACTGAGGTGCGCGACGACGTTATCGAGGCCATGTGCGAGCCGATGTTCGGCCACCGCATGGACCGGATGACCGACCTCTACACGACCATCGTCGAGGACACGAAGGAGTTCCTCGGCACCGACAACGACGTCATCATCCTCACCGGCTCCGGCACCGAGTTCATGGAGAGCTCGATCCTCAACCTCGTCGACGACAACGTCCTCGTCACGACCTGTGGCAGCTTCAGTGAACGCCAAGCCAACGTCGCCGAGCGGGTGGGCAAGACCGTGGACACACTCGAGTACGACTGGGGCCAGGCGGTCAAGCCCGAGGACGTCCGCGAGGCACTCGAGGAGAGCGACCGCGAGTACGACGCGGTCACGTGCGTGATGAACGAGTCCTCGACCGGTGTCCGAAACCCGGTCGAGGAGATCGGCGACGTGGTCGCGGAGTATCCGGACACGTCCTTCATTGTGGACGCGGTCTCCTCGCTAGGTGGCGATTTCGTCGACATCGACGAGCACAACATCGACGTCATCTTCACGTCGGTTCAGAAGGCGTTCGCCATGCCGCCGGGACTCGGTGTCTGCGTCGTCAGCGACGACGCCTACGAGCGCGAACTCGAGTCCGACTCCGCGTCGTGGTACGGTGGCTTCCAGCGCTCGCTCGACTACTACGACCGGAAGGGCCAGACCCACTCCACGCCGGCGATTCCGATCATGCTCGCCTACCGGCAGCAGATGAAGCACATGCTCCAGGAGGGTCACGATTCGCGCGACCAGCGCCATCGGGAGATGGCCGAGTACACGCGCGAGTGGGCGCGCGAACACTTCGATATGTTCCCCGAGGAGGGCTACGAGTCCCAGACGGTGAGCTGTATCGAGAACACGCAGGGAATCGATGTCGCGGAAACCATCGACGCCGTCAGCGAGGAGTACGACTTCGTCTTCTCGGACGGGTACGGCTCCGCACTCGGTGAGAAGACGTTCCGCATCGGCCACATGGGTGAACACGATGTCGAGAGTATTCGGGCGCTGACCGATGCGATCGAAGACGTTGCAGATCTGTAGCTACCGGGCTGGAACCCAGCACGACAGCTGTTTCTGACTCGTCTTGCGCTTTCTGTGTTCTGTTCGTTTCTCGCTCGCTTCGTGTTGCCCAGTCGTGACTGTCGTCACCGCTGGGACTCACAGCGGCATCATCTTCGTTCGAATGTATAATCGTTCGGTAATGCAGACAACAATTGCCATGGTATTGGTTACAATGGTCTATGGGGTCTATAACGGTCGTTTACTACACTGTTGCATGGTAACACATCTCTATTCCTACCAGGAAAGTGAAATATTATATACGGGGAGGACGTAGGTTGATTTGAGAACACCCGTCCCCCGTTCGGGGTGACGACTGATTCACCATGCCACAGCAAACACACACCCACCCACGCGGTACCGAACCACAACCACCGAACGTCGCAAGCTCCCTCGTCGGCAGCGTTACACTCCTGTTCGGTATGTTCGCGCTGCTCGTCGCAGCCAGCTACCCAGTCTACGCGGCAACCGCCGCCATCACGGTCACGCTCGCAGTCGTCGTGCTCCGACGCGCCCTGCCCGCACTCGGTCGCCGTCTTCGCGGCTACATGACCGAACTCGACGTCCCCGGCTTCGGCACTGTCGAAATCCGCGTCAACTCCCAGTAATCGATTTTTCGCGTCTCGGTGTCCGCACAGGGACAGTAGACCTGTAGTCACAACAGGCCCATACCCACAGCACACTCGGTACTCGAGTGGCGAGTTCTAACGCTGCCGACAGGAAAAAGCGAGTGTCGTCTCGTTCGCGCACAACTACCCGAACAGCCGTCCGAGCCGTTCGACGATTGCCCCGACCAGGTCAGTGACCCACTCGAACGCCGACGAGACGCCGTCGCGGAGCGTCCCGACAGCCCCGCTCTCGATTTGACTCTGATCCTCGCTGCGCTCGGATCCACCCGTCGCTCGCTCGTCGCCCACCGCTTCGCGGGCGTCGACGAGGCCCGCTCCTTCTGCGCAGGTGTCGAGCACCGTTTCCGCCGTCTCGGTGAGAATCGACCGGACTGCATCGTTGGTGCCCGGTTCTGGCCCTGACCCCGACCCCGACCCCGACCCCGTCCCCGACTCCTCGCGCGTCTCCCAGCACAGCGCCGCAACGCCAGCGACGAACGGCGCTGCGACGCTCGTTCCGCTGGCCTCGGCGTAGCGATTGTCGACGGTACTCGAGCGGATGTCGGTGCCCGGTGCGAGCAGGTCGACACCCTCACCGACGCTGCTGTAGGCGGCGAGTGTGTCATCCTCGTCCATCGCGGTGACGGCGACGACGTCGTCGTGTGTTGCCGGGTAGGTCATCGTCTCCTCGGTACAGGAGCTGCGTCCGTTGTTGCCTTCGTTGCCGGCTGCCGACAGGAGCAGGTGGCCCGCCGAGTGGGCGGTTTCGATCGCCTCTGCGACCGCCTCGCTCTCGCTCTCGCCGCCGAGGCTCATCGAGATGATCTCTACGTCGTTCTCCATACACCAGTCGATGCCCGCGATCAGATCGCTGTAGCGGCCGTCGCCATCGTCATCGAGCACCTTCACGGCGTAGAGGTTCGCGTTTGGTGCCGTCCCCACCACGCCGCGGCCGTTATCAACCGCACCGGCGACGCCGGCGACGTGCGTGCCGTGGCCGTGGCGGTCCTCGTAGTCGTCTGGGAGCCCCGAGCCGGTGACGTTCTGCCCGCCCGCGACCGAGAGGCTACAGTGGTCGGTCTGGATGCCGGTATCGAGAATCCCGATATCGACGCCCGACCCGTTCGGTTCGACCTCGCTCGCGCCGATGCGCTCGAGTCCCCACGAGGCCTGTTGATCGGGATGGGTCTCACAGTCCGATCGGTCCGGCGGCAACAACGACTCGAGTAGCGACGGTGACCAGTCGTCGGGAATCCCGGTTTCGTCGTCCTCCTCGACGGTTGCGACGCCGGTAGCGGCGAGCAACTCGTCCAGCCGGTTTGCGGGGACCTCTGCGAGCACGAACTCGAAGTTGTCGTACTCGCGAAGCGTCGTGCCGCCGACGGAGTCAACGACGTCGAGTAGTTCGCCGAGCAGTCCGTTTTGCGGGTGGACGAACACCCGTCGGCTGTCCGAAGAGGGTGACCCTGCAGACGACTGCGACGCCGCTGCCGTCCCCGAAGACGTGACGAGACTGACGGAGACGGCCGCGCCGGCACCCTGCAGGAGCTGGCGACGAGTGAGAGTCATGCGGACTGAAAGGTAAACCCGCCAGATAAGCTTTCTGTGGTGTCCCCCGCGTATTAGGTCCCTGTCACGTCGGCGCAATCGCTCTCTCCAACGCTAACTCTACCACCACCCCCAACGAGCCGAAGAAAACTGTCGCTTTGCGTCGTTACTGAATGTGCCCTTCGCGACGCAGTTGGTCTGCATCGCTCTTCTCGTAGCGCCAGGTGATATCTGCCTTCTCGTCCTGCCAGTCCCACGGCTCGACGAGGACCACGTCGTCTTCGCGGATCCAGATGCGCTTTTGCATCTTGCCGGGAATGCGCGCAGTGCGCTCTTTCCCGTCTGCACAGCGTACTGTCACCCGATTCGCTCCGAGCATGTTCGTGACGGTCGCGAAGACCTCATCCTCCTCAGGCATTCGGAGGTTCTTCCGACCACCCTCGCCGTCGTCGCTCATGGACCCCGGTTCGAGTTCGAACGGTTTAACCCTTTATCGATTCCCTGGGGCGATCACACCCCGTGCTGGCGGCGAGTGGCCCGCGAACCACGGCGTTTATTTCGGTTGACTGAGCATGCACGACTATGCTGAAGCACCTCGGACCTCTCGGAATCGTCGGCATCTTGATTCTCGTTGCCGGTATCGGTATCGTCGCGTACGTGAGCCCTATCGTCGCCGTCGGTATCGCCCTCGTTCTCGCCGGTCTCGGCCTCGTCGTCAAAGCGCTCGTCTCGAGTGTCCTCCAGCAGTTCGGTATGTTCTAGATCTCGTTCTGCGTGCCGTCTCAGTGCTGTTCAGACCTCGTTGTCTCCAGCCCGATGCTCGCTGATCAGCTGATCGACCATCGCTGCCTTCTGATCGCGTCGCCGCTCCCGGGCGCGGTCGTGCCAGTCGTCGATCACCGCCTCCACGTCCTCTTCCCGTGCGACGGCGAGTTCGTCCACCTCCTGCATCGCCACGTCTCCGGCGGGTCCGACGGGAATCTCGTGCTCGAAGAGCAGTTCGTCGGCAACTTCCGAGAGTCCGCCGTCCTTCAGAATCACTCGTGGCTCGAACCCCGCGAGTAACTCCGCCGTCGAGCGCCCCGCACCGCTCGCGTCGCGTACGTAGACCACGTCCCCCTCCGCGATTCCGTACTGGTCGTCGGCCTCGCGGATCGCCCCCTTCGTGAACTTCTCGACGACCTTGACCGGCACCAGCCCCTCTTTCTTCGCGGAAACGTCGCTGAAGTTCGAGTGATCCAGCTTCCAGAGCGCCTTCATCCGCGCAACTTTATCCTCTAACTCCTCGACGCGCTCGCGGGCCTCGTCGCGCTCGTACTCGAGTCGCTCCGCCGTGCGACGGTGGCGGGTCACCTCACGGTCCTGTCGCACCTCCTTGCGCTCCTGACGACGGGCCGACTCGAGTTCCCGTTCCAGGTCGTCGATGCGGTCGTCGCGCTCTTCGACCCGTCCCTCGAGCGTTGTGACGTGTGACTGGAGTCGTTCGACCTGTCGTTCCAGATCCTTGATCCGCTGTTCCTCCTCGCTGAGTTCGCGCGGTTCGTGCTCGGTCGGCTCCTCCTCGTCGCCGTCGTCGTCGGTAAGATCTCTGAGGACAGCTTCGACGCTCTCCTCGCCGGCGACGACGCGGGCGGTGACCTCGCCGCGGTCGATTCCCGGCGGGAGTTTCGCGGCGATGCGTTCGAACTGGTCCTCGTGGGCGTCGACGGCGTACAGCGCGGCCGCCATTGCGTCGCGCTGGTGGTCGTCGTCGTAGGGGTGGTCGCGTGTCCGGTGTTGTTTTTCGTCGATCGGCAGGTCCGTTTCCGGAACCCAGCCCGCCGCATCGAAGCTCCGGCGGAACTTTTCGACCGTTTCGGGCATCGGCGTCACGTCCGCGGCGACGATGATCGGCCTGCCGCGTTCGACGATCCACTCGATCACGTCGGCAGTGTCGCTGGTTCGTGAACTCCAGACGTCGAGCACGTCGCCCTCGAGAGAGACGATGGCGACGGCAGTGGTCGTCCCCGGGTCGATCCCGACGACGACGTGATCTCGGCGCTTTGCGAGCGGGCGGAACTCGATCCCGTCGCGTCGCTCGCGCTCGATTTCGACGCGCACGTCACCCGAGCGATTGCGGGAGACGGGGATATCCTGCGGGCGCGCCTCGACGGTGAACACCGCGTTGGCGTAGCCGCCGTAGGCTTCCCGGATCTCGGTGTCGTACTCGAGGTTTTCCTCCTCGAGTTCGGACTCGACCTCGCGAGCGCGTTTCTTCACCGAGCCGTGGATGCGCCGGGTGTAGCGGTCCTCGCTCCAGCCGCCGCTGCCGGTAGAGCGGCCCCGAGAGACCTTGACGGTCGTGGTGTCGGTAAAGGCGGAGACCTCGTGGCCGACGTTGTGGGCGGCGAGGCGGGCGGCAGCCTCGGCTTCCTGCATCGGTTCCTTGCCGTATGGAATTCCGTGGCGTTTCGCGACTCGAGAGAGTGGCTCGGGCTGTTCGGCACCCGTTACCTGCACCAGTTTCGTTCCTGTCGGGAGCGAGCCAAGCAGGTGGATGAGCTGGTCTTTGTCGGCGGCCAGCTCGTACATGTTGTCCGTCGCGACGATCGCCGGCTCCTCGTCGTCGATCAGCCGTCTGAGTTTTCGGTGTGAGACGACGTCCCGCGAGACCGTCTCGCCGTCGAACTCGACCAGCGCGTACGACGGTGCGTCACCGCGCACGTCACCGCTCTGGACGTCGACCCCGAAGACGACTGCATCGAGCGCACTCGTTCGCGTACTCACGAACGAGGGTAGGGGCGTAGCGAGTATAAATCCGGCGCGGGTGTGAGTCCGTGGCGGTGGTGTCAGTTGGCCAGTGAATGCCGTTGCGCTACTTCGCGTCCGTGTACTCGAGTTCGACCAGATCGCCGTCCTCGGGGACGAACACCTCGCCGTCGAATACGTCGCGCGCCTCGGCGAGGTGGTCGCCGGTGTGGCCGGCGTAGCGCGAGGAGATGTGCATCAGTGCCAGCCGTTTCGCGCCGGCGCGGGTCGCGATCTCAGCAGCCTGCTGGGCCGTCGAGTGAGCGGTCTTGGCTGCTCGATCTGCGCGGTCTTCGGCGAAGGTCGCGTCGTGGATCAGGAGGTCGGGTTCGTCCGCGGCCTCGATCGTCGCCACCGTTGGCCGCGTGTCGCCGGTATAGACGAGGCTGCGGCCGGGCCGGGGTTCGCCGACGACCTGTTCGGGGTCGACGACGGTGCCGTCCTCGAGTTCGACTGGCTCGCCGTTGTGTAGTTTCGAGAATTTCGGGCCGACGGGGACGCCCAGTTCTTCGGCGTGTTCGCGGTCGAAGCGGCCCTTGCGGTCGTCTTCGACGAGTGCGTACCCAACAGATCTCGTATCGTGGTCCGTGCCGAACGCTCGAATTTCGTATTCGTCGGCGCGGTAGGCCACGTCGCCGTCGCCCACTTCGTTAATTCGCACTGGAAACGAAGGGCGGTTGCCGAGCGCATTGACGAGTCCCTTGAGCTGGCGTCGCGTCCCGTGTGGGGTGTGAACGGCGAGTGGCTCCTCGCGGTCGTTGAAGTCCATCGTCTGGAGCAGTCCCGGAATTCCGAGAACGTGGTCGCCGTGGAGATGCGTGACGAACAGGTGCGAAATCGAGAAACCGGTCCCGAAGCGCATCATCTGGCGCTGGATTCCCTCGCCGGCGTCGAACAGCAGTTCCTCTCCTTCGCGGGCGACGTGGATTCCGCTCGGGTTCCGGTTCGTCGTCGGAACCGCGCCCGCCGTCCCAAGGAACGTCACGCGTAGTGGCATCGGTAGTGATAGTGTGTTCGACGGCCCGCGGCTAAACCGGCTTCGAATGCCGACCCATCGGTGCAGTAGCCACTCGCTGTGTCGCTGTCAGTCATGACTTGTCTGACGAGTGTCGTGCAAACGGACGGCGCGTTTTACGTCACTCCAGTCCGTAACCTTGCGCATCCAGCCCACCCCCCAATGAGTTCGAGACCGACTTTCGGCACGATCAAACGTGTCGTCGCTATCCTGATCGCGATTGCGATCGTCCTCGCGGCGGGCATCGTTGTCGGACAGGCTCCTGCCCTGTTCGGCATCGACGACGACCCCGAGGCCACGATCGAATTCGAGGATCAACAGCAGAACGGCTCTGTTGTCGTCATCGACGAGGTCACCCTCTCCGACGGCGGCTACGTCGTCATCACCGACGGTGCCGACGCGACCGAACCGCTCGCCGTCTCGGAGCCGCTCTCTGACGGTACCCACGAGGAACTCACCATCGACCGAGACGACGACTCAGAGCAGGAATTGCTCGGTCGCCTCACCGCGACGGTCCACCAGGACACCGCAGACGAGGACGACTTCGCCTACGCCGAGACCGACGGCACCGAAGACCAGCCGTACCTCTCGGCCGGCTACCCCGTCAGCGACACCGCCACCGTCACCGCCGAGGAAATCGACGACACACTCGAGGACTCCTTCACCGTCGAGGACCTCGACGTGCCGACCAGTGCCACGACGAACGAAACCATGGAGGTCACCGCCGAGGTCCGCAACCCGACCGACCTGGACGACCAACAGCCCGTTGAACTCCGTCTCGACGGCCAGCTACTCGAGTGGCAGACGCTCGACCTCGAGGGCGGCGAGTCGACGACGGTCACCTTCGAGGTCGACACTCGTGGGACGCCACCCGGCGAGCGAGTCCTGGGCGTCTACACCGACCGTGATGGCATCCACGAGACGATCGAACTCGAGTTCCACACGGAGCCAGCCGTTACGGTTACTGACGCGAGCGAGAGTCGCGTGATTACGGACGTGGCGATTCCGGTCGAGGGATTCGTTGCGGTCGTCGAGAATGGGGACGAGGAGAACGCGACAGACGAGACTGACATCGATCCCGATGACTGGGAGATACTCGGCGCGAGCGACCAACTCGAGCCGGGTGAGCACGAGGAGGTGCGCGTCTCGTTCGACGAGAACGTCTCGGTCGACGACGACGACGAGCTGACGGCGGTCATCTACGAGGGTGATCCGGAGGACCGCGAGGCGGCCTCCCTGTACGAACCGGATGCCGACGAAATCGTCGTCGACGAGGAGGCGTTACCTGAACTGGTTGTGACGACGTTCACCGTCGGCGAGGTGCGGACCAACGCGGAGTGACCGTCGCTCGTTTCGCGCGTCGCCCGCGGTGCGGTCCTCACACGGTACGGCGTGCAACCGACCGCAACCGACCGATTCTTACCCGTCCCGTCCCTATCGCCTGCCGATGGACGCGCCGCTGTGGACCGACACGCACGCCCCCGAGTTGGCCGAGTTGCCACAGGACGACGCCCGTGAGTACCTAGAGCGGGCCGTCGACGAGCCGATTAATCTCCTCTTACAGGGGCCACCCGGCAGCGGCAAGACGGCAGCAGCCCGCGCACTCGCCCGCGAGGCACACGCCGACCCCGACAACGACCTGATCGAGATCAACGTCGCCGACTTCTTCGGGCGGACGAAAACCGAGATCAAGAACGACCCACGTTTCGCACAGTTCCTCGTCGGTCGTTCCTCGATGTCCAAGCGGGACATGATCAACCACGTCCTCAAAGAATCCGCGAGCTACGCTTCCGTTTCGGGCGAGTACAAGACAATTCTGCTCGACAACGCCGAAGACGTCCGCGAGGACTTCCAGCAGGCGCTGCGCCGGATCATGGAGCAACACCACCGGACGACGCAGTTTATTATCGCGACCCGCCAGCCGACGAAACTCATCCCGCCGATCCGCTCGCGCTGTTTCCCCGTCTCCTTTCGCTCACCGAGCAGCGCGGAGACCGTCGCCGTCCTCGAGCGCATCGTCGAGGCCGAGGACGTCGACTACGAACCGGACGGACTCGAGTTCGTCGCGGGCTACGCGAACGGCAACCTCCGGCAGGCGATACTCGCAGCCCAGACGACGGTCGAGGACGCGGGTGAACTCACGATGAGTGCAGCCTACGAGACGATCGGTGAGGTCGGACTGGACGACGAGATCGAGTCGATGCTCGACGACGCGGAAGCCGGCGAGTTCACCGACGCTCGAAAGACGTTAGACGACCTGCTCGTCGACGAGGGACTGGACGGTGAGGAAGTCCTCGATTCGATTCTACGGCTCTCGCGAAAACGATATCAGGGCGAAAAACTGGCGCGAATGCACCGACTCGCCGCGGATATCGAGTTCGAGATGCACGAGGGCTCGAGCGATCGGATTCACGTCTCGCATCTGCTGGCGGAGCTCGGTCGGGACGCCTGATACGGTCTCTTGTAACGATTTCCCGGTGCAACCGCAGGACGGTCGCGGTTGCACCGGCAATGACTTACAATAGTCCGTATGACCACTGTTTTACTCTCGGGCCTGCCGCTCGAGTTCCGCCATCGCCTCCGGTTTGACGACGTAACAGAGACCGATGAGCAGACAGACCGCGCCGGTCCCGATCGTCTCGTATCCGCCCAGCGTGCTGGAGTCGAACTCGAGTACCCCCAGTCCGACGATTCCGAGTCCCGCGGCTGACACCAGGATGCCGAAGGGACGCCCCGAGAGGCTGACGTACCGCGAGAGAATCAGCGTGAGCGCGAACAGCGTGCCGAGGCCGAGGAGGATGGCGAACTCGCGGTCCAGCCACTCACGTTCGGGGACGAGCAGGGCCAGTATTCCCACAACAACTGCCAGGCAAGCGAGTAGCGCAAGCCCTGACAGCGCGGTTCGGTCGCGCCAGCGCGTCTTGGAGAGATACTGGTAGGAAAGCAGGAGACAGAGGATGGCGACCCCGCCGAGTCCCTGCAGTGCTTCGTGCGTCGTCGCTGCATCCGCGAGCGCGCGATAGCTCAGTCCGAGGATAATCACAGCGAGGAGGCCATAACACAGGACCCGAAACCAGCGCGGCCACTCGGGTACTGTCGGTTCGCGACCCATACGCGCCCCTTTCGTACCACCGCCGAAAAATCGTCGAAACGTCTGCACCAGCGGGCGGATTTATCGTCCCATCCACATAACCACTGTCACATGCCAACCGTCCTCGACACTCGGATTCAGAACCGCTTTCGCGTCCAGCCGAATCACGCGAACAACAACGCCACACTCCACGGCGGCACCCTGATGAAGTGGCTCGACGAGGTCGGCGCGATGTCGGCGATGCGCTTTGCCGGCGAGACCTGCGTCACCGCACGAGTGAACGAACTCGACTTCGAGCGCCCGATCCGGATCGGTGACACCGCACTCGTCGAGGCCTACGTCTACGATTCGGGCCGGACGAGCGTCCACGTCGCGCTCCGAGCCTGGCGCGAGGAACCCCGCAGCGGCGAGACCGAGCGGACGACCGCGTCCTCGTTCACGTTCGTCGCGATCGACGAGGACAATACGCCGGTTCCAGTGCCCGAATTGTCCGCCGAAACGGAGGAGGGGGAACAGCTTCGAGAGCGTGCGCTTGCGGCGGACTACTGAGACGCTACACCGACCCGTCTGAGTGGATCAAGGCCGGTTCCGGCATCGACACGCACACGCACTCGAACCGGTATTCTCTTTTCCGCCCCGTTCGAGCGGCCGATATGGCACTCGCGGACCGTCTCGAGGAACTCGGCGTCGTCGTCGGCTGTGCAATCTTGCTCGCGATTCCGACCGCCGCGTTGCTCGGCATCTTCGTCGACGCCGTGCTCTTGCCCGTCCGACTGAGTCTCCTCGCACTCGTCCCCGGAACCCTCGTCGGACTGGTGGTGCTCCGATCGGACCGTCTCGAGTACGCCCACGTCTGGCGGTTCGGACTGACGACCTGGCTCGCGGCGTTCGTCCTCTGGGGTGTGTTCGACATCTCTCAGGACGGCACCGATATCGTGGTTGCGCTCAGCGCCTGGCTCGGCGCGGTTGCCGCCGGTCTCGTCGCTGCTACGGCGGATCGGTGGCGCTCGTAACGTCGGCCTAGTCCGTGACTCCGGCCTCTACTGACTTCGTGATCGCACCGACACGTCACCGTTGCTGCCGCTCTTATTCGAGTACAAGCACGTACCGCGTCAGCGAGCGATGCACCCGTCGCTCGAAGACGGACTCGAGTTCCCACCCAGCCTGGCGCGCCTCGTGTTCCCACGAGCGGTCGGCGACGACGACGGCGCGGGTGGCGACGCGGCGGGCTTCCGAGAGCGCGCCGGCGACGAGGTCCTCGAGCCGGTGGGTGTCGACCTTCGACTGGCGACCGTAGGGTGCGTCGAAGACGACGCCGTCGACGGCGTTGTCGGCGAGCGGGAGGCGGGTGCCGTCGCCGCGGCCGACGTGCCAGGAACCGCGTTCGACGCCAGTTGGGGACGGCTCGTCTCGATCCAGGAAATGGCTCAGGTTCTTCTGAGCTCCTCCGGCCATCTTCGCCTGCGCGTCGGTGCCGATTACGTCCGCGCCGACGAGGCCGGCCTCGACGAGGACGCCGCCGGTGCCACACATTGGGTCGAGAAGGGTGCGCCCGGGTCGTGCGCCGGCGATGTTCGCGACCGCGCGGGCGAGCAGCGGGTCCATGCTGCCGGGCTGGAAGAAGGGTTTGTCAGTCGGTGCGCGGGTGCCGAAGTCCCGAACGCTTTCGGCGACGAGCCAGCCGAGGGCGCAGACAGTGTCGCCGTCGCTGTCGGCGTCACTGTCGCTGTCACCGTCATTGTCGCTGTCGCCGTTGTCATCGTTTCCACTGCCGCCAGCCGAAAACACCGCCCGCAACACCCGATCCGGGTCGTCGAGGTCCACACCGAAGCCGCGGTCGACCAACACCTGCCCGAGTTCGCGCTCGGCCTGTGCGGTGTCGACTCCGGTCGCGCCGTGAACGTCCGTCGCGCGAACCGCGACTGTCGTTTCTGCCTCGGCCGAGTCGTACTCGAGTCCAGGTTCCGCTGCCTCCAGAAGTGCCTGCGCGCTCGCGAGATCCGCGTCAGTTCGTCCGAGCAGCTCGCTCGCGCGGTGGGTGTAGGCCAGTCCACGGACGCGCGATGGTTCGATACCGCGCGCGGTAGCGAGCCCGGGTGCGATTCGGCGGACGTCGCTCGCGGCACTCGCCGCTTCGCGGGCCGCAAACGCGTCGTCCTCGCCGCCGAGCTCGAGGAAATACATGGTCGTTCGTCACCGCGGGGACGGTATGAGCCTACCGTTTTCGCCGACGCCGTCGGCCGCTCCGCCCGCAAATCGGCCGCCTCAGGGCTTCCCGACTGAATAAACCGGACATATCAGGTGTCGGTACCAACCTTTATAAACCTTAAATACGTCTTTTTAAGCGACTTATGACGGATCCGAAGGACACCATCAACATCGAAAACGTGGTGGCGTCGACCGGCATTGGACAGGAACTCGACCTCCAGAGCGTCGCAATGGACCTCGAGGGGGCCGACTACGACCCCGAGCAGTTCCCCGGTCTCGTCTACCGCACCCAGAATCCCAAGTCCGCAGCACTCATCTTCCGTTCGGGGAAGATCGTCTGCACTGGCGCAAAGAGCACTGACGACGTCCACGAGAGCCTCCGTATCGTCTTCGATAAGCTCCGTGAACTCCAGATCCAGGTCAACGAAGACCCGGAAATCGTCGTCCAGAACATCGTCACCTCGGCCGACCTCGGCCGCAACCTCAACCTGAACGCTATCGCGATCGGGCTGGGACTGGAGAACATCGAGTACGAGCCAGAGCAGTTCCCTGGCCTCGTCTACCGCCTCGACGACCCAGAAGTCGTCGCACTGCTGTTCGGTTCGGGGAAGCTCGTTATTACCGGCGGCAAGAAGCCCGAAGACGCCGAACATGCCGTCGACAAGATCGTTTCCCGACTCGAAGATCTCGGTCTCCTCGAGTAACGGGCTGGAATCGATTTCGGTTCGCGTTCGCTGACTTTCACTCTCACACTCTCTGCTCTCGGTGTCTGCCGTTTGCGCCTGCGGTTTTCGGTTTTCGGTTTGGGTTTTGCGGTTTGCGTTCTCTGCTTTCGGTTCTCCGACCGTCCGGTTTCCCAGAGACACATCTCTCTGCTTCTCGGGTGCGTCTCGTCTTTCGTAAACGGCACGTCGTGTCTCTGTTTTGAGCGACGGGCATACAAAACCGGGTCGTCTGTCGCCGGGCCATCGTTGACACCGCGGGGCGTCGTAGGGACTGGTCAAACCATGCAACCGCTGTTTCTCGTCGTCGGAATCGTGTTGTTGATCGCCGTCATCGTCGACCTCTTCTGGACGACGCTCTGGGTCGATGGCGGCTCCGGTCCGCTGTCGGGACGCCTGACGACGGGTGTCTGGCGCGGACTTCGATTCGTCGCACGGGAACGCTCCCGGGCGCTCAGCGTTGCCGGCCCGCTGATTCTCGCGTGCACGCTCGTCATGTGGATCGGGTTGCTCTGGCTCGGCTGGGCGTTCCTCTTCGCCGGCGGGTCGACTGCGCTGGTCAACACCCACACCGGCGACCCGGCGACCTGGCCGGGGCGGCTCTACTACGTCGCCTACACCATGTTCACTAGCGGCAACGGCGACTACGCGCCAACCAGCGCGACCTGGGAGCTCGTCAGCGCTGCGACGACGGCGACGGGGATGGCGTTCGTCACGCTCGCGGTCTCCTACGTGCTCTCGGTGCTCGGCGCAGTCTCCGAAAAGCGCTCGTTCGCGAGCGATGTGACGGGTCTCGGCGACCGAAGTGAGTCGTTCGTCCGGACGGGGTGGACCGGCAACTCGCCCGACGGCAGCGGCCGTGGCGGCTCGACTGGCCCCAGTGGTCCGCCCGGGGCGGTCACTGACGGCGGCACCAATACGGACGCCCATCCTCACCCCAACGCTGCGGACCCGTTCGCCGGACTGGACCTTCCACTCGAGTCCCTCGCCACACAGCTCAGTCTCCTCGCGGAGCAACACAAATCCTATCCGATCTTGCACTACTACCACAGTGAGCAGTCGGCCCAGGCCTCCGCGGTCGCCGTTCCGATTCTGGACGAGTCGCTCACCATCGCTCGGCACGGGATTCCGGACGATCAACAGCCGAACCCGACGCTGGTTGCGGACGCGCGCTCGAGCGTCGACGGCTATCTCGAGACGTTAGAGGCAGCCTTCATCGAGCCGGCAGCGCAGGCCCCGCCCGCGCCGGAACTCGACCGCCTGCGCGAGGACGACATCCCGACTGTTGCAGACGAGGAGTTCGAGGCGGCACTCGAGGAGCATGCCGAGCGCCGACGGAAGCTTCTCGGTGTCGTCCGGGCTGACGCGTGGGAGTGGCCGCCGGTGGATGACTGACGTGACTGTCGCTCGACGATTCATTTGCAGCCCGTTACCTGGATTGAGAGTTCACTGACGACGTTACCGACAGCGAGGATTTACCTGACGATCGTTACCGGAACCGGCGACCGGCGCGTCACCGTTTCGGCGACGCTGCCGATCAACACCCGGCTCACGCCGTGGCGACCGTGGCTTCCCATGATGACGTGGTCCACGTCGTGCGAGTCGACGTACCCTGTGATCGTCCGCGCTGGCGAACCCGTTCTGAGTTCGGTCTCAATTTCGACACCGTCGACCCGTTCCATCGCTCGCGTCTGGTTCTCTTCTAACAGTTCGTGACCGCGCTGGCGCAACTGATCGACGAAATCGTCGCTGAAAAAGTAGCCTTCGTCACCATACTTCGCGAGGTTTCCCACGTCGATGATGTGTAGCAACGTAATCGTCGCGTCCGGGTATTCGTCGAGGGCGAACGCCAGCGCCGTCCGTGATTGTTCCGACCGATCGATCGGCACGAGTACGTGTTCTGGCATGTTCATTGTTAGCCTCCAGCAGTGATAGTGGTGTCGCTGCGGTGCGTGTTCTGTTCAGCCTGAGTGGATGTCGCTGTCCTGTTCAGGCTGGTAGTGTCCACCGTCTCGTTCGCCCACGTGAACCGCCTCGGGGTCAAGCCCCGAGGCCCCTGTCTTCCCACAGTAGAAACTGCTATCTGTCCGCTCAGGAAATCCATCTACAGACCGACGATGGCCTCCCACGACCAGTTCGCACGAACACTCGCCCTCCTGTGTACGCTCGCACTCGTCATCGCGAGCGTTGCATCTCCAGCCGATCCGTTCACACTCGTCCGCTACGCCGCACCGCTGTTGGTTGTCGCCGTCGTTCTCTCGGTTGCCCTCACCTACGGCGGGGTACTCGAGTCCATCCGAAACGAGTCGTAGCTCTTGCTGACTTCGGATCGGTTCGTTCGCCACTTACTCGCCCTCTTACAGCAGTCTTTGTGCTCGTTCGCGTTCGTGCTCCCGCTCCTGATCCGCGAGCGCTTCGAGTCGTGACTCGGTCGGCGGATGCGTTCCAAACAACCGGCGCTCGAGTCGGTGGAGTCGCTTCGTGAGTTCCCAGTAGGCCGGCTCCCGGTCGCCCTCTGGACCGAGCATGACCTTCTCGAGTTCCGCCGGCTCCAGCGGGACGATCGACAGCGACGAGACGCCCGACACGTCACGGAGATCCGTCGTCGGCGTCTCCGCAACCTCTTGATCGAGTCGCCGGAGGGCGTTCGCGAGCGCGGCGGGCGATCCGGTCACCTCTGCAGCCGCCCGATCCGCTGCTCGCTCTCGGGCACGGGAGAGATGACTCGTGATCGTCCGTCCGACGACTAACACGCCCGCCGAGAGAAACCCGAGCGGCACCGTAAAAACCGCGAGCCAGCCGGGATCCTCGATCTCGGCGATCCGTGAGCTCAGGCCGTCGGCGAGCACGACGGGGAGGGAGACGACCGTCATGACCATCGCGTCCCGGTTTGCAACGTGAGCGAGTTCGTGGGCGATCACGGCCTCGAGTTCGTCGCTGTTCGCACCGCCGACCGACTCGATCGTCCCAAGTGAGAGCACGAGGTGCATGTTCTCCGGTCGGAAGCCAACGACCAGCGCCTCCGGTGCGTCGCGGTCCGAGACGGCGATCGTCGGTACTGGTACGTCCAACTGGGCCGCAACCCGTGTCGTCGTCTGATACAACTCCGGAGCCGCCTCCTCGTCGACCGGGTGGGCGTCCGCGAGCTGCTCGATCGTCTCGAGTTGGGTGTACTCGAGATAGCCGATCGCCAGCAGTGTGATGCTGGTGATGCCGGCGGCGTACTGCGCGGCGAACACGATGTCGAGGAAGGTGAAGATGCCGTAGAAGACGGCCCAGACGCCGGCGAGGAACGCTGCCGTGACGAGTACCAGGCCGACGACCGCTGCGACCATCCGAACCTTCAGGGTGGCGTGAGCGGAGGACACATGGCTCTCTTCCGATGCGCGGTCCAAAAGTGTTGAGATCCGTGAACGGTGGTGTTCGGTGGTGTCCCGAGCCGTACTCCGCTGTTCGATGTCGATGACGACCGATGACGTGACACCACAGACACGTGTTTTTATTTATGTGAACAACGAAACTGGTGGTATGTCCCCGATTCTCGCGAGTGCCCTGACGGAAAAGCCGGTGTGTAGTGTGGACGGCCGACAGCTCGGCACTGTCCGCAATCTGACGATGAATCCACAGACTGGCCGGCTAGAGTCGGTTCTCGTCGACACGGACCGGTCAGACGTCGAACTCAGACAGATCCCGCGGACGCCGGACGGCGAGCTTCGAATCGCTGCGGGCGCAATTGTCGGGGTCGACGACCAGCTGGTTGTGTCGCTGTCAGAGTCAGACGCCGATTGAGAGCCATTCGCCGGCGGCTCACTCCACTAACCGTTCGATCTCGGTTACCAGAATATCGCTCGCGCCAGCCTGCTTGACGTCCGTAATCGTCTCGAACACATCTCCTTCGTTGACCACCGCGTGAACCGCGACCTTCTCGCCGCCGCCGTTCGCGATGTCCATCACTGTCGGGCCGCCCATCCCCGGAATCACGTCGCGAACGTCGTCGAGGCGCTCCTCGGGCACGTTCATCATCAGGTAGCGCTTGCCCTCAGCCTGCTTCACCGATGCCAGTGCAGTTCGAACCTCCTCGACTTTCGATTCCTCGCGCACGTCTTCTCGGGCGAACAGTCGAACGGAACTCGAGAGCACCTCCTCGACGACGGCCAGTCGATTCATCTTCAGCGTCGTGCCGGTGCTCGTGATGTCGACGATGGCGTCCGAAATTTCGACGTGGGGGGTTAGTTCTGTCGCGCCGGAAACTTCGACGACGGTCGGTTCGAGGCCGCGCTCGGCGAAGAATTCGCGGGTGACGTTCGGGAACTCGGTCGCGACGGTCTTGCCGGCGAGGTCGTCGACGGTCTCGATTTCGCCGTCTTCCGGTGCGGCGAGGACGAGTCGGCAGGTCCCGAACTCGAGATCGAGCAGTTCTGCGACGTCTTCGACCTGTGCTTCCTGGACCTGATCGTAGCCGGTGATGCCCATGTCGGCCGCACCGTCGGCGATGTATTCCGGGATGTCGGCGGCGCGGGCGAACAGCACCGAGACGTCGGGGTCGACGGTGTCGGCGTAGAGTTGCCGATCGGCACCGTTCTCGAGATGGAGGCCGGCCCGCTCGAGAAGGTCGATCGTCGGCTCGTGCAGGCGGCCCTTGTTGGGAACGGCGATTCGCATTTACAGCGTGTTCGGCCCCAGCGGGCAATTGTCTTTTCATCTCCGTCAGCTACTGTCGTGCTCGCTTCCCGGGAGAGATACATCGAGTCGCGAGTGCCCACTGCCAGTGTCCCGGGTGTGGGTTTCGACGGACGACGCAGTCGAGAACTCGAGTCCATGTCGGTCTCGCACATCCGCTGGGGGCCACGTCACTTATGTATCCTACCCCTGAGACGCACCTCGATTTACTTTCGAAAGCTCACGGTTGAACGAGTCGACCTTCCAAAGGCACAATCCGCTTGAAGGTGTAGCCCGTACGACTAGCCATGACTACCAGACGGACCCATCTCGAGATCACGGGCATGTCCTGTTCGACGTGCTCGGGAGCCGTCGAGGACGCGGTCGCCGCCCTCGACGGTGTCGAGGCGGGCAACGCCAACTACGCGACGGACGAGGGAACCGTCGAGTACGACCCGGCCGAGACCTCGCTGGCCGAAATCTACGACGCCATCGAGGACGCCGGCTACGAGGCCGCCTCGATTACCGAGACGCTCACCGTGATGGGAATGTCCTGTTCGACCTGCTCAGGCGCGGTGAGTGACGCCGTCGAGGGCCTCCCCGGCGTGATTCGAGCCGACGTGAACTTCGCCTCGGACGAGGCGCGCGTCGAATACAACCCGAACGACATCTCGCTGGCTGACATCCACGATACGATCGAGGACGCCGGCTACGAACCCGTTCGCGACGAGGTCGAGGAGACCCAGGGCGCGAGCCAGCGCGAGCGCGCCGTCGAGAAAGAACTCCGCCGCCAGCGCCGACTGGTGATCGGCGGCGGCATCCTGACACTGCCGTTCGTGCCGATCATGCTCGCGATGTTCGACCTCGTGACGTTACCCCACCTCGGGACCGTCGACCTCGCGATTGCGACGGTTCCGATCATGGGGCTACTCGAGTTCGTGCTCGCGACGGCGCTGATGGCGACGCTGGGGAAGGAGTTCATCGCCGGCGCGTGGCGGGCGTTTTCCCACAACCGACGGGCGAACATGGACACGCTGGTTGCACTCGGCACGTCCGCGGGCTACATCTACAGTACGGCGTTTCTCTTTGGGCTCATCGCCGGCGCAGGGCTGTACTTCGAGGCCGTCGCGTTTATTCTCTGGTTCATCACGCTCGGCAACTGGCTCGAGGTACGCTCGAAGGCCCGCGCGGGCAACGCGCTGCGAGAGTTGCTGGAGATGGAGGCGGACGAGGCCACCATCGTCGAAGACGGTGAGGAGAAACAGGTCCCACTCGAGACCGTCGCCGTTGGCGACGTGATGAAGGTCCGACCGGGCGAGCGGATTCCAACCGACGGCGAGGTCGTCGACGGCCAGAGTGCAGTCGATGAGTCCATGCTGACGGGTGAGTCGGTCCCAGTCGAGAAGGAAGTCGGCGACGAGGTCGTCGGCTCAACGATCAACGAGAACGGTGTGCTCCTCGTGGAGGCGACGAAGGTCGGCTCCGAGACGGCGATTCAGCAACTCGTCGACCGGGTGAAGGAAGCCCAGTCGCGCCAGCCCGAGATCCAGCGGCTGGTCGACAAAGTGAGTGCCTACTTCGTCCCCGCGGTGATCGTCAACGCCGTCGTCTGGGCGCTGCTCTGGGCCGCGTTCCCGGGACCCCTCGCGGCGTTCGTCGACGCAATCCCACTGCTGGGGCTCGTTCAGGGCGGCCCCGAGGTCGCCGCGGCCGCGGCCGGGGGCGCTGGCGTGCCGGTACTCGAGTTCTCCGTGATCGTGCTCGCCTCGTCGCTGTTGATCGCCTGTCCCTGTGCGCTTGGGCTGGCGACGCCGGCGGCGACGATGGTTGGCTCGACGCTGTCTGCGACGAACGGCGTCCTGTTCAAGGGCGGTGACGTGCTGGAGCAGGTTCGGGGCATCGACACGATCGTTTTCGACAAGACGGGGACGCTGACCCACGGCGAGATGACGCTGACGGACATCGAGATCATCGACGCTGACGAGTCGACGGTGACCGATGGCGGCGAACCCGCACCCGACGGGGGCACGCTCGCGGAGCAGGCGGAGACCGACGCCGACGACTCACCTGAAGCGTTCCTCCTCGGCGCGGCGGCGACCGCCGAATCCGGCTCCGAACACCCGATTGCTCGCGCCGTCGTCGACGGCGCTGACGAGCGTGACATCGCGCTCGGTGAGGTCAGCGAGTTCGAGAACGTTCCCGGCCACGGCGTCAGCGCGGAGACGGACCGCGGGCGTGTCCTGATCGGTCGCCGGAAGCTCCTCGAAGACGAGGGGATCGACACCCAGCCAGCCGAGGCAACGCTGACCGAACTTGAGCGCGAAGGGAAGACAGCGATGGCGGTCGCAGTCGACGGGCAACTTCGCGGTGTGCTCGCGGTCGCGGATGAGGTTCGTGAGAGCGCAAAAGAGACCGTTGCGGCGCTGCACGACCGCGGAACGGAGACGGTGATGCTCACCGGCGACAACGAGCGCACGGCGCAGGCCGTCGCCGAACAGGTCGGGATCCCGTCCGAGAACGTCCGTGCGGAGGTCCTCCCGGAGGACAAGGCGGATCACGTCGAGGCGCTGCAGGACGAGGGCAACCGCGTGATGATGGTCGGTGACGGCGTCAACGACGCACCCGCACTGACGACCGCACAGGTCGGCGTTGCCATCGGGTCGGGGACCGACGTGGCCATCGAATCGGCCGACGTGACACTGATGCGAGATGATCCTGCAGACGTGCTCAAGGCCGTTCGCATCTCCGAGGCGACGATTTCGAAGGTTCGCCAGAACCTCTTCTGGGCGTTCATCTACAACACGACGCTCATCCCAATCGCCGCACTCGGCATGTTGAACCCCGCGTTGGCCGGGCTCGCGATGGCGACCTCGAGCGTGAGCGTGATGGCCAACAGCCTCTCGTTTGCGACCTACGATCCGCACGAGGATTACCGGCTCGCGGTATTGAAGCCGTTCGACGCACTTCTCGGTCGAAACTGACGCCTCGCTTGTACCCCTTGATAGGTGATGCAAATCAGGAACCGTGCCGAATCCAGAGGATGCGTTCAGCACGACGGTTTCGCTTGTTTCGAACCCCGTGGTGTGATACTACGGCCCATGACATCTTGTTGGAACTGTAGATACATCGAAACTCCTCTAGTATTGTGCTGGATCGGACACAATCCTATCACTATTGCCAGATGGTGGTTGAATATGGAGTCAAATGAAGTTATTTTGGATATCGGGCAAGCAAAAACTGAATTTTGAGGACGAATGCGGAATATTTAACCGTCTACTCACACTCTATTTTGTTGTAATGGCAAACGGTAACGTTGATTTCTTCAACGACACAGGCGGCTACGGTTTCATTTCGACGGACGACGCGGACGATGACGTATTCTTCCACATGGAAGACGTCGGCGGCCCGGACCTCGAAGAAGGACAGGATATTGAATTCGACATCGAACAGGCCCCCAAGGGTCCGCGCGCGACGAACGTCGTCCGCAACTAATTCCGACTTCATAGTCGCCACGGCGACAATGAACGACGGTTTTCATTTCTACCCACAGACGACTCAGTTCCCGTAGCGAAATCTCCGTTACCTGTACTGAGTGGGTACCACTTTCGTAGATCAAACAGAATCTCGTTATTCACCACGCACGTTCGGTCATATCTCTCTCATTCCAACAAAGTTACACTGCTGAAGTTGCCTGGCCGCTTCAGGTCAGGGCGTCACCGGCGCATCTTCCGGCCCCTCGAGTAACTCCGCAAAGAGCACCTCGAGTAGCTCCGGCGTCACGTAGGCCTCGACGAACGCGGCGAGGACGAGCAACAGCCAGGCAAAGAGGACGAACACCGCAGTCCGGACCAGATACGGCCGGGTGAAAAACGCATCCCGCGAGCCAAGCACGCGCTGGCCGAACCGCGAGAGCAGCCGAAAGCCGACGCCGGCGGCCAGAAACAGCGCCGGCAGTTCGAAGATCCCGTGTGGGACGAGCGCGGCGATGATGAAGTCCAGTCCGGCGATGTCCGCGGCAGCAGCGCTCACGTTACCCACGATAATCCCGTTGAACACCATGATGAAGGCCGTGAGCAGGCCGAGCGTGAGCGCGCCGCCGATCGCCATGAGGAACGGCATCGAGTTGTTCTGGATAAAGAACGTTGCGGTGAACTCGAGTTCCCCGTTCGCCTGCTCGTCCTCGAGTTCGGGTAGCAGTTCCTCTTCGAGGAGTTCGGCGACGATTTCGAGCAGATTGACGCCGGCGAACAGGAGGGCGATGCCGATGGCGGTTCCGACTGCGAACATGCCGGTGGCGACCCAGACCGAGCGACGGTGTTCGACCCACGCGGCACTCAGCGCCTCGAAGAGCCACGGGGCGCTGGTTCGGGCGATGCCTGCCGCCGCGGCGAAGCCGACGCCGAGGGCCGTGACGCCGAGCACCGGTTCGATGGCGTCCTGTGTGAGGACCGTGATCGCAGCCGTCAGAAAGGCAGCGACCGCGAGGCCGACCAGCAGTCCGAACCAGTTTCGGTGTGCGTTCGCACCTGGCGTGGGGCCGTCTCTCCCTGGGTCCCGTCCGGGTGGACCACCGGGTGCGGTTGGAGTGGTCGCACGTGTCTCGTCTGCGCGCCGACTCGAGTTGCCCGCAGAATCAGCGCCTGTCAGTGACGGACTGACGGTGATCCGTTCGTTTTCACCCTTGCCCTCGCCCTCGCCCTCGCCCTCGCCCTCACCCTCACTATCGTGCTCACGTTCGCGCTCTTGCTCGAGCTCGCGCCTGTGTGGCGGCTCTTCATCTCGAGCGTACGACTGTTCGTCCGTCAGAGACTCGTCACCCGTGCCGCCCTCGTCGGCACCGTTCATAGGCGTGGTTCCACGAAAGTCCGGATAAATCCGCCGCCTCTTCAACTCTCGCTGCGAGTTCGACAGGGGGCTGGCTACGGCGTGGCCGTCGTCTCCCGTCCGAGGAGCCGTTGACACTGTCGCCACAGTTGCTGTCGACCACGAGCACTTCGTACGATTCGGGCGTAGTTCGCGCCGGACTGAAGCGCCCACAGCAGTTTGTAGTGCAGTGCTCGCTCGTCGAATTCGTCCGAGAGGGTCGCGTGAGCGGCGTAATTGCGACGAAATTCAGCCCGAAGCCGCTCGCGTTCGGCCCGCGAAAATCGGCGAGCGTGCAGGTCGACGAACCGCACTTCGGCTCTGGCGAGCGCGTACTCGTCGTGCGTGACGTGGGCGTTCCCCCAGTCGAGAATCGCCGTGATATCGCCTGTCGGCGTCACGAGCAGATTGTTCGGCTGGAAATCGCCGTGCGTGAGCACCGGACGACAGCCGTCGTCCCCAGCCAGCGGAACCGGCAGCGCCAAACGGAGTCTGGCTGGGGGATCGAGCGCGTGCCAGCACTTGAGTTCGGTCCACTCGAGTACCTCGCCGTCCGACTCCCGTGCGAGCCCACCGACACGGTCGAATGCGAGTCGTGGGTCGCGTTCGCTGAGACTGTGGAGGGAGCCGAGGGCTGCGCCGGCCTGTGCGACCAGTCGTCGTCGGTCATCGGCTCCGAGGGTGTGATAGCACTCACCTGCGTTTTGCCCGTCACGAAACTCGTAGAGTGCCCACCGATCGCCGTGTGCGGGTCCGTCGCCACTGTCGATCTCGATCGACCCGCTCGCGAGCACAGCCGGCACTGGCAGCGACGACGACTCGCTGACCTGCCCGAGTACCAGCGGCTCGATCACGTCTCCGGTCCAGACGCTCGCGCCGCCGAGTTTGCAGACCACGCGCTCCGGGACGGCCGGCGAGCGCTGGTTTTCGTCACCGATCGTCTCGAGTGCAACCACGAACGTCTCTGCCACCGACCCCGCGGCTGGTCGCCAACAGGAGCGGACTGTCGGCGGCGACTCGAGGTCGAGAGCGGACTCGAGTGCGGTCGCTGTAATCTGTTCGGCGACAGTGCTCGACTCCATTCGCAGGTGTGTACAACGGGGTGTGGGGTATCGGTTCCCCCGTGTTTCTGTGGCTGACACGCTTGCTTTCTCGATTGCGTTCGTACCAGCACTCGACCTCGCACACATCGAGACGCGTCCCGCGGGTACAACTCGCTGGCTCCCCATTGTCCCGTCAATGGCACTGGGCTCGCACGCCTCACCCTCTGTCACGACGCGAGCCGCAACCATCGCTCGCGAGGTCGCCGGTCGTGCCTACCACCGGCTGGCGCGGCTGAACTACGAACAGCAGTGGCTCGCACGGACGAACCGAACGCCAGCCGGCGAGTTCCAGTGCTACGAACTCTGCAACCGCCACGGCTCGGACTCGATGCTCGCCGAACTCGACGCCGTCTGCGGGCCGTCTGCCGTCATCTACGACCTCGGTGCGAACGTCGGCATCTACACCCTCGCGCTCGCGACTGCCGCCCCGCAGCGCCACCTGATCGCTGTCGAACCCTCTCCGACGACTGCTGTGCGACTTCGCGCCAACGTTGCACTGAACGATATCAGCGAGCAGGTGACGGTACTCGAGTACGGCCTCGGAGACGAACCAGCGCCAACCACCAGCCCGTTCTACCGTTCGAGTAACCCGGAACTGTCGTCGTTCGACCGCGAGAGCGCCACGCGCTGGGGGGCACGGGTCCGTGAGGTAAACTCGGTTCCGGTAGTGAGCCTCGACGACCTCGTACTCACGGACTCGCTGCCAGCCCCCGACGCGATCAAAATCGACGTCGAAGGGATGGCTCCTGCCGTGATCCGTGGTGCACGCGAGACGCTTGCCAGATACGAGCCGACGGTTGTACTCGAGTACCACGAGGATGGCCTGTCAGGAAACGTTCCAGAGGAAACGAAGGGGGTTCTGCAGGATCTCTCGTACGAAATTCGGCAGCGCGAGGGCTATTGGCGCTGTGAACCCCGATGACGGGTGGAACTTTACCGTGGGAGACATGACGCGCTTTGCCGTGGAAGACGTGATTGGATGGTGACTCGGACTGGCGACCTGGCCGCCCGCTCGCGACCGACAACCGACACGCTAACACGCTCGACTCCGAAACAGTCGGGCATGGCGACGCTTGCGATTACAGACGGGCGGGTGCTCCTCCCGGATGCGACGGTGACGCGTGCGGACGTACTGATCGACCAGGATGCGGGCGAGATTCTCGAGGTCGGCGACGATCTCGCGGGTGCCGGCGACGAGACGCTCAACGCCGCGAACGCGCTCGTGACGCCCGGCTTCGTCAACGGCCACTGCCACGTCGCGATGACGCTGTTGCGTGGCTACGCCGACGACAAGACGCTCGACGCCTGGCTGCAGGAGGATATCTGGCCCGCCGAGGCCGAACTGACTCCCGAGGACGTTCACGCCGGCGCGGAACTGGGGCTACTCGAGATGATCAAATCGGGAACCACCGCCTTCGCGGACATGTACTTCGAGGTTCCCGAAATTGCGGATGCAGTCGAAACGGCGGGACTCCGCGCGCGCCTCGGCCACGGTGTCGTCACCGTCGCGGCGGACGACGAGGCGGCCCGTGAGGACGCCCAGACGAGCATCGACGTTGCACGCGACCTCGATGGGATGGCGGACGGCCGCATCTCGACGGCGTTCATGCCTCACTCACTGACTACGGTCGGCGAGGAGTATCTGGACGAGTTCGTCCCGAAGGCGCGGGAAGCGGGCGTGCCGATCCACTACCACGCGAACGAGACGGCGGACGAGGTCGCACCGATCGTCGAGGAACACGGGATGCGCCCACTCGCCTACGCCGCGGAGAAGGGGATGCTCGAGTCCGAGGACTTCGTCGCCCACGGCGTCCACGTCGACGAGAGCGAGATCAGCCTGCTCGCCGAGGCAGGAACGAGCGTCATCCACTGCCCGGCTTCGAATATGAAACTGGCAAGCGGCATGGCTCCGGTCCAGCGGATGCTCGACGCCGGCGTTTCGGTCGGTCTCGGCACCGACGGCGCGGCCTCGAACAACGACCTGTCGCTGCTCGACGAGGCCCGCGACGCGGCCATGATCGGCAAACTGGCAGCCGAGGACGCGAGCGCGGTCTCGTCTGAGTCGGTCTCGGAACTGCTCACCCACGCGACCGCGGACGCCATCGGTATCGACACCGGTCGACTGGAGTCCGGTGCGCCCGCCGATCTCGCAGTGATCGATCTCGAGAAGCCACACCTGACGCCGGCCCACGACCTCGTTAGTCACCTCGCCTACGCGGTCGCGGCGGCCGACGTTCGCCACACGATCTGTGACGGACAGGTGCTCATGCGCGACCGCGAGGTCACGACGCTCGACGAAGATGCAGTTCGCGAGCGAGCACACGAGCACGCAACGGCGCTCATCGATCGCGCCGAGGCCTGAATCTGGCACAGACTCCCATCCAAACTGAACACTCAGATCTGCTGATAAACGTTATAAACGATTCTCGGGCAGTGTTATGCACTCCTCAATAATACGAACGACCCAGAACTGCCGACGGGGTTTATTCGTGTCTTCCTGAATGTCTCGACTCGCAATGAGTAGTCACCAATCCACCGCAGTGACGATGGCTGCCCTGTTGATCCTGTCCGTCGTCGCCCTCCCAGGCGCGGTTATCGCAGCGGAACCGGCTGCCAACGACTCGGATGCGGGCCTCGAGATCGATGTCTCGCAAGACGAGTCGGTGACCGTCACCGTCACCGATAACGAAACGACAGTCGACAAGATGAACCTGACCGTCAAACCGGTCAATGAGAGCCAGTCGTACGCGGCTGCAGGCACGTACACGAACGTCAGCGGCGAGCAGACGTTCGACGCCCCTGAGGGCAACGAATCGATCGAGGTCGAGTTCGCTGCCGCAGTCGGCAACGACTCGGTCTCGACGACCGAGACGCTCATCGGCGACAAAGTCAAAGACGACGAACCCGAACACAGCAGCTTCGGCTCGCTCGTCTCGGCGTTCGTCGCAGATCAACAGAACGAGACTGACGGCTCGATAGGGCAGGCCGTCTCGAGTTTCGTCACCGAGAACAACCCGGGCAACGCGGCTGACGACGCCGGCCCACCAGCCCACGCGGGTCCAGGCGGTGACGACGAGAAGAGCAGTCAGGGACCACCAGCACACGCCGGCCCTGACAACGCCGACGACGATGGCGACGACGCCAACAGCAGTTCTCAAGGCCCACCAGCACACGCTGGCCCGGCCACTGACGCCGACAGTGACGAAGATGGCGATGACGACGATGACGACGCAGACAGCAACGACAGCACCAACTCGAGTAGCGGGCCACCTGCCCATGCGAACGGGAGCGGTAACGGCAACAACTAACACCCGTTCCATCCCTGCGTGTTGACTCGTTGACTGACCATCTGACCATCTGACACCCCACATCCACACCATTCGGGTCCTGCTATCGGCCGACGGCACCCATACGGTGTTTCAGAGGCACCCCACCCACCCCATCGCTCGCTCCCGCCGTCGCCGGGCGCGGGATCGGTCACAGTGGTCATCGTCGCTGCCGTCGAACGATCCGTGGAAGTACATCCACACCACTGACGAACCGCTGCGGTCGACTCCACCGGTTTCACTGCTATTCTGTGACGTACCCACTGACAGGAACGAGCAATTGGGGGGCCCGATGTAGCCTCCCTCCAGCCCACCTCTCGTTCTCGCTTCGGTAGGGTTTTGGCCCCTCTCGCACTCAGTCAAGGTATGAGCGACTATCCGCCGATCAGCGAACAGCTGGACGATGCCGACGAGGCCCGCGAAGACGGCCGTCGGAAGATGGACTGGGCAACCCAACACATGCCCATTCTCGAGTCCGTCCGCGAGGAGTTCGTCGCCGACAAACCGTTCGACGGCGAACGCATCGCGATGGCGATGCACGTCGAGGCGAAAACGGCGATCCTCGTCGAAACCCTTGCCGAGGGCGGTGCCGAGGTCGCAGTAACCGGCTGCAACCCACTATCGACCCACGATGATGTCTCGGCAGCGCTGGACGCCCACGACAACATCACGAGCTACGCCAAACGCGGCGTCGACGACGACGAGTACTACGACGCCATCGAGGCCGTCATCGCCCACGAGCCCACCATTACGGTCGACGACGGGATGGACCTCGTCGCCGCTATCCACGAGGACTACCCCGAACTCATCGACGGCATCATCGGCGGTGCCGAGGAGACCACCACTGGCGTCCACCGCCTCCGCGCGATGGACGACGACGGGGCGCTCGACTACCCGGTCTTCGCCGTGAACGACACGCCAATGAAGCGCCTGTTCGACAACGTCCACGGCACCGGCGAGTCATCGCTGGCCTCGATTGCGATGACCACGAACCTCTCGTGGGCCGGCAAGACCGTCGTCGTCGCTGGCTACGGCTACTGTGGCAAGGGCGTCGCGAAGAAGGCCGCCGGTCAGAACGCGAACGTCGTCGTCACTGAGGTCGAGCCACGGCGCGCCCTCGAGGCCCACATGGAGGGCTACGAGGTTATGCCGATGGCCGAGGCCGCCGAGGTCGGTGACGTCTTCCTGACCACGACGGGCAACCGCGATGTCATCGTCGAGGAGCACTTCGAGAAGATGCAAGACGGCGTCGTGCTCGCCAACGCGGGCCACTTCGACATCGAAATTGATCTCGACGCGCTCGACGACCTCGCAGCCGACCGCTACGAGGCCCGTGACGGCGTCGAAGCCTACGAGATGGACGATGGCCGCCGCCTCAACGTCATCGCTGAGGGTCGCCTCGTCAATCTCGCCGCGCCGGTCTCGCTCGGCCACCCGGTCGAGGTTATGGATCAGTCGTTCGGTGTGCAGGCGGCCTGTGTGCGCGAACTCGTCGATAACGGCGACGCCTACGACGCCGGTGTCCACGACGTTCCGGACGAACTCGACAAGGAGATTGCCGAGATCAAACTCGC